>NZ_BBWH01000046.1 GCF_001463705.1 Aureimonas sp. AU12 | reverse complement strand
AATGTTCATGTCCTGACCTCCAGTCAAGTTATAGGTTAGGGTTGGGCCTTGTTTGAGAGGACAGCCATCCCTGCCCCATCCCCATGAAAGTCCGGGTCGTCCCCCGCTCTTTCGACTGTGAGCATATTCAGGCAGCCACACGATGCAATCACCGAAAGGCAACACTACCCGGAATGAGACACGTTGGTCACACTGCTGTTGCACGACCGCCACGATTACGTTTACCGCTCGTTAACCATTCGAGCAATTTGCCTCGGGAAGCCGCATCCAAGCGGCCGACGGGGGTCGCGACAGCCGCCCACTCATCGGAAAAATGCGAGTCGCAGGCTCAGGGGCACGGCGGCCGGCACCCACCGCTCCTCTCTCAGCGCCTTCCCTGGAATCGACGGCGGTCTAGAGGCGGAAGATCGGGGCGCCGATGTCGCGGAAGTCTCGCTCGCGGCAGGTGAGGATGATGATCTGCAGGCCCTCGGCGGCCTTCTGAAGAACCTTGTGCATCCGCTCCAGACGCTTCTCGTCGGTGTTGACGAGGGCATCGTCAAGGATCACCGCCGCCGGATGGCCGCCGCGCTTCAAGACATCGGCCAGCGCCAGACGCGTCACCACCGCCACCTGCTCGCGCGCGCCGGCCGACAGGCGCTTGAAGTCCTCGTCGATGCCGCGCCGGCGAAGCCCGGTGATTTCCAGCGTCGTCTCGTCGAGGGCGATGTCGCTCTCGGGGTGGATCAGCCGGAGATAGGGCGCGACTTGCTGTTTGATCGGGCCCAGCCAGCTTTCGCGGGCCTCGCGCTGCGCCTCCGTGAAGGTCTGGTGCAGAATGCGGGCGGCGTCGGCCTCGATCGCCAGACGGCGGCGACGCCTCTCCCAGCTTTCGATCTCGCCCCCGAGCCGAGCGATCTCCTCGGCGAGCGACGTCGCACCCTGGACCCGCAACTCGCCTTCGAGCGAGGCCGTCTCGTCCTTGAGGGTGGCGAGCGTGCGGCCGATCTCGTCGAAGGCGCGGCGCTTGGCGGAGAGCGTGCGCGCCACCGTCTCGGCATCGGCCCCGTCGAGCGCGCGCCGGCGCTGGGCGGCGACCGCCTCGCGAGCGGCGCGTTCCAGCTCGGCGGCGGCCAGATCCTCGGCCAGCGCCTCGCGGGTGCGCCCGCGATCGGCCTCCGCGAGATCGGCGGCCATGCGCTCGGTGATCGAGGCGCCATGCGCGGCGTCGGCTTCGAGCTTGGCCAGTTGCGCCGCCAGCCCCGCCGCCGCCTTGCGCGCTGCGTCGGCGGCAGCCTCCGCGCCGTCGAGACGAGCGCGCGCCGTTTGTCGGAGCACACCGGTGACCTTCGGGTCCGGCGCCGTGTCCATTTGAGTGCCGGGCGCGCCGAAGCGGTCGAGTTCGGCGCGCAGAGCGTCGAGCTGGCGCACCGAGGCGTCGAGGCCTTCGGGCAGGATGGCGGCGATCTGCGCCTGCGCCGACGCGATCTCGCGGGCGCGCTCGGTGGTCTCGCTCAGCGTTCGGCGCACGTCGGCTGGAGACGCCAGACGGTGGCGGTCGAGGAGCGCGGCCAAAGTCTCCGCCGCCTTGTCGCGCGCCCGGGCGAGGTCTGCGGCATCGCCGCCGGGCTCGACCTGAACACAGCCGAAGCCTTCGAGCGTGAACACCGTACGACTGGTTACGGGGAGTGCGGTTTCTGACGCGACCTCTGCCCCGGCGGCGTCGCGGATGTGCCGCCCCGCCTCCGGCTCGAAGCGGATCGTCGGCGAGGCGATCGACAGACGGATCTCGGCGTCGCGCCGGGCCTGCTCGGCGGCCTCGACAGCACGGGCGTCCTTGTCCGTCAGAGCGGGAGCGGCGGCCGCTGCACGGCGCAGGTCTCGCAGGCGCTCGTCGAGTTCGCGCACCTCGGCGAGGCGCGTCTCCAGCCTGGCGATGTCGGCGGCGATCCGAAGGCGGTCGGCGGTCACCACCGCCGTGTCATGCGCGGCGTCCGCCTCTCGCATCGCCACCCGCGCTTGCCCATGTGCCGCTTCCAGCCGGGCGATCTCGGCGAGGTCTCGCGCCCGCCCCTGCGCCAGCTCGTCGCGCGCTTCCCGCGCGGCAGCGGCCGCCTCGCCAGCTCGGCGGACGCCCTCGATCAGACCCTCGCGCGCCTTCAGCCGCTCGGCCGCCCGGTCGCGCGCCGCGAGCGCATGCTTGAGGTCCCGCCCGGCCTGATCACAGTCGCGCTCGATATCGGCGATGGCGCGCTGGGCCTCCTCCGCCGCGGTGACGGCGGCTGCGGCCTTGCCGACCGCATCCTCACGCTCGTAGCTCCGCAACGTCTCGCGCCGCGTCGCCAGCCGGTCAAGCTTGGCCTCGTAGTCGCGATAGGCGGTCTCGCGGCCGGACAGCGCCTCGCGCAGTTCCGTGAGACGCTCCTCGGCTTCCTTCAGAGGCGAGTTGATGGAGGCGCGGAGGCTGTTGGTGAAGAAGCGGTCCTGCTGCGACTTCGAATAAGCGAGCAGCGCCCGACCGCGCTCGCCGCCGAGAACATGGCTGACCTCGCCTTCGAGCGAAGCGGTGACCGCGTCGCGTCCGGCGCCGACATCGAGACCCTGCGTCGAGCGGCCCTGCTCGACCCAGAGGAGACCGAAGGCGCCGGCGAAATCGCCCTCCTTGGCCTTGCGGGCGCCCGAATGCGAAAAGCGGAAGAGTTCGGCGAGACGGTCTTCGACGGCGTCGCCGGACAGGCGCCCGCCCGCCCATTCGAGTTCGGCCTCGGGCTTGACGAGAAACGCCTTGCGCAGGCGATAGGGCGTGCCGCCGACCTCGAAGCCGACCTCGATCTCGGGCCGGACCTGACGCCCGTAAGGCGCCAGCGCCTTTGCCGCCTCGCCGCCGGCGCGGTGCTTCTGGAAGAAGGCGGCGCGCAGGGCCTGCAGCAGGGTGGACTTGCCGGCCTCGTTGTCGCCCACCACGATGTTGAGGCCGGGCTCGAAGGCGGGGAGCGTGGCGGACGCGGTGCCGGCAAAGTCGCGCAGCGTCAGGGAGGTCAGGTACATGGGCTCAGCCTTCGATCTGGCCGAGGCGGGCATGCTCGACATAGGCCATGCGCAGCGCCAGCGCAGCGGCCTCGCGCTCGGGATCGGCGGGATCGGCGGCCTTGGCGCGCAAGCGTTCGATGGCGGTGCGCACGAAGCCGGCGACGTCGATGCGGTCGAGATCCTCCTCATCCGGCTCGTCCACCAGCCCGGCATCGCGCAGGCGCAGGTCGAAGAGCCGGGCGCGCCAGACTTCGATCCGGCCGTCGAGCGCGGCGCGCTCGCGCAGGCTGAGGCTGCCCGCCAAGGTCAGATCCACCAGCGTGTCGCCGGGGCGCGGCAGGGCGCCCAGCGCCTCATCGAGCACGGCGGCGTCGCCGTGGATGTCGAGCCGGATCGAGCGCCAGTCGAAATGCGCCGTCGGCACGCGCTCGATGCGGGGCACGGCGCCGGGCGCATCGATCTCGACGAGCGCCACGAAACCCGGCTCGTTGGCGGGGTAGCGGTCGGGCTCGGGCGTGCCGGCATAGACAGTCCGGTCGGCGATCTTGAGAAAGCCGTGCCAGTCGCCGAGCGCCAGATAGTCGAGACGCGCCCGCCCAGCGCGGTCGTCGGCGATTGGGTTGCCGCTCTCGGCCTTCTCCGGCAGACGGTTGGCGACCGACCCGTGGGCGAGCCCGATGCGAACGGCGCGCGGATCGGTCTCGGCATGGTCGAACCAGGTGGTGAGATCGGCACCCTCGTGGCGGCGCGTCAGTGGCGCCGGCAGGACGACCGCGGCGCCGCCCGCGAGTTCGATGGGCTCGGGACGATCGGCCACGATGAGCACCGTCTTCGGCTCGAAGCGCGCGAGGCGGGTCCAGACGGAGACGCTGAGGGCCGCGTCGTGATTGCCGGGCAGGAGCACCCAGGGGCCGGGAAACGCGGCCATCGCGTCGAGCGTGCGCTGGATGTCGCGGTCGGAGATGGTGTTGCTGTCGAAGGCGTCGCCCGCAACGAGGACGAAGGCGCAGGCACGATCCCGTGCGATCGCCGCGAGGCGCGCCACCGCGCGAAACCGCTCGCCGTGGAGTTCGCCGCCCTGACGCTCGGCGGCAAAGCCGCCGAAGGGCTTGCCGATCTGCCAGTCGGCCGTGTGCAGAAAGCGGATCATGGCGGTCCCTCGGTGCAGCGGGTCGATCAGCCGCGGCATTCCCGGCGGAGGCTGGGGATCCCGGCGATGGCGTTCAAGCCCCGCGCGGCGCAACCCCTCGTTTATCCAAGCCTTTGTTGAATCGCGAGCGCCGGGAACGGGGGCGGCGAGCCGGCGTTCCCGGTGTCGTGTTTCTAATGGAGTCGCATCATGGCCCGCCGTCCCGTCTGGAAAGGCCAGATCCGCCTTTCGCTGGTGTCGATCCCCGTCGAGATCTTCGCCGCCACGAAGTCCGGCGCTACGATCGCGTTTCACCAGATCCACAAGGAGTCAGGCAAGCGCATCCGCTACGAGAAGGTGGCGCCCGGCATCGGGCCGGTCTCGAAGGAGGACATCGTCAAGGGCTTCGAGATCTCGAAGGGCAACTACGTGCTCCTCACCGACGAGGAGATGGAGGAGGTGAAGCTGGAGACCCGCAGGACGCTGGAGCTCGTCCAGTTCGTCGACCAGTCGGAGATCCCGCCTCTCTATTACGACAAGCCCTATTACGTCGTGCCGCAGGACGAGTTGGCCGAGGATGCGTTCCGCGTGGTGCGCGATGCGCTGCGCCAGTCGAAGAAGAGCGGGCTCGGGCAGCTGACCATGCGCGGCAAGGAGTATCTCGTGGCACTGCGCCCCTGCGGCACCGGCCTGCTGCTCGAGACGCTGCACTACGCCGAGGAGATCCAGAAGGCGGACGATCTCTTCTCCGACATCGAGGAGGGCAAGACCGAGGACGATCTCCTCGACGTCGCCAGCGCGCTCATCGCCAAGAAGTCGAGCCCCTTCAAGGCCGAGACCTACAAGAACCACTACACCGCGGCGCTGAAGGCGCTGATCGAGGAGAAGCGCAAGACCGGCAGCATTTCCGACCCCGACGAGGACGGCGCCGACGAGGCGCCCGCCAAAGGCGGCAAGTCCAACGTCATCGATCTCATGGCCAGCCTGAAGAAGAGCCTCGAGGGCGCCAAGGGCAAGGCCGGCGCGGAAGATGATGACGATGCCGAGGAGGAGGATGCCAAGCCCAAGCCCAAGGCGGCGACAAAGTCTGGCGCCAGAAAACCGGCGGCGAAGAAGGCAGCGCCCAAGCGCCGGAGCGCGTGAGGCCGGCGATGGCGGGCGCAGCCGACGACCTCCTCAAGACCTATCGCGAGAAGCGCGACTTCGCGCGCACGGCAGAACCCTCCGGCGGCGCGGCGAGTACGGAGGGACTGGCCTTCGTGGTGCAGAAGCACGACGCGACGCGCCTGCACTACGACTTCCGGGTGGAGTGGGAGGGCGTCCTCAAGAGCTGGGCGGTGACGCGCGGTCCGAGTCTCGACCCCGCCGACAAGCGGCTGGCGGTGCGCACCGAAGACCATCCGATGGACTATGGCGACTTCGAGGGCACGATCCCTGCGGGCGAGTATGGCGGCGGCACCGTCATGGTCTGGGATCGCGGAACATGGGAGCCGCAGGACGACGCCGCCAAAGGGCTGGCCGCCGGCAATCTCAAGATGATCCTTCACGGCGAGAAGATGCGCGGCCACTGGGCGCTTATCCGCATGAAGCCTCGGGCGAAGGAAAAGCGCGAGAACTGGCTGCTGATCAAGGAGAAGGATGACGAGGCACATCCGGGCGAGGATATCCTCGCTCAAGATCGCAGCGCCAAGAGCGGCCGCGACATGGCCTCGATCGCGGCCGGCGACGAAACCTGGACGCGGCCGACGGGTCGCAAGGCGCCTCCGGTGAAACCCGCTGCGAAGACGGCGAAGCCAGCCGCGAAGACGCGCGGGAAGGCCGACGCGATGCCGGCCTTTCGCCCGCTCCAGCTTGCCGGCCTCGTCGAGGCCGCGCCGGAGGGGACCGAATGGCTGCACGAGGTCAAGTATGACGGCTACCGTGTGCTCATCGCGCTCGGCGGCGGCGAGGTGCGGCTCTTCACGCGCAACGAGCAGGACTGGACCGAGCGCTTCGGCCGGCTGCGGGACGCCGCCTTGGCGCTCGACTGCCGCAGCGCGCTCATCGACGGCGAAGTCGTTGCCGTCGACGGAGAAGGACGAACGGACTTCTCCTCGCTGCAGAAGGCGCTGAAGGAGGACGGCGACCTCTCCTGCTTCTGCTTCGACCTTCTCCATCTCGACGGCGAGGACCTGACCGACCAACCGCTGGACCAGCGCAAGCAGACGCTGAAGACCCTCATCGGCGAGGCCGAGAGCAATCGGCTGCACTATAGCGACCACGTGCGCGGCCACGGCGGCCATGTCTTTGCCGGCATCTGCAAGGCGGGTCAGGAGGGGATCGTCTCGAAGCGGGCCGACGCCCCCTATACGGGCGGGCGCAACGGCGACTGGCTGAAGACCAAATGCACGCGGCGGCAGGAATTCGTCATCGGCGGCTATGCCGTGTCCGACAAGAAAGGCCGCGCCTTCGCTTCGCTCCTCGTCGGCGTGCGCGAGGGCGACGCCTTGCGCTATTGCGGGCGCGTCGGCACCGGCTTCACCGACGAGACGATGACCGACCTCGCCGCACGGCTCCACAAGCTCTCGCAGAAGGCGTCGCCCTTCGCCGCCCTGCCCGGCCCCGTGCGACGCACCGCGCGCTTCGTGACGCCGGAGCTGGTGGCGGAGGTGGACTTCGCCGAGTTCACCGCCGACGGCCAGATCCGCCACGGCTCGTTTCAGGGTCTTCGCGAGGACAAGCCGGCCGAGATGGTGGTGGACGAGACGCCGGCCTCGCCGAAGCGACGCAAGGCAGCAGCCAGGGAAGAGGCGGTCATGACCTCGAAACGCCCGCATGCCGATGATGCGCCCAAGCACGGGGACGGCGAGATCCTCGTTGCCGGCGTGCGCGTCACCCATCCCGACCGCGTCCTGTTCGAGGAGTTGAAGCTGACGAAGGGCGATCTTGCCCGCTACTACGAGATCGCCGCGCCGCGCCTTCTCGCCCATGCCGGCGAGCGGCCGCTGTCGCTGATGCGCTGCCCCGGAGGCCCCAGTGCGCAGTGTTTCTTCCAGAAGCATGCGGGCGAGGGCTTCCCCGAGGCGCTCGGCTCGGTGGAGATCGAGGAGAAGGACGGCTCGACGGCGAGCTATATGAGCCTCACCGATGCCGGCAGCATCGTCGCGGCCGTGCAGATGGGCGGGCTGGAGTTCCACATCTGGGGCACGCGCAACGACGCGCTCGACAAGCCGGACCGCCTCGTCTTCGACCTCGACCCCGACGAGGCCCTCGGGTTCGCCGACGTCCAGTCCGCCGCGCTTCTGGTGCGCGATGCGCTGGAGACGCTGGGCCTTCGCTCGTTTGCCATGGTGACGGGAGGCAAGGGCGTCCATGTCGTCGTGCCGCTCGACCGGCGACGAAACGTCGAGGGCGTCGCCGAGTTCGGCAAGGGTCTGGCGAACCGCGTGGCTTCGAGCGATCCCGACCGGTTCGTGGCGGTCATGTCGAAGGCCAAGCGGAAGGACCGCATCTTCATCGACTGGCTGCGCAACGGCGCGGCGCAGACCGCCGTCGCGCCCTATTCGACCCGCGCCCGCGAAGGCTGCCCGGTCGCCGTGCCGGTGACGTGGGAGGAGCTGTCCGAACTGGACCGCGCCAACGGCTTCACGCCGGATGTGGTGATCGAACGACTGACGAAGGAGGATCCTTGGGCGGATTACGCGTCCGTGCGCCAGTCCGTGACAAAGGCGATGATTGCGGCGGTGAGCGACGAAGCCTAGGCCACCGCATTTCCCGGCGGCGCGAAAGGCTTTATGACGACGGCCGAACTCCTGTCCGTCGAGGTCGCCATGCCCTTCACCGCCCGCACGCTCGGCCTGCCCGCCACCGTCCCCTTCGTCGGCCCGGAGGCGCTGGAGCGGCGGCTCGGCCGGCGCTTCACGGCCCGGCTCGGCGCCAACGAGAGCGTCTTCGGCCCCTCACCCCGCGTGGTCGAGGCCATGGCCGAGGCGGCGCGGGAAAGCTGGGCCTATGGCGACCCCGAACATCACGACCTCAAGGCCGCGCTCGCCCGGCACCATGAACTGACACCCGAAAACATCGTGGTGGGCGAAGGGATCGACGGACTGCTCGGCCTGCTCGCGCAACTGACGATCGACCCCGGCGACACCGTGGTGACCTCGCTCGGCGCCTATCCGACCTTCAACTACCATGTGACCGGCCACGGCGGGGTGCTGGATTTCGTGCCCTATCGGGCCGACCGCGAGGATGCCGAAGCGCTGATCGAGCGGGCGAAGGCGCTGCGGCCGAAGCTCGTCTATTTCGCCAATCCCGACAATCCGACCGGCTCCTGGCACGACACCGCGACGGTCGAGCGGCTGATGGACGAGGTGCCGGAGGGCACCATCCTCGTGCTCGACGAGGCCTATTCGGACTTTGCGCCGGCCGACGCGGTACCGGAGATTGGACGGCTTCGCCCCAACGTGCTGCGCTTTCGCACCTTCTCGAAGGCCTATGGCATGGCGGGCGTGCGCGTCGCCTATGCGGTGGGGACACCGGAGACGATCCGCCAGTTCGACAAGGTGCGCAACCATTTCGGCGTGTCGCGGATGGCGCAGGCCGGGGCGCTGGCGGCGCTGGGCGATCAGGCGTTCCTGCGCGAGACCGTGGCGCGGATCGAACGGGCGCGGAACCGGCTGGGCGACATCGCTCGCTCGGGTGGACTGACGCCCCTGCCCTCGGCGACGAATTTCGTCGCCATCGACTGCGGGCGCGACGAAGCCTATGCGCGGGCCGTGCTCGACGGCGTGCTGGCGGCTGGGGTGTTCATTCGCATGCCCGGCGTCGCGCCGCTGGACCGGATGATCCGCGTGACCGTCGGGGAGGACCAGCATCTCGATCGCTTCGCGGAGGCACTGGACGCCTCGCTGCGCGCGCTTCGCTAAAGCCGAGCCGGCTCGGCTTGACGTATCGGGCTCAGTTCGTCGCGAGCCAGGCGCGGGCAGCGCGAAGGGCGCGGCCGATCTCGGCCTTCGACATGAGTGCGGCGACGTCCGCGCGCTGGAAGGCGGCGTCGTCCATGCCGAACTGGTCGGCGAGGTTGAAGTACATGTGGGCCGAGACGAGATCGGCCGGGGCGTCGCGGCCGGCGGCGTGCCGCAGTCCCATCGCCATCATCGTCTCGCCCATCGGCGCCGCCGTGCCGAGCGCCGTGCCGAAGTCTCCGTCCTGCCAGTCGAAGCGTGCCATGATCCGTCCCCGTTGTTGGCCCGTCCTGCCGGGCCGCTCTCCAAGCAAAGACTGGCAGCGCGACTTGAACGGGTCGCTAAAAGGCGTGGCTAATTTGATTTAAAGAGGCGCGTAACACCTTGATGAGGTTTGCGAGGTGACGCCATAAGCCTTTGTTTTCGCATTAACTTCTACACCGTCTTTACCCCGCATTTGCCCTGTTGGTTGGCGCGCCGTTCACCCTGTCTCGCGACAGCCGATTTCGAACTGGCCGACCCCTCCTGGTCCCTTGAGGAAAGCTGGGCTTTCCGTTTACGTCCAGGGAAGGCCGAGACGCGATCGCGCGAGGGATGCCGCGCCGGTCTCGAGGAGGACGGACGATGCGAACGCGCGGCATGTTGACGGTGGCGGCAGCCTTGATGATGACGGGGCCGACTCTGGCGGATCCGATCGAGGGGACGTGGCGCATGCCGTCGGGCAACGACGCCACCATCGCCCCCTGCGGCAGCGCCTTCTGCCTCACCTACGTCAACGGTCCCAACACGGGTAAGACCTTCGGCCGTATGAGCACGCCGGGCGACGGCAGTTACGAGGGCACGGTCACCGACTACACGCGCGGCGGCAAGGAGTTCACCGGCAAGGGCAAGCTCGCCGGCGACACGCTCTCCGTCTCTGGCTGCATCCTCGGCGGCTTGATCTGCCGGTCGCAGGCGCTGAAGCGTCTGTGACGCGCGGCGCCTGCAACGCGTCGCACGAAGGCGCGAGCCGGTTCGGCAGGACTTGACCGGGAGACGCGTTCGTCCGATCCACGGCCTCGTTTCCGTCGATCCGAAGGCGTTCCCCATGCTGCGACCCGCGACCCTCTGCCTGGCTGCCGCCCTCGTGTCGCCGGCCGCCGCGCTCGCCGCCGAGCCGATCGTCGGGACCTGGCGTCTGGCGAACGGAGAGACCGTCACGTACGCCCCCTGCGGCGACGGGTTCTGCTCGGTGGTGGACAGCGGGCGCTACAAGGGCAAGTCGGTGGGTCGGCTGACGGGCTCGAACGGGCAGTACGTCGGCACCGTCATCGATCCCTCCAGCGACAAGAGCTACGAGGGACGAGCGGAAGCGACGAAAACGAAGCTCGACCTGACGGGATGCGTGGCGAAGGTGTTTTGCCGCACGCAGACCTGGACCCGCTGAGAGCGCAACCGTCGCGAACCCTGTCGAAGCCCCCGCGCTCGCTGTGCGACACGGGCAGCGGAAGGCGTGCGCCTGTCGATCGGTTCCTGAACTCCCGACTGCAATCGCCTGATACCGGTGGGCCTTCGCGGCTCTCGTGACAGAATTCTGACATCGCGGCGACGAACTGCAAGCAACACTTTTAATAAGTCGTACTTTTTAATTGCCACCCGTGTCGATTGACCGTTCAGCAAGCAAGAAGAACTTCGCCTGCTCAGCAACAATGTGATATTGACGCAACATCTTTGAGCGGGTTGCGCGAAACCGCCTTATTTGGCGCCTGCCCCCATGTTTCATGTCAACGCTGCGTGATAGTTGGAATGCCGAGGGCTTACGCGACGATGTCGAAGCTTTCGCCAACAATAACGAAGAAGCCTAGTATTAAAGGCTTACTGTCATCGTTGACTGGAGATAAGATGAATATC
>NZ_BBWH01000045.1 GCF_001463705.1 Aureimonas sp. AU12 | reverse complement strand
CGAGTATCAGGTCGGCACCCGCGTTCGCGCCCGCCTCAACTTCGACGCCCGCGAAGAGACCGAGCTCGGCACCCTGCGCGCCTTCGCCCGTCTGCAGGCCACCAACACCGCCGGTGCCAACAACGGCGTTGATATCGACCAGGCCTACATCCAGCTCGGCGGCCTGCTCATGGGTTACCGCGACACGCTGTGGTCGTCGGGTATCGGCGGTCTGGAAGACGGCCTGCTCACCGACACGGACCTCGTGGTCGGCGACATCAAGACCAACCAGGTCTCCTACACCTTCGCCGCGAACGGCTTCTCGGCCTCGATCGGCGCTGAAGACGACCGCACCGGCGACGTCGTTCCGGACGTCCACGCCAAGCTCGTCTATTCGGGTGCCTGGGGCGGTGCTTACATCTCCGGCGTCTACGACGAGACCTACAACCGCGAAGATCTGCGCGCCGTGACCCTCAACGGCATCGCGATCAACCTCGTCGGCGTCTATCCGACGCTGCTGCAGGACGGCAACAACGATGCCTTCGCGCTCAAGGGCGGTATCCTGCTGAAGGATCTGATCGCACCGAAGTCGCAGCTGAAGATCGAAGGTCACTACGCCTTCGACCCGACGATCTACGCCGGCATCGTCGGCATCGACTCGGTTTCGTCGATCTCGGCTTCGCAGTTCACGACCGCTGGCGTTCCGATCACCCTTGAGTGGGCCGCTGGTGCGGGTTACGCCCAGGCGTTCGGCAAGCTCGGCCTCGCCGTCTCCGGCCAGTACGGTGAGACCTTCGACGTCTCGCTGTTCAACACCCGCAACGGCCTGCGCATCGTCGACAACGGCACGTATTACGCCGGTGTCCTGAACGTCGGCTACCAGGTCACGAACAACTTCGCCACGCTCGGCGAAGTCTCGTACAAGAACGTCGACTTCGGCGGTCCGGTCGGCGAGACCGATCAGGTCTCCGGCTTCCTGCGCTTCCAGCGCAACTTCTAATGCGATCGACGGGCGGCGGGTCTGATCCCGCCGCCCGTCTCGGCCCTTTCGAGGGCACCATAAAGCGATCTCCAGTCGATGCCGGCCAAAGGCTTCGTCCACCGGCGGCCAAACCTGCGATGAAGAGAACCGTGCCGACCTCGTTCGGCACGGTTCTCCTGCGTCCGGATACCCGTGCCGTCAGCGTGCCTTCTGGCCGAAGAGAACGCTCTGGGCGTTCTTGTCGCTGGCGAGATTCAGCTTCTCGCGTTCGGCCTTGCCGACCTCCAGCCCCCGCTCCACCGCAGGCCGCGCTTTCATCGCCTCGAACCAGCGCTTGAGGTTGGGGAAGTCGTCGAGATCCTGACCCTGGTTGGCGTGGGGCACGATCCAGCCGATGCAGGCCATGTCGGCGATCGAATAGGCGTCGGCGAGGAAGTCGCGCCCGTCGAGGCGCTTGTTCATCACGCCGTAGAGCCGGTTCACCTCGTTCGTGTAGCGGTCGATGCCGTAGGCGATCTTCTCCGGCGCATATTGCCGGAAATGGTGCGCCTGCCCCGCCATCGGCCCGAGCCCGCCGATCTGCCAGAACAGCCATTCGTCGACGGCGACGCGCGCCCGCTCGTCGTTCGGATAGAAGCGCCCGAACTTGCGCGCGAGATACTGCAGGATGGCGCCGGACTCAAACACCGAGATCGGCTGACCGCCCGGCCCTTCGGGATCGACAATGGCGGGCATCCGGTTGTTCGGCGAGATCGCCAGGAATTCGGGCTTGAACTGGTCGCCCACGCCGATGTTGACGAGCTTCAGCTCATAGGGAACGCCGAGCTCCTCGAGGAGGATGCTGACCTTCCAGCCGTTCGGCGTCGGCCAGTAGTGAAGTTCGATCGGTTGCGTCTGGTCCGTCATGGCAGTCTCCAGCTTCGGAAGGCCCTAAGCTAGGGCGCCAGCGGGCGGGATACATCGGGGCGCCACGCGCGGCGACGCCCGACAAATGCCGCTTGTCCTGAACCGGCGCTGAAGCACCGTTCCAGCCCCGGTTCAGTTTGCCCGTGCCATCATCGTGCCATTGCTTTTTCGGAGTTCGCGCGATGGTGCTTCGCCTGTCGATCATCACCTGCCTGATGGCCCTCTTCGCCGTCGGCTTCTCGTCGCTCGTCCAGTCCGAGCTGAGACGCGACGGCCCGATGGCGGCGAGCGCGGGCTGCTACGACCAGGGCGCGGTCTGCGCTCGGCCCTCCGTCAACTGAGCCGGGCGGCGACGAAGCGGCGGATGGTCCGCCCCTTCGAATTTGCGCGCGGCGTCATTCCCCGGTCGCACCGGGTTCTGTATGGGACGTCATGAGCGAACTTTCCACCCGACCCTCCGTCCCCCACATCCTGTCGCCCGTGCCGCAGGACGCCCGCCTGTTCAGCGACGCCGCGAGCGCGGTCATCGAGTTGACGCGGCTCTACGACGAGGCCGTGCAGTTTCTGTGCAAGCGGTTCGACGAGGTGCTGACCACGAGCGACACCGCGCGCCGCTATCGCGCCTTTTATCCGGAAGTCTCGATCCACACGGTCGGTCACGCGCGGATCGACTCGCGCCTCTCCTTCGGCTTCGTGCCCGGACCCGGCCGCTACGCCACGACGATCACCCGGCCGGATCTCTTCGGCCCCTATCTGGAGGAGCAGCTCGAGCTCCTCCTCCGCAATCACGGGCGCCCCATTCTCATCGGCCCCTCGCAGACGCCGATCCCGCTGCATTTCGCCCTGCCCGAGGGCACCTATGTCGATGGCGCGCTGGCCGAGAAGCTCGACAAGCCGCTGCGCGACATCTTCGACGTCCCCGATCTCGCGGCCACCGACGACCGCATCGTCAACGGCAATTTCGAACCGCTGCCGGGCGAGCCGATGCCGCTGGCGCCCTTCACCGCGCAGCGCATCGACTACTCGCTGCTGCGCCTTGCCCACTACACCGCGACGAGCCCGCGCCACTTCCAGAACTTCGTCCTCTTCACGAACTACCAGTTCTATGTCGACGAGTTCTGCATGATGGCGCGCAAGCTGATGGAGGATGGCGGGCGCGGCTACGGCAGCTTCGTCGAGCCCGGCAATGTCGTGACACGCGCCGGGTCGCCCGATCCTATCAGCGGCCTCGCGCCGCCGCGCCTGCCGCAGATGCCGGCCTATCACCTGACGCGGCCGGACGGCAGCGGCATCACCATGGTCAATATCGGCGTCGGGCCCTCCAACGCCAAGACGATCACCGACCACGTGGCTGTGCTGCGCCCACACGCCTGGCTGATGCTCGGCCACTGCGCCGGGCTCCGCAACACGCAGGCGCTCGGCGACTACGTTCTCGCCCATGCCTATGTGCGTGAGGACCACGTGCTCGATGCCGACCTGCCGGTCTGGGTGCCGATCCCGCCGCTCGCCGAGGTGCAGGTGGCGCTCGAACAGGCGGTGGCCGACGTCACCGGCCTCGAAGGCTACGACCTCAAGCGGATCATGCGCACCGGCACGGTGGCGACGATCGACAACCGCAACTGGGAGCTGCGCGACCAGACCGAGCCGGTGGAGCGTCTGTCGAAGTCGCGCGCCATCGCCCTCGACATGGAATCGGCGACGATCGCGGCCAATGGCTACCGTTTCCGGGTGCCCTACGGCACGCTGCTCTGCGTTTCCGACAAGCCGCTGCACGGCGAGCTGAAGCTGCCGGGCATGGCCACCGAATTCTACAAGCGGCAGGTGGCGCAGCATCTGGAGATCGGCATCCGCACGATGCAGAGTCTGGCCGACATGCCGCACGAGAAGCTGCATTCCCGCAAGCTGCGCTCCTTCTTCGAGACGGCCTTCCAGTAATGGCGGCGACATCCCGGTTTCGACCCCGCACGATCGCCGGTGCGATCGTGGCGGCCGCGACGATCATTGGCGCCGTGTCGATCGCCTTCGGCTTCTTCGGCTCGTCCGTCGAGGCCTTCGACAGCGTGGGGCATTTTCGCGCGCATTTGAGCGTGGTAGTCCTCGTGCTCGCGCTGCTGTCCCTCGCCATTCGGCGTCCGATGGCGGCGGTGATCGGCCTCGTCGCGGCAGGCGTCGGTCTGGTGACGACCCTGCCGTTCCTCCTGCCGCCGTCGGGCACGGCCGAGCCCTCGGCCGGCACGCCGGTCTACTCGATGCTGCAGATGAACCTGCGGTTCAACGCCCCGGATCGAAGCCCCGCGCTTCGCGTGATCGCCGACACGCGGCCTGATGTCGTCACGCTTCAGGAGGTCACGGACGACTGGCGCGGCGCGTTCGAGGCGTTGAAGGCGGTCTATCCCTATCAGGCGTTCTGCGGTTCCTACGGCGTCGGCGGAAGCGGCATCCTGTCCCGGCGCCCGTTCCTGCCCTCGTCCGGCCTCGACGTCTGCGAGCCGAAGGATGGGCTCGTCGCCCGAAGCGTCGATTTCAACGGACAGGCCGTGACGCTCGCGGCCCTCCATCTCGAATGGCCATGGCCGCACAAGCACTGGCAGCAGATCGCGCGCCTGCGCTCGATTCTGCCGGACCTTTCCAAGCCGGTTCTGCTCGGTGGCGATTTCAACGCCGTTCCGTGGAGCGCCGCCGTCACGACGCTGGCAGGCGCCGGCGGACTGTCCGTGATGCGGGGTATCGGACCGAGCTGGATGAACTACGATTTTCCCGCGCTTCCGGCCCGCTGGTTCGGCCTGCCGATCGACAACGTCCTCGCCTCGCCCGAGATCGCCGTCCTGTCGATCGGTACCCTGGCGCCGACGCAGTCCGATCATCTGCCGGTGCTCGTGCGCTTCACGGTGGCCCGCCCGGCCGCGCCGCCGCCGGTCGCGGTGGTCTCGCGCTGAGGGGCCGTTTCCTGAACACACCTTAAGGTGCTGCCGACGCGAAGCTCTGCGAGGATGCCGGAAACGTGACCGGTGAGCTCCCATGTTCGTGTCGTTCTTCCCGCGCCCCCGCGTCTTCTTCCTCTCCGTGATGCTGTGGACCGTCATCGCGATCGGGCTCTGGTACGGGGCCGACCGCGATCTCGGGCTCCGCCTCGGCTTCGCGCCGCCGGCCGACGATGCGGTGGGTCTCTCCATCTTCTGGTCGGCGTCCTACCTCTGGTTCGACGTCTACTTCGCTGGCGCCGTCGCGCTCTTCGCCGCAGTCTGGTGGCTGGCTGCGCCGCACCCGTGGATGCGATGGTCGGTGCTGGGATCGGCGTTCATCCTCTTCCTCACCTACTTTCAGGTGGAGGTCAGCGTCGCAGTCAACGGCTGGTACGGGCAGTTCTACGACATCATCCAGGCGGCGCTGTCGCACGCGCGGCCCGTCGTGGCGGCGGACATCTTCGCCAGCATGGGCGTGTTCGCAGGGCTGGCGCTGGCGGGCGTGACGGTCAGCGTCCTCACCACCTTCTTCGTCAGCCACTACATCTTCCGGTGGCGCGAGGCGATGAACGGCTTCTACATGGCGCACTGGGCGGAGCTGCGGCGGGTGGAAGGCGCCTCGCAGCGGGTGCAGGAGGACACGATGCGCTTTTCCACTACGGTGGAGACGCTCGGCGTCAGCCTGATCCAGGCGGTAATGACGCTTATCGCCTTCCTGCCGATACTCGTCGGTCTCTCGGCCGCCGTGAAGTCGCTGCCCATCGTCGGCGAGGTGCCGCATGCGCTCGTGGTGGCCGGGCTGCTCTGGTCGGTCTTCGGAACGACGTTCCTCGCCGTGGTCGGCATCCGCCTGCCCGGTCTCGAGTTTCGCAACCAGAAGGTCGAGGCGGCCTATCGCAAGGAGCTGGTGATCGGCGAGGACCATGCCGACCGGGCGCAACCGCCGACCGTTCGTGCGCTCTTCGCCGATGTCCGCCAGAACTACTTCCGACTGTATTTCCACTACATGTACTTCAACGTCGCGCGCTATCTCTACCTGCAGACAGACGTGGTGTTCCCCTACCTGATCCTCGCCCCGACGATCGCGGTGGGCGCCATCACCCTCGGCGTGATGAACCAGATCCTCAACGCCTTCGGGCAGGTGCGCGAGTCCTTCCAGTATCTCGTCACGTCCTGGACGGTGATCGTCGAGCTGATCTCGATCTACAAGCGCCTGCGCACGTTCGAGGGCGTGATCGGCGGGGCCGATCCGGCGGTGGTGGGAGAGGCGGTGGTGGGAGAGGCGGTGGTGGTGGGGTAGCGTGCAGGGAGGCAAACGATCGGAGGGCGAGACGCGTTGCTTCCTGGCAATGCCTCAACCAAATCCAACGCTTGTCATCCCGGGCTTGACCCGGGATCCATGCCAAACCTTGGCCGGCATCATGGCCGCGTCACTTCGAACGCGTTCAGGCATGGATCCCGGATCAAGTCCGGGATGACGATAGGGGAGTCTGAGGTCCTGACGGATGGGCTCTGGAGCGTGATGCGACGGCGCTCACGGTCGAGACACGACAGTGAACGGCGGTCTGAATGACTGGGCCCAGCCTCAAGAGCCTCCAACTGCTTGCGGCCATCAATCGCGTGCGGGGCCAGAGCCGCGTGGATCAGTGCACTCCAGTTTTCCGTGGCACGTTCACGGCTCTCGGGCACCTTCAAACGCCCGCCAGCCCGCCGTCACATCGTCTGATACACTGGCCCCTCGCCGCCCTGCGGCACGGTCCAGGTGATGTTGCCGTTGGGGTCCTTGATGTCGCAGGTCTTGCAGTGGACGCAGTTCTGCGCGTTGATCTGGTAGCGCGGCGCGTCCGCGCCCTCCTCAATCCACTCGTAGACCGCCGCCGGGCAGTAGCGCTGGCTGAGGCCGGCATAGACATCGTGTTCGGAGGTCTTCTGCAGGCCCATGTCCTTGACGCGAAGATGAACCGGCTGGTCCTCCTCGTGATTGGTGTTGGACAGGAAGACGGACGAAGTCTTGTCGAAGGTGAGCACGCCGTCGGGCTTTGGATAGTCGATCCGCTTGTGCTTGGAAGCGGGTTCGGTGGACTCCGCGTCGGTCTTGCCGTGCGCCATCGTGCCGAAGAGCGAGAGGCCGAAGAGGGCGTTGGTCCACATGTCGAGGCCGCCCAGCGCCACGCCGAGCGCGGTGCCGAAGCGCGACCAGAGCGGCTTGACGTTGCGCACCGGCTTGAGGTCGTCGCCGATCGGCGAGGTGCGCCAGCCGTCCTCGTAGGCGCTGAGCCGATCCTGCGCTCGCCCCGCCTTGATCGCCTCGGCCGCGGCTTCCGCCGCCATCATTCCCGAGGTGATGGCGTTGTGGACGCCCTTGATGCGCGGCACGTTGACGAAGCCGGCCGAGCAACCGATGAGCGCGCCGCCGGGGAAGGCGAGGTTCGGAACCGATTGCCAGCCGCCCTCGGTGATCGCCCGCGCGCCATAGGCGATGCGCTTGCCGCCCTTCAATAGTTCGGCGATGTCGGCATGGGTCTTGAAGCGCTGGAACTCCTCGAAGGGCGAAAGATAGGGGTTCTTGTAATTCAGGTGGGTGACGAAGCCGACGTAAACCTGGTTGCCTTCGAGATGGTAGAGGAACGAGCCCCCACCCGTCGCCAGATCCAGCGGCCAGCCGAACGAATGCTGGATGAGGCCCGGCTGCGCCTTGGCCGGATCGATCTCCCAGAGTTCCTTGATGCCGAGACCGAACTTCTGCGGCTCGCGCCCGGTGGCGAGGCCGTATCGGTGGATCGCCTGCTTGGCGAGCGAGCCGCGCACGCCCTCGCCGAGGAAGACGTACTTGCCCATCAGCGCCATGCCGCGCTGGTGGTTCGGACCCGGCTCGCCGGAGCGCTCGATCCCCATGTCGCCGGTGGCGACGCCGATCACCGCGTCGTTGTCGTCGAAGAGGAGTTCGCTCGCGGCAAAGCCGGGATAGATCTCGACGCCGAGCGCCTCGGCCTGTTCCGCCAGCCATTTGGCGACGAGGCCGAGCGACACGACGAAGTTGCCGTGATTGCCCATGAGCTTGGGCATGAGCGCGTTGGGCAGGCGCAGCGAGCCCTGCGGCCCGTAGAAGTAGAAGCGGTCTTCCGTCACGGGCTGGCGGATTGGCGTCTCCTGCGAGCGCCACTCCGGCAGGAGGATGTCGAGCGAGGACGGGTCGAGCACGCAGCCCGACAGGATGTGCGCGCCGACCTCGGCGCCCTTTTCGAGCACGACGACGCCGAGATCGGGATCGAGCTGCTTGAGACGGATGGCCGCCGCCAGACCCGCCGGGCCGGCGCCGACGATCACCACGTCGAACTCCATCGACTCGCGTTCGGGCAGCGTCTCGCTCATGCTGGGGATCCTCTCGGGGTGCGCTCTCGCCAATTAGGAATGCTTCTAGACAAAAGGGAGGGCACCCGTCTTGCTCAAACCCGTCACGCCGCCGTCATCTCCAGCATTTGCTGCACGGTCGGCGACGGCGAGCCGTTAGCACAATCCTATGGAGATGGCGGGCAGGATGATGTACCGGCCCGCCGCGCCGGTTCTCCGCCGCCGCGCGATGGTCGGGGTCCCCTGTCGTTCGCATGGTCCGACAAGGAAGCCTGTCCGCTTCGTCCGGAAATGCTTTAGAAAGTGCCGATGACACTCAACGAGCGAGTCCCGACAGCTGGCGATGGACGGGCGGCCGACGCCGTCCTGTCGCTGCTGCGCTGGTACGAAGCCGCCGGCGTGTCGATGCCGGCCGGCAACGGCGTGCGCGACCGTTTCGCCGAAACCGCAGCGGAGGCCACGCGGCGACGGGGCACCACGGTCTCGCCCGCGCTCGACACGGCGGCCAGCGCCGGTCCAGCATCGGCGCCGAGCGCCAGCCGGCGCCCCTCGCCGAGCGCCGAGCCGCCGCTCGCCCCAACGATGCCGACCATCCTGCCGCTCGTTCCCGACGACGTGCTGGCGGCCGATGCCCGCGCCCGCGCCGCCACCGCGCAGTCGCTCATTGAGCTGCGCGCGATCCTCGCCGAGTTCACCGGCTGCGGCCTGAAGGCGACCGCCAAGACGCTCGTCTTCGGCAACGGCGCCGAAGACGCGCAACTGATGCTCGTGGGCGAGGCGCCGGGGCGCGAGGAGGATCTGGCGGGCGAGCCCTTCGTCGGGCGCTCCGGGCGACTTCTCAACCGGATGCTCGAGGCGATCGGGCTGGCACGCGACAGCGTGCGCGTGACCAACACCGTGCCGTGGCGCCCGCCGGGCAACCGCACGCCGACGCCGGCCGAGACCGAGATCTGCCTGCCCTTCACGCTGCGCCATATCGAGCTGGTGAAGCCGCGCGTCGTGATCTGCCTCGGCTCGCCCTCGACGAAGGCGCTGCTGCGCTCGGACGAGGGCATCATGCGGCTGCGCGGCCGCTGGACGACGCTGGACCTGCCGAACGGGACACAGCTTCCGGCGATGGCGATGCTGCATCCCGCCTATCTCCTGCGTCAGCCCGCCCAGAAACGCCTCGCCTGGCGCGATCTCCTGGCCCTGCGACAGCGGCTGGACGCGCCGGACTGAGGCGATGCGCGGGGCATGTCGGATTGGCGACATGTTGGGTCGCTAAGGAAAGCGCTGGCGCCGGCTCGTTCAGGTAAGCTCGGCGAGCCCACCGCAGACCGCATCGGAAGTCCCGTCCCATGAGCGCGCAGATCCTGCCCATCGTCTCGCTGCTGCTCTCGACCTTCTTCCTCATGGCGGGCGCCGGCCTGCAGGGCATCCTCCTGCCGGTGCGCGCCTCGATCGAGGGCTGGAGCCCCTACGAGATCGGTCTGATGGGCACGTCCTATGCGGTCGCCTTCACCCTCTCCTGCGTCGTCATGCCGACGATCGTGCGCTCGGCCGGGCACGTGCGGGCCTTCTCCTCGCTCGCCGCCCTCCTCGCCATCTCCGTGCTGCTGAACGGACTGGCGGTGCATCCTATCGCCTGGATCCTCGTCCGTGCCATCGCCGGCTTCGCGCTGGCGGGCAGCTACATGGTGATCGAGAGCTGGCTGAACGAGCGGGTCACCAACGAGACCCGCGGCATGGTGTTCTCGCTCTACATGGTGGTGACGATGGCCGCGATGATGACCGGGCAGTTCACCATGCCGATCGTACGGCCCGAACTTCCCGCAGCCTTCATGGTCTGCGCCATCTTCTACGCGCTGGCGGTGATCCCCAACGCGCTGTCGCGGGCGCAGAGCCCCAAGCCGCTGACGCAGGTGCGCCTCGACCTGCCGGCGATCTATCGCAACTCGCCCGCCGCGGTGGCGGGCGTCTTCCTCTCCGGCGTCCTGTCGGGCGCCTGGGGCAACATGGCGCCGGTGCTCGGCCAGCAGATCGGCCTCACCACCGCCGAGATCTCGACGCTTCTCGTCTCGACCATGGCCGGCGGCCTCGTCTTCCAGGTGCCGCTCGGGCGCATCTCCGACCGGATCGACCGGCGCGCCGTGATGATCCTCGCCGGCCTGATCGGGCTCGGCGCCGCGCTCGCGGCGCTGACGCTGTGGTCGACGAGCGTCCTCGGCCTCTTCGCGATCGCCTTCGTCATCGGCGGGGTGATCTATCCCGCCTATTCGCTGGCCGTCGCCCATGCCAACGACTACGCCAAGCCCGCCGACTTCGTGAAGATCTCCGGCGGGCTCCTCATCCTCTACGGTTTCGGCACCATGGGCGGGCCTATGCTGGCGGCGTGGCTGATGGGAGTCTACGGCCCCGACGGCATCTTCATCGCCACCGGTTTCGCCCATGCCGCGCTCGCCGCCTATGCCGGCTACCGGATGCTGTGCCGCTCGCCCGTGCCGCCGACCGAGCGCGACGCGTTCCGCTCGGTGCCGCTGGCGCGCACGCAGACGCCCGCCTCCTTCGCCCTCGACCCGCGCTCCGAGCCGACCGGTCTGCGCGAGGGGTCGCGCTAACGCCTGGACGTGGTCAGCCCTGAGGTGTCGCGACCCGGCGCGCCTTGCGGCGCTCGATCCCGAGCCGATGCTCGCGGAAGATGATGAAGACGCCGGCGCAGATGACGATCGCCGCGCCCGCGAGCGTCGTCCAGCTGGCGCTTTCGCCGAAGAGCAGAGCGCCGATGATCACCGCGAAGATCATCGAGGTGTACTCAAAGGGCGCGATCGTCGAGGCGTCGGCATAGCGATAGCAGGAGGTCAGCAGCAACTGCCCGACGCCGCCGCAAAGGCCCGCGAGAACGAGAAGCACCGCCTGTTGGGGCGTCGGCCAGACCCAGCCGAACAGGATGGAGACGAGCGCCACGAGGCTGGAGGTCAGCGAGAAGTAGACGACGATGGTCGGCGTCCGCTCGGTGCGCACCAGCCGGCGGATCTGGATCATCGCCACCGCCGCCACCGCCGCGCCGGCCAGCGCCGCCGCCATGCCGATCGCATGATCGGGCGCCATCGTCTCGGAGAAGAGGCTGAAGTTCGGGGCGGCGACGAGCACGATCCCGCACAAGCCGACCAGCACCGCACCCCAGCGGTAGGCGCGCACCGTCTCCTTGAGGAAGAGTGCCGCGAAGACGACGGTCAGCAGCGGCGAGGCGTAGGAGATGGCGATCCACTCGGGATAGGGCAGCTTCGTCAGCGCGAAGAAGCCAAGGCCCATCGAGGTGACGCCGATGACGCCGCGCAGGAAGTGCCCGCCCAGATCGTCGGTGCGGAACGCAGTGCGGACATCGCCGAGATAGATGAGATAGCCGATCACTGGAATGAGCGCGAAGAACGAGCGGAAGAACACCAGCTGCCCGGCGGGAAGCCCGTCGCCCACGCCCTTCAGCGTGGTCTGCATGCCCACGAACACCACCACGGAGACGACTTTCAGCCCGATCCCGAGCATCGGGTTGTGGGCTGGGCGGGCGGCGGAGGCGGTCATGGCGGATCTTCGGCGTTCAGGCTCCGGCGGCGGATCGGGGGGATTTCGCCGGGACAGGCCCGGCATAGACGGGCGCGCATCCAGCGTCGACCCCGAAGCAGGGGTCCCCAGGGCAACTTACGTTGCGTTGAACATGTCTCGTGATCGCACGGCGCGCAGCCTTCGCGGCGAGTTGGCAAGGCGGCGCATCGGGTCTATCCCGGCACGGCATGAAATGACCGGCCGGAGATCCACCCGAATGCTGCGCAGCGACGACGGACAGCCCATCCGCATCGAGGACTACCGCCCCACCGATTTCGTGCTGCACGAGGTCGAGATGACGGTGCGCCTGTTCGAGGGCCATGCCGACGTCGCCGCGAGCCTGACGCTGGAGCGACGCGTGGGAACCGCGCCGGCCGCGCCGCTCGTCCTGGATGGCGACGAGTTGAGCCTCGTCTCGCTCGCCCTCGACGGCAACGCGCTCGACGCATCGAGCTTCGACGCCTCGCCCGACCGGCTGGAGGTTCGCGATCTTCCGGCAACAGGGCGCTTCGATCTCGAGATCGCGACCCGGCTGGCGCCCGAGACCAACACCAAGCTGATGGGCCTCTACCGCTCGAACGGTATCTGGTGCACGCAGTGCGAGGCCGAGGGCTTCCGCCGCATCACCTACTTCCTCGACCGGCCGGACGTCCTCGCCACCTATCACGTGCGTCTCGAAGCCGACCGCGCCAGTGCGCCGGTGCTGCTCGCCAACGGCAACCCCACGGCGTCCGGCGATCTCGGCGAGGGCCGCCACTTCGCGGTCTGGCACGACCCGCATCCCAAGCCGTCCTACCTCTTCGCCCTCGTTGCCGGCGATCTCGACGTCCTGACCGACGACTTCACCACCGCCTCCGGCGCAGCCGTCGATCTGGCCATCTACACGGAGAAGGGTCTGGCATCGCGCGCAACCTACGCGATGGACGCGCTCAAGCGTTCGATGCGCTGGGACGAGACCCGCTTCGGCCGTGAATACGACCTCACGGTCTTCAACATCGTCGCCATCTCCGACTTCAACATGGGCGCGATGGAGAACAAGGGCCTCAACGTCTTCAACCATCGCTACGTGCTGCTCGACCCCGACACGGCGACGGACGCCGACTATGCCGGCGTCGAGACGGTGATCGCGCACGAGTATTTCCACAACTGGACGGGCAACCGCATCACCTGCCGCGACTGGTTCCAGCTCTGCCTGAAGGAAGGGCTGACCGTCTATCGCGACCAGGAGTTCTCGGCCGACGAGCGCTCGCGCGCGGTCAAGCGCATCGCCTCCGTGCATGGGCTGAAGGCGCAGCAGTTTCCCGAGGACCAGGGGCCGCTGCAGCACCCCGTGCGCCCCACCCGCTACCGCGAGATCAACAACTTCTATACGGCGACGGTCTACGAGAAGGGCGCCGAGCTCGTCCGCATGATCGCGACGATCCTCGGCGAGGCGCGCTTTCGCTCGGGCATGGACCTCTATTTCGCGCGTCACGACGGCGAGGCCGCGACGATCGAGGATTTTCTGCGCTGCTTCGAGGAGGCCGGCGACGCCGATCTCTCGCAGTTCGCCCTCTGGTATCACCAGGCGGGCACGCCGACCCTCACGGTCAGTGAGACCTATTCCGACCGGCGGCTGGTGCTGCGGCTGGACCAGGACCTGCAGCGCGGCGCCGCCGGCACCGGCACGGAACCGATGCACATTCCCGTGCGCTTCGGCCTCGTGGGGCGCGACGGCAAGGATTGGACGATCGCGCCCATGGCCGGCGGCGCCGAGATCGAGGGCGACGTGATCCATCTGACGACCCGCTCGGCCGAACTGGTGTTCGAGGGTCTCGGCGAGCGCCCGCTCGTCTCGGTCCTGCGCGGCTTTTCGGCGCCCGTCACGCTGCAGTTCGAGCAGTCGGACGAGGACCGGCTGGCGCTGGCGCGGCTCGACCCGGATGCCTTCAGCCGCTGGCGCGTGCTCACCGATCTCGTGGGCGAGCATCTGCGCGCCGGCGCGATGCGGGTGGCGGCGGGCGAGCCTCCCCGCTTCGAGCCCCGCATCGTCGAGGCACTGCTGGCCTGTGCGGCGGACGAGCGCCTCGAACCGGCATTGCGGGCGCAGATGATCGCCATCCCCGGCGAGGCGGAGATCGCGCGTCTGGTCGGCACCAATGTCGATCCGGAAGCCGTGCACACGGCCCGCGAGACGGCGCTGACCGCCCTCGCCGGCCAAGGCGCGTCACTGTTTGGACGCCTGCGCGAAACCCTCGCCGAGGACGGGCCCTTCAGTCCGGATGCCGCGAGCGTCGGTCGCCGCACGCTGCGCAACGCGCTTCTCCTGCCGCTTTCGATCGCGGCCGGCCGTGCGGAACTGGCGGCCAGCGCGTTTGCCGCCGCCGACAACATGACCGATCGCCTGACGGCGATCACCGTGCTGGCTCACCGGTTCCCCGACGATACCCGCACCGCGCAGGCGCTCGACGCCTTCTTCGAGCGCTATCGCTCCGATGCGCTCGTGCTTGACAAGTGGTTCACGCTGCAGGCGACCGCTCCTTTCCCCGGCGCGGTCGAGGCGGTGGAGCGCCTGACCGACCATCCGCAGTTCCATCTCGCCAATCCCAACCGCGCCCGTGCGCTCATCGGCGGTCTCGCCAGCGGCAACCAGCGCGCCTTCAACCGCGCCGACGGGGCCGGCTATCGCCTCGTCGCCAAGCTGCTGGCCTCGCTCGACGCCCTCAATCCGCAGACGTCGGCGCGGCTGGCAACGGCGTTCCGGTCGTGGCGCTCGTTCGAGCCCGGACGTCAGGCCCTCGCGCGCGATGCGCTGCTGACGCTGGCCGCGCGCGACGACCTCTCGCGCGATCTCGCCGACATCGTCGACCGGACGCTGGCGTGAGGCTGTTCAGAAACAATTAACCATCTTCGGCAAAAGTCGGGGAGAACCCTTGTGGATTGAGGGCAACAGCAAGATCTGGGGGTTGATCGTGACGGCGAAGATCCCGTCGCGACTCTGGACATCCGAGTCCCCCTCTGATTCATTGACCTGACGGTTGGGGCTTGCGGCGCCCGATCCGGAAGGCGGCGGTCGAGGGGTCGGATTTCATGGGTTTGAACGCTTCGAGCGTTCGGACAGAGGCGGATTCGTCCCTACTGTCCGGCTACGCGAAGACCCTGCTTCGGCCTCTGCGCCGGTTGCGGCTGCCCCCTCTCGGCGAGCGTGTCGAGACCTTCGAGCCGGCCCTGCGCACCGTCATTCCCTATCTCGTCGTCGGCTTTCTCATCATGCTGGCGCTGACGCGCGTCGTGGCGCTCCTCGAAGAGCGCGACAACATCGAGGACCGCGCCACGAACGAGCTTCGCATCGCGGCGAGCCTCCTGCGAGCAGAGGACGCCGCTCTCGACGACGGCACGGCCGACGGCAAGACCCGCGCCCATATCCTCATCACCAGCGCCCTGCCGCTCTTCCTCAAGAGCGAAGGTCTCGTCGCGCTCGTATCGGATCGCGACGGGCGGGTCATCGACACGACACCGGGCTTCGAGGCCCATCTTGGCCGCGATCTCGAAGCCATTCTCGACGGCAGTCAGCCGCTCGTCGTCTTCGGCGAGCGCGCCGGCGTGATGCCCGTCACGATGAACCAGCGCGGCGCGATCGCATCCGCGGCGCTGCTGAGCGGGCCGCTCGGCACCGTGGTTCTCGCGCGGGACGAAAACTCGCTCTACTCCGAATGGCGCCGCTCGGTCTCCTTCGACGTCACCCTGTTCAGCGTCACCGCGCTGGTGCTCCTCGCCATTCTCGTCGGCTATTTCCGGCAGGCGACCCGCGCCAGCACGTCCGACCGGATGCTCGCCGACCAGCACCAGCGCGTCGACACCGCCCTGTCGCGCGGGCGTTGCGGCCTGTGGGACTGGGATCTTTCCCGCGGTCGCATGTACTGGTCGCGCTCCATGTACGAGATCCTCGGCATGGCGCCGCGCGACGGCGTGCTGCCCTTCGCCGAGGTCGCCAAGCTGCTGCATCCCGACGACGGTTCGTTCTTCGAGTTCGCCCGCCAGATCGCCTCGGGCGACGTCGGCAATTTCGAGCGCTCCTTCCGCATGCGGCGGGTCGACGGGCAGTTCCTCTGGCTGCGCGCCCGCGCCGAGGTGGTCCGCAATCCCGACAACGAGATCCACCTGATCGGTGTCGCCGTCGACGTCAGCGAGAACCAGATCCTCGCCCGGATGACCGACGAGGCCAACACCCGCCTGCAGAACGCCATCGAGAACATTTCCGAGAGCTTCGTGCTCTGGGACGCGGAAGACCGGCTCGTCCTCTGCAATTCGAAATATCAGGAGGTCTTCGGCCTCACCGATGGCGACGTGCAGGCCGGCACACCGTTCGAGATGGTGCGTGCCCGCGCCCGCAAGCCGATCGAGGAGCGCAAGCTGACGAGCCCGAGCTTCGTGCTGGGCGAACGCGCGGCTGAGACCCTGCTCGCCGACGGGCGTTGGCTGCAGGTCTCGGAGCGGCGGATGGGCGACGGCAGCCACGTCTCGATCGGCACCGACGTGACGCAGCTCAAGGTCCACCAGGAGCGCCTCAGCGACAGCGAGCGGCGGCTGATGGCGACGATCAACGACCTGTCGGCGGCGCGTCGCGACGCCGAGGCCAAGGCGCGGCAGCTCGCGGAGTTGAACCGCAACTATCTCATCGAGAAGGACCGCGCCGAGAGCGCCAACCAGGCCAAGACCACCTTCCTCGCCAACATGAGCCACGAGCTGCGCACGCCGCTCAACGCCATCATCGGCTTCTCCGAGATCATGCACGAGGAAAGCTTCGGCCCGATCGGCAACGCGAAATACACCGAATACGCGGCCGACATCCACCAGAGCGGGCACTACCTCCTCAAGCTCATCAACGACATTCTCGACATGTCGAAGATCGAGGCCGGCCGCATGGCGATCGCCAGCGAATGCGTCGACCTGCCCTCGATCCTGGCGGAGTCGATGAAGATCGTCGAGGTTCAGGCCGCGGCGAAGAACCTCCATCTGTCGATCGAGACGCCGGCCTCGCTCCCCCTCCTCGGCGATCGGCGCGCCACGAAGCAGATCCTCCTCAATCTCATCGCCAATGCCGTGAAGTTCACCAACGCCAACGGCGAGGTCCGCATCCGCGCCCGCATGACCGACGGGGCCGCCGTGATCACCATCGTCGACGATGGCATCGGCATTCCCCGTTCGGCCCTCAAGAGCCTCGGACGGCCGTTCGAGCAGGTCGAGAACGAGCTGACACGCACCCACAAGGGCACCGGCCTCGGCCTCGCCATCGCGCGCTCGCTCATCGAACTGCAGGGCGGGCGCATGCGCATCGCCTCGCGCCCGGGCCGTGGCACGGCGATCTCCTTCACCCTACCGCCCTTCGAGAGCGAGGCCGTGCCGGCGGCGGAACTGCGCTACTCGCAGGCCGCCTGACGGGCCGATCTCACGCCGGAGGCTTGTGGTCTCCGACGCCCTCGAACGGCACGAGCGTCGAGAACGCTTCCCGCACGCTCCGCGCCATGTCCGCCAGCATCGGCTCGATACCGCCGGGGTCGGCGAGGTCCAGGGCGGTCGCGATACGCTCGGCGAGACCGGCCGGCAGATCGGCCACCGCGAAGGCCGTATCAGGCCCGAGCCGAAGCAGTTGCACGACGCGTGTGAAATCCGCCATCGCCGCCGGCAACATATCGGCGGTGGGTGCGTCAAGCCGCCGACGCAACTCGTTCAGCGTCTCCGCCGTCGGCTGGCCGATATGATCCATCGGAACGTGCCCGGCGAGAATGCTCCATTGCGCCAGGAATTCGAGATCGGTCAGGCCGCCGGGCAACCGCTTGAGGTCGAGCGGGCCGCGCGCGGGCTTCTGCACATCGAGACGCGCCCGCATGTCCGCGACGTCGAAGCGCAGCAGCGGATCGGCGGTATGGGCCGCGATGGCGTCGCGGATGGCGCCGGCGATCTCGGCGCGCAGGTCCGCGGCGCCGGCGATGGGGCGCGATCGCGTCAGCGCCATGCGCTCCCAGGTCCACGCCTCCGACTGATACTTGCGGAAGGCGTCGACATGCGTCGCCAGCGGGCCCTTGTTGCCGGAGGGCCGCAGACGGAAATCGACCTGATAGAGAACACCGTCCGCCATCGGGGCGGCAAGCGCCGCGATCAGCCGCTGGGTCAGGCGGGCATAGTAGGTGGAGACCGGCAGAGGGCGCTCGCCGTCCGAGGCTTCGGCGTCCGGTTCGTGGTCGTAGAGCAGCATGAGGTCGATGTCGGAGGTCGCGGTGAGTTCGCGCGAGCCGAGGCGTCCGAGACCGAGGACCGCAAGCCGCCCACCCGGCACCCGTCCATGAAGCCGGGCGAACTCCGCCTCGACCGCCGCGAGCACCGCCTCCAGAACGGTCTCGGCAAGGTCGGAGAAGGCAAGCCCCGCCGTCTCGCCCTCGACGGCGCCCGATAGGAGCCGCACGCCCGCAAGAAACCGCTGCTCGGAGGCGAAGACGCGAAGCCGCCCCAGGCGCTCCTCCAGATGCCGCGCATCGGCGAGGAAGGCCGCAAGGCGTCCGGCCACGAGATCGCGCGTCGGCAACTCGCTGTAGAAGGCGGGATCGAGCAGCGCGTCGAACACATGCGGGCGCCGCGCGATCGTTTCGGCAAGATTCGGCGCCGCCGTGATGACGAGCGCGAGGAGATCGAGCAAGCGCGGGTTCGAGGCGATGAGCGAGAAGAACTGGAGGCCGGACGGCAGACCATCCAGAAACCGGTCGAAGGCGGCGATGGCCTCGTCGGGCGTCGGGCCCTTCGAAAAGGCGACGAGGAGCGAAGGCAGGACCCGATCCAGATGCTCGCGCGCCGCCTCCGAGCGCGTGGCCCGGTAGCGCCCGGTGCCCCAGCGATGCACGATGCGCGCGACGTCGCCGGTCCGCGTGAAGCCGATCTCGGCGAGCCAGGCGAGCGCACCGGCATCGGCCTCGTCCGCCATCAGCGACAGGCTCTGCGGATGGGCCGGGGCGGCCCGGCCGGCGCGCTCGGCGAAGAGCGCCGAGAAGCGGGTTTCGACGAGATGGAGCCGCGCCAGCAAGGCTTCCGAAAACGTCGCGCCATCCGCGAAATTGCAGAGACGGGCGATGCGATCGATGTCGCCCGGAGCGGTCGGCAACGTATGGCTCTGTTCGTCGGCGACCATCTGAACCGCATGCTCTACGCGGCGCAGGAACCAGTAGGCCTCGGTCAGTTCGCTCGCCACGCCCGCGTCGATCCAGCCGCCCTCGGCCAACCGCCGCAGCGCCTCGTCGGTCCGACGCACGCGCAGTTCCGGCGTGCGCCCACCCGCGATGAGTTGCTGGGCCTGCGCAAAGAACTCGATCTCTCGAATGCCGCCGCGCCCGAGCTTGATGTTCTGCCCGGCGACGGCGATCCCCTCGAAGCCGCGATGCCGGTCGATCTTCGCCTTCATCGCCTGGATATCGCCGATGGCGACGAAGTCGAGATAGCGCCGCCAGACGAAAGGCGCGATGTCGCGCATGAAGCCGGCCGCCGCCACCCGGTCTCCGGCGATGGGCCGCGCCTTGATCATCGCGGCCCGTTCCCAGTCGCGCCCCGAGCTCTCGTAATAGACGAGCGCGGTCGGCACGGGGATGGCCAGCGGCATCGCCGACGGATCGGGCCGCAGACGCAGATCGGTGCGGAAGACGTAGCCGTCGCGCGTGCGCTCGCCGATCATCTTCACCAGCCGCTTCGCCAGCCGCGAGTAGAGGTCGACGCTCTCCATCGGATCGACGATCGCCTCGGCCGCCGGCTCGAAAAGGACGATCAGATCGATGTCGCTGGAATAGTTCAGCTCGCCGCCGCCGAGCTTGCCCATGCCGAGGATGAACAGGCCGGTGCCGCGCTCGGGATCTTCGGGATCGGGCAGGCGCAGGCTGCCGCGCCGGTGCAGGTCGAGAAGCGCGAAGCGCAGCGCGCGCCCCACCCCGGCCTCGGCCAGCACGGAGAGATCGGCCGTGGTGCGAGCGGGGTCCGCCGCGCCGAGAAGGTCGCGCAGCGCGATGGCGAGCGACGCCTCTTCCTTCAGTTGCCGCAGTTCGGTCATGACGGAGGCTTCCGTCTCGTCCGCGCCGACCGGTCTGCGGAGCGACGACACGATCTCCGCGATACGCTCGGCAGCTCCGGTGAGATGCAGGCGATCGAGCCATTCGGGATGACGGAGCGCCAGCCCTGCCAGATGCGGGCTCAGCGACAGCGCGGCTCCGAGGCGGACAACTTCGGCATTGCCGGCGCGCAGCAGACCAGCCAATGGCTTGAGTTCCGCCGCCTCCGCCTGCCCGGCGATTTCGGCGATGAGGCCAGACGCCTGTGCTCCGTCCAGCGGGTGGATCGCGGTCGTGCCGCCGATCCCCAGGACTGCCGCGTGGTCATCCGTCATCGCCCCGGCTCCGTGCTTCCGCCGGAAATGCCAGCGTCACGCGAAGACCTGGGCTCGCATCGTCCAAGGTCAACGACCCGCCATGGATGCCGGCAATGGCCTGGACGAGCGACAGGCCGAGGCCGGACCCCGGCTTGGAACGGCTCTGGTCCAGGCGGTAGAAGCGTTCGAGCACCCGCTCGCGCCGGTCGCCGGGAACGCCCGAGCCATTGTCGGCGACCGAGAGCAGGCACCGTCCCTCCGACATGGCGAGACGGATCGAGACCTCCAGCGGACGCTCCGGCACGGTCCCGTACTTCAGCGCGTTGTCGATGAGATTGGACAGGGCCTGCGCGATCAGTTCGCGGCTGACCGCGGCGACGACCGGACCCGGCGTCTCGACAGTGATCGTGCCGCCGGCATCCTCGGCGGAGGGCTCGTAGAGCTCCGCGACGCCCGCCACGATCTCGGCCACGTCCACCTCGGTCTTCAAGGCGGGATGTGAGCCGGCCTCGACGCGGCTGATCATGAGAAGCGCGTCGAAGGTGCGGATCATGCCGTCCGCCTCCGCCATGATGCTTTCGAGCGCCTGCCTGGGGTCGCCGCCCGGCCCGCTCTCGCCGAGCGCCGCCTCGATCCGGTTGCGAAGGCGCGTCAACGGGGTCTTGAGGTCGTGGGCGATGTTGTCGGAAACCTGCCGCAAGCCCTCCTGCAGAAGGGAAATGCGCGCCAGCAGTCCGTTGAGGTTGGCGGAGAGGCGATCGAACTCGTCGCCCGCACCCGACACCGGCAGGCGTTCGTCGAGGTCGCCGCCCATGATCCGCGCCGTCGCCAGCGACATGCGATCGAGCCGATGAAGCGCCGTCCGGCCGACGAGGAACCAGGCCAGAAGTGCCCCGACACTCATCAGCCCCAGCGCCAGGATCAGCGCATTGCGCACCACCAGCCGAATGCGGTCCTGATCGGTCTGGTCGCGGCCGACGAGGATGCGCATCCCGTTCGGCAGCTTCACCACCTCGGCGACGGCGAGATGATAGCGGTCGGCCTCGCTCTCGGTGAAGCGTGCGTAGCGGAACGGCCGCGCGGTGAAGCCGGCCTCGTCGAGCACGCCGGCCTCGAGGCTCTCGACATTGCCGGCGAGAATCCGCCCGGTCGCGTCGGTGACGAGGTAGAGCGAGGCGCCGGGCTGGCGTGAGCGCCGGTCGATCGAGCGGACCAGCCCGGCGATGCCGGTGGCGCCGTAGAGCCGATCGAGTTCCGAAATCTCCTCGGCGATCGTCTCCTGATTCTGCGTCTGCAGGATCGAGGATGCCGTGCCCGTCACGTAGACGAGGAGAATGACGGCGAAAAGTGCGAACAGGCCGAGATAGACGGCCGACAGCCGCACGGCGGTCACGCGCATCAGGTCGCGCAGGCGCGTCATGTACGGCAAGTTATGTCAGTCACTGGGTCGCATGATGTAGCCCGATCCGCGCACCGTATGTAGCAGCGGCTCGCCGACATCGCGCTCGATCTTCGAGCGCAGGCGTGAGACATGGACGTCGATGACGTTGGTCTGCGGGTCGAAATGATAGTCCCAGACGTTCTCGAGCAACATCGTCCGCGTGACCACCTGCCCGGCATGCTTCATCAGGTATTCGAGCAGGCGAAACTCTCGCGGCTGCAGCACGATCGTCTTGCCGCCGCGCTTGACCTCGTGCGACAGGCGGTCGAGTTCGAGATCGGCAACGCGATAGACCGTCTCGATCTCCTTGCCGCCGCGCCGACGCCCGAGGATCTCGATCCGAGCGAGCAGCTCGGAGAAGGCATAGGGCTTGGCGAGATAATCGTCGCCACCCGCTCGCAGGCCGGTGACGCGGTCGTCCACCTGCCCGAGCGCGGAGAGGATCAGTGCGGGCGTCGAATTGCCCTTCTCGCGAAGGCCCGAGATGACCGACAGGCCATCGCGCTGGGGCAGCATGCGATCGACCACCAGCACATCGTAGGCCTGCGTATCGGCCAGGTGAAAGCCGCTTTCGCCATCGGCCGCATGGTCGGGCACATGGCCGGACTCCCGCAGGGCCTTGACGAGGTAGGATGCAGCTTCGCGGTCGTCTTCGATGATGAGAATGCGCATGGGATCCGATGTAGGGGAAACTGCGGTCATCGTCATCGGGGTCTTCCGTTTGCGTGATCTCGGCGACGGGACGGATCGGGTCCGCCGCGTCGCGAATGGCCGACCGGGAGGGGCGCTGGACTGCGCCCCTTCCGGTCGAGGATATCAGCTGCCAGAGATCGGCAGGGCAACGAAGCGGTTCTGCTCGCCGTTTCGAAGCTGGAACAGCGCGGCCTTGCGGCCCGATGTCGTGGCGCTCTTGATCGCGGCCTCGACGTCACGCTGCGTCTTCACGCTCGCGCCGTTCACCGCGACGATCGTGTCGCCGGCCGAGACGCCGCGGGTGGCGGCCTCGGAGTCGGGGTCGACATCGGTCACCACCACGCCGTTGCCATCGTCCGAGGGCGTCAGCGTCAGGCCGTAGCCGCTCAGCGCCGAGGGGTTCACCGGCACGTTCGGCGAACCACCGCCGGCGTTCGACGCTTCGTCGAGCGAGGCGAGATTGCCGAGTTCGACCTTGACGTCCTTGGCTGCGTTGTTGCGCCAGAGCGTCACGTCGATCGTCGTGTTCGGCCGGTACTCGGCCACCTTACGCGCCAGCTCGCGCGGTCCGTTGACCGTCTCGCCGTTGATCGCGGTGATCACGTCGCCCGTCTGGATGCCCGCCTTGGTGGCCGGGGTGTCGGTGTCGGGCAGCGTGACAATGGCGCCCTTCTCGTTGGCGAGGCCGATCGCCTCGGCGATGTCCTTCGTCACCGGGGCGATCTGCACGCCGAGCCAGCCGCGCTGCACGTTTCCGTTGTCGCGCAGCGACTGGATCACCGTCTTGGCGGTGGAAGCGGGAATGGCGAAGGCGATGCCGACATTGCCGCCCGAGGGCGAGAAGATCGCCGTATTGATGCCGATGACCTGACCTTCGAGGTTGAAGGCGGGGCCGCCGGAATTGCCGCGGTTCACCGCCGCGTCGATCTGGAGGAAGTCGTCATAGGGGCCGGCGCCGATGTCGCGGCCGCGGGCCGAAACGATGCCGGCCGTCACGGAGCCGCCGAGACCGAACGGGTTGCCGACCGCCACCACCCAGTCGCCGACGCGAACCTTCGAATCGTCGGCGAGTTCGACGAACGTGAACTTGTGGTTCTGAGCATCGACCTTGAGCAGCGCCAGATCGGTGCGCGCATCGGTTCCGATCAGCTTGGCCGTGTATTCCGTGCCATCGTCCATCACCACCGTGTATTCGGTGCCGCCCTCGACCACGTGGTTGTTGGTGACGAGGTAGCCATCGTCGGAGATGAAGAAGCCCGAGCCCTGCGCCATGCCCTCGCGCGGCTTGCGGCGCGGCTCGGCGCGCTGGCCCGGAGCGCCCGGCATGTTCGGGTTGCCGAACTCGAAGAACCGGCGCAGCGGATGACCTTCCGGCAGGTTCTCGAACGGCGAGGCCTGATCGTCGGGGCCGGCCGCAGTCTGGCGCACGGCTTCCTTGACCCGCACCGACACGACGGCGGGCGAGACCTTCTCGACGACGTCGCCGAAGCCGATATTCTGTGCCGGAGGTGCCACCTGCACGGCCTGCGCGAAGCTCGGCACGACATTCGTCATGACACCGCCGGAGAAGGCGAGACCGGCGACGCCGGCTGCGAGGACGGCGGCCGAGAGGCGACGCGTGGTCTTGGTGTTCGTATCGTGGCTCATCGGAGTGTCCTCGTTCTCGTGAAGGGTGAGGCGAAAGCGGGGACGCCGCTGCCATCCATGAGAACGAAGCTAAGGGTTCGAAGGTTACGGCAAGTTTTCAGGCGAATGAAAGCTTCGTAAGGTGGGAGCCCGGCTAGCGACCCGATCCGAGCACGCGTTCGAGCGCCTGCTCCTCCTCGCCGCTGAGGGCCGCCACGTCCGGCCGCTGGCGACGCCTTGCCTTCACCAGCGCGAAACCCGCGCCCAGTGCGAGCAGCGCCACCGGAGTTCCCCAGAGCGCCAGCGTCTGCCACTCGAAGCGCGGCCGCAACAGCACGAACTGACCATATCGCGACACGAGGTAGTCGAGAACCCCGGCGTCGCTATCGCCCGCCGTCAGGCGCTGGCGCACGAGCACGCGCAGATCCTTGGCCAGCGGCGCATCGGAATCGTCGATCGACTGGTTCTGGCAGACCATGCAGCGCAACCCCGCCGAGAGCGCTCGGGCACGGGCCTCCAGCGCCGGATCCGCGAGAACCTCGTCCGGCTGCACCGCGAAGGCGGGTGCGACGGCGACCGGGCTGGCGACCAGCGCCAGCGCCATGGCGAGGACCCTGAGCCGGCATGCGATCACGACCGGGCCTCCGCCGGGCCTCGGACAGGTGCGGCACCCGCGCGACGGCGGGCGGGCGCCCCGACCCGCAGGCGACGGTCGGTCAGCGAGGCGAGACCGCCGAGCGCCATCGCCACCGCGCCGAGCCAGATCAGCGTCACCAACGGCTTCGTCCAGATCCGCACCACGGTCGCCCCGCCATTGGCGGCGGCATCGCCGAGCGCGATATAGACCTGGCTGAACCATCGCGTGTGGATGCCCGCCTCCGTCGTCGGCATCTGCCGCACCGGGTAGAAGCGCTTGGCGCTTTCCATCTCGGTCGCCGCCACGCCGTCGCGCAACAGCGTGAAGTGCCCGACCTCCTCGCGGTAGTTCGGCCCCGCGCGCGGCGCCAGCCCGTCGAAGCGCACGACGTAGCCGCCGGCCTCGACGGTATCGCCGGCCGTCATCGTGGTGATCGTCTCGGTGTTGAACGCACCCACCGACATGATGCCGAGCAGCGTGACCCCAACGCCGAAATGGGCGAGCGCAGTGCCGAAGGCCGAGCGCGGCAGCCCCGCCAGCCGGCGCAGCGCGACATGTGGCTTGGCTTTCGGCAGTCCGGCGCGGCCCGCCAAATCCACGAGGCTGCCGACCATCACCCAGATGGCGAGGCCAAACCCAAGTGCGGCCAGGATCTGCGAGCCCCGCGTCACGGCCAGTACCACGACGATGCCTGTCATCGCCGCGCCGATCGCGACATAGAGGCGCTGTGCCGCCGCCAGGAGATCGCCGCGCTTCCAGGCCAGCAGCGGCCCGAAGGGCATGGCAAAGAGAAGCGGCAGCATCAGCGGCCCGAAGGTCAGGTTGAAGAAGGGCGCACCGACCGAAATCTTCGTGCCCGTCACGACCTCGAGGGCGAGCGGGTAGAGCGTGCCCGTCAGCACAGTCGCGGCGGCCGTGGTGAGAAACAGGTTGTTGAAGACGAGCGCGCCCTCGCGCGAGATCGGCGCGAAAAGCCCGCCGCCTTCGAGATCGCCGGCGCGCAGCGCAAAGAGCGCCAGCGAACCGCCGATGAAGACGCAAAGAATGCCGAGAATGAACACCCCGCGCTCCGGGTCCACCGCGAAGGCATGGACCGAGGTCAGAACGCCGGAACGCACGAGGAAGGTGCCGAGCAGCGAGAAGGAGAAGGTCAGGATGGCCAGAAGAACGGTCCAGATCTTCAACGCCGAGCGCTTTTCCATCACCACGGCAGAATGAAGCAGCGCCGTGCCCGACAGCCAGGGCATGAAGGAGGCGTTCTCGACGGGATCCCAGAACCACCAGCCGCCCCAGCCGAGTTCGTAATAGGCCCAGTAGGATCCCATCGCGATGCCCGCCGTCAGGAACAGCCAGGCGACGAGCGTCCACGGCCGCACCCAGCGCGCCCAGGCTGCGTCGATCCGCCCGTCGATGAGCGCGGCGACCGCGAAGGAGAAGGCGATCGAGAAGCCGACATAGCCGAGATAGAGCATCGGCGGATGGATCGCGAGGCCGATGTCCTGCAGCACCGGATTGAGGTCCTGCCCCTCGAACGGCGCGGGAACGACGCGCGTGAACGGGTTCGAGGTCATCAGCACGAAGAGGAGGAAGGCCGTCAGGATCCAGGCCTGCACCGACAGGACATTGGCCTTGAGGCTGGCCGGCAGGTCGCTGCCGAACAGCGCCACGAGCGCGCCGAACAGCGCCAGGATCAGCACCCAGAGGAGCATCGACCCCTCGTGGTTCCCCCAGACGCCGGTGACCTTATAGAGCATCGGCTTGAGGGAATGGGAGTTCTCAACGACGTTCAGCACCGAGAAGTCGGACGTCACGTAGGCCGCCGTCAGCGCTCCGAAGGCCAGCGCCATCAGCGCCAGCAGCGCGACCGACGTGATGCTGCCCGTTTCCATCAGTCTGGTATCGCCAATCCGCGCGCCGAGAAGCGGCAGCACGGACTGGACGATGGCAAGGCCCAGGGCCAGGACGAGCGCGAAATGCCCGAGTTCGACGATCACATGCCTGCTCCCGCGGCGGTCGGCGCCGGCCCCGCGCCGCTCGCCACGATCGCGCCGTCCTTCCAGAGGCCGCGCGCCTTCAGGTCGTCGACGACCTCCTTCGGCATGTAGGTCTCGTCGTGCTTGGCCAGCACCGTATCGGCGAGGAAGACGCGATCGATGCCGATCGTGCCTTCGGCGACGACGCCCTGCCCTTCGCGGAAGAGATCGGGCAGGAGCCCGGTGAAGGAGACGGGAACGCTCGTCACCGTGTCCGTCACCCGGAACGTCACGGTCTGGCCGGCGGCCCGATCGACGGAACCGCCCTCGACGATGCCGCCGAGCCGAATGCGCTGGCCGGTCGCGGGAACCTGCGCAGCGAGATCGGTCGGCGAGTTGAAGTAGGCGACGCTGCCCGACAGCGCCGTCAGCACGAGCCCGGCCGCGGTGCCGATCACCGCGAGAATGCCGAAGATGCCGGCCAGTCGCTTATGCTTGCGTGTCATGGCGCCGTGCCGCCTCCGGTCTCGGGCAGGCCGAGGCTGCGCGCCAGGGCTTCCAGTTCCATACCTTCGGCCGATCCCGCCGGAAAGACCGCCCTCGCATCGCGAAGGGCCGCGGCGGCGCGCGCGGGGTCCTTCAGCACGGTGTAGGAG
>NZ_BBWH01000044.1 GCF_001463705.1 Aureimonas sp. AU12 | reverse complement strand
GTCGTTGTCTTCCACTTCACGAGGCTTACGAGAACAGGGCCGCGACATAGCGAGGGTGGAATCGAAATACAAGCGCTGCCCCCATCGGCTTGGGCCGAGCTGACGCAAATATCGCAGCGTTCACGGGGGAACTGGAGCGGGTAGCGGGAATCGAACCCGCATATTCAGCTTGGAAGGCTGCTGCTCTACCACTGAGCTATACCCGCATGCGAAACCCTGCCGGCAGTGGTGGAGGGAGTTGGATTTGAACCAACGTAGGCTAAGCCAACGGATTTACAGTCCGTCCCCTTTAACCACTCGGGCATCCCTCCAGAACTGCTGCAGGGCTTCATGCGCAAGTGAACCGGGGCGGCGGGACCGCCTCGTTTCGAGCGGCGTTATGCAATCCGCTCGGACCGGTGTCAACATGCCCCCGGCGCAAACTTCCGCCTCTCCACAGCCTCTGCGCAGTTGGCGCATTCCGCGATACCGGGCAGCGCCGAACTGGGTTAGAAGGCGATCATGACCGACAAGAAGCCGACCCACACGCCCAAGGACTCCCACTACGCGAACCTGCGTCGCGCCTACAGGGAGCAGAATGCCGACAAGTCCGGCCCTGCCCCTTCTGTGCCGGCCCGCAAGGCTGCCCGGCCCGGCAAGCCGACGCCCGCCGACAGGGTTCGGCTCTACGGCATCCACACCGTCGAGGCGGCTCTCGCCAACCCCGCACGCGTGCTGCACCGCCTCTATTGCACCCGCAATGCGTTGAACCGGCTGGAGATCGAAGAGGGCAACCCACCCTGCCCGCTGGAGATCGTCGAGCCCCGGTTCCTCGATTCGGAGCTTGGCAGCGAGGCCGTTCATCAGGGCGCCATGCTGGAAACCGATCCGCTGGCCGTGCGCCGGCTCGCCGACCTCGGCGAAACCGATCTCGTTCTGGTGCTCGATCAAGTAACCGATCCACATAATGTCGGCGCCATCCTGCGCTCGGCCGTCGCCTTCGGCGCTGGTGCGGTGGTGACGACATCCCGGCATTCGCCGCAGGAATCGGGCGTTCTCGCCAAATCCGCGTCGGGCGCGCTCGAACTCGTCCCCTACATCCAGATCACCAATCTGGCGGAAGCGCTGGTCGAGATCGCAGAGCGGGGCTTCCAGACGATCGGGCTCGATTCGGATGGCGGCGTCGAACTGGAAACCGCGTTCACGACGAAGCGCCTTGCGCTCGTGCTCGGGTCCGAGGGCAAGGGCCTTCGTCAGAAGACGCGTGAGACCGTCGATATGCTCGCAAGGCTCGAGGTTCCCGGCGCCATTCGGTCGCTGAACGTCTCGAATGCCGCCGCCGTCGGTCTCTACGCCGCGCGTCGGTTCATGGCTTGACGTCGGGCTCGGCGGCCGCCCTGGCGGGCGCATCCGCTTCGATCTGCCTCAGCAACGCCGCCGCATAGACCTCGCTGATCGACCCTATTACGGCAGCAGGCTCTGCTTCGGTGGCGTTGCCTCTGCCCTGGATCCCCGCACGCTGACGCAGTCGCTGCAGCATCAGCCGCTCGAACTGCAACTGTCGCGCGAGTCTGGCGACCGTCGCGCCCTGACGCTCGATGCGTCGATCGAGATCGCTCATCCGGTGCCGTCCTTGACCGACCGCGCCGCTTCACGATCGACGGACCGGCGAAAAAATGCTGGCAATGCCTTGACCTTCTATCGTAGGCCCACGGGTGCGAAGGGCAGCAGCCCTGAGCCTGCCGGGCATACGAGGATCGGCAGGCGGACGCCAAGATGTTTCGGGGGGAACGATGGGAGTTTTGCTCGCCTTCAGCCGGGCTGTGGACCGGCTGACCGCCGGCTTCGCCGTGATCGCGGACTATCTGGTGCTGGTGGCCGTGCTGATCAGTGCTGGCAACGCGCTGCTCCGATACGCGCTGAATATCAGTTCGAACGGCGCGCTCGAAGTCCAGTGGTACATGTTTGCCGGCATCGTGCTTCTCGGCGCCTCGTATACGCTGCGGATGAACGAGCACGTCCGCGTCGATCTCCTCTATTCCGCGCTGTCGCCGCGCGGGCGGATCTACATCGACGTCTTCGGCTTCCTCGTCCTGTTCCTGCCGGTGATCGCCTTCCTGTTCAGCCTGACGTTTCCGTTTTTCTGGCGCTCCTTCATCACAGGCGAAGGGTCGATGAATGCCGGCGGCCTCATTCTTTGGCCGGCCAAGGCGATGCTGCCGCTCGGGTTCGGGCTGCTGTTCCTGCAAGGGCTCTCCGAACTGATCAAGCGGTTCGCGGCGCTGTCCGGGCTGATCACGCTCGAGACGAAATACGAAAAGCCGCTGCAGTGATCGGCCGGACCGGGAGCTTCCTCGATGTTTGAATACGGCCCGATGCCGCCGCTGATGTTCGGCGGCATGATCGCCTTCCTGATCATGGGGTTCCCCGTCGCCTTCTCGCTGGCGGCGGTTGGCATGCTGTTCGGCGTGCTCGGCGTGGTGTTCGACCATTTCAGCCCCTCGCTGCTGAACGCGCTGCCGCTGCGCTTCTACGGCGTCATCTCCAACGATCTCCTGCTGGCGATTCCCTTCTTCACCTTCATGGGCGCCATCCTCGAGCGCTGCGGACTGGCGGAGGATCTCCTTGAAGGCGCCGGTCAGCTCTTCGGCCCGATCCCCGGCGGTCTCGCCTATGCCGTCGTCATCGTCGGCGCGATTCTCGGCGCGATCACCGGCACGGTCGCGGCCTCGGTCATCGCGATGGGCGTCGTCTCGCTGCCGGTGATGATGCGCTACGGCTACGACAAGCGGCTGGCCACCGGCGTCATCGCGGCGTCGGGCACGATCACGCAAGTGATCCCGCCCTCGCTCGTCCTGATCATCCTAGCGGACCAGCTCGGCCGCTCGGTCGGCGACATGTATGCCGGCGCGATCGGCCCTTCGCTCCTGCAGATCGCCCTGTTCCTCGCCTTCATCTTCGTCGTCTCGAAGCTGCAGCCGCACAAGATGCCGCCGCTACCGCCTGAAGCGCGCACGAAGAGTGGCAAGGCTCTGATCTGGCAGGTCGCCAAGGGCATGATTCCCTCACTGGCGCTGATCTTCCTCGTGCTCGGCACGATGTTCATGGGTCTCGCCACGCCGACGGAAGCCGGCGCGATGGGCTCGGTCGGCGCCATCCTTCTCGCGGCGCTGCACGGCCGTCTGTCCTGGAGCCTGACACGTCAGGCCATGGCGATGACGATGCGCCTGACGTCGATGGTCGTCTTCATCCTCCTCGGCTCGACGGTCTTCAGTCTCGTGTTTCAGGGCATGGATGGCGGCCACTGGATCGAGTACCTCCTGTCTCACATTCCGGGCGGCGTCGTCGGCTTCCTGATCTTCGTCAACATCTTCATCTTCTTCATCGCGTTCTTCCTCGACTTCTTCGAGATCGCCTTCATCATCGTGCCGCTGCTGGCCCCTGTGGCCGACAGTCTCGGCATCGATCTCGTCTGGTTCGGCGTCCTGCTCTGCGTGAACATGCAGACCTCGTTCATGCATCCGCCCTTCGGCTTCGCGCTCTTCTACCTGCGCGGCATCGCACCGGCCTCGATCAAGAGCTCCGACATCTATCTCGGTGCGATCCCGTGGCTGGGTCTGCAGCTGGTTCTCGTAGCAGTGCTGATCCTTTGGCCGCAGTCGGTGACCTATTTCCTCAAGAAGGAAGTGCTGGTCGATCCCTCGACGATCCAGATCAACATCCCGATGCCCGGTGGGCCGTCGGGCGCCAGCAACGCCAATCCCGGCGCACCAAGCTTCGGTTCTCCGGCTGCGCCCAGCTTCGGCGCACCGACTGCACCGAGCTTCGGGGCACCGGCCGCACCCTCGTTCGGAGCCCCCGCGGCGCCGTCCTTCGGTGCGCCTTCAAGCCAGACCCCGGCCGCCCCGTCCTTCGGAGCGTCGCCGGCGCCCTCCGGCGGCTGACACAGCACAAGACAACGGAAAAGGCCGGCGGAGATGATCCGCCGGCCTTTTCGTTTCGATCTCCGCGTCGACCTCAGCTACTTCCCGGCAGCCTGCTGCGAGTAGACGTAGGTGTCGTAAGAATACTCGGCGACCCGGAACCACTCGTAGCTCTGCGAGCGGAACTGGCCCCAAGGCTCGTAGATGGCCTTCCACTTCGGGTTGCTCGCCGACAGCGAGGCGTAAAGTTTCATCGCCGAATCGTAGGACGCATCGAGAATGTCGCGCGGCAGCGGGCGAAGCTGGACACCCTTGCCGACGAGCGAGCGGATCGCGCCCATGTTCTTCACGTCGTAGAGGGCCAGCATGTTGATGTTGGCGGCCTTCGCCGCCGTATCGAGCGCCGCCTTGTACTCGGGCGGCAGCGCCTCGTACTTCTCCTTGTTGAACAGGAAGTGCACGGTCAGGCCGCCCTCCCAGAACGCCGGATAATAGTAGTACGGCGCGACCTGATAGAAGCCGAGCTTCTCGTCGTCATAGGGGCCGATCCATTCGGTGGCGTCGATTGTCCCCCGCTCCAGCGCCGGATAGATGTCGCCGCCGGCCAACTGCTGGGGCACGACGCCCAAGGGCTCGACGACACGGCCCGCGAGACCCGCGATCCGCATCTTGAGACCCTGCAGGTCGGCGACCGAATTGATCTCCTTGCGGAACCAGCCGCCCATCTGCACGCCGGTGTTGCCGCCGGGCAGTCCCTTCACGCCGTAGCCGGCGAGGAACGTATCGAACAGTTCGTTGCCGCCGCCGTGGTAGAGCCAGGCGTTCTGCTGGCGGGCGTTGAGGCCGAACGGGATCGTCGCGCCGATCGCGAAAGTCGGGTCTTTGCCGACATAGTAGTAGCAGGCCGTGTGAGCAGCCTCGACCGTGCCGTCCTGCACCGCATCGAGCGCCTGCAGCCCCGGCACCAACTCGCCCGCCGGGAACACGTCGATCGTGAACCGCCCGCCGGTGATCTCGGACACCGCCTTCGACAGCGCCTCCGCCCCGCCGAAGATCGTATCCAGCGTGTTCGGGAAACTCGACGTCAGACGCCACCGAACCTCCGGCGCCCCCTGCGCCAGCGCCGGCGCGGCAAGACCGGTACCGACAACAGCCCCGCTCGTCACAGCGCCGGCCTTCAGCATAAACTTTCGACGATCCACGCGTTTCCTCCCGTTCACCCCCTCCCGGGGTAGGACGCCATGAGAGCCGAGGCCACCGAACTGCGCAAGCGCTCGACGGGTGCCGGATCCGCCCTTGCGGATGAAAAAAGGGCCGGCCATCGATGGCCGACCCTTCCAAGACAACACGAAGCGGTGATCGCTCTACTGGCCAGCCGCCTGACGCGAATAGCCGTAGGTGTCGTTCGTATACTCGGCGACGCGGAACCACTCGAAGACCTGACTGCGGAACTGCGACCAGGGCTCGTACATAGCCTTCCACTTCGGGTTCGATTCGTTGAGCCCGGCATACAGCTTCTGCGACGAATCATAGGCGGCATCGAGCACGTCGCGCGGTAGCGGACGAAGCTGCACGCCCTTGCCGACGAGCGAGCGGATGGCGCGCATGTTCTTGACGTCGTAGTCGGCGAGCATCCGCGTGTTGCAGAGCGCGGCGGCGGCATCAAGCGCCGCCCTGTAGGCCGCCGGCAGCTCCTCCACCTTCGCCTTGTTGAAGATGTAGTGGACGGTCGGGCCGGCCTCCCAGAACGCCGGGTAATAATAGTACGGGGCCACCTGGTAGAAGCCGAGCTTCTCATCGTCGTAGGGTCCGACGAACTCGGTGGCGTCCAGCGTCCCGCGCTCCAGCGCCGGGTAGACGTCGCCGCCCGCGAGCTGCTGCCCGATCACGCCGAGCGGCGCCAGAACCTGACCGGCGATGCCGGCGATACGCATCTTCAGGCCCTGCAGGTCGGCGACCGAATTGATCTCCTTGCGGAACCAGCCGCCCATCTGCGTGCCGGTGTTGCCGCCGGGATGGGCCACGACGCCGTAGGTATCGAGGAAGCCGTTGATCGCCTCGTTACCGCCGCCATAGTAGAGCCACGCGTTCTGCTGGCGAGCGTTCAGGCCGAACGGGATCGCCGAGCCGATCGCGAAGGTCGGGTCCTTACCGACGTAGTAGTAGAGAACCGAGTGAGCGGCCTCGACCGTGCCGTCCTGCACGGCATCTAGGGCAGCGAGGCCGGGCACGAGTTCGCCGGCAGGGAACACGTCGATCTTGAACTGGCCGTTGGTCAGGTCCGAGACGGTCTTGGCGAAAAGCTGCGACGAACCGAACAGCGTATCGAGCGTGTTCGGAAAGCTCGACGTCATGCGCCAGCGGATGGCGGGCGCATCCTGCGCCAAGGCCGGTGCCGCCAGCGAAACGCCAGCTGCGGCTCCGCCGCCGGCAATGGCGGTCTTCAGAATGAATTGGCGACGATCCATGCAGTCCTCCCGTTTTGAGCAGCCCTCCCTATGCCCTAGAAAATTTGCCACGCCTACAACCGTCCGATCGAACGGACGCTGCGAGATCGCCCGATTTCTGGCAAGCACGCCGGCATGCGCGCCTCGTGACCGGTCCATTCTGACGATCTCGTTTTCGCATCGATAGGGGATGCACTTCCGCTTTCTTCATGGTAGGCCATCGCCAGTGGCCGGCTTAGCTCAGCTGGTAGAGCACCTGATTTGTAATCAGGGGGTCGCGGGTTCGAGCCCTGCAGCCGGCACCATTAAACACACTGAAATTGTTGACGAAAGCTGACCAGTCCTAGTGACTGGCCGGGTTTTCCGCGTTCTGCGGGGTGTTTCGTACCGACTGCGTACCGCCTCGACGAATCCTTGCCGCGCCCTGTAGGCGCGAAACCTTGAACGCCCTGTCGCCCGGCTGGGTGCGTCGGCCGCCGGACCCGGCCTGTCGGTACGATGTCGGTACAGAAACCCGCGACCGGAGAGCGTCGGCGTAGCCGGCGCGAGCCGGGCGAATCGACGTCGCCCCGCGGGGCGGCGTCAGCCCCTCCGGGGAGGGGCGCAGCCGAACGCAGTTCGGGGTGGCGACATGGACGCCCCCTTGCTCGCAGCGCGTTCGTCCGGCATTTTCGTGACCACGAAAACCGGAGCCGCCTCGTGTCCGACACCCCGCCTGCCGACCTGCCGAAACCCCGTCGCGGACGACCACCGGTTCGACCGGACGGCCAGCCGATGACGGATGCCGAACGTCAGGCCCGCCGCCGAGCGAACCTCGTGGATCCGCGACCGGCGCGGGCACTCCTTGTCGATCTCGCCGAGGTGGACGAACGGCTCGCCGAACTCCGGCGGGCAGAGACCCCGGACACCCTTGCGATCTGGAAGGCCGATCTGCGACGCGCGAACCTGTTCGGCGACCTCGCCGAGGCGCTGGGCGTCGGCGCGATGTGGCCGATCCGCCAGCTTCGTCAACGACAGCGCGCAGCTCGCGGGCTTGAGTGGTAGCGACCCCTGATCCGCCCATCCCGCGTTGACCACAGGGCTGCGGCGCGCCTTCGGCGCTTTGAAAGGCGCGGCGCGCCTCCGCCCTGCTGACGGCCTCTTCGGGGCTGGACAACGCGGGATGGCCTACCGTTGCGGATGGGGGGAACGGAAAGGGCAAAGGTCTGATACCTCAGCGGCGAGCCTCTCGAACGCTTCGTCCAGATGGACGAACCCGCGTGCGAAGCCCTCGACCTCGACCGCCACGTAGTTGAATTCCGGTTCCTCATGAAACCAGCGGTCCGGGCGGGCATGAGAGGGCAATAGCGAGTAGGTCGTGACGAGTGGCTGCGTGTCGAGCATGTAGTCCGGTGACAGGCTCTCGGTGACGTAGCCGTGTGCAACTTCATTCCTCCTTGCCACCCACTCCGTGTACCCGCCGAGCCGGGTTTTGACGTCCTTGTTCAAACGGGTAGCCTCGCTCCGGCTGTCCCCGAAATCAGCGTCGAGGAACGTCCTTGCCGCGGCACGGACCAGCCGGGCTCGATCGTGAACCTTCAGGCAATCACGGTAGGCTGTGAAGGCTTTCTCCGTGTCGCCTTCGGATGCGTCCTGATGCAGCGAATGGAAGAAGCTGTCGACCGCCGCGTTCACGCCTTCCCACGCAGACAAGGCTCGTCCCAATGCCGTGAACAAGGGAACTGCGTCGCGGTCTCCCGGACGGTTCGGAGCGAAGCTACCCGGCGGGCGATCCCACGGCATGCGTTTGGTGGCCATTCAATCCTCTCCATGGTTCGGTAGCTTAGGGGGAGAGAAGCTGGTCGCGGTTCCAGAACGCAACCGCCCGACGCGATGGCCCGAACTCCTCAATGGCCTGCGGCCGCCTCGCCGGGTACGTCGCGGCTCGGGTCCGCTGCGCGGCCGCTCCCCGCCCACCGCTATTTGACGCCCGCGCCGATCCGAGGAACCATAAAAAGACCCTCCGTCATCGAGCCGGCAAGCTCTCGGGAGGGTCGTTTTGGGTAGGACTTCACGATGACGAACGGCACGCGCGCCGTCAACGGCGCAGGCATTTGACCTCCCGGCTGGGACATACTCTCAGCCAGCCGACAGCCTCCTCATCCCAACCCCGTCAACAAATTTTGCGACCGCACCGCCCCGTCGAGGGCGGGATCGCCGCTCGCCTTCAGACATCGACAGACGCGCGCGGGCCGCGCCCGGATTCGGCCGCCGCTCAGCGTCTCGGTCGCAAGCCGCGCGAGCCGGCCGCCGGTTTGGTCGATGCCGCCGTCCATGCCCTGTTCGAGACCCCGTCCACTCCTGTCACCGCCGCCGCGATCGGCCCGACCGCGTCCGCCCCGATGGAAACCGCGACGGCACCCGCCAGGGGGCCGCTTGCCAACGGAGGAGCTACATTCACCCCCCCTCTCTCCAGCGAGGCGCAGAGGACCAAGGCGAAGCGACAGGCACGGCAGCGGAGGGACGAGACGGCCCGCGCGGCAGCTCCTACGACCCAGCGTCGATGGGACCTCATGTCGGGCATCTCCCGCATGCTCCGCATCGGTCTCGCACCCGACGAGCGCGGGCCGTCCGTTTGCGGATGCGGACGCCCCGGCTTCGACGTCGACAGCGTCGGCATCCATCGCCGGACCCGCGAGGACGGCACGCGCCGCGCCTTCGTTTCCGGCGTGTATCGCTGCGGCTCCGGATGGCTCTGCCCGACTTGCGCGCCCGCCGTTGCCGCCATCAGACAGGCTCGCGTGCAGCGCGTCGTGGAGGCGACGACGGAACACGACGGGTCCTTCGTCATGGGCCTCGTGACCGTCTCGCACGGTCCAGCCGATCGCCTAGCCGATCTCAAGCGCCTCGTGTCCGAGAGCTTCGCCGCCGCGCGTCGGGGCGCGCCCTGGGAGCGCATCAAGCGACGCGGCGGGATCGCCGGCGTCCTCGTCGCGCCCGAGGTCACGCACGGCGGATATGGCTGGCACTTCCACATCCACTTCGGCATGGCCTGCCTCGCCGACAAGGCAGACGCGCGCGCCGCAGGCGAAGCCCTGATCGAACGCTTCATGCGTGCCGTCGAGGCGCGCGGTGGCAAGGCCCTCCGGCACGCGCAGGGCGTCCAGATCGCCGCAAGCCCAGAAGCGGCGGGCGAGTACATCGCCAAGGGCACGTCGTGGGAACTGGCGGCCGGGTCGTCGGGCCACAAGAGCCACGCCGCCGGACGCACGCCCTGGGACATTGCCGAGGACGCGATCGATGGCGACATGCCGTCCTATGGCCTCTGGCGCGAGTTCGCCGAGGCGATGCCGGGCACGCGCTCGTGCGTCGTGACGCCCCGGCTCGCCGCCGCGCTCGGGATCGACGCAGAGGACGACGCGGAGACAGGCGGCGCGTTCGACCTGACGGAAGAGGCCCTGAAGGTCGGCGACGTGCCATCGCAGACGTGGCGCACGATCCTGCGGACGGGTCTCGCCGGAACGTTCCTCGCGGCGGTCGAGGCCGCGCCCGTTCTGGACGAGGCGGCGTTCATGTCGATCCTCGGCGAGGTCTTCTTCGAGGCCATCGATCGTGTCCGCGTCATCGCGGAGAAGGCCGAGGCCCGCCGCCGCTCCGCCGAGGAGGCGCAAGCGGCCCGGCAGGCGACCGCCGACGACCGCACCCGTCGCCATCTCATCCGGCAGACCGCCGAGCGTGTCGCGGCGCGCGGCGGAGCCGGCACACGCGCAGCCCTCGAGTATGCGATCGCGGCGACCGCCGCCGCAGTTCCCGGCATCGTGCCGCCGACCGTCGCGGAGGTCGTCGCCGAACTCGCGCGCCGTCCGGTCGCGGTCCTGCCGATCGCAGCTTGACGCCCATTCCCGTTCCCGGAAGAAGGCGACGGCCGGCGGCCATGAGGGAGTCGCCCGGCATTGAGAGGACGGACATGGACGAGATCGCCGCCGACGAGGGAGTCGCCATCTGGACCGGGCGGGCCTGCACTGGATGCCAGCGCCCGAGCGCCATCGCGGTCGCCATCGACCGTCTGCGCGCCCTCGGGCCGCTCTCGTCGACCGACGTCGAGGACGCCGCCATGCTTGCCTGTGGTGCCTGCCTTGCCGAGGTGCAGTGCATCCGCGAGGACGGCGCGTGGGCGCTCCAGCTCGCCCGTGCCGAAGCCGCGGCAGCCGCCTGACCTGGACGCCGCGCCGGGCGGGCCTCACGCTGGTTCCACGACCAACCGAGAAGGACCCGCAATGCTGCCGACGACCACCGCGCTCCGCCGTCGACCGGCGACACGCCTCGCCATCCTTGCCACCGGCTACCTCGCCGCCGCCGTACTCGGTCTCGGCGGCCTCGTCGCGTTCTCGACGACGGGCGACCTGGACGCGCTCATGAGCCGCGGCACCGTCATGGTCGCGGGCATCCTGATCGGATTCGGCACGGGGGAACTCCGGCGCGCGAGCCGCCCGCACCGCAGGCCCGATCCCTCGAATCCCGCGACCGCCTGACGCCGTTCCTCAACCTCCCATGCGGCATCCTGCCGGGGACTGCCGATGCCCAAGCGCGAGCGTCGCCCGTCAGGCGGGCGAGGCAGCGTCCCCGGCAGGATGCCGCAGGACGAGGCCGGAACGGCCGCCAGGGCGGCCGGCAACGAACGACAGGAGATCGAACATGCGATACGACTTCTCGATGGTCGCGGGCATCCGCAATCCGCTCCTCCGGACGCTCGCCGCCATGCTGATCGTCGCCAGCCCGGTCCTCGTCCTCTTCATGGCTCTCGGCGGCTTCGCCCTCCTGTGGAGCCTGTCGGTCATCCACGGCATCTGACGACGAGGGGACCCGATCGGGTCCCCTCGTCCGTAAAGGATTCCTCCGCTATGCCGTCGAGGCAACGGCCTTTCCGGTTGCGCCCGTCGCCCGCAGTGGCGTTCCGGCCGCCGCGCCCGACTTGTCTTCGGAGTTCGTGTCCTTCCCCTTGCCTCCGGTCCCGCCCATCCGTGGAAGGTGGCGGTGCCCTCCGACGACGCCGCCGATCACGGTGGCCCCGGCTTCACCCTCACCCCAGGACGGGACGTTGAAGCCGAGGAACTGGCCGACGCGCTCGGGCGTCGTCAGGATCATGCGGTACGACCAGAGCACGAGGTGCCACTGGACGTAGACCATCACGGCGACCGACACGACCACGCCTGTGGCACCGAGCGTGAACCCGATCTGCGCGGATTTGAACGCAACGGTGTACGAACTTAGGAACACGTTGAGCAGCGTCACCGTGACCATGTGGGCCGCGACGAAGGCCGCGACCGTCACGACGGGGCGGAGGAGCACCGAGACCATCAGGGAAGCGTAACCCTGCACCTGCGCACGGCCGACGAAGTTCGGCTCGTCGATGCGGACATGCGCGAACGCCCACGCGACGACCGCGATCGCCGCGACCAGAACCTCTAGCGACCACGCCGCGAACGCGAACAGCATCAGAAGGTACGGCACCATCGGCAGCACGTAGACGAGGACCGCGCCCCCGAGCCACGCCATACCGATCAGCGTCCAGCCGGGCACCATGACGAAGTCGAGCAGTCCTTGCCCGGTGCCGAGCGCGAGGGCGCTGCCTCCGTAGGCCGCGAGCGCCAGCGCGAAGGCGGACTGCCCGCCGACGAGCAGGCGGTTGCCGAGGTTCATGAGGTCACCCACCGGGTCCGGCCGGAATCCCTCGTACTGCGTCAGGAACTCCATCGCCGGCGTCGTCACGGACGAGAGCAGCGCCGACATGACGTTCCCGGCTCCGGCCGCTTCGCCGGACAGCGCCTCGCCCGAAGCCAGCGTCGCCGCGGCGGACCCGCGCCGAAGCTGCGAGTCGACGAGGGCGAGTGCCGCCCTGACGGGACCCGCCATCGTTTCCCAGGCAGCCGGGTCGGGCGCGGTGCGCACCGGCCGTTCCGCGACGGCCTCGGATGCCGTGAGGCTGGCGTGCGCCAGAACGCGATAGTACCCGCCGAGCGCCAGAAACCCGCGCTCACGGACATCGCGCGCGACCTCTTCCCGCAGTCCGACGTCGTCGCCCGTCGAGAGCGAGGCGGCTGCCTGCGAGAGCGCCCGGTCGTAACGCCGCCCGGCTTCGCGCAGCGCCGACTCGAGGTTCGTCCGGAGCAGGCCGAGGGACTGGAAGGCGGCCTCGGCGTCCGGTCCCGTTACTTGCGTCCCCGCGTCCGAGGCGACCTTCACCGCGTCGGCCAGCGTCCCGGCGAACGGCATCGCCCGGACCTCGGCGACGACGGCGGCGACCGCCTGTCGCCGGACCTCGCCGAACCGTCCCTCGGCGAACCCGTCCGACGTCGTCAGGGTCAGGCTGCCGCAGGCCGGACCCCACGACCAGGCATGGCCCACCGTCCGCTCTGTCGTGTCCTCGCCCCACGGCCACCAGGACTCCTCGGCGGGCGCGACGACCGGCGCTCCCGCCGGCTCGGGCAACAGCGCGGCGCCCGCGCCCTCGATCGCCCGCCACTCGCGTGCGACCGCGTAGGTCCGTGCGCAGACCTCGGATTCGGCGACGGACAGCACGAGGTCGCGGCCCGATGCCGAGACCGGCGAGAGGGGATGTCCGTCGCGCATGACGAACTCCACGGCCGCCGAGGCGCCCGCATTCGCGATGTTGATGCCCGGCAGCACGACGTAGTCGCGCAGCGCGTAGTGGACGGTCGAGAGTCCGCCGAGCGGGACCAGCATGCCGAGACCGAGGACGACGCGCAGCATGACGAACACGGAGGACGACTCCTCCGGAACGGGCGTCCCCGTCCGAGCAGCATGGACGACGAGCGAGAGGACGGCATAGGCGAGATACGCCACCGCCAAGAGGAGGAGCGAGGATGAGAGCACGCGCATGACGACGGCGAAGGCGGTGTCGTCGCCGTCGAGCGGCAGCAGCGTCGTCGCCACCATCCAGGCGACGTCCGTGTCCGCCGGGACGGCGAGAATGTCGGGGAAGGTCACGACCGACGCTCCCCGAACTCGGCTGCGGGAGTAGCCGTCTCGCCAGCGAAGAGCGCGCGGTCCCGTTCGGTCATCCGCGAGCGGAGGACGTCGAGGACAGAGGCCGGGACCACACCCTCGCGGACGGCCGCCAGCAGGGCCGCCCCGGCGACGACCTTCCGCCGAGTGTCGTCCTTCCTCTGCGCATCCCGCAGCGTCGTCGTCGTTGCCGCGAGGCGTGCTTCCAGGCTCGCCCGCCGCTGTTCCAGTTTCCCGAGATCGATCGTCATGCCGTTCTCCTCCCGTCTAGCCGGTCGGCCGATCCGCCGGCGGAATCCCGATCGCGGAGCGGAAAAGTTTTCCGCCCCGGATGCCGGGCCGCCGACCGTTTCTCGAGGTTTCGTGCGGCCCGCAGGCGCCCCACGCGAAGCGCCCGATATCCATGGTCCGGTGAGAACTTGCGCGGAGCAAATCGGCGCCGAACCATCGTGGAGGAACCGGGGAGGTACCCGAAGGGCGCGCTTAAGCGTCACCCCTTCGGGATGACGCGCACGGCCTGCGGCGCGGACCTCCCCGTCGCCGGCGAGAGGAGCAAGTGCATGGATGCGTATCGGGCGATCGAGGAAGCCGCATGGGAAGGGTTCCGGCTCGCCGTCGGACTCAAGGCGCGCGTCAAGGCCTCGGCAATCGTCTCCGCTGGCGAACGCGCGGCGGTCGCGAGGCACGTGAAGGCGACGGAGGCGCGCTGGCATCAAGCCTACGTCCGCGCCCAGCGTGAGGACGAACGGCATGCCGCACGCGTCAGCGCGACGCTGGCGGCCCTCGACTTCGGTGCCGACGACCGCCCGTGACGAGCCTCCCCGCCCACGAGGCCCTGTGCCATGTCTGCGCCAAGGTGGTCCAGCGGAGCCGGGGCCGTTCCGCGGTTGCTGCGGCCGCGTACCGTTCCGGAACGCGCCTAGTGGACGCGCGGACGGGCAGCGCGTGGGACTACTCGCGCAAGCGCCACGTCACGGACTCCTTCGTCATGGTGCCGGACGGCGCGCCCGCATGGACACGGGACCGCGAATCCCTGTGGAGCCGCGCGGAGCTCGCCGAGCGCCGGAAGGATTCGGTGACGGCCCGCGAGGTCGAGGTGTCGATCCCGCGCGACCTTCCCGACGATCGATGGGCCGACTTCCTGCGGGACGTCGCGGCCCCCTACGTCGCGACCGGCGCCGTGGTCGACGTCGCGATCCACTGCCCGCCGGCCGGCGATCGCGAACGCCAGCCGCACGGACACATCCTCATGACGATGCGCGCGCTCGATCCGTCCACGGGGACCGGGTTCGCCGCTGTCCGGAACGCCGACCTCCTCGCGATCTTCGAGAGCGGCGGCCGGGCGGGCGGCAGGAAGGGCGATGCCCTCGTGCGGGAGCGCGAGCGTGTCGCCGGCGTCCTCAACGCGCACCTTCGAGGTGCCGGGTCCCGCCGCCGCGCCGACCACCGCTCCTACGCCGCCCGCGGCGATCCCCGCGTGCCGGAGCCGCTGATCGGCGAACGGCGGAAGGCTTGCGTCGTGAAGCGCCGGAAACACGATCGGCGAACCGCCGTCGTCGCCGGACTGCGTGAGTCACGGCAACTGGACAACGAACTCGTTCGAACGGAGATGGACATGGCACTCAAGGCCCGAGGATTTCCCCGAGCGCCCGACCGGAAACAGCGGTCCGGCGACGCGCAGGACTACAAGGTCGCGCTCCTCAAGGAGCGGTTCCCGGACGCGGACGTGTCCGCCTTCGGCGGCAGCCTCTACATGGTCGACGTCCGGAACACGCGCGCGACCCGCGTCCTCCTCAAGGACGGCGCGTGGGTGGAGGCGGACGACGAGAGCGGCACCGTCAGCCTTTGGGGACCGCGCAGCGCGCAGGCCGCGGCACTCGCGAACGTCATCGCCGTTTCCACCGGCTACGGCGTCGATCCCCTGCCGCGCACCGCTAGGGCCGGGAAGCCCGGCAGAGCGCGCCGCAGGCAGGCCGTGGCCGAGGTCGAGGCGGTCGCCTTGGCCGACAGATGGAGGCGCCGCGGGTTCCACGACGTCGGCGAAAGTCCCGCCGGGGTCCGCGTCGCCGTCGGCCCGCGCAGCAGGCTGCTCGACTCCGGCAAGCACGTCGACCTCGTCGGCCCCGTCACCGACGAGGCCTTGCGCGCCCTTGCGACCAAGGCAGCCGAAGACTGGTCGGGTTCCCTGGAGCTGGACGGCCCGTGGCCCGAGGAGGCCCGCGCACGGCTGTGGCTCGAATGCCAGCGTCAGGGGGTCACGCTCGCCGGCTACGAGCCGTCGCCCGAATGCGCCGCGGCGTGGCAGGCTGAATCGGCAACAATTGCCGATTCGACCACGAAGCTCCGGGCCGTCCGCTCCGAAGTCCGCGAGGCCGATCTCGTCCTCGCAGCGGCCGCTGGCGACGTCGCGGCGTTGCGCAGGCTGGACCCGCCGCTCCGCGCTTTCGTCGCCGGCCACCTCGACGACGACCAGCGCGCGGAGCTCGCCAAATCCGACCGCGAGGACGTGACGGCGTCGCTTCCTGCCTTCCGCCAACTCGGCCGCGTCGAACTCGAACGGGACCCGAAGTCTGCCACCGTCGTCGCACAGCCCGAGCCGCTGGCGCCAAGAGACGGATACGAGCGGCGGCCGGGATGACCGCGACCTCCGTCCTTGAAACGCGGAGCGAGGCGCAGGCGCTCCGGCGATACGCCCGCGAGCGCGCCGCCGGCCGGGAAGCAACCGAGTGGCTGGTCCGCGATCCCGACCTCGGCGCTTGGCTCGCCGCCGACGAGGTGATGGCCACCACTTCCGGACGCGAGTGGCGTCGCGTCCGCCAGCCCTCAGAGCCATGGTGCGCGGTCCTTGGTCGCGACCTCAGCATCGCGGCCGACGACGAACTTCAGGCGACGTTCGCGACGATCGAGCCGGACGACCTCAGCGCTTGGCGACGCCTGCACATCGCGGCCGCCCGCGCCCCGTCGCGCTGCTTGTCAGAATGGCGCAGCCGGGGCCGGCGCCTCCTCGCCGCCGTTTCGAGAGAAACCCAAGTGGATGGGGGAACCTTGGCCGGGCGGTTCGCCTCCAGGGGAACGGGCAAACGGTCCCTATCAGCGATCTGAGTCGCCATGAACGATGGCACTCGCCTAAATTGAAAAACTGGTGAGAATGGCGACGGAGCTAGAGGAGGAATCATGCCGTCGCCATTCCAGAACCGTGTGCCGAACATCGCCGGCAACGAGCAGCTTCGCCAACCTCAGCAGGCAGCATATCAGCACCTCGTCGATTTCGCGCAGGAGATCACCGGTGAACGCGAAGTCGGGATAGTGCTTCCGGTCGGATGCGGTAAGTCGGGGACTATCGCCATCACACCATTTGCATTCCGTTCGGCACGCACGCTCGTGGTTGCACCGAATGTGAAGATTGCGCAACAGCTCCTTCGGGATGTGGATCCCTCGAACGCGAATCAGTTCTACTCAGCGCGTGGCGTCCTCGATGGGATGCCATTTCCTGAACCAGTCGAGATACGTGGCCAAGCCGTAAACCGCGGCGATCTCGACGACTCCGAGATCGTGGTAACGAACATACAGCAGCTTCAGGGAGCGGAGAATCGATGGCTCCGTGAACTTCCCGACGACTTCTTCGACCTGATCCTTTTCGACGAAGGTCACCACAACGTCGCCGCGACTTGGGCGGCGTTGAAGGCGAAGTTCCCGAGAGCTCGGATCGTCAACTTTTCTGCCACGCCCTTGCGGTCAGACGGACAGCGCATGGCGGGGCGCATCCTCTATTCGTACCCGATCGTGGATGCCATTCGTTCCGGCTACGTGAAGCGACTGAAAGCGGTCGTTCTGAACCCGCGAACCCTCAGGTACGTCCGGGAAGTCGATGGCCACGAAATTGAAGTCTCCCTCGACGAAGTACGGCGTCTTGGTGAAGAGGATGCAGACTTTCGACGGAGCATCGTAACCTCGCCCGAGACGCTGAACACGATCGTGGATGCTTCCATACGCGAGCTCGACCGCCTTCGGGATGAAGGGGGCGATCGGACGCTGAAAATCATCGCTTCGGCGTTGAATTACCAACATTGTCACCAGGTGGTAGCTGCGTATCGGGCGAGAGGACGCAGCGCGGACTTCGTGCATTCGCGAGAAGACGGTCAGGCCAACGAGCGCGTCATGCGGAAGCTTGAGGCGAACGAACTGGACGTCATCGTACAGGTTCGGAAGCTCGGTGAAGGATTTGACCATCCTAAGCTCGCAGTCGCCGCGGTCTTCAGCGTCTTCGGCAATCTGTCACCGTTCGTTCAGTTCGTCGGACGCATCATGAGAGTGATCGATCAGAACGCGCCAGACAGCCCACGCAATCGGGGTGTCGTCGTTTTCCATGCGGGTGCAAACATCGCGCGGCGCTGGGAAGATTTTCAGGAATATTCTCAGGCCGACCAACAGTTTTTTGACGAGCTTCTCCCCGTTGAAGGCTTGGACTTCGGTAACGGCAACGAGTTGACGGTCGATCCAATGCCGCGCGTCGACGGAGACGGTATTGAGGTCCGCGGCCAGACTGGGTTGCAACTGGAAGAGTTGCACCTGCTTGCGGACGACGCGGCTGTACAAGCCCTTCAAGTGCTGGCAGATCGTGGTTACTCTCCAGACGATGTCCGGGACGCTATGCGCGAATTAGTTCCGGTCCCTATAACGCGGCAACGACAAAGGCAGGCTGACCGTGCGGCTCTCGTTGCGCGAACTGCTTCGGTTGTTGGGGCCATTCTTGCGCAACGCGGTATCAATCCAGAGGGACGTGAGCTTGACCGGAATCGGCTTGGACGGAGCAACTTTGTAGTATTGAAGGCGGCCATTGATCGTCACGCCAACGCACTCGTCGGCCGTAGTGCAGGTGAACGTCACGAGCTTTCCCGCGAGGATCTTGCGACCATCGAGGCGGACTTCGACGGCATCGTTGCGCGAGCGACAGCGGAGGTGATCCGTGGGTAGGATCCGTTCACTGGTGACCCGAGTGCAACTCGAAAAGGCGGTCCGGTCGCATAAGTGCCAAGCCAACAACAGGCATGCAATCAAGGCAGGGGAACCTCGACTGAGCGTCCGGACGGGGCGCACTTGGGAACGATACTGTCTTGAGTGCGCACGAAAGATAGTCAGCGGCAGTCTGGCTTCACTTACCACTGTCTCCCTGGCGATTGAGGCCGGAACGGACGTCGTGATCGACGATGACGAAGTGAAGGTTGACGACTGAGCAGACACGCTTGCCGGCTAGGAGCATTGGGCTCGGTCAGGCTCGCAATATGCTTTGATCGGAACTGCGGTAAAGCCGTACGACGACGAAGATTCTAGGGGGGGAAAGATACCACCCACCCTGGCTTCGTCGTCGTACGGCTTTGCAGGAAGGGCCTCTTAAGCCTTTCGACCCTTCGGACGTGCCGGAACCGCCTCGCCGACGACTTTCAATGCTGTAGGCATCGCCTGTTCGATGGCGGCCTCAACCAGTTCCGACCATGGCCCCAGCGCCAGCCGCTTCAGAGGCAACCGCTGGGCCTGCGAGTACGCGATGCGCGTGATCGCCGCCGCGTCGGGGACGGCCGTGGCGTCGACGAACCGCGCCCCGGCCTGGGAGTGGTCGAGGACAGCCGACACGGCATCTCCGCGCGTGGTCAGGTCCTCGATCTCAGTCGCGAACGTCCGCCTCGCGTCGTGCGGCGACCAGTCGGCGACGCGGACCCCGGCTTCCGCCAGCAAGTTCCGGCCGCCCCGCGTCCGCCCGGTCGGGTCTTGGCCGCGAAGCTGCGCGAGACGACGGTTCAGCGCTGATCCGGAGACCGAGACCGCAGTCCCAGCCTTCCCGCCGCGTTCGGCCGGGAACAGGAACTCGCTGTCGGGCCCGCCAATCTTGATCGCCGTCCGGATGATCTCCATAGCGGCCGGCGGCAGCGGGATCGTATGTGCCTTCCGTCCCTTCATCGCGGCCGGCGGCAGGTAGAGGATGCCCCAACCGTCGCCGCCGTCGCGTCCATCCGAGACGATCTGCGAACGTCGGATGGTCGCAATGGATTCCTTGCGCTGCGCCGTCATGACGAGCAGCCGGAGGGCAAGGGCATGCATACGTGATCCCCGAACGTCGATCTTGCGTCCGGGCATGGTCTGGACGGCGTCGGCCAGCGCCAACGTCATCCCGAGGTCATCGACGGACGGCATCCGCGATCGAACACCCTCTACATGCGTCGAGGCGACGTCCCGCCACCATGCCGCCAAGGTGCCGAGGCCGCTCGCGGCGCCATGGTGCTTCTTCGCCCATGTCATGGCCGTCTTCACGTTCGACAGGGCCTTCCGCGACGTCGATCCGCCATTGGTCTCGGCGACAGTGTTCCGATACGTCTCCAGTCGTCGCGCGTCGAGTTCGCGAGCGAGCAGTCCCGAGATCGCCTGGAACGTCGCCGCGCGCAGGATCGTAGACTCAACGTCCTGCACCGAACGGGCGGAGGGCGGTCGTCGCTCGCCACGGACGACCCGGCCGAGCTTGAGGTGCTGCTCGACGTACTGCCGGACGACCTCGCCCACGGTCCACTCCTGTCGCTCGCGGCCCTCGCGCCGAAGCACGACCCCGGCGGCCTCTACCGCGTCCGCGCCGGCGAGACGCGCGTCCACCCATGGACGCGGGTCAAGGTCGCTCTTCAGCATTCCCCGGACGTGCCCCGCCATCTCGCGGGCCTGCTTCGGCGTCCATCGGCCGGCCGGCCCGAGTGTCACCGACGAGTCGTTGAACCGAAGCAGCCACACGGCCTTGCGCCCGCGAACGCGAATGCGAAGCCCGACCTCTCGTGTGTCGGTCCAGTCCTCCAGGGACGTCGTGCCGATCTCAGCGACCGCAAGGGCATCCGCGACATGCTTCTGGGTGAGCGCGACCCGTACCGACCCCATCTTGTACCGACTCCGTACCGACCGTTTCAATCCTTCCGGCAAGAACTCGGTTTGCCGACGAGTCCTTCAAAAGCGCCTCAATCCCAACGTTGTCAACAATTTGGAGGGCGAGAGGAGACCATCCGCAAGGACTGGTAAACAGGCAGTATCGGATTTGTAATCAGGGGGTCGCGGGTTCGAGCTCTGCAGCCGGCACCATGTTCAGGCCCTTGAAATTTCAGCGGATTATGACGTCGGGTAGCCTATAGCTTAGCGGCTGGCACGTCGCTTGAGCTTATAGACCGAACCGATTGCTTTGGCAGTGTTTTAAAAGTCCCTTGCTGGCCGACTGTGCAAGGCGAGAAGAATGGTCATCTCCGTAATTCCAGGCGTACTCTAAAACTGGCTCGGTCGTGTGTGACCTTCATCCGCTTTGACCCCGACGATGCAGCGCGTAACGCGATCCCCGACACGCCTCTCGACGACGGCCTGAACGCTTTCATATGCCTGTCACGGATCGCGCGTACTCGCGCCCTGAACTTCACCTGCCCGAACCTGCCGCTTCGGCCGTCGAGGGATCACGCTTCGGGATGGGCCTCATGACAAGAACCTTCGCATTTCGCGGCGCTGCAGCGCTGGTCTGCCTGCTGGTGGGAGGCACCGCCGCGGCGCAGGCGGGCAAACTCGTGCTCTACACGAGCCAGCCGAACGAGGATGCGCAGGCGACCGTCGACGCCTTCGAGGCGGCCCATCCCGGTATCGACGTCGAATGGGTCCGCGAGGGCACCACGAAGGTCATGGCCAAGCTCCAGGCCGAGTTCGCGACCGGAAGCCCGCAGCCGGACCTTCTCCTCATCGCCGACAGCGTGACCATGGAGGGCCTGAAGCGCGACGACCGGCTGATGCCCTATCCCGGCGCCGACACCGCTGGCTTTGCCGCGGGCCTCTTCGATACCGACAAGACCTATTTCTCAACCAAGCTGATCACCACCGGCTTCATGGCCAATGCCCGCGCGGACGCCGCGCCGACGTCCTGGCGCGATCTCACGAAGCCTGAGATGAAGGGCATGGTGACCATGCCGAGCCCGTTGACGTCAGGCGCCGCCCTCGTCCACGTCGCGACGCTGGCGCAGAATGCCGATCTCGGCTGGCCCTACATCGAGGCGCTCGCCCAGAACGGCACCACGGCCTCCGGCGGCAACGGCGCGGTGATGAAGTCGGTCGCGGGCGGTGAGAAGGCCTATGGCGTGATCGTCGATTACCTGCCGATCCGCGAGGCGGCCAAGGGATCGCCGGTCCGCTTCGTCTTCCCGACGGACGGCGTCTCGGCGGTGACCGAGCCTGTCGCCATTCTCAAGACGGCGAAGAACCCCGAGGACGCCCGGCTCTTCATCGACTTCCTTCTGAGCGAGACCGGCCAGAAACTGGCCGCCGGCCAGGGCTACCTCCCGGCACGCGACGGGGTCGCCGGTCCGACCGGGTTTCCCGCCCGCGATACGATCAAGCTGCTGCCCTTCAATGCCGCCAAGGCGCTGGCGGACGAGACCGAGAACAAGAAGCGGTTCTCGGACCTCTTCGGCGGCTGACGGTCCTGAAGACATCCGGCATCCTCGACGCGATCGGCGAGCGCACCGTGCTCGCCGTGCTGACCGGCTTCGTCGCGCTGGTCAGCCTCGCGCCCGTGCTGCGCCTCCTGCTGGAGGCCGTGGCGCCGGGGGGCCGGTTCGATCTCTCCATCGCCGCCGCGGTGTTCGGGTCGCGATCGACCTGGATCGCGACTTGGCACTCGCTGGTCACCGCCATGCTCGGCACGGTGATCTCTCTGGCCCTCGGCATCGTCGTTTCGCTGCTCGTCGCCCTCACCGACATTCGGGGCAAGGCGGCGCTCGTCTTCTGTTTCCTGCTGCCGCTGATGATCCCGCCGCAGGTGACGGCCTTGGCCTGGGTCCAGTTGTTCGGACCGGCGAGCCCGCTCCTCAATACCCTCGGGCTTGCCCCGCCGCTGGGGTCGCCCAACCCGATCTACAGCGCGCAGGGGATCGTCCTCCTTCTCGGCATCCAGCATGCGCCCCTGGTCTTCCTTGCTGTGCGAGCCGGATTGCGGGCGCTGCCGCGCGAGCTCATCGAGGCGGCACGCTCGAGCGGTGCGGGTCGCACCCGCGTTCTCGCAACGATCGTGCTGCCGATGATGACGCCGCCGCTCGTGGCTGGCGGCGCCCTCGCCTTCGTCTCCGCCATCGGCAATTTCGGCATTCCCGCGCTGCTCGGCATCCCCGCCGGCTACACGGTCCTGCCAACGCTGATCTACCAGCGTCTCGCCAGCTTTGGTCCGCAGATCATCGGCGAGACCGCCGTCCTGTCGCTCCTCGTCGGAGGCCTTGCCTTCGCCGGCTTTACGCTTCAGTCGCGGATGCTGCGCCGGCGCGACTACCGTGTCGTCGGCACGGCGTCGAAAGCGCTCGGCTACGAGCTCGGCCGGTGGCGTGGGGCCTGCGAACTCGTCGCTTGGCTGCTGATCGCCGCGATCGTCGTCGCCCCGCTTCTCGCGCTGGTCGCCACCTCGCTCGTCAACGCCTATGGCGTTCCGCTGTCGGCGGCGTCGCTGACATTGCAGAACTATGCCGAAGTCCTGTTCCGACAGGACGCGACGGTGCGCGCCTTTCGCAACTCGGGTCTCCTCTCACTCGGAGCGGCGTTCGTCCTGATGGCCGTCAGCGTCCCGCTTGCGGTGCTCATCGTCTGGCGGGGCGGCCGGCTGTTGCGGTTCCTCAGCATGGCCGCGGAGATCCCCTATGCTCTGCCCGGCATCGTCCTCGGCATCGCCTCGATCCTCCTGTTCCTGCGGCCCCTGCCCCTTCTCGGGTTCAGCCTCTACAACACGATCTGGATCATCGCTTTTGCCTATCTCGCGCGCTTTCTCACCCTGGCGCTGCGACCCGTGATCGGCGGCGTCCTGCAGATGGACCGGGCACTCGACGAAGCGGCCCGCATGACCGGCGCGGGTTTCCTCTTTCGTCTCGTCACCGTCCTCCTGCCGATCCTCGCGCCGATGGCGGCGGCCGGCGGCCTTCTCGTCTTCATGACGGCATTCAACGAGCTGACCGTGTCGGCGCTCTTATGGTCCTCGGGCAACGAGACGCTCGGCGTCGTCGTGTTCAATCTCGACGATGCCGGCCAGTCGACGCTCGCCTCGGCCGTGGCGGTGGTCAGCGTCGCGGTGATCGTCGCCCTGATGCTCGCCACGAGCGCGCTCGCAAGGCATTTGCCGCGCGGCGTCCTGCCCTGGGCCGACTGAACGCTCGACTCTCAGGCGAAAGCGAGGACCGAGGCCGCGGCTCGGTCCAAGGTCGCAGTGATGCCCCCGTCAGGCGGTGGAAGAAGCCAACCGTTGGAAACGGCAACCCGCATGATCGCGCCCGGCGTCGCCGGCATGCTTGCGTGAAGGGACAGTGCGAGACCGGGCGCCGCTGTCGGCTCGACGACGAGCAGGCTGTGCGCGCCCTTGAAGGTCGAGGACACGACGCGGGCCTCGAAGCCACCGCTTTCGATGGCCGCCAGATTTTCGGCGCGCAGACAGAGGCGTCCGGTTGCCGGCAGGACCGATGGCAGGCCTCCGTGGCGCACGAGGGTCTGCATGCCAAATACGGCCACGCGCGCTGTTTTCTGGTCGACCCGCTCCATGATCGAACAATCGACGATCCGACCGTGGCCAACGAAGCGAGCGACCGCCTCCGTTCGCGGCGAAGTATAGAGGTCCGCGGGCGACGCGACTTCCAGAATGCGTCCCTTGTCCATTACCGCGATCCGGTCGGCCATCGCCATAGCCTCGGACTGATCGTGCGTGACGTAAACCATCGTCGCGCCGGTGCGCGCATGAAACCGCCGGAACGTCTCCTCCATCGAGGCGCGCAGATGGATGTCCAGATTGGCCAACGGCTCGTCGAGAAGCACGATCGACGGTTCCATGGCGAAGCACCGGGCCAGCGCCACGCGTTGCCGCTGCCCGCCCGACAGGTCGGCAGGGCGCCGCGCTTCGAAACCGGTGAGATCGACTTCCGCGAGGGCGGTCGCGACGCGCGACGCTCGCTCGGCGCCAGCGATACTTCGCACGCGCAGCGGATACCCGACATTCTCGCCGACCGTCATGTGGGGCCAGAGCGCATAGGACTGGAAGACGATCGCAACATTTCGCTTCTCGGGCACGAGGTGGAAACTCCTATCGGCCACGAGCTGGTCGCCGAACTGAAGCTGCCCCGAACTGAGCGTCTCGAAGCCCGCGATCATGCGCAGGAGAGTTGTCTTGCCGCATCCCGACGGGCCGAGAAGGGCGACGAACTCGCCCGCTGCGATATCGAGGGAAACGGCATTGACGACAGCCTGCCCGCTGAAGAACTTGGAGACGGCTTGAAGGTGAATGGGTGACGCCATGCTGACGGTCGAAGCTCCGGAAACCACGCTGCGAACGGGACCGGAACACCGTCGATCCGTGTGTCCCGGCCGTCCGCTTACAACGGCTCGTTTCGCTGACACCTTGATATGACGTCAACATGACATATCACCGCTCAACGAAGGTCGTGCCGGTCCGAACCCGACGTCATTGCCCGACCTGCAGCGCCACCCTTCGCAAAAAGCATCCCACGGATCCAGCCATCCACCGGAGGCAGGGTTCCGTGAGATGCTCGCGGGCCGTCGCTCAGTACATCGGGATTCCGCCCGTCACCGGGATCACCGCACCGGTGATGTAGCTGCCTTCCTTCGACGCCAGCAGGACATAGGCGGGAGCCAGCTCCGCCGGTTGGCCGGCACGGCCGAGCGGGGTGTTCTGGCCGAGCTTTTCCAACTCGTTCGTCGGCTTGGCGATCGGCTGGATCGGCGTCCAGACGGGACCGGGCGCGACCGCGTTCACGCGGATGCCTTTCGGCGCCAGAAGGTTCGAAAGCCCGATCGTCAGGCTCGCGATGGCGCCCTTCGTCGTCGCATAGACGATCATGCTCTCGGTCGCGACCTTCGCCTGAATGCTGGTGGAGTTCACGATGGTCGACCCCGGCTTCATGTGCGGCACCGCGGCCTTGGCCAATCGGATCATTGCGTAGACGTTCGCCTCGAACGCCGCCTGCATGTCATCGTCGTCGATGTCGGCGAGATCCTCATTGACGGTCTGCGCGGCCGCGTTGTTGACGAGAATATCGAGGCTCCCGAGTTCGGCAACCGTCCGCTCCACGAGATCGACGCAATGGCCGCGGTCGCGCAGATCTCCGGGCAGAAGGATACACCGGCGGCCCGCCTTCTCGACAAGAGCCTTCGTCTCGTCGGCGTCGACCTGCTCCTGCGCCAGATACGAGATCGCCACGTCGGCGCCCTCGCGGGCATAGGCGATGGCGACGGCCTTGCCGATGCCGGAATCGCCGCCCGTGATCAGCGCCACGCGCCCTTCGAGCAGGCCCTTGCCCACATAGCTCTCTTCGCCGTGATCGGGCTTGGTGCGCATCTGCGCTTCCAGTCCTGGGGCCGGCTGTTGCGGCTCGGACGGAAACCGGGTCGGCTGGCTGGTGCGCGGATCGTTGGTCATGAGACTGTTCCTGCTCGTATCGAAGACAAGAGCCCAACGATCGATCGCCGGGATCGCTCCCCCGGAAAGCCGCATCGCGCCCGCCGCGACATCACGCTGCACCAGCGCCTGCTTCAGACACCGTGAGACAGTGACCTCTCAGAGAGCCTTGATCTCCCCGGACGCGACCTGCTCGGTCACGTCGATCACGCAGGGCCCATCGCAGGGCGCCGGGTTTCCACCCCAGCGGACGACGTCCTCGGCGGCGAGCTCGATCCGGTAGATCTTTTTCGACCGGTCGAAGCCGGAGCGCCCCATGGTCTCGCGCCAAGTGACGGTACCCGTGTATCGATCGGGCGGCAGCGTGACGGCGTCGTCGATCCGTGTATCCGTCGAGACCGCGAACTGCATCGGCCCGCCCGCCATCCGTGATCCCGCTCGCAATCGCGCCATTCCGTCACCGTTCCCAGTTTGAAGCCAGGGACGACGCTGTCCGCATCTACGAATAGAAGGCAAGCCCGTCGCGTCGCTGCCTCTGATTAGCTCATGAACGGGAAAGCGTCCGACACCCTTATCCGGCATCATTGTCGGTGACATAGCCAACCGCGCCGAGAAGCGTCGTCTTCTCGACCAAGGAATGTCTCCCACAGCGCAGGCTATTGATTTGATCGCGCCATGTAGGCTTGGACTCCAAGCCCGGTGCGTCATAGTCCATGGACGTGCTTGGCGTCTTGTTCTCCGCGATCACCTGATCGCGGAGATTGATGACGCGGGAGGACGGTGCCAGGCCTCAAGGATGAACGAAGAAGCATGACATGAAACCCCATCTCGTTTCCCTGCCCATGTACAAGGTGCCGGCAAAGCCGCGTGCACGCTTCCTCGACGCTTTGGTGGCAGGTCTGGAGGTACATGGCTTCTCGGGCGAGATCGTGGAGCCGGATGATCTTCAAGCCCACTGGAGCGATCCAGCCCTGCTCCTCAGCCAGACGTGCGGCTATCCACTGGTCACCTCCCTGCGCGATCGGGTACGCCTCGTGGCCGTTCCCGTCTACGATGCGCCGGGATGCGAGGGTTCGTCCTATCGCTCGGCGGTCATCGTGCGCGCCGACGATCCGGCGGAAGAACTGTCCGACCTTCGCGGGCGGGTCGCGGCATTCAACGCACCGCACTCGCAATCGGGCGCCAACGCCCTGCGGGCGGCGGTCGCACACCTTGCGGGGGGCACATCCTTCTTCGGGTCGCTCTTGCATACCGGCAGTCATGGAGCCTCGATCGACGCCGTCCTTTGCGGAAAGGCCGATACTGCGGCAATCGACGCCGTCACGCTGGCTCTGGCGCTCGATCGCGAGCCTGCCTTACCCCTCCGCATTCTCACGTTCACGCCGCCGGCCCCGGCTCTGCCATTCGTGACGAACGCAGCGACTGACCACGAGGCGGTGGATGCAATCTTCGAGGCTCTTCAGATGGCCGCGAGGCAGGTTGCCGATGAGGGCCTTCTCGACGCGCACCGACTGAAAGGCGTCGTGCGCCTGTCCCGGTCGGCCTTCGACGTGATCCTCGAACAGGAACGCCAGTCGGACGAGCTTGGCCTTCCCCGTTTCGCGTAGAAGCAAACGTAAACGTCGCGCCAGCCGACGTCATCGCAAAGGCGGTTCGCTGCCGGGCGCCCGCGAAGAACGTCATTTCTCTATTAATTCGATAGACTGATATAGATTGCGACCCGGTTCCATATCTGGGGAGATCGACATGTTCGAACGGTCGCAGCGTTCCCAGCGTATCGAATGGCCGACGGTCGCGCTGGCAGTGATGATTCACGCGGGGTGGCTTCTGGCGACCTTCTTCTGGTCCGCTCTACCCCTTCCGCTGCTGATGCTCGTCGGCGGCTGGTTCGTGGCGTGGCATGGGTCGTTGCAGCATGAAGTGATGCACGGGCATCCAACCCGTCGACGGATCGTCAACGACGCTTTCGGATCGGTGCCGCTGTCCCTTTGGCTCCCCTATTCGCTCTATCGGATGTCGCACCTTCGTCATCACAACGACGAGCAACTGACCGACCCCATCGAGGATCCCGAATCTGCCTATCTGACCGATGCCGTCTGGGCGAAGCTTGGTCCCGTCGCCCGAGCCCTGGTGCGCTTCAACAACACGATCTCCGGGCGGCTGCTCCTGGGGCCGTTCGTCATGGTGCTGGGGTTTCTCGTCAGCGAGGCCAGCCGACTCGTGCGCGGCGACGTCCGGCATGCCCGCATCTGGACCCTGCACCTGTTGGCCTCGGCCGGCGTCCTGGCTTGGGTCCTCCACGTCTGCGCGATGCCATTCGGCGTCTACCTGCTCGCCTTCGTTCTACCCGGCGCTTCGTTGGGTCGTATCCGCTCCTTCGCCGAACATCGCTGGGCCGAGCGCAGCGAGGAGCGTACGGCGATCGTCGAGCAGGCCGGCGCCTTCGCCCTCCTGTTCCTGAACAACAATCTTCACGTCCTGCACCACCTGCGGCCTGCGGTGCCGTGGTATCGCCTGCCCTCCGTCTACCGCAACGAGCGCAAGGCTCTCGTCGAACAGAACGGGGGACTGGTCTATGCCGGTTATGGAGACGTGTTCGGCCGCTTCGCCTTCCAGCCGCACGACACACCGGTGCATCCCGCACGCGGTTTGCGCCGGCCCGTATAACTTCTGTCCTTCGTCCCAAGCGCGGCGTTCATTCGGAGCATTGGCGGCTCGTTCGGACTGGCGTCCTCTGGATGCAGGCAACCACCGGAACCGGCGACGAGCGCAAGCTATCGGGAGATCCTCGCGCCTGTGACGGCATTCGGCGCCAACAACTGCTGACCAATGATCGCACCGATCGATCAGCGCCTCGGGACTCCCATCAGTTTGGCCAGTTTCTCGGCCATGGCATCCGACGTATCCTGAAGGCTCGTGCGGTCGGCGACGAGGCCGTCGGCATCGACGAGGAAGACCGTGGCCGTGTGACCGTAGGTGGCGCCGCCGCCCGGTAGTTCGGATCGCTCCACCGCGATCCCGAACGAGCCGGTTGCCGATGCGATCGCCGCCGGCGACCCGCCGAGCGCGACGATCCGCGGATCGAAGACCGCGGTGTAGCGTGCCATGGCCTCCACCTCGTCGGCCGGATCGACCGAAACGAAATAGATCCGCAGCGATGCGGCCGCTGGCGGCAGCGTGGCCATGGCCTGCGTCAGGTCGGCCAGCGTCGTCGGACAGATGTCCGGACATTGCGTGAAACCGAAGAAGATCGCGTAGGGCGTGCCGGCGAGCGCGTCGGAATCGACCGTCTCGCCCGCAGCGGTCCGCAGGCGGAAGTGACCCGCCATCGCCAATCCCGGCGAAGCGGCCGTGGTCTCTGTGCCGGGCGCTGCCGCTGCCGGCTTGGCGGCAAGAGCGAGCGCAAAGCCACAGGCAACGGCGGCACCGCGGAGAATCGATCGGCTCATCTCGGGTCTCCGGCGAGAGGTGCGGTGGGGCGACGTCATGGAATGCGCACGATCTTGGCCACGCTCGGCACGCCGGCGGCATCCATCGCGAAGAGCATCCAGGGCCCCGGCAGCAACTGGCCGGTGGCGGCTTCCGGCAGTGCAAGCTGGTAGCTCGTTCCGGCCCGATCCCCGATCTCCAGCGGTACACGCCGCTGGTCGGTGTTCGTCGCATGCGTCACCGACGACAGGCGTACGAGTGCGAAGCTCGCGACCTCGCGGTCGGTCTGCACGGTCAGCGTTCCGCCCGCCTGCGGCTCGCCGGTGATGGCCGAGATCGTCGGGCGCGAGGCCGGACGACCGGCCGCATCGAGGAGATACGGCGGTGTGAGGATCTGGAGATCGGGATGGTTGAAGGCACAGTTGTTGCAGAGCCCGCCGCCGCCGATCCCGACCCGTCCGTCCAGCATGAGCGTCGCCCAGCTGTGATAGGTGCGCGGGATGGTCATCGCCGGCAGACGCCGGAACTGTTTGGTCTTGGGAGACCAGAGTTCCGGGATCATGACCGGTCGCTCGTCGGTGAACTCGCGGGCCAGGTTCTGGCCGCCGAGCACGAGGATCTCGCCGCTGGGCAGGACAACGGCGTTGGCAAAGGCGCGGGCGAACGCCATCGAGGTCTGCCGCGTCACCGTTGGTTGAACGCCGAAACCGCGACCGATGTCGATCGTGTGGACGCTGTCGCGCCCGGGCACGTCGGTCTGGTCGGGCGCGCCGCCCATGACGAGGATCTTGTCACGATCGTACATCACGGCGTTGCCGTTCATAGCGAACGCGTCGTTGGCGCGCCGCCCGGCCGGGGTGACCGTTCCTCGTCCCGCGGTTCCCAACCAGTTCATCTGCGGGCTCGGGCCGGCATGGAAGACGTTGCCATTGGCCACCGGGAACAACCACGCATAGTTGTCGCCGCGATAGACGTCGACGCCGGGTGCCGCGACCACGTCGCCGCCGATCGCATCGAGGCGCCGCCAGGTCTGCGACACCGGCGACCAGACCTCGGCCGTCTTGCCGCCGCGCGCGCCGCTCCAGGAGCCGCCCACCGTGATGGCCTCGCCGGTCGAAAGCGTGGTGAGGCTGTTGTAACCGCGGCCGATGCTCATCTGCGCCCCGACCGACCACGTGTCGTTGGCCGGGTTGTAGATCGTCGTGCGCTGCGTGGTCTGGCCACCGGCGATGAGGATGCGGCCGTCGGCCAGCGTGCTGATTCCCGGGCAGAACATGTCGTGACCGACGGTCGAGACGATCCGCTCGCTGGACGTGTTCGTGGCGGGGTCGAAGAGCGTCGTGTAGGTCTGGTTGCTCCCGCCGCCAAAGGCGGTGCGCTGGTCGCTGGCCCAGAGCAGCAGCTTGCCGGAAGGCAGGGTCGCCGCGGAAACCGGGACGAGACCGAGACGGGTGACCGGCGACCAGACGGCCGGCGCCTCTGCGCTCGACAGGGTCCAGCGCTGCGGATCGGCGTCGTCGCAACCCCAGATCACGATGGGTGCGTCGTTGTCGCGATTGTCGTTGCCACCCGTCGGGCTCATGCAGCGAGGCGCATGAAGCGGCGACAGCCGGTACCATTGATCGACCTTCGTCACGCGCCAGAGGGCCGAGGGCGTGTTGGTCGAGCAGGTTTCCTGAGCGAGCCGAGCGCCGTCGTTGGCTGCGGCCGCGATGACGGCGGCGCAAAGGCCCGTCGCCGTGTTGCGGATCTGGTAGCCCTCGCCGGCGGCGACGAAGCGCCAGTTGTCGGCGGGGCCATCGATGCAGGTGCGCTGGCGAAGCTGCGTGCCGCTTGCGGTGGCCGCGTCCGGCACGGAGAGGCAGCTGCCGCTGCGACGATTGATGAGCAGCACGTCGCCTTCCGGCGGCGTGTCGCCTGCCGGAAGCGGGCCACCGGCTTCCGGCGTCGTGCCGCCACCGGGAGCGGGGGTCGTGCCGCCGCCTGTGCCGGGATCGGTCCCGGGCGTCGTGCCGCCGGTTTCAGAGACGGCGCGGCACGCGAGCTGGAGCTTGCGAACGAAAGTCGCGTCGAACTCACCGACGAGGCCCGTGGCGAGACCGGAACTGGCACAGGAGGCAACGGGGAAGGTCGTTCCACCCCCCACCGACCCGATGTCGGCCAGCCGAGCGCCCGCTGTCGAGACACGATCGGTTCCGGCCAGCACGCTGCACTGGAGCGTGATCTTCGACACGAGAGCACTACCCTGACCGCCAAGGCCCGTGACCACCTGCCCCGCCGGGCAGTCGCGCACGAAGGCACCGCCGCCAGGACCGCCACGGAGCGGGTCGATGCTGCGGGCAGCGCCCGTCAAGCTACCGGCCGTCATCGGGGCGCAACGCGGACCGATCGCGTCGACATACCAGCCCGCCCGTCCGAAGAGGCCGACGAGCGCCTCGTTCGCCCCGCATGAAAGGGTGGCCGGCGTTCCACCGGTCGTGGCGACGATCGGAGCCGTGACGCTCGTGACGGGCATCGTGCCGGGATTGGTCCCTGTGCCGGGTGTCGTACCGGGCGTGATGCCCGGGCTCGTGCCACCGCCCGGAGCGGGGGTCGCGCCGCCGCCTGTGCCGGGATCGGTCCCGGGCGTCGTGCCACCGGCTTCCGAGACGGCGCGGCAGGCGAGCTGGAGCTTGCGAACGAAGGTCGCGTCGAACTCGCCGACGAGGCCCGTCGCGAAGCCCGAATTGATGCAGGACGCGACGGGGAAGGTCGTGCCGCCCCCCACCGAGCCGATGTCGACGAGACGGGCGCCCGCCGTCGAGACCCGGTCGGTCCCGGCCAGCACGGAGCACTGGAGGGTGATCTTCGACACGAGATCACTGCCCTGACCGCCGAGACCCGTGATCACCTGACCCGCCGGGCAGTCGCGCACGAAGGCGCCGCCGCCGGGACCGCCACGGAGCGGATCGACGCTGCGTGCGGCGCCCGTGAGAGCGCCGCCCACCACGGGTGCGCAGCGCGGACCGATCGCGTCGAGATACCAACCCGCCCGGCCGAAGAGACCCACGAGCGCCTCGCCCGACGCGCACGATAGTGCGGCCGGTGCTCCCGCCGCCGCCGTAACGATTGGAGTGGTCACGCTCGTGCTGGACGTCGTGACGGGATTGGGGTTCGTGCCCGGCGTCGTCCCGGGTGCCGTTCCACCACCTGGAACCGGCGTCGTGCCGCCACCCGTGCCAGGATCAGTGCCCGGGCTCGTGCCACCGCCCGGAGCGGGGGTCGCGCCGACGCCCGTGCCGGGATCGGTCCCGGGCGTCGTGCCGCCGGTTTCCGAGACGGCGCGGCAGGCGAGCTGGAGCTTGCGAACGAAGGTCGCGTCGACCTCGCCGACGAGGCCGGTGGCAAGGCCTGAATTGGTGCAGGAGGCGACGGGGAAGGTCGTGCCGCCCCCCACCGAGCCGATGTCGGCGAGCCGAGTGCCCGCCGTCGAGACGCGATCGGTGCCGGCCAGCACGGAGCACTGGAGGGTGATCTTCGACACGAGGTCGTTGCCTTGGCCGCCGAGGCCCGTAACCACCTGCCCGGCCGGGCAGTCGCGCACGAAGGCTCCGCCGCCAGGACCCCCACGAAGCGGATCGACGCTGCGTGCGGCGCCCGCGAGAGCACCACCCACCACGGGCGCGCAACGCGGACCGATCGCGTCGACATACCAACCCGCTCGGCCGAAGAGGCCCACGAGCGCCTCGCCCGAGGCGCAGGATAGCGAAGCTGGCGTTCCGCCCGTCGTGGCCACGATCGGTGTCGTCACGCTTGTGCTGAACGTCGTGGCGGGCGTCGTGCCAGCGGTTCCCGAGGCGTCGCGGCAGGCGAGCTGGAGCTTGCGAACGAAGGCCGCGTCGAACTCGCCGACGAGGCCGGTCGCGAGGCCCGCATTGGCGCAGGAGGCGACGGGGAAGGTCGTGCCGCCCCCCACCGAGCCGATGTCGGCGAGACGGGCGCCCGCCGTCGAAACACGGTCGGTCCCGGCCAGCACACCACATTGAAGTGTAATGCGGGATACGAGGTCGTTGCTCTGGCCGCCGAGGCCGACGATCACCTGCCCGGTCGGGCAGTCGCGCACGAAGGCGCCGCCGCCGGGACCGCCGCGAAGCGGATCGACACTGCGCGCTGCGCCAGCCACCGCTCCCCCCACCACCGGCGCGCAGCGCGGCCCGATCGCATCGACGTACCAGCCTGCCCGGCCGAAGAGACCGACGAGCGCTTCACCCGACCCGCACGACAGCGTGGCCGGTGTTCCGCCGCCAGACGTGACGATCGGAACGGTGAGGCTCGTTCCAGCCGAGGCGGTACCACTGCCAGCCAGCAACAGGAACACGGCGATCGAAAGTAATGCAGGCTTTCCAAACATTTCGGCACCACGCAAACGTAAACAACAATCAATATCCCATAGCGGGATCTTGTTACGGCGGGGTGAAATTCCTCTGCGTCATACCGAGATGCTTAATGAGGAGCCGTAGCGTGACGCGTCAGTTGGCGGTCGAAACGATATCGGCGTTCTCACCCGTTCCCCCCGGCTGCCCGTCGCGGCCGAGCGAGGTGACGCGAAAACCGTCCGACGTCGCCTCGTAAAGGTAGGGTTGGCCCCAAGGATCCTGCAGGCCCGACGCCGCCGTCAGGTAGGGTCCGCTCCAGCCGTTCGCTCCGTCGGCGGCAACGAGGGCATTCAGGCCGCGATCGGCTGCCGGATAGGCGCCTACGTCGAGGTAGTAGAGTTCCATCGCATTAGACAGGTTGCGGATCTGCGTCGCTGCGGTGTCGGCCTTCGCGGTGCCGATGTAGCCGAGGATGCGGGGCCCGACGAGCGTTCCGATGAGCGCGATGATCGAGAGGACGACGAGAAGTTCGACGAGCGTAAAGCCTTCGTCGCCCGTCAGCCGGGCATGGCGGGAATGCGGGTCGCTGGTCTGCACGCTCTGCTCTCCTGTGGATGGTTGGGTGGTTCGACAGCGCCGGCACTCTATGGTCGGCGGGCTGCGATCGCGTTAAGAGGCGATCGCTTCACATGCATGCTGGTGCGGCCGGCACGACGAGCGATCGGGGGATCGAGACCGCGTCGCAGGTGTCGAGCCACACGCCGGGAGTTCCACCGCTGACCCTCGACTGGCTCTTCGTTCCGCTGCTTCTGCCGCTTCTGGCGGTGGTTACGCTTGTCGACGCGCGCAGCGGGCGTATTCCCGACACTGCGAACGCCGCGATCTTGCTGCTCGGCGCCTTGCGTGCAGGGCTCGAAGCACCGGCCGTTCTCGCCGGGCGTCTGCTCGATGCGGCGATCGTCGCAGCGCTGCTGGCGCTTCTGCGCTTCGCCTATCATCGACGGCGCGGTCATCACGGCCTGGGGCTCGGCGACGTGAAGTTCCTGGCGGCGGCCACGGTATGGACGGGCTTGGCGGCATTGCCGGCGCTCGTTCTCGCGGCAAGCCTTGCGGCGCTCGCGCGACTGGCCTGGGCCCGATGGCGCGGGGGCGCCGTCGGCTGGCAGACGCGGCTGCGGTTCGGCCCCTATCTGGCGATCGCGCTGCTTGCCGTGCTGATCGCCGCGGCGCTGGTGCCGTAGGTCTCGAGCGCGAGCGCGGCAGCAAGCGTGGCGCAGACCGGTGACGCCGAAGGCGGCTGCACGGCAACTTCGATCGGCTCAACCGTCTCGATCTCCGGCAGGGCTTGCCACTGTGCGATGATCGGACGTCCCGCATGGGCGGGATCGAAGGTGACGAGCGCGAAGCGACCGGCGGCCCTGCTCCCGTCGGCGCGTCGCAGCGTTGCCTCGACCGCGAAGCTCCTGCGCGGTGTCGGCTGGCGCCAGCGGGCGAGTGGACCGAGCGGGTCGATGCGGCGCGGAAACAGGGCCCGCACGCGCGGTGCCATCACGGCAAAATCGACCGATGCCGTGCCGTTGAACGTCGTGACGAGCGGCCGGAGCCGGACGAGGACGTCCGACGTCACGGAGGGAAGCTGGGCGATCTCGGCGGCAGCGAGAAACGCGCCGTTGCGCGGCGTCCAGGAAAGTCCCGCCTGCGCATAGGCCGCCCGTTCGCTCGCGCCGCCCGCCTGCGGGACATCGTCCTGGTCACGAAAGTCGATGATTTGGCCCGCCAGGGCCTGCGTCAGCGACGGCTCGAAACCGGCGCCGGTCAGGACGTCGACGATCATCTCTTGCGGCGCGGCGTTGAGATCGATCAAGCCGGCCTGATCGACGAGGCGCAGATCGAAGCCGCGTTTGTCCGCAAGCGTACAACTGAGAACCGCACCATCTCGCAGGCCGGCCACGCCGGTCGGGCGCCTAGGACCCTCGGCCGGTTCGGCAGCCGCGGGAGCCGTCATCGGTTCGGGGTCCGCACGCGCGCCTGCCGCCAAGGACGCGAGATCGCGCGCTCGGTCCACCATAAAGAGCGCCGCGCCATCGACCAGCGCCTCGTCGCGCGCGAACGTCTCGCGGTTGGATTCCTGCATCGCGAGCAGCCGGGAGCGCACCGCGAAGCTTGCCGAAGCGGCTGTAAAGAGGGCCGCCGCCAACAGCACGGCAAGAAGCGCGAAGCCTGCGTCGCCGGACGTGGGATCGGTCGGGCTGACCGTCGCGCGACCCGTCGCAGCGGTCTTGAACCGCCGCCAGACGCGTCCTCGTGGTTTTCGGTCCGTCGCGGGTTTCGTCAGTGGAGGATCCGCTGGAAGTTCGTCTCGTTCGGTCCACCCAGGCCAAGCTGCGCGAGTCCGTCGCGGAATTCGCGCGTGACGCTCTCGGCTTCAGAGCCGTTGCGCATGACGCGCGGGCGAATGAAGATTACGAGTTCGGTACGCTTCTTCAGTTCCTTCCGGTTGCGGAAGGCCGCGCCCAGCACCGGGATGTCGCCGAGCACCGGCACCTGCTCGGTGCCGCGATCCTTCGTCTCCTGCACCAGGCCGCCGAGGGCGATGCTCTGGCCGTCGTCGACCACCACCGTGGTGGACACCTTGCGTTGGCGGATCGTTGGGGAATCAATGCCCGAGGACGTCGTGCGCACGACATCGCTGACCTCCTGCTCGATGTTGAGGAGGACATGCCCGTTGGAATTGACGCGCGGCGTCACCGACAGAATCACGCCCGTGTCCTTCATCTCGACCTGATTGACGATGGGAGCGTTGATCGTGGTCGTCGTGGAGGTCGCGGTCTGCGTCACGACGGGAACCTGATCACCGATCTGCAGCCGAGCCGTGCGATTGTCGAGAACCGTCAAGGTCGGCGACGAGACGACCTTGACGTTGGTGATGGAGGCCAGGGCGTTCAGCACGACCTGGAAGTCCGCGTTAGCAAACAGGTAGGAGAAACCGGGTGCGATCGCCGAGACGGCCCCGCTGGCGGCGTTGCTGAGGAGGCCCTTGCCCTTGCCGCCATTGTTTTCAAAGAACCAGCGCAGCCCGAACCGAAGTTCGTCATTGAGCGTCACTTCGGCGATCACCGCCTCGATCAGGACCTGGTTGGCCATTCGGTCGGACGATTCGAGGATGGGCAACAGGCGGTCGTACTGGGCGCGCGTCGCCATGATGATGAGCGCATTGTTCGGCTCGTCGGCAACCACCGTCATCCGGCCGGCCGAGAAGCTCGTGGCGCGTGAGGCGGCGATGGCGTCGAGGCCGCTTTCGGCCTCCTGACCGGTGCCGTCGGTGGTGGAGGAGCGCAGTTCGTTCAAGCCGGACGCAACGCCGCTGTCGGCCTCGCCCGCGACCATTCCCTGGACGATCGAGGCGAGTTCCTTCGCCGGCCGGTTCTCGACCTTGTAGACGAAGGTCTGGGTCGCGTTGGCGCTGGCGATCCGGTCGAACCGGGCGATGAAGTCACGCGCACGATCGAGATGACGCGGATTGGTGGCGATGACCATGATCGAGCCGAGCTCGCGGCTCGGCACGAAACGCACGTTGCCCTCGGCAGGACCGTTCGCGCCGCCGAACACCTCCTCGAGTTGCTTGGCGATCGCGGTCGGATCTCCGCCATTCGAGAGCGGGAAGATCGAGACGGAGCGTCCACGCATCCAGTCGACGTCGAAGAGCCGGATCGCCTCCTGCATGGAGCGGATCTGCTCGGCATTTCCCGACAGGATCAGGACGTTGCGCACCGTATCGGCTCGCAGCACGCCGGACGGTGCGATCGGGGCGAGGATGCGCGCCATCTCGGCGGCGGAGATGGATGAGAGCGGCACCACGAGCGCGCCGGTCCCCACCTGCACCTCGTCGCCCTGCCGACGGAAGGAAACGCTCCCTGTGTTGATGCCGTCCAGCCCGGCGGAAATCCGGTAGCCCGATCCCGCCGGCGCAACGCTGAACCCCTTGGCGGCGAGGACCGACTGGAACGTATCGACGAGCGCCTGCTTCGACATCGGCTCGGCAGTCTGGAGCGTGATGGTGCCCGACACGTCGTCGCCGACCACGACGGTGGAGCGCAGGATCTCCACGAAGATCGCGTTGGCGGCGACCGCCACCGGTACGTCGACGAGATTGAGCGTCACCTTCTCGCCGCGATCGGTGAAGAGCGGCGCAGGGCGGCGCTCGACACTGCGCGACAGCGTGACTTCAGTCGGCCGGAGCCGCTCGCCGCCGAAAAGCGTCGGACGGGATCGCGCCGGACGTGGCCGGCCGATCGATTCGGTGCCTTCCAACCCCGTGCGCAGCGAGCTGAAGCCCTCCCCGCCGGTGGTGTTGCAGGCGGTCAGGGCCAAGGACAACGCAATGAGGCTGACCGAGACGCGCACCGATCTCCGTTCGATCGAAGCCATCGTGAGGCGCCGTGAAGCCATCGAATGCCGCATCCATCCGCAGGAGATCTTCTGCCGCGACGGCTCTCGACCTCAATTCGTGTACGGCTGACGATCTAGGGGGTTAACGTCGCTCGGGGCTGACCTTCTTTCGCGGCAGGATCGGTCAGTAACCCTTTGTTTTGCGGGCTTAGATCGACGCTTCGACCTGTCGTTGCGGGGTGGACGAGGAGCGGGCGGAAGCGTCGTGCGGCGTCCCGGAACGTCACCTCGATGCGCACGAGGGCGGGCCATGCGGTGGCCTCGTTCCAGTCCTCACGCCATTGCGGTTCCTCGCCCCGGACCGGCGCTGCATAGGAGAATCGCGCCGAAGCGATGGCGCGCAACAGGACCGTCGGATCGTCGCGATCCGTTCGGACCGTGTCGTCGGGCGAGCGCTCGATCTGCCGGCGTTCGACGAGGGCGAACCCATCGTGCGTCTCCTCCAGAGCGAGCACGACGCGACCGACGCCGCCGACCTCGAGGACGGAATCGCGCGGCGCCAGAAACTCCATCGCGCTGGACGTGCCGCGGAAGCTGGCCGCGCCGCCTCCCGGCAGCGTCGCCAATGCCTCTCCGAGCGTCCGCTGGAGATGATCGCGCACGGGGGCGGCTTCGGCGGCCGCATCGATCCGTCGACCGGCCGGCGCCATGTCGCGGACCGTCACGATACCCTGCGCGATGAAGAGCGCGGTCAGCGAGAGAAGAGCCAGCGCCACGAGAAGCTCGACCAGCATCGTGCCGGCTTCGCTACCCGCCGGCCCCCAATCCTCCGCCGCGGGATCGGACGGCGCTCGAGTTTCGGTCAAGCCGTCACGCATCGGGCGGGGTGATGAAGACGAGTGTCGTCAGCAGCGAGGCCGGCGGCTGCGCACCATCCGGGGCGAGTGGCCCGACGCCGATCCGCAGGCGCATCAGGCGGGGCGTGCCGTCAGCTGGCGACGGCGAGCGCTCGTTTTCGAGCGCTTCGACGGCGGTCCACCAGCGCAGTCCGTCTGCGACACCCTCCTGCCGGCCGGGCGCGAGGTGCAGCGTCGCGCGGCTCCTGGCCAGCAGTCGCTCCGCCAGATCCATCCGGGCTTCGCCCGCCGAAACCGCCTGCAGGGTCTCGACGCTGCCGGCGAAGGCGCGGAGCATGGCGAGGCAGACAAGCGCGAGGATGGCGAAGGCCACCAGGATCTCGGCGAGCGCAAAACCCTCTTCCGCGTCCTGTCGGGTCGTCGGACTCATGGCTGGACCTCGCGCACCGCCCCGGTGAGCCAGTCGACGACGATTGTGCCCTGCGCCGCACCGGCAACGATCTCGATTCGTCCACCGGTCGAGCGCCCTCCCGGCAGGAAGGCGATGGCGGCGGATGTCTCGCCGCCCCGCCCGTCTGCTTCGCGAGCGGTGGTCAGGTCGAGCGCGACGCCAGCGGGGATCGAAACGGGCTCAGCCGCATCGCGCCGCCAGTGTCGTGCGGCCGTGTCGAAGGCAAGGCTGCGCGGACGGCCGGACCGCATCGCGTCGATGCGCGTGCGCTGGAGGTCTGCGAGCAAGCGATCGACCGTCGAGGCGACGAGGCGGGCGTCGCCACCGCGCGCGATCGCAAGCCCCGACGCCCCGCTCACGATCGCCAGGATCGCCAGAACCACCAGCATCTCGACCAGCGTGAAACCGGCCTGTCCCTCGTTCCGTCCAGCGCCGGTCATCCCATCGCCAGATCGTTGACGGAAAAGATCGCCGACATGATCGACAGGATGAGCCCGCCGACGATGAGACCCAGCGCCGCCGTGATGATCGGCGTCATCGCCGTGAAGAGCCGGTCGATGCGAAGCTGTACCTGCTCCTCGTGCAGTTCGGCGGCGCGCATGAGCATGTCGGGAACGCGGTTCACCTCCTCGCCGGTCGCAATCATCTGCAGCGTTAGCGGCGATAGCGACTGTAGGCCCGAGAGCGCGGCGGCGAGCCGGGCGCCCTCCGGCACGCGCCGCGCCGCCTCGTCCACTGCACGCCGAAACGGAAGGCGGCGCGGAACGAGACGCGTGGCGGCCAGCGCGGCGGGCAATCCCACATTGGCGCCGAGCAGCGTGCCCAGCGTCCGGCAGATGCGCCCCGCCTCGATGCCGACGAGGACCGGGCCGAGAAGCGGCATTCGCAGAAGCAGCGCGTCTCGACGCTCGACGACCGCCGGCCGACGCCAGATGGAGACCGCGGCGGCAATCGTGACGGCGAAGCTTGCGACGAGGGCAGGCCAGTGGTGCAAGAGCAGATCCTCGACCGTGCGCGTCAACGTGATCACGGCCGGTGGCTCGATCCCCGGCTGGTCGAACAGAGGTTCGAGCGAGGGAACGAGCACTGCCACCACGAGGCCGACGATGCCGAGCGCCATCACCAGAAGCAGCGTCGGGTAGATCAGCGCCGAGATCACGGTGCGCCGGATCTCTTGCGCACGCGCCATCGATACGGCGAGATCGCGCAGCACGCGGCCGAGCGTGCCCGTCAGCTCGCCCGCCGCCGCGACCTCCACCACGTCGCGCGGGAAGGCTTTGGGGTGCTTGGCGAAGGCTTTCGACAGGGCAAGGCCCGCCAGAACGTCGGCAAGCACCGCCTCGAGGATGGCCGTCATGCTCTTGGGCGCCTGCCGGCTCACCAGTCGCAGTGCCCGGTCGATCGTCAGCTCGGCTTCGATGAGCGTCGCGAGATCCTTCACGACGGTCAGCACGTCGTCCTGACGCACCTTGCCGGTGCCGAAAAGATCGCGCGTCCAAAGGCTCTCGCCGGTCGTCACCGGTTCCAGCCGCGTGACGCGCCGCCCTCCTGCGCCGGCGAGCGTCATCGCCTTGGCGCGGGTCTCCGCCTCGACGCGCCCGGAGCGCAGAAGTCCGCCACGGTCGATCGCCTCATAGCGATAGTGCGTCATGTGTCGTCGCCCGAGCCGAGATGGCGCAGCACCTCCTCGAGGCTCGTTTCCAGCGCCAGCGCCTTGCCGAGCCCGTCGGCGACCAGCCGGCTCATGCCACCTGCGACCGCGGCGTCCTCCAGCGTGCGCTCACCGGCCCGCTCCGCGATGAGCGCCGAAAGCGCGCGATCGACCTCCATCCCTTCGGCCACGACGGTACGCCCGCGATAGCCGGTGCCGTTGCAGGCCGGACAGCCGACGGGATGGGCCAGCAGGATCTCACCCGTCCCCTTCAACCCGGGACGGTGCCTTTCCACGATGGCGCGTTCGGGCGGTTCGGCCGGCAGGACGCGGCGGCATTCGGTGCAGAGGAGCCTCAACAGCCGCTGCGCCACGACGCCGTTGAGGACGGCGGCGAGGAGATAAGGCTCGACGCCCATGTCCACGAGGCGCGTCACGGCAGCGGCCGCCGAATTGGTGTGCAGCGTCGACAGCACGAGATGGCCGGTCAGCGCGGCCTGTACCGCGATCTGCGCGGTCTCGCGGTCGCGGATCTCGCCGACCATGACGACGTCCGGATCTTGGCGCAAGAGCGAACGCAGCGCCGCGGCGAAGTCGAGGCCGATCGCGGCGTGGGTCTGGACCTGCGTGACGCCGGAGACCCGATACTCGACCGGATCCTCGACGGTGACGATCTTGTTGCGACCATCGCTCAGCCGTTGCAGCAGCGTGTAGAGCGTGGTGGTCTTGCCCGATCCCGTCGGGCCGGTGACGAGGAAGATGCCGTTCGGGCGGTCGGCCATGGCATCGATGCGGCCGGCGAAGTCCGGCGCGAAGCCGAGCGCCTCATAGCCGGCGGAGCGGCGCGACTGACCGAGCAGGCGCAGCACCAGCGCCTCGCCGTGCGTCGTGGGCAGCACGGAAACGCGCACGTCCACTTCGCGGCCCCGGTCCACGACCTTCATGCGCCCGTCCTGCGGCATGCGGCGCTCGGCGATGTTCAACTCGGCGAGGATCTTGATACGGGTGGCCAGCCCCGTATGGGCCGACTTCGGCATGACCTGGGGGCGGACCAGCACGCCGTCGACGCGAAATCGTGCCACGAGATCGGTCTCGCCCGGCTCGATGTGGATATCGGAGGCGCCAAGCTCGAAGGCGGTGCGGAACAGCGAATTGGCAAGGCGAATGATCGGGGCCTGACGCGCGGCATCCTCCAGGCGTTCGGTGTCGCCGCCGAGTGCGCGCGCGCCTTCGTCCTCCTCGGTATCGCCGCTCTCCTCGCCATAGAGGCGCCGGCAGGCGGCGTCGAAGGCACCGGGTCCGATCAGCCGGAAGGACGCGCCGCCGAGCGCATAGGAGAGGACGTCGAGATGATCCTCGCGGAACACGTCGACCACCGCCAACACGGGCGGTGGTCCCGCCTCCACGGGCAGGACACGCGCCCGCCGACAATAGTCGGCGGTGAGCCGTTCGGGAAGCGCGGGCTCGAGTGGCAAGGCATCGAGAGGCAGGACGGGGATACCGGAGAAGGCGGCGAGCGCCACGACCATTTTAGTCTCGTCCACGAGGCCGAGTTCGGTCAGGACGGAGGGCATCGATGGCAGCGTCTCGAAGGCGGCGCGCGCCCGCTCGGCACCCTTGGCGTCGAGAAGTCCTGCCCCGACAAGATGGTCGAGGAACTCGTCGGCACCGGCTCGGGCGGCCAGGCGCACGCCCTGCCGGCGGTCGGCCCGCACGACGTTCGGGCGCCTTTTCGATCCCCAGACCCGCATGGAACCTCTCCCCTGGCGAAGCCGCAAAAGCCTGCCGCGTCGCAAGTTTAGTAATCCGTAGAGGTTTCCCGAGCATTGATGGCTAAGGATTGACGCGAAGGGTTCGAGGCCGGCGGTGAGCGCAGTTTGGAAGGCAGGCGACTCCGCGCGCATCCGCCCCGATCCCGCCGACATTGCGCGCATCGCGCTGCGCTGGTGGTTCGACGAGCTGCGCGCCTGCATTCCCCCGGCGCTGAAGTCGCGCTCGAGCGGTGCTCCCGCAGCGTTCGGCTGCACCCTCCTGCCGGACGGCCGTGTCGCCTTCGCGCCGCTGGCCATGGGACAGCTCGCCCTGCCGGGCGAGACCGAGGCAATAGCCTGTGACGAAGGTCTGGAGCGACGGATCGCGGCCCTCGTATCGGGTGCCCCGCAGCGAACCGTCCACGTTTCCGTGCCCGTCGGCGCGTGTCTGGTCAGACGCAGCCGGATCCCGGCACGAGCCCTCTCCCATGCCGGCGCCATCCTGCGCCATGAGGTCGAGGCGCTCGTGCCGGCGGCCGCACAGGACGTTCTCGCCGACTGGTATGTCGAGACCGAAAACCCCGAGACGCATGACCTCGACCTCGTCCAGATCGTGCTCCTGCGCGAACGCATCGCGTTTCTTCTGGAGCCACTGGTGGCGGCCGGTCTGTCGATCACACGGCTGACCGTGGGCGATGCCGAGGGCCGTCCCGCGCCCGTCGATCTCATGGGCGGGCGCGAGCCGAGCCTGCGCGCCTGGCTCCTCGGCCTGCCCGGCGGCACGAAGCTTGCACTCGGCCTCGCCGCCCTGCTTCTCGCCGCGGCGCCCCTCGTCGCGATCGCCCGGCAGGATGCCGCGCTGGAGGCCATGGCGTCCGAACGGGCTCGGCTGGCCGGGCCGGGTGCGCGCGCCGGAGGATCAGGCGCAGCCGCGACCGAACTGGCGGCACTGGCGGCTGGGCCCACCGCCGGATCGATCATCGACGAGATCGCGCGACGACTGCCCACCGGCGCAGTGCTCACACGCCTTCACCTCGCCACCGGCGAGGCGATCCTGGCGATCGAGGGCGTCGATGACGAGACCGGTCGTGCCGCCTTCGCCGCAAGCCCACTGATGCGTTCGGTCGAACGGATCGAGGGCGCTCCCGGCACCCTCGTGCTGCGTCTGGCCAACCCGACCGGGGGCGGAGCAGCGCCATGATGGAACGCATCGCAGCTTCGCCGCCCCTGCGCCGTGCCGCAGCGCTGGCGATCCTCGCAAGCCTCGCCTGGCTCGTGGCACCGCTGGTGCTCTCCCCGCTCGCCGCGTTCGCCGAGCGCCGAGAAGCCATCGCTTCCGAGAGCACGCTGCTCGACCGGCTCTGGCGCCAGGACGCCCGCCGCGCCGCGCTGACAGCCGCCGCCGGAACGCCCGAAACACCCGTCATCGTCGCCGATGACCGGGCCGCCGCCTCGGCCCTTCTTCAGACCCGCGTCGAGACGGCTGCAGCCCTGCTTCCAGAGGGCCTGCGTATCGAAGCCCTTTCGGCGATGGAGACGGAGGATCGCCCCGGCACGCCGGTGGCGATGTCGGTCTCCTTTCGGGCAACGGAGGGCGCCTTCCACGCCTTCCTCGCCGACATCGAAACGCGCCGGCCCTTCCTGCGCGTGCGAGAGCTGGCGCTGAACCCGGCGCTGGAAGCGGACGGAACGCGGGTCTTGAACGGCAGCGTCGTCTTGTCTGCGGTGCCGCTCCTGCGAGTGTCGCGATGAGCCCGCGCCTCGCCATGCCTGGCCGACCAGACGCGTGGGCTCTCGGTGCGCTTGGCGCCGGCGCGCTGGCGATGGCCGCCGCGACATTCGCGCCTTTCGTCCCGACGCGGCCCGACCCGGCTTCGGAGCCGTCGATCGCGATGCCCGCTCTTCTCGGCTCGCCGCTGGCCGATGGGTATATGGCCGCCTCCCCCTTCGACACCGCACGTCGCCCGGTCGATGCGAGCGCCCGTTTCGCCCCGGCCGTCGACGCGCAAATCGTGGCTATCGCCGTGCCAGAGGCACCCGTCCGCCTTGCCGGCATCCTCGTCGAGGGTGAGGGACGACGTGTCCTTTTCGCAGGCGAGGCCGGCTGGCAGGGTATCGGCAGCAGCATCGGAAGCTGGAGCGTCGCGACCGTGGACCCCGGCCTCGTCACGCTCCGGCGCGGCGACGAAACGCTGACATTGCGAAGCCTGGAGGCTCTGCAGCGATGATGGTTCGTCCACAATCGGCGCGCTCGCTGATGACGTTTGCAATCGCCGCCGGTACCGCCCTCGCCATTCCCGCGGTTTCCGGAGCCACGGAGGGTCTCGACCTTCTCGACGCACTTCGTCCCTCGATCATCCCGGAAGGCTTTGTCGCCGCAACGATGCCAGCTTCGACGAGTGGATGGCTGGAACCGGCACTGAATGCGCGCAACGGCTTCCTCGTCCTGCACCTCGTCGGTCTTTGCCTCGGCCTCGGCGGCACCTTCGTGCTCGATGCGCTGCTGCTGCAATGGATCCTTTGGGGACGACCATCGCCGGGCTTCGCACCGGTCTTCAAGACGTTGAGCCACACGGTGCTCATCGGTTTGCTGCTGCTCTGGATCTCGGGGCTTGGTTTTCTCGCGGTCTACGCGCTCGGCGACGCCGCCAAGCTGTTCAATCCCAAGCTCCACGTGAAGATCGCCGTGGTCTGCGTGCTGTCGATCAATGGTGCGGTGCTGCATCGCTGGATTCTGCCGCTGGTGCAGTCGCAGGCGTCCGACGGCCGGTTCCTCGCGGGCTACAGTCCGCTGACCGGCTATCTCGTGCTGCTGACCGGAGCGATCTCGGCCATGTCCTGGATCACCGCTTTCCTGCTCGGGGTCCTGCGGGAACTTAACGGCCGGGCGGGCTTCGCCGAGATCGTGCCGATCTGGCTCTCCTGCATCGCGCTCGCGAGCCTCGCCAGCTTCGCTCTGCTCCGTGCGACCTTCGTGCGCCGGCCCGCGGCAGGCGGATCCGTTCGCTCGGCTGGTTGACCTGTGAGCCGCCAGACTGCCGGACAGCCTTGGCGCCACCCGAACTCGAGAGTCTGAGACGGACAGAAGGCCGAAGTCCCGTGCGTTCGAAGACCTGACGACAAGCGCGCGGCCCTGCGCGATCGCGCAAGCGGATTGCACGATCCGGGTGGCCAGCAGGGTAACATCGAAGGCGTCCGCAGATGGTCAGCGAAGACCGCTTCATCCTGCGCCGGGTCCTGCTTGGCTTCAGCCGGCCAGCGTCCTGCAGGTCATCATCAAGGTGCTGCCGGACTCTATTGCGACGGTGTGGAGAGAGACCGACCGGCCGCGCCAGAAAACGCGCCTGAGCCTTCCGTCCGTTACGGGTATCGCTTGAACGACAGAGGCGGCGTCCGAGCGACCGCCGACGTCATCAGCCGATTCGAACTCATGTTCCAACAGAACTGTTCCCGCGGCGGCTGATCACCAGAACTTCGACGACGCGGGGGCCGTGGCAAGGCGCGGTTGAGAATGCCAGCTCGTGAAAGCGCCGGATCGCTTCCCAGCCTGTCCCGGCATCAGCCGTTGACGAAGGCGACGGGGAGACGTTTCGGGTCCGCTGCTGCATCCGCGCCCCGTGGCGTAGAAACGGGAACTGGCCTGCCGAGCAGATAACCCTGGGCGAAGTTGCATCCGTGCGCTGTCAGCCAATCCAACTGCGAGGGTGTCTCAACCCCTTCCGCAACGGCGCACAGGCCGAGATGACGGGCCAGCGCCATGAGGCTCAAGAGGATGGCTTCGCTGCGCTGGCATGTGCCGATCGCGGAAACGAAGCGGCGGTCGATCTTCAACGAGTCGAAGGGAACGGTCTGGATCGCGCTTAGACCGGCATAGCCTGTTCCCACGTCGTCCAAGGCGATCCTGACGCCCAGCCGACGAAGGTGATCCAGGCAGGTTACCCGTCTGGCATCGTCGCCGACCTGCATGCACTCGGTGATCTCCAGATGCAGGCGAGCCGGGGAAAGCCCGGTCTCGCTGAGGACCTTGGCGACCGTCAGCGGGAAGGTTTCAAGATCGAGCTGAAGCGGCGAAACATTGACGCTGACACCCGCCTGATCGTGCCAGGAGACAGCCACTCGGCTGGCCTCCCGCAGAACCCATTCACCGAACTCGCCGACCATTCCCGCCGATTCGAGAGCGGGAATGAAGACGCTCGGTGGGATGGCGCCCTGGATCGGATGGACCCAACGCGCCAAGGCCTCCTGCACCACGATGTGCCCGGTTTGCAGGTTGAAGATCGGCTGGAAGACGAGCGAGAACTGGTTCCGATCGAGAGCCTCGACGAGATCGCCGCGGGTGAACGCCTGCCCGGGAGCGCTGAGCGCCTGATGAGGCTGATACCAGGTCGCCCGGTTCCGGCCTTCCGTCTTCGAACTGTACAATGCGACGTCGGCCTGACGACAGAGTTCACTGTAGCGATTGGAGCCGGGGCTGCCGACGGAGAGACCGACACTCGCGGAGACAGTAAGCACGTGCCCGTCGATCTGATGGATGCCAGCGACCGCAGCGATGATGCATTGGGCCAACGCTTCGCGCTGGCGCGGCATCGCGTTCAGGCAGGCGACGGCAAACTCGTCGCCCCCGATCCGTCCGAACAGGACCCTGTCGGATGCCAGCGCCCGAAACCGGCCGCCGATCTCGGCCAGCAGCGCGTCTCCGATCTGGTGCCCGAGCGTGTCGTTGACGCTCTTGAAGTGATCGATATCGACGTAGAGCATGCCGAACGTTTCCGGGCCCGCCTCCTCGATCGCGTCCTTCACGCGATGTTCGAAGTGAGCCCGGCTCATCAGCCCCGTCAACGGATCGGTCTCGGTGCGCAGGCGAAGTTTGGCGATCAGGGCATGGCGTTCGAGGAGGCGCTCGCGGAGCACGGACAAGGCACGGAACAGGCTCGACAATTCGACGATACGGGCGGGCTCGTCGCTGATCGCGCCGAACTGGTCCTGGCTGAGGTCGATGACGGCTCGCCGGGCATCGAGAAGCGGACGGACGGTCAGACGGCGCAGGAGAAACAAGAGAGCAAAGACCGCTGCCGTCGTCGCCGCGGCAATCGTGATCGACCATGTCAGCGTCGACGAGGCCTGCGCCTGCTGGCTTTCGAACTGGTCGACCATGCCGGCGATGACGAGCTTCCGAAGTTCTTCCAGCGGCGCCATCGTCGGAACGTACTGCTTGGTCACGTCTTCTGGACGAACGCTGTAGGCGAGGCCCCGCCGGCCCTCCTCCGTCAGCCTCCTGATCAGGTCCAGCCCTTGTCCGAGATAGAGGGTATCGATGTCGCGAAGTGCGGACGAGAACGCCTCGTGCGATGCATCGCTCATCTCGCGAGGTATGAACCGCAGGAGTTGCAGGATACGTCCGCGCGTTTCCTCGATCAGCTGGAATCGGTCGTCCGAGATCGGAGCGCCCTTCATCACGAAGGGAATGATGTAGGAGCCAATCCGCCCCGCGAATTCGCGCAGTTCGCTGGCTGCGTGTGCCAAGCCAAGCGGCCCGGCAAGACTGCCGTCCGATTGGAGCAGCGCGTATTTCTGATGAAGAATGATGGGCTGGATCCGATCGACCGCCTCGATCAGGGCATTGCTCGCCTCGATCGTCATTCGCAGCGTTCGGTCCTTCTGCGGACGCGCCCCGACCTGATCGACCAGCGCGCGAGCATCGCGAAGGGCCGTTTTTACGGCCGTAACGTCCCGAACCCAAACACCGCGCTCTCCATCGGTGCTGGCCTCGACGGCACCCAGCGCACGATCTGCCTCATCGCGATACGCCGACAGCTTCTCGACCGCCGCGGGGTCCGACCCTACCGCGATCGACATGACGACGTTCGAAGGCCCTCGTTCGGCCGAAATGCGGTTCGCGGCCGTGAAGATCGCCTCGTATCGCGAGACCGCAAGCCGGTTCTCGCGAGCGGCCTGAAATCCTTGCATCGCAGGAAGTACGGTGAACGAGAGGTTGACCAGCAGAGCAACGATTAAAAACGCGGTCACCGCCGTCAGAACCCGCGACAGAGAAACTGCACCTTGCGAAGAAAATATCATCGATCAACCGCCAGCCAGAACATCACTCTAGTCTTGCAGCTTACAAGTAAAGTTGGCCTTAAAAACGCATCTCCTCGCAAGGCGTCGCAATTGCATCTCGACAATTTAGCGTTGTCACTAGAGTTATAATGTATATGAGGCTTATTATAAGCCCAGGCGGCGAACGGTGAACATCGCGAGTGGACCGTGGTTGTCCGGATCACCGCTGGTCAGACGAAACGCGCGGAAGCCAGCCGAGGGGTACGATTCTCGCTGAAACGCTTCCGTCTTCATCCGCGTCAGCGGCAAAGCCGCCGAAGAGGGGTTCATCGGCCAAAGGCCGAGCGAACCGGACACCTCCTCAATTCGCGGCAGGACCCACCGATCCGGCTGCTCGACACGTCTCCACGGCCCTATTGCAACTCACGCTTTGCCACAGGCGGAACGCTTTGGTTATGATCATCGCACGGCAACTGGCGTCGAAACGCGAAACCACCCCACCTCCTCAATCCGCGTCGGTCTCCGCCCGGCGAAGATAGGAGGCAAGGCCGGTCGGCGGCGGGATGACGGCGACGATCTTCATCTGGGCGATCGTACGGTGTTTCGCGGCGTCGAGATGGGTCGAGAGCATGCTGGCCGCCGCATCGTGGGCACCGTGAACAAGGAGTTCCACGGTCATCCGCTGCTCGGCGAGCGCAGCGAGATCCTGCGGCAGGCCAAGGCCCCGCAACACCTGCTGCGACAGCGTCACCATGCGCAGATTGCGCGACACGAGTTCGCGAAGCGCCTCGTTCGGGGTCCCCAGCACGATCTCGCGGCTGACATAGGTCGACAAGTCGGCGGTCCCCTCCGAATGCCGGGCGGCGGCGCGGGTTTCGGCGCTGCGCAACTCGTCAAGCACCGTTTCGAGGCGATGGGCCGGCAGGAACGCGGCGGCCGAGATCAGCGCAGGCGGCTCGAGGATGCGGCGGATCTCGAACTGCTCCTTGATCGTGCGGGCCGTGATCGGTCCGGCGATCCAGTGCGAGTTGGCGCTCTTGTTCACCAGCCGGCGATCCTGCAGCCGCCCGAGCACGTCACGAACGATCGTACGCGAGACGCGGAAATGCTCGGCGAGTTCCGTCTCGATGATGCGGTAGCGACCGAAGACCAGGCAACGGGTGATGTCGGCCTCGACGGTTTCATAGATCTGGCGCCAGGTTTGCCGGTCGCGGAACCCGTCATCGGCCTCGATGGGCAGATCCAGATCGAGACCGGCGAGATCCAGACGCCGGGGCTGTGGCGCGGGGCCGGATCCGACGACGAGATAGCCGCGCCCCTCGAAACGGGCGACCAGCCCCTCGCCCTCCAACTCCTGAAGGGCCCGCTGCACCGGCGCGCGGGAGAGCCGGAAGATCTGCGCCAGCGGGCCTTCGAGCAGGACCGTACCTTCGGGCAGGCGACCCGCGCCGATGTTGCGCCTCAACGTCTCGGCGACGACTTCATAGCGGCGCGGCAATGCCGCGAGCGCACGATCCTGCATCGCGATTCCCGTTTTCGAGCCGCTTGTGGTGTCGCCCGCCCTGCCGGCCTTGTCCAGCACGAGGGAGTGGTCGATAAAAATGATTATTGCATACTTATGCTGCAACGCCGCTCATTTGGTAATCGCACCTCGCCGGCACCCGACACTTCGCAGCGACCAGCCAGGGGACCTTGAACGCACCGAACGTCCCTTCAAGACCTACCATCTCGGCATTTCGAGCCCGATCCAAAGTCAAAACCGCAAAGTCGAAGCCATCTCGCCATGAATGCTGCGATTGCTCACTTTTCAAACAGCCCTGATGTGGCCGTATGCAGCCGCGGCCGCCTGACGTTACTCGTCCGATAAATGACTGTTGAATACAAAAAACGCTGCTGATAGCGTCTGGTCATGGGCAGCGTTCGGGCGCTTCGGTCGAAGCCGAAGTCCTCCTCGCGCCGACGATCCGGGATACTCGATGGCGACGATCCTCTCCCTTTCCAACGTCTCGAAATCGTTCGGCGGCAGGCCGGCCATCGACGGGATCGATCTCTCGATTCCGGCCGACGCCTATGTCTCGCTGCTTGGCGCGAGCGGCTCTGGCAAGACGACGCTTCTGCGCCTCATCGCCGGTTTCGACGAACCGGAGACGGGCACGATCACCTTCGAGGGCACGCGTCTTGACGGGCGTCCGGCGCATGAGCGCGGCATCGGCTTCGTGTTCCAGAACTTCGCACTGTTTCCCCATCTCAACGTGCGCGACAACGTCGCCTTCGGCCTGACCCATCGCACCGTGAACCCCGTCCGCGACGAGGCCAAGCGGGCGAGCATGGTAGCCGAGGCCATCGAGATGGTCGGCCTGAAGGGGCTGGAGCAGCGCTCGGTGACCCAGATCTCCGGCGGGCAGCGCCAGCGCGTGGCGCTCGCCAGAACGCTGGTTACCCGGCCCAAACTCGTGCTTCTCGACGAGCCGCTCGGTGCCCTCGACGCACATCTGCGCGCGCGGATGCGCGACGAGCTGCGCCAGATCCGGCGCGATCTCGGCGTCACCTTCCTTCATGTCACCGGCTCGGAAACCGAGGCGCTGGCGATGGGCGACCGGCTCGTGGTCCTCGATGCCGGCCGCGTCGGGCAGTTCGCCGCGCCCGCCGAGGTCTATGCCGAACCCGCCTCGCCCGGCGTCGCGCGCTATCTCAACGCGTTCAATCTCCTGCCGGGCCGCCTCGACGGCGTGGGCTTCCGCACGGAGGCCGGGCTTCTGGCGATGGATCCCGCCAGCCTGCGCAACGGTCACGAGGCCCCGGTCTATGCCATCCGCCACGACTGCATCGCCGTGCGCGCGCCGACGACCGAGATGGCCGACGACGAAGCCGGGCTCGGCGCCCGGTTCCTCGCCAGCGAATATGGCGGCGCCTCTGTCCTTTCCTTCTTCGCGCTCGACGACGGGCGCATCGTCGAGGTGGAGGAGCACCTCAGCCGCGGCGAGCCGCAGCGGCTCGAGGCCGACGCCCGCTACGCCCTTTCCTGGAAGCGCCGCGACGCGCTCGTCTTCGCGTGAAGAGGCCTGCCATGACAACGGACGTCATCCCATCGACCGGCGGCATCGCCGAGGCCGGCGGCCTGTCGCCCGCCGCACGGCGCGACGCCAAGCGCCGCCGCACGTCCTGGCTCCTTCTGGCGCCCGGCGTCGCCTGGATGACGCTCTTCCTCGTGCTGCCGATGATCATGGTGGTCTACGTCTCGTTCTGGACGCAGACCACGTTTGCGGTGGAGCCGAAGCTGACGGTCGCGAGCTGGGTGCGCTTCCTCACCAACGCGACCTATCTCGACGCGCTCTGGACAACCGTCCGCATCTGGCTGATCGTTCTCGCCTCGACGCTGCTCGTCGGCTACCCCGTCTCGCTCTTCATCGGCCTGATGCTGAAGTCGAAGACGCTGCAGACCGTTCTGCTCGTCCTCTGCGTCATCCCCTTCTGGACCTCGTTCCTCATTCGCGTGCTCGCGTGGCGGCCGATGCTGGGCACGCAGGGCGCGATCAACCTGATCCTGATGAAGCTCGGCATCATCGACCAACCGCTCGACATCCTTCTCTTTTCCGAGCTCTCGGTGATCATCGGCATGACGCAGATCTACTGCGTCTTCATGGTCGGCCCCATCACCTTCATGCTCGGCCGCATCGATCCGAACGTCATTGAGGCGGCGCGCGATCTCGGCGCCGGCTTCGGGCGGATCTTCCGCACGATCATCCTGCCGCTGTCGCTGCCCGGCGTCGTGGTCGGCGCGATCTTCGTGTCAGTCATGGTGCTCGGCGAGTTCGCAACGGCCGCCGCCCTGTCGGGCCGCAAGACCAACATGCTCGGCAACATCATCGTCAGCCAGGTCGGCTCACTGAAATGGGCCTTCGCCGCGGTGGCGGGCTGCATCCTGACGCTGCTGATGGGCGCGGTGATCGCGGGCCTGCTGCGCGTCGTCAACCTGCGCAACGAGCTTTGAGAGGGACGCCCCGATGCAGACCGGCATCCTGAAACCCGCGCTGGCCGTCTACACCGCGCTCTTCCTCGTCTTTCTCTACGGGCCCTTCGTGGTGCTCGCGATCCTCTCGTTTCAGTCGGGACCGGAGGGCGGGCCGCAGTTCCCGATCGTGGAATGGTCGACCTACTGGTATCGCCAGCTCTTCGGCCTCGTGCCGGCGACGCGCATCGCGCCGCTGCCGATCGCCGACGGTCTCCTGCGCTCCCTGGCGCTGGCCTTCATGACGATGGTCGTCTCGACGCTCCTCGGCGTCGCCTCGGCGCAGGCCTTCCGCCAGCGCTTCAAGGGCTCCGGTCCGATCTTCTATCTCATCGTGCTCGGCATGATGGTGCCCGGCATTCTCGTCGGCCTCGGGATGGCGCTCTTCGCCAATCTCGTCGGCGTCGATCGCGCCTGGTGGGGCACGGCCTTCGTGCTGCACGTCGTCTACACCTACCCCTTCGCCTTCCTCGTGATGCTGGCGATCTTCAACCGCTTCGACCGGTCGATCGAGGAGGCTGCGTGGTCGCTCGGCGTCTCGCCGGTGACGACGTTCCGCAAGGTGACCTTCCCGGTGATCTTCCCCGGCGTCCTGTCGGCGATGCTCTTCGCCTTCACCCTGTCCTACGACGAGTTCGCCCGCACGCTCTTCACCTCCGGCCCGCAGCTCACACTGCCGCTGGCGATCTACGGGACCTTCTCGGTGGAGATCCATCCCAACGTCTTCGCATTCGGCGTGCTGACGACGCTGTTCTCCTTCGCCCTGCTCGCCGTCTACGCGGTGCTCATGGTGCAGTCCGTCAACCGCGCCAAGCGCGTGCCGGTGGAGGCCGTCTGATGGCCGCCTTCACGGGAACCGCGCTCGTCACGGGAGCCGCCTCGGGCATCGGCCTCGCGGTCGCCGAGCGGCTCGCCACCGATGGCGCCCGCGTGGTGCTGGTCGATCTCGACGGCGCAAAGGCCGAGGATGCCAGCCGCCGGCTGCGCGCGGCCGGCCTCGAAACCGCCTGGGCTCAGGCCGACATTTCCGACGAGCAGAGCGTCGCGGCCGCCGAGCATCTCGCGACGGAGACGTTCGGCATGGTCGGGCTGCTCGTCAACAATGCCGGGCACGTCCATCAGGCACGCTTCGAGGATCTCGGCGTCGCCGACTTCGACCGGATGTTCGCGGTGCATGTGCGCGGCACCTTCCTGATGACGAAGGCCGTGCTGCCGGGGATGCTGGCGGCCGGCGAGGGTATCGTTATCAACATGGCCTCACAGCTCGGCCAGATCGGCGGCATCGAGCTGTCGCACTATTCCGCCGCCAAGGCCGCGATCATCGGGCTGACGAAATCGCTGGCGCGCGAGGTGTCGGATAGGGGCGTGCGCGTCAATGCCGTCGCCCCCGGCCCGATCAACACGCCGCTGGTGCGTGCCCTCTCGCCGGACTGGCAGGCCGCCAAGCGCGCCGAACTTCCGCTCGGGCGCTTCGGCGAACCCGAGGACGTGGCGGGCACCGTCGCCTTTCTCGCCTCCACCGATGCCGCGATCTACGCCGGCCAGACGCTCGGGCCGAACTCCGGCGACGTGATGCTTTGATGGAAACCGCCATGACCTCTCCCCGCATCGTCCTCGTCACCGGCGCCGGCATCGGCATCGGCCGCGCCACCGCCGAGGCGTTCGCAGCAGCCGGCGACCACGTCGTGGTGACCGACGTTCTCGAAACGGACGGCCGCGAGGTCGTCGCTGGTATCGAGGCCGCGGGCGGCTCGGCGGAGTTCCTGCGCCTCGACGTGACATCCACGGAAGCCGCCGACGCGCTCGTCGCCGACGTCGAGGCCCGGCATGGGGCGATCGACGTCATCGTCGCCAATGCCGGCATCGCGCACCGCGTGCCGTTGTCCGAGATGACCGACGCGAAGTGGGATCACACGTTCGACGTCGACCTGAAGGGCATCCTGCGCGTCGTGCGCCCCGCCCTGCCCGGCATGCGGGCACGTCGGTCCGGCGCCATCGTCTGTCTCTCCTCGATCATGGGCGTCGCCTACGGCTGGGACGAGCATGTGCACTACTCCGCCGCCAAGTCGGGCGTGGTCGGTCTCGTGCGCGGACTGGCGGTCGAACTGGCGCGCGAGGGCATTCGCGTGAACGGCGTGGCGCCCGGCTACATTCGCACCGCGCAGCTTCTCTCGGAAAAGAACTCGCTCGGTCCGGCCGGCGCCGAAAAGGCCGCCGAGTTCATCCCGATGGGCCGTCTCGGCGAGCCCGGCGACATCGCCGACGTGATCCTGTTCCTGGCCTCGCAGGGGGCCCGCTACCTCACCGGCCAAACCCTCACCGTCGACGGCGGCCTTCTCGTCGGCCGCTACTGACCCCTCCCGCTTCGCGTCCGCCACGGTGGCGGCGCGTGTCCGGCATCCCCGTCCCCTCGAAGGAGCTTCCAGCATGATCCGCAAAGACATCGACAGACGCACGATGCTGAAGGGCACCGCCGGCGCCATGGCGCTGGCGCTCGGCGGCGGCACGCCGTTCCTCGGCTCGGGCCGCGCCTATGCGCAGGCCGCCAATCTCGCGAGCGAGAGCCTGCGCACCACCGGTCTATCGACCACGGTGCAGGAGCGCATCCTCGCGAACTTCAAGACGGCGTCGGGCGTTGGCTCGACCTCCGGCACCGCGGCGACCTTCCCCGACGCGCAGACGAAGATCCTGTCGGGCTCGTCCGACTACGACTGCTGGGAGGTGATCGGCGAGCGCCTGCCTGCGATCACGATGACCGACCATGCCGCACCGATCGCCGTGTCCGACGTGCCGAACTGGGCCGCGATCCGCGACACGTTCACGAAGCCCGATCCGAAGTGGGACCGCTCGGCGCAGATCGTCGGCCAGATCTGGACCGACGAGAACCAGACCAACCTCTGGATGGTGCCGGCCGTCTACAACTACGATTCGATCGGCTATAATCCGGACGTCGTTTCGGAGGAAGAAGCCAACAGCTGGACGGCCCTGTTCGACCCCAAGTGGAAGGGCAAGTCGGGGCTCAACACCGATCCGCTGATCGCGATCGGTCAGGCGATCCTCGCGATGAACTCGCTCGGCCTGCTCGAAGCCAAGAACCCCGGCAACCCGACTGCCGAAGAGCTGGAAGAGGCCGGCAACTTCCTCATCGCCAAGAAGAAGGAGGGTCAGTTCCGGGCGCTCTGGGGTGATTTCGGCGAGCTGGTCAACCTCCTCGCTTCCGGCGAGATGGTGGTGTGCGACGCGTGGCAGCCGGCCGTCATGGCCGTCAAGGCGCAGGGCAAGGCCTGCCGCTACGCGGTGCCGAAGGAGGGCTACCGCGCCTGGGCCATCGGTCCAGCCATGCTGAAAGGCACGCCGAACGCGGCCGCCGTGGCGGCCTACGCCAATTACTGGCTGTCGGGCGAGCCGGGCATCACCGTCTCCGAGCAGGGCTACTATTCGCCATCGACCAATATCGAGAAGGCAATGGACCCGATGAAGTACGCCTTCTGGTACGAGGGCAAGCCGTGGGCCGGTGCGGCCGAGCGCGGCATCAAGGAAGGCGATCTGCGCGACGGCGGCTCGCTCGCCACCCGCGCCGCCAACGTCGCCTACTGGCACCAGTGGCCGGACGAGTACGACGCGCTCGTCCAGAAGTGGGACGAATTCCTCAACGCCTGACGGCTCGGCGCGAGGCGGCATCCGCCGCCTCGCATCTCTTCCCCGCGCCGCCCGTAGGCGCGTGACCAGCGGATTGCGGCCATGCACGATCTCGAACTCATCCAGGTGGGCAAGGTCTACGACGACGGCACCACGGCGGTGTCGAACTTCGATCTCGCCGTCGAGAAGGGCGAGTTCGTCGCCTTCCTCGGTCCCTCCGGTTGCGGCAAGACCACGACGCTGCGGATGATCGCCGGGTTCGAGACGATCACCTCCGGCGACATCATCATCAAGGGTCGCAACGTCACCGACGTGCCGCCGGAGCGCCGACCGACCTCGATGATCTTCCAGAACTATGCGCTGTTTCCGCATATGAACGTCTGGAAGAATGTCGAGTACGGGCTGGCGGTCAAGGGTATCGCGGCCTCCGAACGCAAGCGCCGCGTCGGCCGCATCCTCGAGAAGCTCGGCCTCACCGATATCGCCCAGCATCGCGCCGACCGCCTCTCGGGCGGCCAGCGCCAGCGCATCGCGCTCGCGCGCGGCCTCGTGGTGGAGCCCGACATCCTCCTCCTCGACGAGCCGCTCGGCGCACTCGATGCCAATCTGCGCCGCATCATTCAGAACGAGTTGAAGCTGCTCCAGAAAGAGCTCGGCATCACCTTCGTCTTCGTCACCCATGCCCAGTCCGAGGCGCTCGGCCTGTCCGACCGCGTCGTCGTGATGAGCAACGGCAAGGTCGAACAGATCTCCAACCCGCGCGAACTCTACACCCGGCCGCAGACCCCGTTCGTCGCCGGCTTCATCGGCGCCAACACCATCTTCGAGGGAACCGTGGCCTTGCCCACGACCGCCGGCAGCGCCCGCCTCGACACGCCGTTCGGCCCGATGGAAGGCGTCGATCCGCGCGAGGTCGCGACCGGCGGCAAGGCGATCATCGCGATCCCGTCCGATGCGCTCGACGTCCATCCCGCGGGCTGGCGGGCCATGGCGCACAACCGCGTCGAGGGCACCGTCCTGTCGCGCGAGATCGTCGGCCATGTCGGCACGCTGCGGGTGGCGCTGCCCGGCCGCAAGCCGGTCCAGGTTGAATCGCATGTCGATCGGTTCCGCGATCTCACCGCGCGCGAGGGCGACACCGTTGTGATGTCCTGGGACCCTGCCCGCTCCACCGTCATCGCCGCCTGAACCGGCGGCGACCCGTCCACCCACTTCTTCAAGGGAGACCATTCCATGGCAAAGGAAATCCTCTGCGGCTTCGGCATCGACGTCGATGCCGTCGCAGGCTGGCTCGGATCCTACGGCGGCGAGGACTCGCCGGACGACATCTCGCGCGGCCTCTTCGCCGGTGAGGTCGGCTCGCCCCGCCTTCTCAAGATGTTCCAGCGCTTCGACATCCAGACGACCTGGTTTATCCCCGGCCATTCGATCGAGACTTTCCCCGACCAGATGAAGGCGGTGGCCGATGCCGGCCACGAGATCGGCATTCACGGCTACACCCACGAGAACCCGATCGCGATGACCCGCGAGCAGGAGACGCAGGTCCTCGACAAGTGCATCGACCTCGTCGAGAAGCTCTCGGGCAAGCGCCCCACCGGCTACGTCGCGCCGTGGTGGGAGTTCTCGAACGTCACGAACGAGCTGCTGCTGGAGCGCGGCATCAAGTATGACCACTCGCTGATGCACAACGACTTCACGCCCTACTACGTGCGTGTCGGCGACAAGTGGACGAAGATCGACTATGCTGGCCAGCCTAAGGATTGGATGGTGCCGCTGACGCGTGGTCACGAGACCGACCTCATCGAGATCCCCGCCAACTGGTATCTCGACGACCTGCCGCCGATGATGTTCATCAAGAAGGCGCCCAACAGCCACGGATTCGTCAATCCCCGCGACATCGAGCAGATGTGGCGCGACCAGTTCGACTGGGTCTATCGCGAGATGGACTATGCGGTGTTCCCGATCACCATCCATCCCGACGTGTCCGGCCGCCCGCAGGTGCTGCTCATGCTCGAACGCCTGTTCGAGTACATGAAGGGCCACGAGGGCGTGCGCTTCGTGACGATGAACGAGATGGCCGACGACTTCGCACGCCGTTCGCCGCGCCAGAAGTAGGATGCTTTGCCGGGCGCCTGCCTCGCGGCGGCGCCCGGTTTCTTTCCCAGCGAGGAGGCTGATTGCGATGTGCTCACTCTGCGGCGTTCTCGGCGTCGACGACCACTGGAGCGATGCGGTGGCGCGTCCGGGCGTCTTCTCGCGCAACGAGGAGCCGCTGCGCCGGCGCGCCGAGCGCAGCCGCCGCATCCGCGCCGCCAACGACGTGCTGCGCGCCTATCGGCTGACCTTGAGCGACTGGCACGGCCGCAGCTACGTGCTGGCGACCGCGACCGGCAAGACCGAGATCATCGAGAACCTCGCGCATCTCTGGCCCGCTGCCGAGCGGTTGTCGGACCGGCTCTTCGATCCGCTCGACCCCGATCTCCTCGCCCGGCTGGAGGCGCGGGCATGAGTGCCGCGGTGCCCGTCTTCACGCCCGTCCACCTCCTCACCGGCTTCCTGGGCTCCGGCAAGACGACGCTGCTTCGGCGGATCCTCAAGGATCCGGCGCTTGCAGGGGCGGCCGTTCTGATCAACGAATTCGGCGAAGTCGGCCTCGACCACCACCTCATCGAGCGCATCGACGAGACCACCGTGCTGCTCCAGTCGGGATGCCTCTGCTGCACGATCCGCGGCGAGTTGGCGGATGCGATGCGAGATCTTCTGTCGAAGCGCGAGCGCGGACTGGTGCCGGCCTTCGACCGGCTGGTGATCGAATCGACCGGCCTCGCCGACCCGTTCCCGATCCTCTCCACGATCCGCGCCGACCCCGTGGTCAGCCATCATTTCACGGTCGCCGGCACCTGGGCGACGATCGATGTGGTGAATGCGCCGGCCGGCATCGAGCGCCGCGCCGAGATGCGCAAGCAGATCGCCAGCGCCGACCGCATCCTTCTCACCAAGACCGATCTCGTCACGCCGGCCGATGCCGCGGCGCTGCGCTCGCGCCTTTCGCTGATGAACCCGGCCGCCGAGATCCGCGACGCCAACGCCGCCGCCTGGGACGTAGACTGGCTGCTGAGCGAAACCCCGGCCGAGGCGATCGCAGACGAGACCCATCACCACGAGCCTCGTCACGGGCATCACCATCATCACCGGCACGACCCGAACCGGCACGGCGATGCCATCGAAGCGTTCTCGATCGTGCCGGACCGGGCCGTGGACTGGACCCGGTTCGGCGTCTGGCTGTCGATGCTGCTCAACCGCCACGGAACGTCGATCCTGCGGGTGAAGGGCATCCTCGCCCTCGAAGGCGAGGAGCGACCCGTGGCCGTTCACGGCGTCCAGCATCTCGTTCATCCGCCGACGCATATGGCCGCGTGGCCGAGCGACGATCGGCGCTCGCGTCTGGTCTTCATCGTCGACGGGCTCGAGCCCGACCGCATCCGGCGCTCCTTCGACGCCTTCGTGCTCGGCGAGGCCACCCCGGCGGCCGCGACCGCGCGGATCGAGGCCGCTTGACCTCGTCCGCTTCGCCCCGCAAAGCCCCGGCATGAACGAACTGACGATCAAACGGGGGCCGGCGAGGTCGCGCCTCGCCGCACCGGCAAGCCATACGGCCGAGCGCCCTACCCTTCGCATCCTCGGCACCGAGATCACACTGCTCGACGAGATCCGCACCCGGGCCGAAGCGGATCTCGGCATTCGCATCGAGTTCGACTGCCGCAACTTCCAGGCGACGCAGCGGCAGGCCGCCCGCTCGCCGGACGCCTTCGACATCTACGACCAGTGCTTCCACAATCTCGACATCGTCTGGTACTGGCGCGCCGTGCAGGCGATCGACACGACGCGCATCGCGCTCTGGAACGAGGTCAGCGAGCTCACGCGCGAAGGCGCGATCCGCCCCTCCGCCCGTGTCGGACGCGGCGACGCCCCGGTGACGCGGCTCTACGTGCAGGCCGACGGTTCGCTGGGGTCGCGCGTCACGCGCCATATCTCGATGCTGCCGACGGTGCACAATTTCGACGCCTTCGCCTATGACGAGCGCGCCGTCGCCGGCCATCCCGAACGCGTCGGCAGCTGGAAGGCGCTGCTCGACCCCGCCTTCCACGGCCGCGTCGCCCTCGTCGACGAGCCGGCGATCGGCATCTTCGACGCGGTGCTGGCGGCGGAATCGGCCGGCCTCATGCGCTTCGTCGACACCGGCAACCTGTCGGTGGAAGAGATCGACGCCCTCATCGATCACCTTCTCGTCCTGAAGGCGGACGGGCATTTCGCCGGATTCTGGCAAACGGTGGACGATGCGACGCGAATGATGGCGGACGGATCGATGGCGTTGGGCAGCATGTGGTCGCCGAGCATCGCGGCGCTCAAGCAGCGCAAGGTTCCCGTTCGTCAGGCGGTGCCCGCGGAGGGCTACCGTGCCTGGCACGGAGGCCTCTCCCTTTCTGCTCGACTGGAAGGCCGGCTGCTCGACGTCGCCTACGAATACCTGAACTGGTGGTTGTCCGGCTGGCCCGGCGCCGTGGTCGCCCGGCAGGGCTACTACATGTCCGTCATCGACCGCATCCGGCCCCATCTCAGCGCACCCGAATGGGACTACTGGTACGACGGCCTGCCCGCGCGCGTCGACCTGCCCGGTCCCGGCGGCCAGACCTCGATCACCGCCGGCTCGATCCGCTCCGGCGGCTCCTACTGGGACCGCGCAGCCAACATTGCCGTCTGGAACACGACGATGGACGAGCACAACTACCTCGTCCGCCGCTGGGTCGAACTCGTCGGCTGAGCCGCCGTGAACCGAGTGGCCTGCATGGACGCCATCTCGTTTCGCGCATCGAGCCAGTCGGAAAGGCGTGGTGCCTCCGCACGCCATTCGGGCCCGATGCGGAAGTTCAGATATTCGAGGAGAACCGCCGTGCCGATCGCATCGAGGCGCGGCCAGCTTTGCGAGACCACATCGAACTCGCGCTCCAGCGCGGCGAGGCCCAGCCGGATGCGTCGATCGAACACGGCGATCTTCGTCTCGCTCGAACCTGACGCGCGCGACACTTCGCCTTGCCGAGCAACGCCGGCATCCATGATGCCCGCGATCAGCGCCAGGCGGGTCTCGAACCGCCAGTCCGTCTCCGGCGGCAGGAAGCCCCGATCCGGCGCCAGCCCGGCGAGGTAACGGCAGATAACGCGGCTGTCGTGCAGCGTCCCGTGCGGCGTTCCGACCAACGTCGGGATCAGCCGCAGCGGGTTTTCCGCTTCGAGGAACGCCGCCTCGTAGACGTGAATGACCTCTCGCTCGAGCGTGACACCCGCTTCAAGCGCCACGATCTCGACCATCCGTCCGAACGGTGTCGTCGGGCCGGTGTAGATACGCACTTCTCAGCCGAACCAGGGGCGCAGCGCCGTGTGGACGGCGCGGGCGAGATCCACCGCGTTCGGCGTGTCGGAATGGACGCACACGCAGTCGGCCCGCATCGGGAACTCGTGGCCGTCGATCGAAGTGGCGATCCCCTCTTCCATCACGCGGACGGCGCGCTGCGCCGCCTCCGCCGGATCCTTGGCGTCGTGCTCGCGCGTGATGATCAGCCGGCCCTCGGCGTCGTAGTCGAGATCGACGTAATACTCGGCCATGAAGGCAAGGCCCCGCGCCTTGTAGACCGTCTCGTGATGGGTGCCGGCCATGCCGAGAACCGGGACGCCGAACGACTCGGCGGCATCCGCGATGGCTTCGGCCACCTCGGCATTGCGCGCGGCCGCTCCGTAGAGCGCGCCGTGCGGCTTGATATGGTTCAGCGGCAGCTTGGCGACGTCGAGGAAGCCCTTCAGCGCGCCGATCTGGTAGAGGAGCGCCGCCGAGAGTTCGTCGCGCCCCATCTTCATCTCGCGCCGTCCAAACCCCTGCAGGTCGGGAAAGGACGGGTGTGCGCCGACCGCCACGCCATGCTGCGCGGCGAGCGCCACCGTCTTGCGCATGACCACGGGGTCCGACGCATGGAAACCGCACGCGACGTTGGCTATGTGGATGAAGGGCATCAGCCCCTCGTCATCGCCGCAGCGATACAGGCCGAAGCTCTCGCCCATGTCGCAGTTGATCTGCACGCCCATCGCCTTGGCTCCCAACCGTTTCGGTTCGACGCGAAACCTGACGGGCGGAAAGACGAGCGTCAAATTGCTTTAACTGGCCGGCGTCATCGACAAAATCGATGGCGGCGCCGCGCGGTCCTCCGGTCGCTGGTGGCCGACGCCGGTCAGGGCGAACCGCAGGAAGTCGCGAAAGGCTTCGGCTGGCGGCGCGAGGACGGCCTCCCGAGCCCAGGCGAGGCCGACATCCATCGTCGGAATATCCTCCTCCAGAAGCCGCGTCTCGATCCGTTGTCCGTCGAGCGACCAAGGGCGATAGACCATATCGGACAGAATGGTCACGCCCATTCCGCCCGCCACCATCGATCGCACGGCCTCGACGGAGGAGGTGCGGAACAGGACGTTGGGGGCCACGCCCGCCGCCTCCCAGTAGCGCAGCGTCGTGGGTTTGGCCTCGTCCACCGTCAGCATGATGTAGGGTTGACCCGCCACGTCCGCGAGGCCGACCCGGTCCAGCCGCGCCAGCGCATGGCCGGGCGCCGACCACAGGCGGCGGCGCGACCGGGTCAGCGTTTCGAAGGCGATGGACTGGGGACTGCGCAGATTCGAGACGAGGAGCACCGCCATGTCGATCGCCCCGTCCGCCAGCGCCTGTTCGATCACCGTCCTCGGCGCCTCGAAGAGATCGATCTCGACACGGGGAAAGGTGGCGGCGAACCGCATGAGATGGCGCGGGAGGAAGTACCCCGCGACCGTGTAGGTGACGCCGACGCGAAGCGACCCGCCGACCTCCTGCGGCGAGACCCGCGAGCGGCGCGTCGCCTCCGCCACGGCCGCCAGGATATCGCGTGCCTGCTGCAGGAACCGCCCGCCCTCCAGCGTCACCGAGACGCCGGCCGGGGCGCGATCGAGAAGCCGCAGACCCAGCCCGGCCTCCAGTTGCTGGATCGCCGCCGTCACCGCCGATTGCGAGACGTTGAGCTCGACGGCCGCCTGCCCGATGCGACCGGCCTCGGCGGCCGCCACGAAATAGCGCATCTGCTTGAGAGAAATCGACACGGCGCATCCTTCGATCGAAACCCGCGCTATCCTATCGATTTTTCAGATGGATCCAATTCCGATTTGCGATTTTACACGGCGAACCGGCTTTGCAACTCTCCCGTCACCTCGGTCCGTTCAGGAGAATTCAGCGATGCCGGTCGTCACGATCATGGCCCCCCTTCCCGGAACGTTCTATCGCTCGCCCTCGCCCGGCGAGCCGGTGTTCAAGTCGGAGGGCGATGCCGTCGCCGTCGGCGACATGGTCGGTCTCATCGAGGTGATGAAGAGCTTCACGCCCGTGGTCGCCGAAGAGGCCGGCACGCTGAAGGCCTTTCATGTCGAGAACGAGGACGCCGTGATGGCGGGCCAGCCGCTTCTCGACCTCGACGCTTGACGATGGCGATCGCCAAGCTCTTCGTCGCCAATCGCGGCGAGATCGCCGTGCGGATCATCCGCGCGGCCCGTGAACTCGGCATTGCGACGGTGCAGGCGGTGAGCGCCGCCGATCGCGACATGCTGGCGGCGCATCTGGCCGACGAGATCGCCGAGGTCGGGCCCGCCCACGCCTCGAAATCCTACCTCTCCGTCGATGCCATGCTGAAGGCGGCCTTGGCGTCGGGCTGCGACGCGGTCCATCCCGGCTACGGTTTCCTGTCGGAGAACGCGGGCTTTGCCGAGGCCGTCGAGACCGCCGGCCTGATCTTCGTCGGACCGAAGGCGGAGACGATCCGCGCCATGGGCGACAAGGCCAAGGCGCGAGAAATCGCGCAAGCCGCCGGCGTTCCCGTGGTGCCCGGCAGCGCGGGGGTCATCGCCGGGATCGACGATGCGATCAATGAGGCCGAGCGCATCGGCTATCCCGTGATGATCAAGGCGGCGGCCGGCGGCGGCGGGCGCGGCATTCGCGTCGCCGCGGATGCCGACGAACTTCGCTCGCAGTTCGGCCCGGCCAGCGCCGAGGCCAAGGCGGCGTTCGGCGACGGTGGCCTCTACCTCGAACGCTTCATCGCCCGGGCCCGGCACGTCGAGGTGCAGGTGATGGGCGACGGCACCGACGTCGTGCATTTCTTCGAGCGCGAATGCTCGCTGCAGCGTCGGCGCCAGAAGATCTGGGAGGAGGCACCGGCCGCCTGCCTGTCGCCCGAGACGCGCGAAGCCCTCTGCCGCTCGGCGGTCGAACTGGCCCAGAGCGTCAATTACCGCGGCGCCGGCACGCTCGAATATCTCTACGACGAGACGCGCGGCGACTTCCACTTCATCGAGATGAACACGCGCATCCAGGTCGAGCATCCCGTCACCGAGATGATCACCGGCTTCGATCTCGTGCGCGAGATGATCCGCGTCGCCGGCGGCGCGCCGCTTTCGGTGCGTCAGGACGAGATCGCGATGCGCGGGCACGCGATCGAGGTGCGCATCAACGCCGAGGATCCCACGCTCGACTTCCGCCCCTGCCCCGGCACGGTCACGGCGCTCCGCATTCCCGGCGGCATGGGCGTGCGCTTCGACACGATGCTGCATGCCGGCTACGCCGTGCCGCCCTTCTACGATTCGCTGATCGGCAAGCTCATCGTCTGGGACGACACGCGCGAGGGCGCGATCGCCCGCCTCGACCGGGCGCTCGGCGAATTGCGCATCGAGGGCATCGCCACCACCGCCGGGCTGCACCAGGCGCTCGCCCGCGACGCGGACGTGCAGGCCGGTCGGTTCCACACGCGCTGGCTCGAGGAACGGCCGCTTCCCACACTGACGGATACGGAGACCGGACGATGACGACGCGTTATTCCTTCGGCGGCGACGAGCATATCTTCGTCGAGGTCAACGAGGAGATGTCCCTCCCGGCCTTCTTCAAGAGCCTGTCGATGACCAATGCGGTGCGCGAGAGCCGCATCCGGGGCGTCACCGAGATCTGCCCGTCCAACGCCTCGTTCCAGATCAAGTTCGACCCCGACGTCATCGCGCCGGACGACCTGATGGCGGAGCTGAAGAGCTTCGAGTCCGGCGCCGAGACCACCGACACGGTGATCTCGACCCGCGTCATCGAGGTGCCCGTCTTCTACGACGATCCGTGGACCCGCGAGACCCTGATGCGCTTTCGCGAACGCCATCAGGAGCCCGGCGGAACCGATCTCGACTACGCCGCCCGCATCAACGGTTTCGGCAATGTCGAGGCCTTCATCGAGGCGCATTCGGGCGCGCCATGGTTTGTCTCGATGGTCGGCTTCGTCGCAGGCCTGCCGTTCATGTACCAGATGGTAGATCGCAAGCGGCAGATCGAGGTGCCGAAGTACCTACGCCCGCGCACCGACACGCCGCGGCTGACGGTCGGCCACGGCGGCTGCTTCGGCTGCATCTACTCGGTGCGCGGCGCCGGCGGCTACCAGATGTTCGGCATCACGCCGATGCCGATCTACGATCCCGCCCAAAAGGTCAGCTATCTCCGCGACTTCATGATCCTCTTCCGGCCCGGCGACATCGTGCAGTTCCGCCGGGTCGATCGCGAAGGCTACGACGCGGCGGCGGAAGCGGTCGATGGCGGCCGGTTCGAACCGGCGATGCGCGACGTGCGCTTCTCGCTCGCCGATTTTCTCGCCGACCCCGACGGCACCAACGCCTCGATCCTCAAGGTGCTGCCATGAGCGCTTCCCCGATAGCCACGATCGAGATCCTGAAGCCCGGCCTGTCGACGCAGGTCCAGGATCTCGGGCGTCCCGGCTACTACCATCTCGGCCTGCCGATCTCCGGCGCGATGGACCGCCACGCGCTCGTCGCCGCCAACCGCCTCGTCGGCAACGAGGCCGGCGCAGCGGCGCTCGAGGCGGTGTTCATGGGACCGGAGATCCGCTTCGGAGCGGACGCGCTCGTCGCCGTGACCGGAGCGGCGATGCCGCCGAAGGTCGACGGCATCGAGCAGCCGGGCTGGACGGCCTTCCCGGTGAAGGCGGGCCAGGTGCTCTCGTTCGGCTTCCTCAAGGCCGGCGCGCGCGCCTACATCGCCATCTCCGGTGGCATCGACGTCCCGCTCGTGCTGGGTTCGCGCTCCACCTACGCGCTCGGCGGTCTCGGCGGCTTCGAGGGCCGTCCGCTGAAGGCCGGCGACACGCTGGCGCTCGGCGTGCCGACCGGCGCCGCGCGCGAAGGTGCGAGCGTGGCGGAGACTCTGCGCCGCCCGATCGGCGCCTCGCAGACCCTGCGCGTGCTGCCCGGCCTCTACTGGCACCGCGTCACCGAAGGGTCGAAAGGCACGTTCTTCGAGGACGAGTGGAAGGTCGCGCCCGAAGCCGACCGGATCGGCTACCGGTTCCGCGGCGGGCGCAAGCTCGACCTCGAACCGCGCGAGCAGCCCTTCGGCGCGGGCTCCGACCCGTCGAACATCGTCGACAGCTGCTACCCCTATGGTTCGGTGCAGGTACCCGGCGGCACGGAGCCGATCGTCCTGCACCGCGACGCGGTGTCGGGTGGCGGCTATTTCATGCTTGGCACGGTGATTTCGGTCGACATGGACCTCATTGGACAGCTTCAGCCCCATCAGGCCGTGCGCTTCGAATCGGTGACGATGGAGGCGGCGCTCGCCGCGCGCCATGACGCCAAGGCGCTGGCCGAAGGGGTCGAGGCCGCGCTCGGACGCTGAATTCGACGGATCGACGAGGCCCGGCCAGGCGCCCGGCCTCGTCGCGACGAACCTCGCGCCTCAACAGGAAACGAACCGATGATCCGACCGCTCGAAGCCGACGACCGCGACGACTGGCTGCGTCTCTGGAGCGGCTACCAGACCTTCTACAAGGTCGAGATCGCGGCCGAGATCACGAACCGGACCTTCGAGCGGCTTCTGGATCCGGCGGAGCCGATGTTCGCCGCCCTCGATCTGCATGACGGCCGACCCGTCGGCCTTGTCCACTTCATCTATCACCGCTCGACATGGACGGCCGGCGACTATTGCTACCTGCAGGATCTCTTCGTCGATCACGATATGCGCGGCCATGGCATCGGTCGTCGCCTGATCGAGCACGTCTACGACGAGGCGCGGCAGGCCGGCGCCTCGCGGGTCTACTGGCTGACGCACGAGACGAACGTCGATGCGATGCAGCTATACGACCGCATCGCCGACCGGTCCGGCTTCCTGCAGTATCGCCGCACCCTCACCTGATCCGCCGCACCCCTTCGGCAGGTCAGGCCAAGGGTCCCGGCGTGGACGCGGCCTCGAAACGCAGGGGCCCGTCGAGCGTCGCTGCGGCCCGAAGCGCCTCGTAGCCGGCGATGCTGGGATGCCGCGTCTCGACGGGATGGGCATGCGTGGCGGTGATCACGACGACCGCAGCCCCGGACGCTTCCGCGGCCTCGATTCCGGCCGGCGCATCCTCGAACACGACGCAATCCTCGATCGGGACGCCGAGCCGCCGTGCGCCCTCTATGAAGCAGTCCGGCGCCGGCTTCCCGTTCACGACATCCTCGGCGGCGACGAGAACGTCGGGAACCGGCAGGCCGCCCGCCTCCAGTCGCCGCAGCGCGAGAGTTCGCGGCGCGGACGTGACGATGGCCCAGCGATCGGCGGGAAGCGACGTCAGGAAGGCGTGCGCGCCGGCGATGGCCTCGATCCCGTCGACGTCTGCCATTTCCCCGGCCAGCAGCACCGCCGCTTCCGTTTCGGGATCGACCCCGGGAAGGTTAAGGAGGCGCACGTTGTCGACGGCGCGAACGCCGTGGATGGTCGAGAGGAAGGCGGCGACGTCGAGCCCGTGGCAGGTTGCCCATCCGCCGTAGACGCGCTCCGTAACGGCGATCGACGACAGCACGGTGCCGTCCATGTCGAAAAGGAAGGCGCCGAAGCTGCGGTTGCCGAAAGCCTTGATGGGCATGAATGAGTCGAGCCTCCGTTGTGCGGTCCGCCGCGGCGCGGTCGCGATGTTGTCCACGATCACGGGTTCACTCGCAATATGGCGGACGTCGCCTCGAAGCTTGGCTGCGGTTCGAAGCCGATGGCGCGCTCACCCATGCGCGGTATCGGATCTCGACGGCTGGACGATGCGTCCGCCTTTCGGCCTTCGCTGCATCCGGACTGTGATAGACCACTCCGGCACTGCGGAGCCGGCGGCAGCGGACGGGAGTGAGAATGAGCGTTCGCCATGAGATCGCCGAGCGTTGCGGGTGTTCGCTCGCCAGCGTCGATCGCGTTCTCAACGGCCACGGGCCGGTCAGCGCGGCCTTGCGGGCCCGGGTGCGTCAGGCCGCCCTGGAGCTTGGACATCCGCTGGCCGACGAGGGTTCGGCAACCGTCAGAACCGGCACTCGTCGCAATGCGATCGGCGTTCTCGTTCCCAGCCTCACGAACCCCGTCTTCGCGCAGTCGCTGTCGCGCATCCAGGATCGCATGCGCCATGCCGGCCATAGCGTTCTCATCGCCCAGTCGAACTACGATCCCGCCGAGGAGGTGTCGGCCGTGTCGTCGCTGCTGGCGGAGCCGGTCCTCGGCCTGCTCCTGACCCTCTGCGACGCCTCGACCAGCCCCGTGCGGGCCATGGCGCTGCCGCCGACGGTGCTGCTCTTCAACCGCCCGACGACGGTCTTCCCTGCCGCTGTGACCGTGGACAACGCCGCGTCGGCGCGCCTTCTCGTCGAGCATCTGGTCGCGGAGGGCCACCGCCGCATCCTCTTCGTGTCAGGCCATTTCGCAGCGTCCGACCGGGCAAGGCTTCGACACTCGGGGTATCGCGAGGCGTTGGCAGCGGCCAATCTCGAACCGCTTCCGCCCGTCGAGATGTCCTTCACCGAGGACTATGCCGAACTCGATCTGACGGGACCGATCGAGCGGGGCCGGCCCACGGCGATCGTGGCGTCGAACGATCTGCTGGCGCTCGGCGTGATCAGAGCCGTTCGCCGTCTCGGGCTTCGCGTTCCCGATGACATGTCGGTGGCCGGGTTCGACGGCATGGCTATCGGGCGAATGATCGAGCCGATCCTGACGACGGTGGACATGCCCAACAGCGCGATCGGTGCGGTCGCGGCGTCCCTCCTGCTCGACATGATGCATCATGGCGCCGCGCCGCGTCTGCTCGAACTCGGCGTCCAGCTCTACGAGGGAGACACCACCAGCCGGCTTGGCACCCGAACGGCATGAGGAAGCGGGCCCGTCGCCGGACCCGCTTCCTCTAGTTTGATGCGAGATTTTGGTCTCAGCGACGCGGCAGGAGGCGCTCGACCTCCGCTACGGCGTCGGCGAGAGCCGCTTCGGGCGTCGCCGTCTGCTCGACCACGCGCGACAGGTTGTCGACGATCGTCTGCGTCACGCGCACGCCGTTGTTGCCGGGGAAGGCGAACCAGGGCTGCATCAGCGGCATCTGCGACAGGCCGGCCTTGAACAGCGGGTTCTTGTCGTAGAAGTCTGCCAGATATTCGGGCGACTTGGCCGCGAGCTCGTTGTTCGGCACGTAGCCCGTTCCAGGCACGACGACCGAAGCGCCATAGGGGCCGGCGGCGAACTTGGCGAAGCGCCAGGCGGCCTTCTGCTTCTCCGCGTCGCGAGTGAGAATCACCACCGCGTTGCCGCCCGTCGGCAGCTTGCCGTTGGCCGTGTCGAGACGCGGGATCGGCGCCGTGCGAAGGTCGAACTTCTCGCCGACATTGTTGATCGTGTTGCGCAGCGCCCCGGTGGTCTGGAAGGCAAAGCCGACCTTGCCCGCCACGAAGGCCTGTTCGCCGGCCTGCTTGGTGAAGACGGGCAGGCCGCCTTCCTTCACCATGCGATCGAGCACCGTCATGGCCTGGAGGCCGGCCGGGCCACCGAAGGCGACCTTCGTCTCGTCGGGCGTCAGCATGGAGCCACCGGCGCCGAAGAGCAGCGCCGAGAACATCCAGTCGTCGCCCTGCCAGCGAAAGTCGATGCCCTCGTTGCCGTCGCCGAGCGCCTTGATCTTGCCGCCGAGCGCGATCACCTCGTCCCAGGTCGTGGGCGGCACGTCCGGGTTGCCGCCGGCCGCGCGCACGAGATCGGCATTGTAGTACATGATCGGGTTGGACGTCGCAAAGGCGAGGCCAACCTGCTTGCCCTGCACCTGCGCAAGCTTGAGGATCGTGTCGCTGAAGCCCTGTGCGGCCATGTCGCCATCGGCTGCGACGAAGGGGGCGAGATCGACGGGAATGTCGCGCTCGGTGACCATGCGCAGGCGGTTGAGGCCGATGAAGGTCAGGTCCGGCGCTTCCGAGGTGCCGACCTGACGCATGATCGTCTGGACGCCCTCCTCGTAGGTCGCCGAGGGGCTGGCGAACTCGATCTTGACGTCCGGGTTCTCCGCCATGAACTTGGTAGAGATCTTCTCCATCACATCCTTGAAGAAGCCCGGCATCGGATAGTGGACGGTCAACGTCGTCTCGGCCGAAGCCGAGCCGCAGAAGGCCGTCGCGAGCGCCGCGGCGGCGATCGCGTTCTTGAGGAATGCCATAGGTCACGTCTCCTGGAAGAGACCGGTCAGCCCTTGAGCCCGGTCATGGTGATCCCCTCGACGAAACGTTTCTGAGCGAGCAGGAACGCGGCGAGAAGAGGAAGGGTGATGATGAGCGTCGCCGCCATCAGTGCGCCGTAGTCGTCGCCCGCTTCCGCCGAGCGGAAGAACAGGAGGCCGAGCGGAGGGGTCGCGAGCTTCATGTCGCTGACGACGATGAGCGGCCAGAACAGGTCGTTCCAGTGCGCCACCACCGAGAAGATCGAGAAGGCCGTGATCGCCGGCCAGGCGTTGGGCACCACGACGCGGGCGATGATCGAGCCCTCCGACATGCCGTCGAGCCGGGCGGCGTCGAAGAGATCGTCCGGCAGAGCTCGGAAGAACTGGAGGAAGAGGAAGATCGCGAAGACCGAGATCGAGAACGGCGCGATGAGGGCCGTGTAGCTGTTGAGCAGCGCCGTCTTCTCGAAGGCCACGTAGATCGGCAGCGCGGTGGCATGGATGGGCACCAGCAGGCCGAGCATCACGAGTGTCATCATCGCTCGCGCCGCGCCGAAGCGCAGCTTGGCCATGGCGTAGGCGCAGGGGATGGCGACCACGACCTGCAGCACGAGGATCGCCGCGCAGACGAGGACGCCATTGAGGAGCAGCGTTCCCATGGGCACGCGGGTCAGCGCCTTCGCGACGTTGACGCCGAACGACCACGTCTGCGGCCAGATGTTCAGCGACGAGGAGAAGATCTCGGCGCGGGACTTGCCGGCCACCGATACCATCCAGACGTAGGGCGCGAGCATCGCGAGCGCACCGGCGGAGAGGAGCGACAGCCGGACGATGCGCGCCGGCGAGAAGGACGAAGCGGCCATCAGTAGTGCACCCGGCGATCGAGAACGCGGTACTGGATCACCATCAGCACGATGAGGATGGCGAGGAAAACGACGGTCATCGCCGAGGCGTAGCCGACGCGCAGGTAGACGAAGCCTTCCTGGTAGATGGTGAAGAGCAGGACCTCGGAGGCCTTGTTCGGCCCGCCCTCCGTCAGCGTCTTCACGGTCTCGAAGACCTTCACCGAATTGATCACGCTGATCGTCGCGACGAAGAGCGTGGTGGGCCCCAGCATCGGCCAGCTGACGAGCCGGAAGCGCTGCCAGCCGCTCGACGCCCCGTCTACCGCCGCGGCGGCGTAGAGATCGCGGGGAATGGCGGTGAGGCCGGCGAGAAACAGCACCATGTTGAAGCCGACGGACTGCCAGACGCCGATGAGCGCGAGGCTCAGGAGCACCGTGTCGCTCGACCCCAGCCAGTTCGGACCGGCGATGCCGACCATCGCCAGCATGGCATTCACCGGGCCGATCGTGGGATGCAGGAGATACTGCCAGACGGTCGCCATCGCCACGAGAAGCGAGGCGACGGGCAGGAAGTAGACGGTGCGGAAGAAGGCCCGCCCCCGTGTCTCAGCTTCGATCAGGAGCGCCACGCCGAGGCCGAGCGCGATCGAGGCCGGGGTCACGATCGCGCTGTAGACCGCGGTGTTGCCGAGCGAGGTCCGGAAGGTGCGGTCGCTCCAGAGTTCGGCGTAGTTCTCAAGGCCGACGAAGCGGAACCCGTCATAGCCGAGTTCGAAGTCGGTGAGGCTAAGGCCGATCACCGCCAACGTCGGCAGGATCACGAAAAGCGAAAGAAGGAGGATGGCAGGCAAGGCCAGCGCCCAGGCCTTGGCCTCGTCACGGGCGGCCCGCGAACGGGCGCGGCGGCGCGGTACCGTGGAGGATCCGAGGGCGATCGCGTCAGACATGCGCCGGCTCCCGTCGGCGCGGCTGCACGGCCGGAAGAGGATGACGGGCGCCGTCCCCGTCGAAGACCAGGGCATGCGCAGGATCGACGTCGAGGCCCAGCGCCGTGCCGGCGCGAAGCGACGCGGCCTGCCGAGGCGAGACCTTGGCGACACAGGGGTCCGAAAGCCCTTCGACGTCGAGGAAGACCAGAACTTCAGAACCGAGATATTCGAGCCGACCGACACGCGCCGGGATGGCCTCCGCTCCGACCTCGCGCAGCACGAGATGCTCGGGGCGAACGCCGATCGTGACGAGTTCGCCGGGCGCGGCGCCGGGAACCGGAAGGATGGCAACGTCGCCGACCCGCGCGATGCCAGCGGGATCCAGCGTCGCAGGCAGCAAATTGATGCGCGGACTGCCGACGAAGCGGGCCACCTCGACATGGGCGGGGTCGTCGTAGATCGCCTGCGGGCTCGCCAGTTGCAGCACGCGGCCGCCGATCATCACCGCGACGCGGTCGGCCATGGACAGAGCCTCGGCCTGGTCATGGGTGACATAGAGCGTGGGAACGCCGGTCCGCCGGTGCAGTTCGACGATCTCGCCGCGTGCATGGACGCGCAGATTGGCGTCGAGATTCGACAGCGGCTCGTCCATCAGGAAGACGTCGGGACGCCGCACCAGGGCCCGCGCCAGGGCGACACGCTGGCGCTGCCCGCCCGACATCGCGCCGGGCTTGCGATCGAGCAGGTGGTCGATCTTCAGCGAGACCGCCATCTCGCCGACGCGCCGACCGATGTCGGCGGCACGACCGCGCGCGCCCGGCATCGCAGAACCGATGATCGGCAGGCGCTGAAGCGCGCTCAGTTCGCGCATGGCCAGCGGCACCGCGATGTTCTGACCGGCGGTGAGATGAGGATAAAGCGCGTAGGACTGGAACACCATCGCGACGTTGCGCTCACCGGGACCGAGATCCGTTGCGTCCCGCTCGCCGATGACCACCTGGCCCTCGTCGGCCGTTTCCAGCCCGGCCGCGATGCGCAGCAGCGTGCTCTTACCGCAGCCGGACGGGCCGACGAGGGCGATGAACTCGCCGGCTTCCGCCTCGATCGTGACGGAACGAAGGATCGGGTTGCCGCCAAAACCCTTGGAGATCGCCCGAAGGCCGAAGGTGCTCATCGCGAAACGCCCTCCTGCACGGCGGCGGGATAGACCTCGTCCATCACGTCGTCGAGGAGATGGGGGATGAGGCCTGGAACGGTTGCGAGCTCGGAGCGGACGTCCGAACCCAGATGGTGGATGGCAGCGCCGACGACGCTTTCGCCCGGCATGACCCGACCGGCCATCGCCCCGACGACGAAGGACGAGGCCGGTGCCCAGACGAGAGCCGTCGTTCCCCCCTGCCCGATCCAGCCGCGATGGAGATGACCGCTGGCATAGAGCGCGACGTCGTGCGCTGCGAAGAGGTCGAGAAGCGTACGGCGCGGCGCGGGCTGGGCGCCCCAGTAGCCGGTCTCGCCCTCCCCGGCATCGTCGAGGAAGAGCGGCTTGTGGCCGAAGACGGCAACACGGCGGTCGCCACGCATCGCCAGTGCTTGCGTCAGCCATTCGAGTTGCGCGGCCTCCTCGTCGTCGCCGAGGCCGAGGAGAAGCGAGTTGAGGCCAATCAGCCGCCAGTCGCCGCGATCCGCCATCCAGCGATCCGGCCCCACGAGGTCGCGCCAGCGCGCCAGCCGCGCGGCATCGACCGGCTGGGCGGTTCCGGCATGGCCGACGTCGTGATTGCCGGGCACGACGAGACACGGCACGCCAAGCGTATCGAGCAGGGCCTTGGCGTAGACGAGGTCTTCGGCGAGGTCGGCGCCGTCGATGGTCAGGTCGCCGGTGTGGATGACGAGGTCGGGCTGCTCGCACTCGACCCACTCGGCCAGCGGACCCCAGTTGCCGTTGAAGTGACACTTGCCGGGGCTGAGATGGGTATCGGTGATCTGGACGATCTTCATGCGCGGCGCCTTCGACGGGTCGGGCGGATCGGGCCTGAAGCCGTTCGATCCGCCTGCGCTCTCTAGGCTGGCGGCATGTCAGTTTGACAACGCGGCGACGCAGCCGCCTCGTCAAATCCGTCATCGAATTGCCATGAAACAGGCGGCGTCACGTTCGCGGCGCTGACGACATGTGCGCCTTTCGGCCGGGATGGCGGGTCGACCGCCCTCGCCTGTCCATGGCTTCCACGGCAACAGGCCCTATGTCGTCGAAATCGGTCGACGGCGAGTGGGCTCGGCGGTGGACGCGGAGCGGGCTCAAGGAGAGGCCGCTCGCGCGGGATCGCTCGGCACTGCGCCGTCGGCAGCCATCGGAGGACAACCCATGCCCGTCGCGCTCGACCTGCCCGTCGAAATCCTACAGGCCATCGACGGTTTTGCCGCCGCGGAGATGATCCACTCCCGTCAGCAGGCCATCGCGACGCTTCTTGCGAAGGCTCTGGAGGACGCCGGCCACCTCCCGCACAAGCCGGAGGTCGGCACCCGGCCGGAAGACCTGACGACGGCCAACGACGACTGAGGCGCCGCTTCAGGGCGTGCGCGTTCCGACCAGTCGCCCGACCGAACAGTCGAGGCCGGCGAGTCGCTTGGAGGACCGCGCGAGTTGCCACGCCATGATCGTGAAGGACACGGCCGTGGCGACCACTGCCCCCATCAACCCGAAGGTGGGGATCAGCAGGAAAAACCCGAGTGCGCGCGTGGCGAGCGCGACGGCCATGATCGAGAGATAACGCCCCTCGTGGCCGGTCAGCATCAGCACCGAGGCGGATGGCCCGGCGCCTGCCGCCGCAGCCGTCCCGACCGACAGGACGATGAGGGCGGGATAGTAGGAGGCGTAGTCGGGGTTGAAGGCGCGCAGGAGAAACGGGCCGCCCACTGCGATCACAAGAAGACCACCGGCGATCATCAGCGCCGTCATCCACGAGATCGAATCGAGCAGCGCTCGCAGGGCGACCTTGTCCCGCCGGAAGTGCAGATCGGGAATATGGCGGGTCGAGAACATGTTCAGCGCATCGGAGGCTGTGGCGAAGGCGTTGGCCAGCCGCGTCGTCACGAAGTAAGCGCCGGCGACGGACGGGCTGAGCAGCAGGCCGACGATGAGGACGTCGAGATACTGGTTCGCCGCCTCCAGCATCGAGGACAGCCAGAGCTTCCACGAGCGCGGCCGCCATGCGGCGAGATCGATGCGCGGCGCGGCGGCGGCAAAGTCCGGCCGGCGGCCGAGGGTGAAGGCCATCGAACCGACATGGACGACCAGCGCCAGCAGAAGGCCGAGCGCATAGAACAGGAAGGTCCCCGCCAGATCGGCCTGCCAACCCATGGCCCAGCATGCGGCGAGGTAAAGCACGGGCGGCAGCGCCGAGGCGATGTTGGCGTAGCCGTCGCCCCGTCCGACGCCGACGGCCGAGCGCACGAGATGCGAGGTGAAGAGCACGAGCGTCAGAAGCCCGGCATAGGCGGCGACGGGCCAGGCCGCATCCGCTTCGGTCGTCACGCGGGTCCAGAGGACGAACCCTGCGAAGGTCATCATCGCGCCGATGAGGCAGATGCCGGTGCTGAAGAGTAGCGAGCCCTTGAGGAGGCCGGCGTCGCTCGGGCCCGCATACTCGCTCCACGACCGCATCACCAGCATCTGCTGGCCGAACGTGGCGGCGACGCCGCAAAGGCCCGCAGCACTGAAGAGGATCGAGTAGGCGCCGAAGTCGTGGGCGCCCAGAAGCCGCGCGGCGAGGAAGATCAGCGCGAAGTTGACCGCGATGATCGACGCCTTCAGGGCGACGACGCCGACGATGCCCCGCACCGCCGGACGGCGCGCGAGGTCGAAAGCCCGCCCCGCCAGCGTGGAGAGGCTCATGGATGCCACGCGGCCCGCGCCGCACTCGCCCGCTCCACCGTGACGTCATGCAGAATCATCGTTCAGCGGACCTGCGGGACGAAGCGGCGCAGCAGGTTCTTCACCGGCTTGGCGTTGTGGTAGACCTGCGACACGGTATGCCCGGCCAGCGTGCGGGCCAGCGTCAGGTTGTAAATCGCGGTTTCCTCGACGCGGAAATGCGATTTGTAGCCGGTGTTGCCGAGCCCCATGTCGAAAAGGCGATGCCCTTCGTCGAAGCGCTGTCGGATCATCTGGTAGAGGATCTGGACGCCCGGCGAGAACTTGCCGATCTCGGCCGTATCGGACGCTGTGACCACGGCGTGGAAGACGCCGTCGCCGGCCGGACCGAACAGCACCGCCACGGGCCGGCCGGCAACGCGGCTGACGAAGGTGACGGTTTCGCCACTGGCTGCGCCTTCGATCGCGACGTTCAGGTAGAAGCGGAAATAATCGTCGCGCAGGAAGAGATCGTCCTCGAACCGCCCGGTGCGGGCGGCACGGGCGAACTCGAACGCCTCGCGGATTTCAGCTTCGGTGGTGGCCGGCGCGTGCTCGTAGGGCCCGATGTCGCGCTCGATCTGTCGGGCCAGACGGTTGAGTTCCTTCGAGAACTTTTTCTTCAACGTCCGACGACGCCACTCCTCGAAGTCGTCGCCGATAACGCTGTGAAAGGCCGCGTTCTCGTTCAGCGTCTGTCGGGCACCGGGAAACAGGCGCTGCATGTCGAGCCCATCGGCCCGAACCTTGCGGAACATCAGGAGGCTGCCGGGCTCCAGCACGGCGCGCAGGGCCGTGCGCACGCCGTCGTCACCGACGAAACGGTCGAAGGCCGCTGTGGAGGCGACAAGGCTGTTGTAGTCGCAGATGCCGAAATCGGCGGGCTGCACGATCGTCACGCCCATGCGGCGCTGGCTGACCAGCGGCAGCACGGCGACGAGGTCCCCCGTCTGCCGCTCGCGCACCGTCACCGTTCGCGGTTCGGCGCCCAGCGACGGCACGAGATCGCGGTGGATGGCGTGGAGCCAGAGCGGCGACTGGAAGGCGGTCGCCGCCGATTGCACAAAGAGCGCACGATAGGCATCGGACAGGAAATCGAAGCCGGGCTCGATGGCGACGTCCAGCGGACCGGCGACGACGATCTCGCCGGTCGGCACGATCGAACCGCCAGGCGCGGCGTCCGCCGACGGCGCCGCCAGCATGCTCATCGGTAGAACTCGACGCCGTTCGGCGAGTTCGCGTCGACGCGGAACCCCTTCGTCTTGACCACGTCACCTTTGGTCTCGCGGCCGAGCTTCTTCCAGGCGAAGGCGGAGGCAGCCTTGGGGTAGACCGACAGGCCGCTGGTGCGTGTCGAAGGATTGCCGAGCTTCAGGGTCCGGCGCATCACGCCGTTGCCGTAGTGTACGGCGTAGGCGTTCCAGATTTCCTTCGTCCAGTGCTCCATGGTCACCGAGATGTTCAGGCAATCGTGGTTCTCGACCCGGTGCGGCGCATAGAGCGGCCAGGTCAGCATCTCGCCGGGCGACAGGTCGTGGACAGTCGCGAACTCGTCGAACCACGGCTTGTAGAGAACGTCCTCGTCGGTCTCGCGCAGCAGGATCTTCTCGATGCTCGTCGAGGGCAGGAAGACCTCCGACGTCGGGTAGAGATAGACGCGCTTCGAGCCGGAGATCTGCCAGAGCGACTGACCCTGAATGTCGGCGTGGTAATAGACCTGCGCGTTCGGCGAGGAGACGAGCACGCCGATGTTGCGCTTGGATGTCTTGAGGCCGGGAACGCGGGCCTCGAACTCGGTGAAGACGCGGTCGAGCAGCGCGCGATACGTCGGATCGAAATCCATGATCCGGCGCATGTTCAGCCACATGCGACCGCGCTCGATGGCCTCGATCACCTCGATGCCGCTGCAGCCGCCGAACTCGCCGTGGATCTTCTCAGACTTCGTCTTGTCGAGACCCATGCTGAGGATGCCGTAGTGATCGGGCGGGCAGCGCTCGATGAGACGGCCGAGCGCCTCGCGGGTGAAGAGCCCGGTTTCCGCCAGCCGGTGCTGGAGCTTGATCGCATGCTGGCCGAAGAGCTGCGCGTGGCGCGGCTGCCAGTCGGCCAGGAGGTCCTGCGTGGGGGCCATCGAGTTCATCTCATTCTCCGTCTGTCGGACATTGTCCATGGGACCGAAAGGGGGAAGCAACGCATCGAAAAGCGGCTGTCGTGCTTGATCGGCACAGTTTAACGCAGATCGGTGGGACTGAGGGCGTAGAGGTCGAAGTATCCGCCGATCCGCCCCAAAGCTTCGATCCTTGGTTAACCCAGCGGAAGGCCCATCATGCCGTCACGCCCGGCTGAAACGGCCGCGGATCACGCCGGGAACGAGCACGAGCAGAACCGCGATCCCGAGGCTGACCATCCCGGCGACGACGCCGACGAGGACGAGGCTCGGCCGCGTCGACTTCAGCGGTGGCATGGCCGCGGAGACCACGCGAACGTCCTCGAAGGGCATGAGACGCTGCTCGTCGACCGCCTTGTACTGGGTCAGGTACTGCTCGTAGATCGCGCGGTCGGAGGCGGCCTGTCGTTCGAGGTCGGCCAGTTGCACCTGCGCTTCGTCCGTCCGCCCGGCTCGGCCGACGAGCTGCGACAGCCGCCGCTCGAGATCGGCCTGCTGCGCCTGTGCCACGTCCAGCTGCCGCTTGAGCGAGAGCCCGACGAGCGAACGCTCGCGCTCGATCTGCGTGTCGATGGCGGACAGCTTGGAGCGGATGTCGACGATGCGAGGATGGCGCGCGCCGTAGGTCTGGCTAAGTTCGGCGAGCGAACGCGCGAGATCGGATTGCTCGCGGCGCAGGAGCGAAAGCTCCGAGGATTGCGCATCGCCGCCCGCCGTCGCCGAGGCGAGGTTCTGCGCCCTCGCCCGCGCCGCATCGGTGGCCGAGCGGGCCAGCGTCAGCTGCTCGCTCAACTCGGCGATCTCGCGTTGGCCGAGCGTGCTGTTGGCATCGACATCGACCATGCCGGAGGAGACTTTGAACCGCGCCACCGCCTCTTCCGAGAGACGCAGCGTCTGGCGGAGATCGCCGAGGCGACCCGACAGGCTGTCGGCGGCATTCGAGGCGGCCCCGGTGCGCGCATCGCTCTCGTTCGCCACGAACGCCTCGGCGACCCGATTGGCGTAGAGCGCCGCGCGTTCGGGATCCTTCGACGTGTAGGAAATGTCGACCAGATAGGTGGCGCCGCGCCGCTCCACGGTCAGCCGGTCGCGGAATTCCTGCAACTGGCTGCGCGGATCGAGCGTGCGGGCGTTGGCGAGTTCGGGATCGGCGGAAACATCCATGCGCTTCAGAAGCTCGGCGAGGAAACCCCCGGACTGGACGATCTGCACGACGCTTTCCAGAGCCGCGGTGTTGGTCCCTATTCCCGGCAACACCTCCTGCGTGGGCGAGATCTTCTGCTCGCGCGGATCGACGATGACGATCGCAGTCGAGCGATACGGGAACGGCACGAGCCGGAACGCGTAAAGCGCGCCGCCGAGAAGGAAAGCAGCCAGAAGAAGCACGATCAAGCTGTTGCGGAAGAGATAGCGGACCAATGCCGACGGGCTGAAGGCGCCGTCGCGCCCGCCGCTGTCCACCGGGACTGCCGCGCTGCCAGCCGGTCCCGCGTCCATGCGAGCGACCGGCCGCAGCGCCGCGAGGCGAGCCGACGACCGCAGAACATCCGGGTTTTCCCAATCTGAGCGCATCGTCACGACTTTCGGTTTCCTATTCGTCGGTCTGGCTGCCGCACCCCCCGCGGGGTGCCACTGATCCGTCTCGTCCATCATGTGCCGCCGCCAGCCGGAACCGGCGCCGTTCGACCCCGGTCTACCATGCCATCCGCTACGGCCGGGTTTCCAGCGCGTTCGGCAACAGCGCATCCAGCACGGCTGCGTCGATGCGGCCTGAAGCGTCCAGGATCCCGAAGCCGTCCTCGTAGTCCCAGTGCGTCCAGCCGATGCAGCGCGATCGAGCCGCCTTCGCCGCCGTCGTCAGCCAGGCCAGCCGCGCTTGACGCGGTGCGGCTCCGGCGTAGACGCCGAACTCGTTGACCACCACCGGTCGTCCGGTCCGGTCCGACCAGTCCGCCATCGTCGCATAGGCGCGGGCCACATCGGCTTCGGTCCAGCCGTCGAGAAGCGAGTCGGCGACGACCTTGCGGGCCGCATCCTCACCTCGTTTGGCCAGATCGTCGAGGACATCGGTCATCGTGCGATCGCCGGCCGGGCTCGGCCACGGCAGGCCGACCAGCTTCGGCAGCACGCTGTCCGGTCCCGTCCAGTCGGCACCTTGATGGGTAAAGGCGAACGGGTCGTAGTAGTGGACGGCGTAGATCGCGTTCGGGTCGTCGAGAAGCGGCACGTCGGCCAGCGATTCGTGCCGCTGTGGACCGAACGGCGCGACCACGAGCGTGTGCTTCGGCAGAAGCGAGCGAACGACGGCCGCGAGTTCGGGCAGTTGCGTCCGCCAGACGGACGGGTCGACCGGGGGCTCATTGAGGAGTTCGGCATAGGTCGTTGCCGGATCGAATTGGGCGAGCACGGGCGCCAGTTGCGCCCAGATCGCCTTCGTCTCGGCCAGCGCCGCGGCGGGACGCTCGCGGAACAGGGTCCCAAGACCGCTGCCGGGGTGCAGGTCGACGGAGACCGCAAACCCGAGGCCGTGGAGTGCGACGATCCAGGCGTCGAGATCGGCAAGATAGGCATCGGCATCGGCGGCCGCGCCGCCGCCCGCCCGCAACTGCGCGTCGTCGATGGGCAGGCGCACATGCGTCATGCCGCGAACGTGCAGCTTGCGCAGCGTCCGCAGCCGCGCTTCCCCGGGGCGTCCGTCGCGGTCCCATCCCGGCAGGTTGAAGCCCTGCGCCATCGCGACGAGGGCGGCGGGGTTCGCAAAGCCCGGCGGCGCCGCGCAGCGCTCAACTGCCTGCGCGGGCGCGACGACGCCGATGGCGCAAGCCAACGACAGCGCTCGGGCATGGCGGACGGGGCGAAACACGCGCGGGCAATCCTTCAGGCGGTGGGGTGGAAGACGGAACGGATCAGCGGGAGTGAAAGAACAGCCGGTGCAGCGCGACACCGTTCGTTGCGAGATAACGCGGACCGAGGCGACGGGGCTCGAGCCAGGCCCGGAACGCCCATTCGAAGCCGGCAATCTGCATCCAACGCGGTGCCCGCGCCCGGTCGCCCGACAGAAAATCGAACAGGCCGCCGCTGCTCTTGACCACGGACGTGTAGCGCAGCTTGTCGAGGTTGCGGCGAATGAAGCGCTGTTCGAGGGGAATGCCCATCCCGACCCAGAGGATGTCGGCGCGGCTCTCGTTGATCTCGTCGATCAACGCCTCCTCCTCGCCAGGCGTGAAATATCCGCTGTGGCGCCCGGCGAAAATCAGGCCCGGATGCAGCGACTTCATCCGCTCGACCGCGAGCGCATTGACCCGCTCAGTCGCGCCCAGGAAGTAGAAGCTGACCTTCTCGCGCACCGCCAGCTTGGCGACGTCATGCACGAGGTCGGTCGTCGCGACGCGCTCGGGCAGCGGCGTGCCGCCGAAGAAGCGCGAATAGAGCACCATCGGCATGCCGTCGGCGAGGATATGATCGGCGCTGGCGAACTCCTCGATCATCTCGGGTGCCCGTCGATAAAGCGCGAGCACCTCGCCGTTCGCCGAGGTCGAGTAGAACGGGCGCCGCATCGAATGCCGGTTGTGAAGGACGCGATCGATGAAGCCCCGCGCCACCGTGGCACGATCCACCCGTGTGATCGGCAGGCCGCCGAGACAGACGGTCGGCCACTGCGCCATGTCGCGGGCTTCGATGAAAGTGGGAGACAAGCTCGTCGGCACCCGTGACATTTCGATTTCGTGATTGACGAGTCCCAAAACCTTACCCCCGTGAATCGTCAAGTCGTTCAGCCTTACATAAAGCTAAAGATCCTCTTAATCCATAGAAACGAACCTCACCATTCCGTATGGTTAATTTGCTCTCATTAAGTAATATTGACAAGATAGCTCAAATATCAGGCGGTCGTAACCATCTGTGCGTCTGCAACAGTGGCTACGGGATCGTAACGTTGCGTCAGCCAGCGATTCGCGACGTCGAGCTTGGGCCGCAGCACGCAGCCGTCGATTGTCTCCAGCGTTCCGGCGGCATTCAGCGTGTGGAGCTTGCGCCCGGGCCAGGCGGCAGTCGGCGCGAGGATCGTTTCGACGCTCTGCTCGAACCCGTCGCGGTCGAGCCGGTCGATCCGCGCGAGGCCGAGCGCCGCGCCGTAGCCGTTCGTGCAGTCCTGCACCGGCCGCATCAGGACGCCGCCGCGCCGCACGAAATGGCCGGCCGGGCGCGCCGAGGCGGGATCGACGATCAGCGGGTTGGCACCATGCGGCGTCCAGGGGCCGAAGAGATCGGGCGCATGCCAGATCCCCAGGCTGTCGGAATAGCCGCCGAGCCCGGGGCGAACCACGGCGAACATCCACCAGAGATCGTCATGCCGCACGACGGTCGCGTCCGCCGCCTCGATCCCGCTCAGGAGCCGCGCGTGACGCTCCCACCGCAGCGGGAAGTCGACCGCACGGTAGATCGCCACCTCGCCGTTCGCCGAGCCCTCGGGGATCATGTAGATCTCGCCGTGGTGCTCGATCAGGAACGGATAGGACAGGTGCCAGGCTTCCTCCAGCACCGGCACGACGGGACCGCTCGTTCCGTCCACGGCGATCTCGGCGCAGGAGATGATGCCCTTGTTCGTGCGATGGTCGAGGTCCTCGAAGAAGAGGAAGTCCCGGCCGCACCAGCGGATCGCGAACGGGTCTGCATAGAAATGGTGGCCGGGATCGGGCAGCACGGTCCAGGGCGTGCCGCCGAGATCGCGGCGATCCCAGACCGACTGCTGCGTGCGGCGCCAGCCCACCCGCCAGTGCGGTGCGCGGAAGCAGAGCCGGTAGGCCGACCGAACGGCGCGCGAAACGACGCCGGACGCAAGCGCCCGCCCCGCCAACAGCGGCGTCACGACGCCGGCGGCGACCGGCACGGGTGCGGCAACCGTGCCCGGCCCGAGGCTCGCCAGGCATCGCCCGATCAGCATGGCCGAGCGCGAAACCACCGAGATCGTGCCGGTCGCCAGACGGTCGGCGACCTCCAGCGAGGCGCGGCCGGTGGCGAGGATTGTCCCGGCGCCGACATCCTCGATCTCGATCAGCGGCGACGATCCGCCCAGCAGCGCGTCGGCCAGCGCGAGGTCGCCGAGTGCTCCGCCATAGCGCGGCTGCCAGACGCGGCGGCCCGGCAGGACGAGCGGCGAGCGCGTGAGATTGACCACGAGGTCCGCAGCGAGATCGCCGGGATCGAACGGTGCCACCTCGTCGGCTTGCAGCGCCGGTCGTGCGCCTTGCCCGCGACCGAACAGCATCGCTTCCAGCCGCAGTAGCGTCTCGACCGCACCGGGCAGCGGCAGATCGGAGGCGTGCGCCCGCAGGCGAACGGTCCGGCCGGGTATCGCGAGGATGCGTGCGGCGACCGCCGGCCAGTCGCCGCGCGCGTCGCGATCGACGATGAGATCGATGATCGTCATGCCGCGCCCCGCCGGCCGCCCCGCCCATCCTGCTCGATCATGGTCTCGTAGGCGTCGATCATGCGCTCCAGCGAATGGTGCTCCGCCAAGTGGCGGCCCCGCACCGTCATCGCTTCGGCAAGCGCCGTATCGTCGAACAGGCCCGCCACCGCCGAGGCGAAGGACGCCGCGTCCCCCGTGTCGACGAAGACGGCGCAGGGCTCGCCCTCCACTGCCAGCACCTCGCGCAGGACGGGAATGTCGTTGGCGACGACGGGAAGGCCGGCCTGCGCCGCCTCCACCGCGGCGAGCCCGAAGGTTTCGGCGGCCGTCGGAAACACGAAGAGATCGAGGCTCTGGAGGAAATCGCCGATTTCGTGGGTCGGCAGTTCCCCGATCCGGTGGAACCGCTCCGCCACCCCTTCCGCCACAGCGAGCGCGACGAGGCGGTCGGCATCCGGCCCCTGCCCCGCCACCGCCAGATGGACACCCGGCAGGTGCCGCAGGGCGTGGATCGCATGGTCGATCTGCTTGAGCGGATGCAGCCGGCACACCGTGCCGATGACGCGAGCGTCCTGCGGCAGGGCGAAGCGTCGCCGCGCTTCGGCCTGGCTGAGGCCGCTCGCCTTTCGCTCGAACCCGTGCGGCACCAGGGTCATCAACCGACGGTATCGTGCGGGATAGCCGGCATAGTCGCGCTGGAGGTCGCGCGAATTGACGGTGATCCGGCGATAGACGCCGATGAGGCCGAAGATGCAATCGAGAAGACGCGCGGCATTGCCGACCGTCGCACGTGCCGAGACGTGATTGGCGATGACGTCCGGGGCACCGGCCAGCCGTGCGGCGGGCGCGCCCAGCACATTGCCGTAATGCTGAAACGTCAGCACGACATCGGGCCGGATCCGCCGGATCGTCGCGCGCAGGCGCAGAAGGAAGCGCGCGAAGCGTAGGGATCCGCCCGGCCGTTCCTGCGAGACGAAGGTGACGTTCGGCAGCGCGTCGCATCCATCCGTGACCCGATAGAAGAAGAGGTGATGCACCTCGTAGCTCCGTGCCATGAGCCCCTGCCCGATGAGGCGGGAGATCTCCTGCGCCCCGGCGTTCTCGGCCTGCGTCTGGATGAAGAGAAGGCGTTTGGGTCGGGTCATGTCGTGGGGTCCGGCAAGGCTCGGTCGACGCGCAATAGGACTGTCGGTCACAGCGCGGCGTTGCGGAAGGTGGCGCCGTGGATCAGGCCGCAGAGAAGCAGCGGCAGTCCGACGGCCAGCGGCGAGAACAGCGCCTCTTCCTGGAAGAGACCGTTGAAGACGATGCTGAGCAGCGCGAACCCGGCCGCCAGATGCAGCGGGTCGAGCGTGCGCTCGGCAATCAGCGTCGTGCGCCAGGCTAGCCAGACATAGACGCCGAGCAGGACGAAGGCCGCAAAGCCCATCTGATAGAGCAGCACGCCGATGGCGCTCTCCATCGCGATCGGCGTGCGCCCGGCCGCTTGGAACTGCGACCAGTCGAGGGTGGCGAAGTCCAGCCCGAGATTGCCGCCCGACCCGAGGCCGTGCCCGAAGGGAAACTCGACGAAGTTGTAGACGCCGCCGATGAGGCCGAGGACGTGGAAATCCCCGATCCGCCGCCCGACCACGATGCCGATCGCGGAATAGGCCACGAGCAGCACGAAGATGCACCAGAAGGCGAACCGGCTTCCGAACAGCCGCGCCAGACCCCAGCCCAAAACCGCCGTCAGGACGGTGATGATCGCGCCCTTGGCGTTGGAAAGGACGAGAAGCGGCAGCAGCGCGGTGGCCAGCAGGAAGCGCGAGGTGAAGAGCGCGTAGATCGCCAGGAACGAGAGGGCGTAGCCGTAGCTGATCGCGTGCATGTTGGGGCCGAAGAGCCGCGACAGCGTGATGCCGAGATCGGCGAGGAGCGGCGTGTTGAACAGGGTGATCTTGAACGTGTCGACGAGACCGAGCACGACGATGCCGGTTTCCTGCGCCTGCTTGTCCCAGTAGGAGGCGGCTTTCGCATCCGCCATCGAGAGGTCCCAGAACGTCGCGCCGTTGGTGAAGCGCAGCCAGTCGTCGCGAAACAGGAGCTCGGTGTAGCCGCACACGACGACGAGACCGGCCACGAGCGCGAAGACCGTCTGGAGCCGCAGGTGCCCGCCCCGCGCGGAGATCACCGCCGCCTGATACATCATCAGGCCGGTCGCGACGTTGCGCAGGTAAATGATGGCCGAGGGCACGCTCACCGCCATGCCGACGAGGAGGTAGAAGCCGATCGCGGCGAAAGCGATGCTGGTCACGAGCAGATGCCGGTCGAGCATCGGGCTCACGCCGCGCCGGGTCAGCACATGCCGGGTGAACGCAGAGGCCCAGACCGTCGCGAGGATCAGGAAGGCGTAGCCGCGCACGAGATCGAAATCCATGCCCGACCCGATGCCGGGCGACGCCAGCGACACGAAGAGGTTCTGGAACAGCGCGGCGCATAGGATCGTGGCGACCGCCAGCGCGGGCGCCGCGATCGAGGCAGAAAGCGCGACCGCCGCGGTCGCCGCCAGCGCGACGGCGGGATGCAGCGTGTGGGCGAAGACCGCGAAGGCGACGATCGAGAGCGCTGCGACGGTGATCCCGGCGCTGCGCAACACCGCCCATCCCGCCGCCGCCTCGGCGGCCTGCGGATCGCGGGCCGGCGGCGGCACGTCGTCGATGGAAAACCGGGCGGCCGCCATCGCCTAACGAGCTCCGTAGGCGAGCGCCGCCAGCCGGGGCGCGATGCGGTAGGCGACGAGCCGGATCGCCACGGCGACCGCCATGGCCACGAAGGGCGCGAGCAGCCAGAAGGCGGGATAGATCCGATCGCTGCCGACATGCTCGAACGCCACCCAGAGCGCAACGAGGATCGGCGCGTGCGACACGAAGATCGCGAAGCTCTTCGACGAGTGGCGGGCCATCCATCGCGACAAGGGCGTTCCCGCGAGCGCGGATGACGCCGGCCAGACGAGGAAGGGCGCTGCAACCGCGAACCAGCGGATGTCCGTGATGCCGAAGGCCCCGATCGCCGCGGCGCTCACCGCCAGTGCCGCGAAGCACAGCGGCCAGGCTCGATCGAGACGCCGCACGTTCCAACGACGCACGGCGACGAGGCCCCCGAGGAAGAAGTTGATCGGCATCGTATCTCGAAGGATCAGCGAACCGTCGAGGTCGGGGTAGAAAAGACCAACCACGAGCGCCAGGCCAAGCCAGGGCGCACGGCGCAGCAGCAGTCCCATCATCGGCGCCATCAGGCTGGTGATGAAGAGATCGCGCAGGAAGTAAAGCGGATAGTTGGCGGGCTGGTAGGTCAGGCCCAGCGTCGAGTCGGCCCAGGTCCAGAGGTCGAACGGATAGGCGCGTACGGCGAACTCATGCCCGCCGAGCCCGTCCCTTTCGACGACATAGAGCGCCATGAGAAGCGGCAGGTTCCACACCACGAGCGGCAGCAGGATCGTACGGGACTTGCGGCGCAGGAGTTCGCCCCATCGCTCGTCGAGCGAAGCGCGAAAGAGAAGAAAACCCGAGATCGCCGTCAGCATCGGCACGGTGACGCGGAACAGCCCGTCGCAGAGGATGGCGCGCAGCATCGCGAAGCCCCAGGCGGACGGCGACAGGTAGGCGTCGGGAACGGGCACGTGGATGAAGACGATGGCGCAGATCAGCACGAGGCGCAGGAGCGAGATGCGCTCGGCGACCACCGCGTCGAGCGCCGTCCCCGACGCGCGCTGCTCGCGCGCCGACCGGGTGCCGGCCGGCGATACGGACAGCGACGACCCCGGGGCCTCTCTCGATCGGAAGCTCAACAGCAACGACACGCCTTTCGCAGCCGCAAAACGGCGAACCACTCCCGTCTACACGATGCACGCGCTCGAAGCGTCCCATAGATGACCAAAGGGTTAACGCTGCGGAAGGGCTCGATCAAGACCGCCATCTGCCGGCAGGAAGCGCGACCGAGTTTCGCTTTGCGGGCCGGCAGCTTTCGTTTAGGAACGAAGATCCGCCGGGAGGTTTCGCCATGCTGTCCGAACGTCAGTTGCAAATCGTCGAACGCGCCAAGAGCGAAGGGCGCGTGCTGGTCGAGCAGCTCGCGGCCCAGTTCGAGGTGAGCGTCCAGACCATCCGCAAGGATCTCAATGAGCTTTGCGAGGAGCGCTTGCTGTCGCGCATCCATGGCGGGGCAGTCATCGGGTCGGGCGCCGAGAATGTCGGCTACGACGCGCGCCGCACGATCGCAGCCGGCGAGAAGGCCGCCATCGGTCGGGCGGCGGCCGACATCATCCCCTTCCGGTCCTCGCTCTTCATCAACATCGGCACCACGACCGAAGCCACGGCCCACGCGCTCCAGCGTCATTCCGGCCTGATGGTGATCACGAACAATCTCAACGTTGCCAACATCATGCGGCCGAATCCTCAGATCGAAGTCATCATCGCGGGCGGCGTCATCCGGCGCTCCGACGGTGGCATCGTCGGCGAAGCGGCCGTGGACTTCATCCGGCAGTTCAAGGTGGATTTCGCCATCGTCGGCGTCTCCGCCATCGACCCTGATGGCGCCCTTCTCGACTTCGACTATCGTGAGGTTCGCGTCGCGCAGGCGATCATCTCGAATGCCCGCCACGTGGTGCTCGTCTCCGATTCGTCGAAGTTCGAGCGGACGGCCCCGGTCCGCATCGCCCATCTCGAACAGATGGATACGTTCGTCACCGATCGCTGCCCGTCCGAGGAGATCCGCCAGATGTGCCGGGACAAGGGCGTCCATCTCGTCGAGACCGCCTTGAACAATCTCGACCGTTGATCGAAAGGCGCGATTGACTTTCGCTTGCGCTCGCTTCTAATTCGCTGAGTTTCGATTTTGCCGCGATTTTGCTGCAATGCGAAATAGAAGGCCCCAATGCAGAGCTTCGACGTCTTCGTCATCGGTGGGGGGATCAACGGCTGCGGCATCGCCCGCGATGCGGCCGGCCGCGGCTACTCCGTCGGCCTCGCCGAGCGCAACGATCTGGGCAGCGGCACGTCCTCGTGGTCGACGAAGCTGATCCACGGCGGCCTGCGCTACCTCGAGCATTACGAGTTCCGGCTGGTGCGCGAGGCGCTGCGCGAGCGCGAAGTGCTGTGGGGCATCGCCCCACACATCATTCGCCCGCTGCGCTTCATCCTGCCCTACCATTCCGGCCTGCGCCCGTCGTGGCTGCTGCGCACGGGGCTGTTCCTCTACGATCATCTCGGCGGCCGGAAGCGGCTGGAGGCGACGCGGACGGTGGACCTGACGGGGCCGCTCGGCGCACCGCTGAAGCGCAAGTTCACCAAAGGCTTCGAGTATTCCGATGCGCGGGTCGACGACACCCGCCTCGTCGTCCTGAATGCACGCGATGCCGCCGACAAGGGCGCGGCGATCAGCGTTCGCACCGAAGTCACCGAGGCGCGCCGCGAGGGCGACGGCTGGCTGGTGACGCTGAAAGATCTCGCGAGCGGGAGTTCGCGTCAGGTGCGGGCTCGCTTCCTCGTGAACGCGGCGGGCCCTTGGGTGGACCGCGTGATCCAGCGAGCGATCGGGCGCAACGAGGCGCAGAACGTGCGGCTGGTGCAGGGTTCGCACATCGTCATGCGGCGCCTCTTCGAGCACGATCGAGCCTACATCTTCCAGAATGCCGATGGCCGGATCATCTTCGCCATCCCCTACGAGGGCGACTACACGCTCGTCGGCACGACGGATCGCGACTACGAGGGGGATCCCGCCGACGTCGCCATCACCGAAGACGAGATCGCCTATCTCCTCGCCGCAGCCGGCGAGTATTTCGAGACCCCGCTGAAGCGCGAGGACATCGTCTGGACCTTCTCCGGGGTGCGGCCGCTCTTCGACGACCACGCCTCGAAGGCGCAGGAAGCCACCCGCGACTACGTCCTCAAGGTCGAGGGCGATCTCGGCGAGGCTGCGCTCCTCAACATCTTCGGCGGCAAGATCACCACCTATCGCAAGCTCGCGGAAGACGCGCTCGGTGCCATCGGCAAGAGCCTCGGCCCGCGCGGCGGCGAGTGGACGGGGAAGCGCGCCCTGCCCGGCGGCGACTTTCCGTTGGACGGCGTCGAGACGGTGAAGGCCCGGTTGCGCGCGCTCGCGCCCGACTTGGCCGAGACCACCGTCGCTCGCATGATCCGGGCCTACGGCACCGATGCGCTGAAGATCGCCGCAAGCGGCAATCTCGGCCGCGATCTCGGCCATGGCCTGCATGAGCGCGAGGTCGAGTGGATGGCGGCCAAGGAGTGGGCGCGCTCGATCGACGACGTGCTCTGGCGCCGCTCCAAGCTCGGCATCCGCTTCTCGGCCGACGAGAAAGCGGTGCTCGAAGCCTATCTGGCCAGCCTGCCGACGGCGGAGGACCGCAGCCGGCAAGCCGCGGAATAAGCGCCGCCGTCTCGGGAGGACGGCGGCTTGGCGACTGAAATGACGGAACGCTGCACGGGAGGAAACAGTGCTGCAATTGACAGGTGTCGGCAAGACGGTCGGCGCACAGGCTCATATCGCCGACGTGACCCTGTCGCTGGAACGGGGCTCGTTGAACGTGCTGCTCGGGCCGACGCTCGCGGGGAAGACGAGCCTGATGCGGCTGATGGCGGGGCTGGACAAGCCCACCGCGGGACGCATCACCATGGACGGTGCCGACGTGACCGGCCTGCCCGTGCAGAAGCGCAACGTCGCGATGGTCTACCAGCAGTTCATCAACTATCCGGCGATGACCGTCTACGAGAACATCGCCTCGCCGCTGCGGGTGGCCGGCAAGCCCAAGGCCGAGATCGAGGCCTCGGTGGCACGCGCCGCCAAGCTGATGCGCCTTGAGCCCTACCTCCAGCGCACGCCGCTCAACCTTTCGGGTGGCCAGCAGCAGCGTACGGCTCTGGCGCGCGCGCTCGTCAAGAACGCCGATCTCGTGCTTCTCGACGAACCCCTCGCCAATCTCGACTACAAGCTGCGCGAGGAACTGCGTGAGGAACTGCCGCGCATCTTCGCGGCCTCCGGCGCGATCTTCGTCTATGCGACGACCGAGCCGACCGAGGCGCTGCTCCTCGGCGGCAACACCGCGGCGCTCAGCGAAGGCCGCATTACCCAGTTCGGACGCACGACCGACGTCTACCGCCGCCCCGCCGACCTCGCCACCGCCCGCATCTTCTCCGATCCACCGCTGAACGTTCTCGCGATGCAGGCCACGAACGGCCGTCTCGTCTCGCCGCTCGGCCTCGATCTGCCGGCATCGGGCCTTGCCGACGGCAGCTATTCGATCGGCGTGCGCCCGCATCACCTACGCCCCGGCGAAGCGGTCGGCGGCACGGCCGGGTTCACCGCGACCGTGGTCGTCGCCGAGGTAACGGGATCGCAGACCTTCGTCCATGCCGATCTCGGCTCCACCCGCATCGTCGCGCTGCTGCCGGGCATCCGCCGCATGGAACGCGGCGACCGGATCCCGCTCCACTTCGACCCCGCCACCATGCTCGTCTTCGACGCCGGGGGCCGCGCCGCCGCGCCCGCCCTCGCGCGGGCGGCCTGAGGAGATCCCGATGGCCCGCATCCGCCTCGACCATATCCGCCACGCCTACACGCCCGAACTCGCGCGCGCCGGCAACTATGCCCTGCGCGAGATCGACCACGCCTTCGAGGACGGCGGCGCCTATGCGCTGCTGGGGCCCTCCGGTTGCGGGAAGACGACGCTTCTCAACATCATCTCCGGGCTGCTGACGCCCTCGGAAGGCAACATCCATTTCGACGAACGCGACGTGACGATGCTGGCGCCCGAACAGCGCAACATCGCGCAGGTGTTCCAGTTTCCGGTGATCTACGACACGATGACCGTGGCCCAGAACCTCGCCTTCCCCTTGCGAAACCGCAAGGTGCCGGAGCGGGAGATCGAGATCCGCGTGCGCGAGATGCTGCATCGCATCGGCCTCGACGCCAAGGCCGACCGCAAGGCGCGCGGCCTGACGGCCGACGAGAAACAGAAGATCTCGCTCGGTCGCGGCCTCGTGCGCTCCGACGTCAACGCCATTCTCTTCGACGAGCCGCTGACGGTGATCGACCCGCACATGAAATGGGTGCTGCGCTCGCTTCTGAAGGAGCTGCATCGCGAGTTCCGCATGACGATGGTCTACGTCACGCACGACCAGACGGAAGCGCTAACCTTCGCCGAGAAGGTGGTCGTTATGTATGACGGCGAAGTCGTGCAGATCGGCACGCCGGAAGAGCTTTTCGAGCGCCCGCGCCATACGTTCGTCGGCTATTTCATCGGCTCGCCCGGCATGAACGTGATGGATTGCAAGGTGGAGAACGGCGAGGCGATCGTCGGCGGCCAGCGGATCGCGACCCGGAACGCCGTCGCGCCGTCCGGTGCCGGCAAGCTGGAACTCGGCATCCGCCCCGAATTCGTGCGCGTCGTCGAGCGCGGCACCGCCGGCTCGCTGCCGGTGACGATCGACAAGGTCGAGGATATCGGCTCCGAGCGGATCGTGCGCGCGCGCCTCGGCGGCGAGAAGCTGGCCGCCGTGATGCCGGAAGGCTCGGGCCTGCCGACCGATGCCGCGGTGACCTTCGATCCCGCCGCCGTCAACCTCTATGCCGACAGCTGGCTGTTGCAGGAAAGGGCCTGATCCATGGAGAAGACCTGGAACAACAAAGCCTGGTTCATGGTGCTGCCGGTGCTGGTGCTCGTCGGCTTCTCGGCGGTGATCCCGCTGATGACCGTCGTCAACTATTCGGTGCAGGACACGTTCGGCAACAACGACTTCTTCTGGGCGGGAACCGAGTGGTTCACCGAAATCCTGCACTCCCAGCGCTTCCACGACGCGCTGATCCGCAATCTCGCCTTCTCGGCGATCATCCTCGCCATCGAGATCCCGCTCGGCATTCTCGTGGCGCTGGCCATGCCGAAGAAGGGCATCTGGGTTCCCGTCTGCCTCGTGCTGATGGCGCTGCCGCTGCTCATTCCGTGGAACGTGGTGGGCACGATCTGGCAGGTGTTCGGGCGCACCGACATCGGCCTCCTCGGCCACACGATGGCGGCGCTCGGCTTCGACTACAACTACGTGCAGGACCCCGTCGACGCCTGGGTGACGGTGATCGTCATGGACGTCTGGCACTGGACGAGCCTCGTGGTGCTCCTCTGCTATGCAGGCCTCGTCTCGATCCCCGACGCCTTCTATCAGGCTGCCAAGATCGACGGCGCCTCGCGCTGGGCCGTGTTCCGCTACATTCAGCTGCCGAAGATGGGCCGCGTGCTGCTCATCGCCGTGCTGCTGCGCTTCATGGACAGTTTCATGATCTACACCGAGCCCTTCGTCGTCACCGGCGGCGGCCCTGGCAACTCGACGACCTTCCTGTCGATCGATCTCGTGAAGGTGGCGGTCGGTCAGTTCGACGTCGGCCCGGCGGCGGCGATGAGCCTCGTATACTTCCTCATCATCCTCCTGATGTCGTGGATCTTCTACACGGTCATGACCAATGCCGGCACCGACAAGCCGAATGAGGGAGCAGGCCATTGAGCGCCACCGCCTCGCCCCGCCTCACCGAGCGCGCCGGCACCATTCCGCCGGCCCTTCATTCGGAAGACGCGCTGAAGGCGCGTGCGCGTCAGGCCTCCGGCGGCTTCCGCCCGAAGGCCCTGATCCCCGCGATCTACATCCTGTTCCTGCTCCTGCCGATCTACTGGCTGGTGAACATGAGCTTCAAGACGAACGAGGAGATCGTCTCGGCCTTCACGCTCTGGCCGGCGAACCCGACGCTCCAGAACTACCGGACGATCTTCACCGATCCGTCCTGGTACAACGGCTACATCAACTCGATCATCTATGTCGTTATGAACATGGTGATTTCGGTCTCCGCAGCCTTGCCGGCGGCCTACGCCTTCTCGCGCTACCGGTTCCTCGGCGACAAGCACCTGTTCTTCTGGCTGCTGACCAACCGCATGGCGCCGCCGGCCGTTTTCGTCCTGCCCTTCTTCCAGCTCTATTCCGCCTTCGGCCTCATCGACACGCACATCGCGGTGGCGCTGGCGCACTGCCTGTTCAACGTGCCGCTGGCCGTGTGGATTCTCGAAGGCTTCATGTCGGGCGTGCCGAAGGAGATCGACGAGACCGCCTATATCGACGGCTACTCGTTCCCGCGCTTCTTCTTCAAGATCTTCATGCCGCTCATCGCGTCGGGCATCGGCGTCGCCGCCTTCTTCTGCTTCATGTTCTCCTGGGTCGAACTGCTCATCGCGCGCACGCTGACGGTGACCGACGCCAAGCCGATCTCGGCGATCATGACACGCACCGTCTCGGCGTCCGGCATGGACTGGGGGGTGCTGGCCGCCGCCGGCGCCCTCACCATCATCCCCGGCGCGATCGTCATCTGGTTCGTGCGCAACTACATCGCTAAGGGCTTCGCCCTGGGTCGCGTTTGAGAGGGCCGATCGATGAACTTCACATGGATGGCCTGGACCTGGACGACCGCAGCCTTCTTTCTCTCGATCCTCGGGCTGCTCGTGATGATGAGCGTCTGGGAGGCGGCCTCGCCCGGGGGGCATCCGCGCCATGGGATCCTGCAGTTCGAGACGACGCGCGGCGACCGGTTGTTCGTGTCGCTGCTCGGCTCGGCCTTCATCTGCCTCGGCTCGCTGTTCTTCTTCGAGGACGCCTCGCTCTGGGCCGCCCTCGCCGTCTGCCTCGCCTATGCGGGGCTGGTGTTCCGCTTCGTCTGAAGCGGAACTCGTCTATCCCGCCGCGCGTCGCCGGGCGCGCGGGTTGGGAAGGTCGCCCTCCGGCATCTGGAGTTTCTGGGAGGAAACGATGATGAAGAAGCATTGGATGATGACGGCGGCAGGTCTTGCGATCTCGCTCGCCAGCGGCCCGGCCTGGGCCGACATGACCGCCGCCAAGGCGTTCCTGGACAAGGACATCGGCGAGCTGTCGAGCCTGACGCGCGCCGACCAGGAAAAGGAGATGCAGTGGTTCATCGATGCCGCGAAGCCCTTCGCCGGCATGGAGATCAAGGTGGTCTCCGAGAACATCACGACGCACGACTATGAATCGAAGGTGCTGGCCAAAGCCTTCTCGGACATCACCGGGATCAAGCTGACGCACGACATCATCGGCGAAGGCGACGTGATCGAAAAGCTGCAGACGCAGATGCAGTCGGGCGAGAACATCTACGACGCCTATGTCAACGATAGCGATTTGATCGGCACCCACTGGCGCTACAACCAGGTCCGCAACCTCACTGACTGGATGGCCGGCGAGGGCAAGGACGTCACCTCGCCGACGCTCGACATCGCCGACTTCATCGGCACCAGCTTCACGACCGCGCCGGACAAGAAGCTTTACCAGCTGCCCGACCAGCAGTTCGCGAACCTCTACTGGTTCCGGTACGATTGGTTCAACGACGAGAAGAACAAGGCCGACTTCAAGAAGGAGTACGGCTACGACCTCGGCGTTCCCGTCAACTGGTCCGCTTACGAGGACATCGCCAAGTTCTTCACCGGCCGCGAGATCGGCGGCAAGAAGGTCTATGGCCACATGGACTACGGCAAGAAGGATCCCTCGCTCGGCTGGCGCTTCACCGACGCCTGGCTGTCGATGGCCGGCAACGGCGACAAGGGCCTGCCGAACGGCCTGCCGGTCGACGAATGGGGCATCCGCGTCAACGCGCAGTCCCAGCCCGTCGGCTCCTGTGTGGCGCGCGGCGGCGACACCAACGGCCCCGCCGCCGTCTACTCGATCGAGAAGTATCTCGAATGGCTAAAGGCTTACGCGCCGCCAGCCGCCCAAGGCATGACCTTCTCCGAATCCGGCCCCGTGCCAGCGCAGGGCGAGGTCGCGCAGCAGATCTTCTGGTACACGGCCTTCACCGCCGATGCCGTGAAGAAGGGCCTGCCGGTGGTCAACGAGGACGGCACGCCGAAGTGGCGCATGGCTCCTTCGCCGCACGGCGTCTACTGGCAGGAGGGCATGAAGCTCGGCTACCAGGACGTGGGCTCGTGGACGCTGATGCAGTCCACCCCGACGGAGCGCGCCAAGGCCGCATGGCTCTACGCGCAGTTCGTCACGTCGAAGACCGTGGACGTGAAGAAGAGCCACATGGGCCTGACCTTCGTGCGCGAGTCGACGATCCGCGACAAGAGCTTCACCGAGCGCGCCAAGGACCTCGGCGGTCTCGTCGAGTTCTACCGCTCGCCGGCCCGCAAGCAGTGGTCGCCGACCGGCACCAACGTGCCGGACTATCCGAAGCTGGCGCAGCTCTGGTGGCAGGCGATCGGCGATGCCGCCGCCGGCAACAAGACGCCGCAGGAAGCGATGGATTCGCTTTGCGCCGAGCAGGAAAAGGTGATGGCCCGTATCGAGCGCGCCGGCATCCAGGGCGACAAGGGCCCCAAGCTGAACGAGGAGCATGACCTCGCCTACTGGGTCGCCGAAGCCAAGAAGGAGGGCACGATCGCTCCCCAGCCCAAGAAGGCCGATGAGAAGGAAAAGCCGATCACCGTCAACTACGACGAGCTGGTGAAGAGCTGGGCCGACGCCATCCCGGCGGCCGGCACCGACCCGGCCGCGGTCTCCGCGACGCCGGCGATGGCACCGGCCAAGTAGGCCGCGCATCGTCCGCATGACAGGAAGGGAGCCGGGTCCGCCTCGGCTCCCTTCATCCTTGCCAACCGGCGCCGGTTGGCGCACCGGTCTCGCCCCATCGTCTTGCAGAAAGCCGCCGCCCATGTCGGGATACGTGCTCGCCATCGACCAGGGGACGACCTCGTCCCGCGCCATCGTCTTCGACGATTCCACCCGCATCGTCGGGGTCGGGCAGCAGGAATTCCGGCAGATCCTGCCGCGCTCGGGCTGGGTCGAGCACGACCCGGAGGAGATCTGGCAGTCGGTCCTCGCGACCGTGAAGGCCGCGCTCGCCGACGCCTCGCTCTCGGCCCGCGACATCGCGGCCATCGGCATCACCAACCAGCGCGAAACCACGATCGTCTGGGACCGCGAAACCGGCCAGCCCATTCACAACGCCATCGTCTGGCAGGACCGGCGCACCGCCGAGATCTGCCGCAAGCTGGTGGAGGGCGGCGCCGAGGAGACCATCCGCGACAAGACCGGCCTCGTGGTGGACGCTTATTTCGCCGGCACCAAGATCGCCTGGATCCTCGACAACGTCTCGGGCGCCCGCGCCCGCGCCGAAGCCGGGCAGCTCGCCTTCGGCACGGTGGACACGTTCCTCCTCTGGCGCCTCACCGGCGGCCGGGTCCACGCGACCGACGCGACGAACGCCTCGCGCACCATGCTCTTCGACACCAGCGCGAATGAATGGGACGACGAGCTCATGCGCCTTCTTCGCGTGCCCGCCTCGCTCCTGCCCGAGGTGCGCGACTGCGCCGCCGATTTCGGCGTGTGCGACGCCTCGCTCTTCGGCGAGGCTATCGCGATCTCGGGGATCGCGGGAGACCAGCATGCCGCGACGCTCGGCAATGCCTGCTTCCAGCCGGGCATGCTGAAGGCGACCTACGGCACCGGCTGCTTCGCCGTCCTCAACACCGGGTCGGAGCGCGTCGCGTCGAAGAACCGCCTGCTTTCGACGATCGCCTACCGGCTCGGCGGGCAGACGACCTACGCGCTCGAGGGCTCGATCTTCATCGCCGGCGCCGCCGTGCAGTGGCTGCGCGACGGGCTGAAGATCGTCTCGCAGGCCGCCGAGACCGGGCCGATGGCGGCGCGCGCCGACGAGGCGCAGGACGTCTATCTCGTGCCGGCCTTCACCGGCCTCGGCGCGCCCTGGTGGGATGCGGAGGCGCGCGGCGCGATCTACGGTCTCACCCGCAACACCGGGCCGGACGAGATCGCCCGTGCCGCGCTCGAAGCCGTCTGCTTCCAGACTGCCGACCTTCTCACCGCCATGCGCCGCGACTGGCCAGAGGCGGCGAACACGGTGCTGCGCGTCGACGGCGGCATGGTCGCGAGCGACTGGACGATGCAGCGCCTCGCCGATCTCCTCGACGCGCCGGTGGACCGACCGACCGTCTTGGAGACGACGGCGCTCGGCGCGGCCTGGCTGGCGGGCCACCAGAGCGGCGTCTGGCCGGATCGCGAGGGCTTCGCCCAGCGCTGGCGGCTGGAACAGCGCTTCGAGCCCGGCATGGACGCGGTGACGCGCGGCCGGAAGCTGACGGGCTGGAGCCGCGCCGTCCGGCGCACGCTGAGCGAGACGGTCGGCGCCTGAGCCCTTCGGTCTAAACCGTCAGGTGCTTGCGCACCTCCGGGTCGTCGAGATCGGCGCCAACGCCTTCGAAGACGATCTGGCCACGATCCATGATGTAGACCTTGTCGGCGAGCTCCCGGCAGAAATCGAGATATTGCTCGACGAGGAGAACCGCGATGCCGGCCTCCTCCTTCAGGAAGCGAATGGCGCGGCCGATATCCTTGATGATCGAAGGCTGGATGCCTTCGGTCGGCTCGTCGAGGACGAGGAGGTTTGGCCGGGTCACCAGCGCGCGCCCGATCGCGAGTTGCTGCTGCTGGCCACCCGAAAGATCGCCCCCGCGCCGTCCCAGCATGGATTTCAGCACCGGAAACAGCTCGTAGACATGCTCGGGAATGTTGCGGTCGGCGCGCTTGAGCGGTGCGAAGCCCGTCTGCAGGTTTTCCTTCACGGTCAGAAGCGGGAAGACCTCCCGCCCCTGCGGCACGAAGCCGATGCCGCGCCGCGCCCGGCGATAGGGCGCCTCGCTCTTCAGGTTGGTACCGTCGAGCGCGATCTCGCCGCGGCGGATCCCCTGCTGGCCGACGATCGCCCGCATCAGGCTGGTCTTGCCGACGCCGTTGCGCCCAAGGACGCAGGTGATCTCGCCCTTCTTGGCCGAGAGCGAGACGCCGCGCAGGGCCTGCGCCGCGCCGTAATAGAGATCGACATTGGATACGGTCAGCATGGTCAGCGCCCCAGATAGACTTCGATGACGCGCGGATCGGCCGAGACCTGATCGAGCGGCCCTTCGGCGAGGACATGGCCCTCGTGCAGGCACGTCACCTTGACGCCGAGCGCGCGCACGAAATGCATGTCGTGCTCGACCACGACCACCGAGCGCGTCTCGGCGATCTCGCGCAGCAGGCGTGCGGTCTCTTCCGTCTCGGCGTCGGTCATGCCGGCGACCGGCTCGTCGACGAGCAGAAGCTCGGGGTCCTGCGCCAGCAGCATGCCGATTTCCAGCCATTGCTTCTGGCCGTGGCTGAGGTCGGCGGCGAGCGTGTGGCGCTTGGCGTCAAGCCGCGTCGTGGCGAGGATCGCGTCGATCTTCGTCCGCTCCTCCGCGCTTTTGCGTTGCAGCAGCGCCGTGAAGATCGAGCGGCTGCCGGTCATGGCGAGGCGCAGGTTGTCCTCGATCGTGTGGCTCTCGAAGACGGTCGGCTTCTGGAACTTGCGGCCGATGCCCATCGAGGCGATGTCGGCCTCGTCGTGGCGCGTCAGGTCGGTCGTGCCGTTGAAGTAGACGTCGCCGGAATCGGGCCGCGTCTTGCCGGTGATGATATCCATCATCGTCGTTTTGCCGGCGCCGTTCGGGCCGATGATCGCGCGCATCTCGCCGCGCGCCACCACCAGCGACAGATCGTTGATCGCCTTGAACCCGTCGAAGGTCTTGTTGACCCCGTTGAGATAAAGCAGCGTCTCGCCGCGCGGCGGACGAAGCTTCGCCTCGGCCTCGGCGCGCTCGGCCATCTGCGTGGCGAAGGGATGCGGCGAGACGCGGATCGGACGGGCGTCGGCGGGGTCGAAGTCGGGAAGCGTCATCGTCTTCACTCCGCGGGATTGGCGACGGGGGCGGCGCTGCCGGCCTCGGCCGTGCCCTTCTCGGCGCGGGCGGCGCGGCGGCGATCACCGAGCGCAGACCAGCCGTGGTCGATCGTGCCGACGATGCCGCGCGGCAGGAACAGCGTCACCACCACGAAGAGCCCGCCGAGGATGAAGAGCCAGGCTTCGGGCGCCGCGGCCGTGAAGTAGCTCTTGCCGCCGTTGACCAGCAGCGCGCCGATCACTGGCCCGAGGATCGTCCCGCGTCCCCCGACCGCCGTCCAGACCACCACCTCGATCGAGTTGAGCGGCGCGAACTCGCCGGGGTTGATAATGCCGACCTGCGGCACGTAGAGCGCCCCGGCAACGCCGGCCATGACGGCCGACAGCGTGAAGGCGAACAGCTTCACATGCTCGGCCCGCCAGCCGAGAAAGCGCGTCCGGCTCTCCGCGTCGCGCACCGCGACCATGAGCAGCCCGAGCTTGGAACGGGTGATGGCGCCGACCATCAGCACGAACCCGGCAAGGATGACGGCTGTGGCGGCGAACAGCCCGGCGCGGGTCGTGCCGGCCTGGATCGGAAAGCCCAGGATCTCCTTGAAGTCGGTCAGGCCGTTGTTGCCGCCGAACCCCATGTCGTTGCGGAAGAAGGCGAGCAGCAGGGCGTAGGTCATCGCCTGCGTGATGATCGACAGGTAGACGCCGGTGACGCGCGAGCGGAAGGCGAAGTAGCCGAAGAGGAAGGCCAGAAGGCCGGGCACCACCACGACCATCAGCGCCGCGAACCAGAACTGGTCGAAGCCCAGCCAGAACCAGGGCAGTTCGCGGTAGTTCAGGAACACCATGAAGTCCGGCAGCACGGCGTTGCCATAGGTGCCGCGGTCGCCGATCTGGCGCATCAGATACATGCCCATCGCATAGCCGCCGAGCGCGAAGAACGCGCCGTGGCCGAGCGAGAGGATGCCGACATAGCCCCAGACGAGATCGAGCGCGAGCGCCAGGATCGCGTAGGCGAGATACTTGCCGAGCAGCGGCATCATGTAGTCGGGGATGCGCAGCGGATGGCCGGCATCGAGCCAGAGGTTCGAGAGCGGAACGAGGACGGCGGCGAGGAGGAGCGCGAGCGCCAGCCAGACGACGCGAGGGCCGAGAAAGCGGGCGGTGATCATGCGTCGACGAACCTTCCCTTGAGGGCGAAGAGCCCGCGCGGCTTCTTCTGGATGAAGAGGATGATGAGGACGAGCACCACGATCTTGCCGAGGACGGCCCCGGCATAGGGCTCCAGCAGCTTGTTGACGATGCCGAGCGACATGGCGCCGACGAGCGTGCCCCAGAGATTGCCGACCCCGCCGAACACCACGACCATGAAGCTGTCGATGATGTAGCCCTGCCCGAGATCGGGCGAGACGTTGTCGATCTGGGAGAGCGCGACCCCGGCCATGCCGGCGATGCCCGAGCCCAGCGCGAAGGTCATCGCGTCCACCATCGGCGTGCGGATGCCCATCGCGGCCGCCATCTTCCGGTTCTGCGTGACGGCGCGCATCTTGAGGCCGGCCGAGGTGCGGTTGAGCGCAAAGAGCAGCGCGGAGAAGACGGCGAGCGCGAAGACGATGATCCAGAGCCGGTTCCACGTCACCGACATCAGCCCGACGTCGAAGGAGCCGGACATCCACGAGGGATTGCCGACCTCGCGGTTCGTCGGCCCGAAGATCGTGCGGATCGCCTGCTGGAGGATGAGCGAGACGCCGAAGGTCGCCAGCAGCGTTTCCAGCGGCCGGCCGTAGAGGAAGCGGATCAGGCCGCGCTCCATCACGAAGCCGACGAAGCCGGCGACGAGGAAGGCGAGCGGCAGCGCCAGCGCCAGGCTGTAGTCCAGCCATTGCGGGGCGTGGTCGCGCATCGTCTGCTGCACGACGAAGGTCGTGTAGGCGCCGAGCATGACCATCTCGCCATGCGCCATGTTGATCACGCCCATGACGCCGAAGGTGATGGCGAGACCGATGGCGGCGAGCAGCAGCACCGAGCCGAGCGACAATCCGTACCAGACGTTCTGGATCGCGGCCCAAAGCGAGATCGTCTGCGCGATCGCGGCGACACCGGTCTTGGCGGCGGCGGCGATCGCCGGGTCGGAACTACCCTCGACGCTCGCCAGAACGTTCTGCGCCGAACGGTCGCCGCGCTGCGTCAGGATCTCGATGGCGGCGAGCTTGTCTTCGCTGGGCGCCTCCGAGCGCAGCACCGCAACGGCGCGGGCCTCGCCGAGCTTGGTGCGGATCGCCGGAACGTCTTCCTTGGCGATCGCGGCATCGAGCATCGGCAGTTGCGCCGGCTCGGCATTCTCGAAGAGCGAGGTGGCGGCGCCGAGGCGGCGCACGGGATCGGGCGAGCCGAGGGTGAGCGCGCCCATCGCATCGGCGACGAGCGTACGGATAGAATTCTTGACGCGGACCTTTTCGAGCGCTGCCTTCGGCTGTTCGCCGAGGCTCGCGCCGGTGAGTGGATCGCTCGCCGCGATGGCGGCGCCCTTCGCCTCACCGATCACGACGCGCCCGTCCGTCTTGCCATAGTAGAGGTTGCCGTCGGCGAGCGCATTGAGCGCGCGAGCGACCTCCGGATCGCCGGTGGCGGCGAGCGCCTTGATGGTCGCCTCGGTGTCGTCGAAGCTCTTCTTGCCGCCGAACTGCTGGATGATCGCGGCCGGATCTGCGGCCTGCGCGTAAGCTCGCCCGCCCATGGCGAGGAAGGCGCCGGCCAGAAGCGCGAGCGCCACGGCAAGGACGTCGAGGAAGCCGGACACGGCTTCGCGGAGGGTGGTCGTCATCGGTCCGTTCCCTGTCGCCACGGACACGATGGCCCCGGCGCGGCGTCGAAAGGATGGAAAGAAGCAGGAGGCCCGATCCGCGGGGATCGGACCTCCCTGGTGCGACGGCCTGCCTCGGGAGACAGGCCGGGAGCCGTCGGCTCAGTTGGCAGCGGCCTGCGCGCCCGCGCCGCCGCACTTGCCGGTGGCCGTGTTGAAGTTTCCGCAGGACATCGGCGCGCGCCAGTCGGCGATCAGCGGCTTCGATTCCGGCAGGAAGTCGGACCATTCGTCGCCGAGCACCAGGCCGGGCGTCTCGTAGACGACCTCGAACTGGCCATCGTCCTGGATCTCGCCGATCAGCACCGGCTTGGTGATGTGATGGTTGGCGCCCATCGACGAGTAGCCACCGGTGAGGTTGGGCACGGAAACGCCCACCATCGCGTCGATCACTGCGTCGGGATCGACCGTGCCGGCCTTCTCGACCGCCTTCACCCACATGTTGAAGCCGATGTAATGGGCTTCCATCGGGTCGTTGGTGACGCGCTTGTCGTTCTTGGTGAACTCCCTCCACTTGGCGATGAACGCCTCGTTTTCGGGTGTCTCGACCGACTGGAAGTAGTTCCAGGCCGCCAGATGGCCGACGAGCGGCTTGGTGTCGATGCCCGCCAGCTCTTCCTCGCCGACCGAGAAGGCCATGACCGGCGTCTGCTCGGCAGTGATGCCCTGGTTGGCCAGTTCCTTGTAGAACGGCACGTTGGCGTCGCCGTTGACGGTCGAGACCACGGCGGTCTTCTTGCCCGAGGCGCCGAATTCCTTGATCGCGGCGACTTCGGTCTGCCAGTCGGAGAAGCCGAACGGCGTGTAGTTGATCTTGATGTCCTCGGGCGCCACGCCCTTCGACTGCAGATAGGCCTCGAGGATCTTGTTCGTGGTGCGCGGATAGACGTAGTCGGTGCCTTCCAGCACCCAACGCTCGACGCCCTCTCCCATCAGGTAGTCGACGGCCGGGATCGCCTGCTGGTTCGGCGCGGCGCCGGTGTAGAAGACGTTGCGCTCGGACTCCTCGCCCTCGTACTGGACGGGGTAGAAGAGGACGCTGTCGAGTTCCTTGAAGACCGGCAGCACGGACTTGCGCGACACGCTGGTCCAGCAGCCGAACACGGCGGCGACCTTGTCCTGCGCGATCAGCCCACGCGCCTTCTCGGCGAAGAGCGGCCAATCGGAGGCGGGATCGACCACCACCGCTTCCAGCTTCTTGCCGAGCAGGCCGCCCTTGGCGTTCTGCTCGTCGATGAGCATCAGCATGGCGTCCTTCAGCGTCGTCTCCGAGATCGCCATCGTGCCCGAGAGCGAATGGAGGATGCCGACCTTGATCGTGTCGTCCGCAGCATAGGCATTGGCGCCGGCAGCCATCATGGCTCCCGCATAGGCGCCCAAGAGCCAGCCGGCTTTCGTGGAAAGTCGCATGGGTGGTCCCCTCGAGTCGAGATTTGCTGCGGCGCACTCGCCGCTGCCGGGGACCTTCGGCTGGAATATGAACGAGCGGTATACGTTAAATGACGTAGACCGGTGCCGGCCGCCGCGGTCTAAGACCTTGAGTGCGGCGCAGGGCGTGCGTCCCCGATCGAAGGACCGACATGACAGGGCGGCAGCGCATCCTACCCGTCCGGCGCGAGTACAATCGCTGGGTCGCCAACCAGACGCTCGAAGACTACGCGCTGCGCTTCACCGCCAAGAAGGCCCGCCGCTGGACCGCGCCGCGCGTGTCGCAGACCGCGATCGGCGCCATCTCCTTCCTGGCGCTGGAGGCCGTGGGCGGTGCGATCACCCTTTCCTTCGGCTTCACCAACGCCGCCGCCGCCATCGTCGTGGTCGGCATTCTCCTGCTCCTGACCGGCATCCCGATCAGCCACTATGCGGCGAAATACGGCGTCGACATCGATCTCCTGACGCGCGGCGCGGGCTTCGGCTACATCGGCTCGACCATCACCTCGCTGATCTACGCCACCTTCACCTTCATCCTCTTCGCGGTCGAAGCCTCGATCATGACGGCCGCGCTGGAGCTCGCCTTCGGCATTCCGCTCTGGCTCGGCTACATCATCTCGGCCGTCGCCGTGGTGCCGCTGGTGACACATGGCGTCGCCTGGATCAGCCGGTTCCAGCTTCTCACCCAACCGATGTGGATCGTCCTCAACATCCTGCCGGTGGGGTTCATCCTATGGCAGGACTGGGGCTCGCTGGACGCCTGGGTGAACTTTCCCGGCCTCGACGATCCCGCCGGCGCCAACGCGCTCGACATCCTCAAGTTCGGCGCCGCCGCATCGGTGATCCTGGCGCTGATGCCGCAGATCGGCGAGCAGGTCGACATCCTGCGCTTCCTGCCGGCGCAGGAGGGCAAACCGTCGCGCTCCTGGTGGTTCGCGCTGTTCTCGGCCGGCCCCGGCTGGATCGTGCTGGGCGCGCCGAAGCTCTTCTTCGGGTCCTTCCTGGCGGTGCTGGCGCTGCGCTCGGGCGTCGCGCCCGAGCACGCCTCGGAACCCGCCTACATGTACGACATCGCGTTCGGCTTCGTCTTGCCCTCGCCCGTTGCCGCGGCGGTGCTGACGGCGGCTTTCGTCGTCGTGTCGCAACTCAAGATCAACGTGATGAACGCCTATGCGGGGTCGCTCGCCTGGTCGAACTTCTTCTCGCGCCTCACCCACAGCCATCCCGGCCGCGTCGTCTGGCTGGTCTTCAACGTCGCGATCGCGCTTCTTCTCATGGAGCTCGGAATCTACGGTGCGCTCGAGGTCACGTTCGGCCTCTTCGCCAATGTCGCGGTGGCATGGCTCGGCGCCATCGTCGCAGACCTCGCCATCAACAAGCCTCTCGGCCTGTCGCCCAAGGGCATCGAGTTCAAGCGGGCGCATCTCTACGATCTCAACCCCGTGGGGCTCGGCTCCATGGGGCTGGCGACGCTGATCTCGCTCATCGCCTTCGGCGGCTGGCTGGGCGAGACGGCGGAGGCGCTGTCGGCCTTCGTGGCGCTCGGCGTCGCCATGATCACTGCGCCTCTCATCGCCTACGCCACGGACGGGCGCTACTACCTTGCCCGCAAGCCGCGCACCGCCTGGAAGGACCGGGTGGAGATCGACTGCTCGATCTGCGAACACGCGTTCGAACCCGAGGACATGGCCTATTGCCCGGCCTATGCCGCGCCGATCTGCTCGCTCTGCTGCTCGCTCGACGCGCGCTGCCACGACCTCTGCAAGCCGCACGCCCGCTTTTCGGCGCAGGTCGCATCGGCGGCCCACGCCACCCTGCCGACAACCGTTGCACGACGGATCAACTCACGCCTCGGCCATTATCTCGGCGGGCTGACGCTGCTTGCCGCCATCATCTCCATCGTCCTCTCGATCATCTACTATCAGGCGATCCTCGCCAGCCCCGACGACACGGAGGTGATCGCCAAGGCGCTCTGGGCGGCGTTCTTCATCCTCCTCATCGTCGCCGGCATCTCGACCTGGTTCTTCGTGCTGGCGCAGGAGAGCCGGCGCGTCGCGCAGGAGGAATCCGCCCGCCAGACGACGCTGCTCCTGAAGGAAATCGAGGCGCACCGACGCACCGACGCAGCGCTGCAATCGGCCAAGGAGATGGCGGAGGCAGCGAGCCTCGCCAAGAGCCGCTACGTCGTCGGCATGAGCCACGAGCTGCGCACGCCGCTCAACGCCGTGCTCGGCTATGCGCAGCTTCTCGAACAGGATGCGGCGATCCCGCCTGCCAAGGTCGGCGGCATCCGCGTCATCCGACGATCTGCCGAGCACCTGTCGGGCCTGATCGACGGGCTTCTCGACATTTCCAAGATCGAGACCGGCCGTCTCCAGTTGCAGCGCGGCGAGGTGCAGCTCGCCGACTTCCTTGCCCAGCTCGTCGACATGTTCGCGCTGCAGGCCTCCGCCAAGGGCCTCGACTTCCGCTTCAACCGTCCGGCGGTCCTGCCCGAAACCGTGCGAACCGACGAGAAGCGCCTGCGGCAGATCCTCATCAACATCCTGTCGAACGCGGTGAAATACACCGAGCGCGGCAGCGTCACGTTCGACGTCGCCTATCGCAGCCAGGTGGCGACGCTCACCGTCACCGACACCGGGCCGGGCATTGCCGCCGACGAGTTGGCGCGGGTCTTCGAGCCGTTCGAGCGGGGCAGCGCGGCGCGCGGCAAGGCCCCGGGCCTCGGCCTCGGGCTGACGATCACGCGCCTTCTGGCCAACCTGATGGGCGGCGACGTCAAGGTCGAGAGCACCGCCGGCTTGGGCAGCCGCTTCGAGGTCAAGGTGATGCTGTCGGCCGTCGCCGGCAGCAACGGCCGGGCGGCGGCCAAGACGGCCGAACCCGCCGAACCGGTGCGCGGCTATCGCGGCGCGCGGCGCACGATCCTCGTGGTGGACGACGACGAGACCCATCGCGACCTCATGGTGGAGGTGCTGAGGCCGGTCGGCTTCATCGTCCTCACCGCCGCCGACGGGCCGACCGCGCTGTCGCTGGTGGCCGAGATCCGCCCCGACCTCTTCCTCCTCGACATCCAGATGCCGGGCATGGACGGCTGGACCCTCGCGCGGACGCTGCGGGCCGGCGGCCAGAGCGGCGCCATCCTCATGCTGTCGGCGACGCTCGCCGACACTCCTCTCGTTCCCGCCGAGGAGGATCTGGTGGTGCAGGGCATGGTGCCCAAGCCCTTCGACCTCCGCCAGTTGACGGCGCGCATCCGCGACACGCTGGACATCGAATGGACGAGCGCGGCGGAAGAGGATGCCAAGGCCCGCCCGGCACCCGCTGCGCCGATCGTCGCCCCGTCACCCGAGCACGTCGCCGAACTTCTCCAGCTCGGCCGGATCGGCTATGTCAGAGGGATCGAACAGAAGCTCGCGGCTCTGGAGGCCGATCCCATCATTCGCCCGTTCGCCGAAGACCTTCGGGTCCACGTCCGAAATTTCGACCTGAAGCGCTTCGTCGCCGTGCTGGAGGCGATCGGGGTTGAGTGACGCGCCGGGGGGCGGCGCGGCAACCGTGGGTAGCCGAGCCACTGGGGGTGGCCGGGAACGCGACATCATCCTCGTCGTCGACGATTCGCCCGATACGCTGCGCATGCTCACCGATGCGATCGAGCAGTCCGGGGCCACTGTGCTCGTGGCGCTCGACGGCGAGCAGGCGCTCGGCATCGCCGGCCATGTAACGCCCGACGTCGTGCTGATGGATGCGATCATGCCGGGCCTGGACGGGTTCGAGACCACGCGCCGGTTGAAGGCGGACGCGGCGCTTCGCCATGTGCCGGTGATCTTCATGACCGGCCTCACCGACACCGAGCACGTCGTAAAGGGGTTGGAGGCCGGCGGCGTCGACTACGTGACGAAGCCGATCGTGCCGGACGAGCTTCTGGCCCGCATCCGCGTCCATCTCGCCAATGCGCGCTCCGCGCAGAGCGCCCGCGCCGCGCTCGACACCGCCGGACGCTTCCTTCTGGCGACGGACGGGGCAGGCCGGGTGCTCTGGTCGACGCCGCAGGCGACGCGCCTGCTGCAGACCGCCCTTCCGAGCGCGGATGGCGCGATGCTGCTGCCGGAGGCGTTGCGCATCTGGCTCAGTCAAGGCGCGGGCTCGGGCGCGCCCCCCGCACCCATTGCCCTGCCCTCGCCCGCCGGCACCGAGCTGCAGCTCTCGTTCCTCGGCAAGGTCGGCGAAGACGAGCATCTCTTCCGGCTGACGGCCGATGATTCGGCCGGCGACGAGGCGCTTCTGCGCCAGCATTTCCCGCTGACGGCGCGGGAGGCCGACGTTCTGCTCTGGCTGGCGCGCGGCAAGTCGAACCGCGACATCGCCGAGATCCTGACGCTAAGCCCGCGCACCGTGAACAAGCATCTCGAGGTCGTCTTCGCCAAGCTCGGAGTCGAGAACCGAGCGTCCGCGACCTTCCTCGTGATGAAGACGCTGCGCGAGCGCTGACCCTCAGGCCGACGCGCCGCCGGGATAGAGCTGCCAGCGGCGCGGCAGCACGTTCAGCTCGGAGCCGGGCTCGCCGCCCTCGCCCGCCGGCATCTCCACCTCGATCCGCCGCCGGTCCTCGCCGAGCGCGAACTCGGAGAAGCGCGATCCCCCGGCGCGGCGCGACAGCGACACCGTGCCGCGAAGTGCGGGCGTACCGGGCGCTGCCGCCTCCAGATCGTGCGGACGCACGAACATCTGCCACTCGCCGTCCGCCTCGTCGGTGCGGCCGAGAACGATGTCGCGATAGGCGATCTCGCCTCCCCGCACCTTTACCGGCAGCGTGTTGGACTGGCCGATGAAGGAGAAGACGAAGGGCGAGGCCGGCCGGTCGTAGATGTCGTCGGCCGAGCCCACCTGCTCGATGCGCCCCTGGCTCATCACCACGACGCGGTCGGCGAGTTCCAGCGCCTCTTCCTGGTCATGCGTCACGAAGACGGTCGTGAGGCCGATCTTGTCGTGAAGCTCGCGCAGCCAGCGGCGCAGATCCTTGCGCACCTTGGCGTCCAGCGCGCCGAAGGGTTCGTCGAGCAGCAGCATGCGCGGTTCGATCGCCAATGCACGGGCCAATGCGACGCGCTGGCGTTGGCCGCCCGACAGCTGCTGCGGATAGCGATCTTCCAGGCCGGAGAGTTGCACGAGGTCGAGGAGCTCGCTTGCCCGGCGGCGGATCTCGGCCTTCGTCGGCCGCGTCTTCGAGTCCCGCACGCTGAGGCCGAAGCCGATATTTTCGGCCACCGTCATATGCTTGAACAGCGCGTAGTGCTGGAACATGAAGCCGACGTTGCGGTCCTGCACGCTCTTGGTCGAGGCATCCTCTTCGCCGAAGAAGATGCGGCCCGAGGTCGGGAACTCCAGCCCGGCGATGAGACGCAGCAGCGTCGTCTTGCCGGAGCCCGACGGCCCGAGCAGCGCGATCAGTTCCCCCGAGCGGATGTCGAGCGAGACGTCGTGCAGCGCTGGGTAGCGGTCGAATTCCTTACGGATGTTGCGGACGCGGATTTCCATGGGGTCGGTCCTTGGGGTCAGTGTCCGCCGCGCGAAGCGGCCATGTCGCCGGCGAAGCGCCATTCGAGGGCGGCTTTCAGGCACAGCGTGATGATGGCGAGGAAGGCAAGGATCGAGGCCACCGCGAAGGCCGCCGAGAAGGCGTACTCGTTGTAGAGGATCTCGACATGCAGCGGCATCGTGCTGGTCAGTCCGCGGATGCGGCCCGAGATCACCGACACCGCGCCGAATTCGCCCATGGCGCGGGCGTTGCAGAGCAGCACGCCGTAGAGCAGCGCCCAGCGCACGTTCGGCAGCGTCACGCGGAAGAAGGTCTTCCAGCCGGAAGCGCCCAGCGAAATCGCGGCCTCCTCGTCTCCGGTTCCCTGCTCCTGCATCAGCGGGATCAGCTCGCGCGCCACGAAGGGCAGCGTCACGAAGACGGTGGCAAGGACGATGCCCGGGAGCGCGAAGACGATCTGGATGCCGGTGCCCTGCAGGTACGGCGCGAGATAACCCTGCGCCCCGAAAAGTAGGATGTAGATCAGGCCCGCGATGACAGGCGAGACCGAGAACGGCAGGTCGATCATCGTGATCAGCAGCGCCTTGCCCTTGAACTCGAACTTGGCGATGGCCCAGGCCGCCGCCAACCCGAACACGAGGTTCATCGGCACCGCGATCGCGGCGACGAGCAGCGTCAGCTTGATCGCGGCTAGAGCGTCCGGCTCGACGATGGCGGCGATGTAGACGCCCAGCCCGTTGCGGAAGGCTTCCACGAACACCGCCACGAGCGGCAGGAAGAGGAAGAACCCGAGAAAGAGGAGCGCGATCGAGATCAGCGTCCACTTCACCCCGTCGCTTTCGGTGGTCACCGGCTTGCGCGGGGCGGTGGTGATTGTGGTGTCCACGGCGGAGAACGAAGCCTCAAGCACCAAGACCGTACCTCCTGCGGCTCCAAGCCTGGATCAGATTGATCGCCAGCAGCATGGCGAAAGAGATGAGCAGCATGATCGTCGCCACAGCCGTGGCTCCGCCGTAATTGAACTCCTCCAGCCGGATCACGATCAGAAGCGGCGCGATTTCCGACACGTAAGGGATGTTGCCGGCAATGAAGATGACCGAGCCGTACTCGCCGACCGAACGGGCGAGCGCCAGCGCGAAGCCGGTGAGAAGCGAGGGCATGATCGTCGGCAGGACGACGCGGGTCACGGTCTGGAAGCGGTTGGCGCCAAGGGTCGCGGCCGCCTGTTCCAGCTCGGCGTCGATCTCTTCCAGCACCGGCTGAACCGTTCGCACCACGAACGGCAGCGAGACGAAGACCAGCGCCACCACGATGCCGACCGGCGTGTAGGCGATCTTCATGCCGAGCGGCGCAAAGGCCTGCCCCACCCAGCCGTTCGGCGCGTAGAGCGCGGTGAGCGCGATGCCCGCGACGGCGGTCGGCAGCGCGAAGGGCAGATCGATGACCGCATCCACGAAGCGGCGCCCCGGAAAGCGGTAGCGAACGAGCACCCAGGCGACGAGCAGCCCGAACACCATGTTGATCAAGGCCGCAACGAGCGAGGCGCCGAACGACAGGCGCAGGGCCGCGAGCACCCGCGGATCGAAGGCCAGCGCCACGAACTGCGCCCAGCCCAGGCTGGCGCTGCGGAAGATCAGCGCCGACAGCGGCAGCAGCACGAGGATCGCGAGGTAGGAAAGCGTAAAGCCCAGCGCCAGGCCGAACCCTGGAATGACGCTGGGTGCCCGCAGGCGAAAGGGGGCGCTCATCGTGCGCGATGTCCCGTCATGTCGTGTCCCGTCCGAGGCTGGCCGTTGGTTGGCGCTGGGTGGCCACCGGCCCAGCATGTCGTGCAGACGATCGATCCGTCAATCGCATCGAACCTCCGGCCGCTGGGGGCCGGAGGTTCCTGGTGGAGGCGGACGAACGGAATGCGCGCGTCAGTTGCCGGGCTTGTAGATCTGGTCGAACACGCCGCCATCACCGAAATGCTGGGGCTGGACCTTGGCCCATCCGCCGAACTGCGCATCGTCGATCCCTACGAGTTCGACCTTCGGGAACCGGTCGAGCAGCGCCTTGTCGGTCACCGCATCGGGCGTCGACGGACGGTAGTAGTGCTTGGCCGCGATCGTCTGTCCCACGGGCGTATAGAGGTATTCGAGATAGGCCTGCGCGACCTCGCGCGTGCCCTTCGTGTCGACATTGCCATCGACCAGCGCCACCGGCGGCTCGGCGAGGATCGAGATCGAGGGAACGATGATCTCGAACTGGTCGGGCCCGAGTTCCTCGAGCGCCAGGAACGCCTCGTTCTCCCAGGCAAGCAGAACGTCGCCGATGCCGCGCTGCACGAATGTCGTGGTCGAGCCGCGGGCACCGGCATCCAGCACCGGCACGTGGCGGTAGATGTCGGAAACGAACTGCTGCGACTTGGCGGGGTCGTTACCGAAGGTCTTGTTGGCGTAGGCCCAGGCGGCCAGATAGTTCCAGCGCGCGCCGCCCGACGTCTTGGGGTTCGGCGTGATGACCTCGACGCCGTCCTTCACCAGATCGCCCCAATCCTTGATCGCCTTCGGATTGTCCTTGCGAACGAGGAAGACGATCGTCGACGTGTAGGGCGCCGAATTGTTCGGCAGGCGACCACGCCAGTCGGCCGGGATCTTCGACGTCGCCTTCGAGATCGCGTCGATATCGGCTTCCAGAGCCAGCGTCACGACGTCGGCGTCGAGCCCGTCGATCACGGTGCGGGCCTGCGCGCCCGAGCCGCCATGCGACATGCGGACGGCGACCGCGTCATGCCCTTCGGCCGCCCAGTGCTTGGAGAACTCGGCGTTGAAGTCGCGATAGAGTTCGCGCGTCGGATCGTAGGAGACGTTGAGAAGCGCCGTCTGCGCCAATGCCGGCATGGCGAGCGAGAGAATCGCGCCGAGGGCAAGGGTCGTCGTTCGAAGAGCGAGCATCGGTGAAATCCTACTGTTCCGGTAGGAATAGTGTTTGTCAGATCGCGATGTCGGTCAAGCCGCACCGGTCTCCCCCATTCGGGCGAACTGCCACGGGTTTTTCTCAAAGGCTGCGGTTTACGAAACGCCATGCCTTCCAGGGGTTAAAGAACGAGGGCGACGCTCCGGCGGGTCTCGAACTTGGGGAAGATATCGGGAAGTTTGCCCCTCGGCCGCGGACGGACGCGTGATCCGTCTAGGAGCGGCGATTCCCTCGTCACGGATCGCCTGCATGGAAAGCGGGCGTCTTATGCACCGAAAACTGTCTCAAAACTGAAATAAGATGCAGACAAGTCGGCGAAGCCGTTGCTCTCGCTACGCAAACCGGTACGCTCTCTTCGATCCGCACGCGTGCGATACATGCGGCGGACGACGCGATCCTTGGGAGGGACGGACCATGGACCAGCATTGGGATCCACTGAGCGCATGCCGCGGGCTGACGTTCGGTATGATGCTGTCGACCATCATGTGGCTGGCGGCGATCAATATCGGGCTGTCACTCTAGACCTTGGTCCGGGTGGGGCGCAGATCCGGGTCGGGATACGGCGCCCCGCGTTCTCATCGGTGAGATGATGGGCAAGCACTGCCTGTCCTGACGCAACGCGTGAGGACTTCGCAGGCATCGAATCCGTGCGATCTTTCGCGAAGGGCTGTCTTTTCCAGCCGTCTTTGCCTATAGCCAGCCATCGACAGGTGGCTCAGAGACGTTCGCCCGACTTCCTCCGCATGAATGCGGGGCGATCCGGGACATGTCGCATGTCCGACATGGCCGTTTGCGGCCGGGTTCGGGCTGCCGCCATTCCCGCAAGAACGGCACCATCGGCAACGATCGTGCAAGAGGACGCCCGTTGCCAGGAGCGTCCCAACCCAAGGACGACCCGGTGCCTTTCCGCCCGACCCATCCCGCTATTTCCGCCGCGCTCGAAGAGCGCAACTATGTCGATCCGACCCCGGTGCAGGACGCCGTTCTCGAGCCCGAAGCCGAGGGCCGCGATCTTCTCGTCTCCGCCCAGACCGGCTCCGGCAAGACCGTCGCTTACGGTCTCGCGCTCGTCTCGACCCTGCTCGGCGACGCCGACCGCCTGTCCGAGGCCGGCGAGCCGCTGGCGCTCGTCGTCGCGCCGACGCGCGAACTGGCGCTGCAGGTGCAGCGTGAACTCGAGTGGCTCTATGCCAAGACCGGCGCACGTGTCGTCACCTGCGTCGGCGGCATGGATCCGCGCGCCGAACAGAAGGCGCTCGCCCGCGGCGCCCATCTTGTCGTCGGCACCCCCGGTCGCCTGCGCGACCATCTGGAGCGCGGTCGCCTGCGCATCGGCAACCTGAAGGCCGTGGTTCTCGACGAAGCCGACGAGATGCTGAACCTCGGCTTCCGCGAGGATCTCGAGTTCATCCTCGAGGCGACGCCGGCCAGCCGCCGCACGCTGCTCTTCTCGGCCACCCTGCCGAAGTCGATCACCGCGATGACGAAGCGCTACCAGCGCGACGCCCTGCGCATCGAGGCCACGGCCGGCTCGACCAGCCACGTGGACATCGAGTATCGCGCGATCCGCATCGCTCCGACCGAGACCGAGCATGCGGTGGTCAACCTGCTGCGGCAGTCTGAGTCACCGTCCGCCATCGTGTTCTGCAACACGCGCGAGCAGGTGCGCCACCTCCACACCGGCCTTCTCGACCGTGGCTTCGCCGCCGTGGCGCTGTCGGGCGAACTGGGCCAGGCCGAGCGCAACCAGGCGCTCCAGTCGCTGCGGGACGGTCGCTCGCGCGTCTGCGTCGCCACCGACGTCGCCGCCCGCGGCATCGACCTGCCGAGCCTCGGGCTGGTGATTCATGCCGAATTGCCGAACGACGCCGAGACCCTGCAGCACCGGTCCGGCCGTACCGGCCGCGCCGGGCGCAAGGGCGTGTCGGTCCTGCTGGTGCCGCTGTCGAAGCGCCGCAAGGCCGAGCGCCTGCTGACCGATGCCCGCATCCGCCCGATCTGGAGTGCTGCGCCGTCGGCCGACGAGATCCGCGAACTCGACCGCGTCCGCCTCCTGTCGGATCCGATCTTGACCGAAGAGGCGAGCGAGGAAGATCTGGAGCTCGGTCGCGAACTCCTGCGCAAACGCCCAGCCGAGGAGATCGCCGCCGCTTTCGCGCGCGTCTATCGCCAGCGCCTCCCCGCACCGGAGGACATCTACGATCCCGGTACGCCGCGCGACTCGAAGGGTCCGCGCGAGCGCGACGAGGGCGCTCGTCCGGGTCGTCCCGAACGCGGCGAGAGCGATGGCCCGCGCGGGCGTCCGTCCGGTCCCTCCGTCTGGTTCCACCTGGACATCGGCCGCAACAACAATGCCGACCCGAAGTGGCTGCTGCCGCTGCTCTGCCGTCGCGGCAAGATCACGCGCGACGACATCGGCGCCATCCGCATCTTCGACAAGGAAACCAAGTTCGAGATCACCGAGGCCGTGGCGAAGAAATTCGCGGCAGCCGCCGAGGGCACGGACGACGACATCACGATCACCTATGCCGATGGCGCCCCGCCGGCCGGCAAGCCGGGCGATCGTCCCGGCCGCTCCAAGCCGCCGCAGCATCCCCGCACGTTCACGCGCAAGACCGACGATGCCGGTCCGCGCGGATCATTCAAGGCGCAGGGCAAGCCCCGCCGGCCGCGCCCCGCCAAGGATTGAGCCGCGCGCGAGATCGCGCTTCGCCGATCGATCGAAAGGCCGGACCCGATGGGTCCGGCCTTTTTTCGTTCAGCCTCTGGCGATCTCGAATGTTATGTTATAACAAAATGAAAATCGCCGAGAACGGATCCGATGCCGAGCCCCTTGTCCCCGTCCCGTTCCTCTATCCGGCCCTCCGCGCTGCGCCAGTCCGCAGCCGGCCGGCTGGCCGTCGTCGCTGGGCCGATCGTCGTCCTCTGGCTCCTCGTCGCGCTGACGCTGGCGCTCTGAGATGACGGCAGCCGTCGAACTTCACGACCTGACGCTCGCCTATCGTCGCCATCCGGCGGTGCATCATGTCAGCGGCCGATTCCACGAGGGATCGCTGACCGCCATCGTCGGGCCGAACGGAGCCGGCAAGTCGACGCTCCTCAAGGGCATCATGGGCCTCGTTCCCGTGTCGGAGGGCAGCATCCATCTGGCCGGCGTCTCGGCGCGGGACGTCGCCTATCTGCCGCAGGCCAACGACATCGACCGCAGCTTCCCGATCGACGTCATGGATCTCGTGGCGCTCGGTGCCTGGCGCCGCGTCGGCGTCTTCGGCCGGATCACCGGACGCCATCTCGACAAGGTGCTGGAGGCCATCCACGCCGTGGGGCTGGAAGGGTTCGAGCATCGGTCGATCGGCACCCTGTCCGGCGGCCAGCTTCAACGCGCGCTGTTTGCCCGGATGCTGGTTCAGGACGCGAAGCTGCTGCTGCTCGATGAGCCGTTCACCGCCATCGACGCCCGAACGACGTCGGATCTGGTGCGTCTCATGCAGGGTTGGCACGGAGAAGGCCGCACGATCATCGCCGTGCTGCACGATATCGAACTGGTGCGAGAGCATTTTCCCGAGACGCTGCTCATGGCCCGCGAACTGGTGGACTGGGGGCCGACCGACGCCGTGCTCACCGCCGACAAGCTGCGCAGCGCGCGCAACCTGAGCGAATCCTGGCTCGACGCCCCGCCGCGGATGGCGGCATGAGCCTCTACGACCTCGCGCTTGCCCCGTTCGTCGATTACGGCTTCATGCGCCGCGCCCTCGTCGGCTGCCTCGCCCTGTCGTTCGGCGCCTGCCCGCTCGGCGTCATGCTGGTGCTGCGCCGCATGAGCCTCGTCGGCGATGCCATGTCGCATGCGATCCTGCCGGGGGCCGCGGTGGGCTTCCTCCTCGCCGGTTTCTCGCTCTTCGCGATGACGATCGGCGGCATGATCACCGGCCTTCTCGTCGCCGTCCTCGCCGGCCTCGTCTCGCGCTTCACGCCGCTGAAGGAGGATGCGAGCTTCGCCGCCTTCTACTTGTCGTCACTCGGTCTCGGCGTGCTCCTCGTCTCCGTGAACGGCTCAAACGTCGATCTCCTCCATGTCCTGTTCGGCACGGTGCTGGCGCTCGACGATCCCGCGATCCTCCTGATGGCAGGCGTCGCGACCGTGACGCTCACCGTGCTCGCGCTGTTCTACCGCCCGCTCGTCGCCGAATGCCTCGATCCCGGCTTCCTGCGCGCGGTCGGCGGCGGCGGCGGCACCATCCACATGATGTTCGTCGTCCTCGTGGTGCTCAATCTCGTCGGCGGGTTCCAGGCGCTGGGAACGCTGATGGTGGTCGGCATCATGATGCTGCCGGCAGCCTCGGCGCGGTTCTGGTCGGAAAGCGTGACCGGCCAGATGGCGGTCTCCGGCCTCATCGGCATCGTCTCGTCGCTCGCCGGGCTGCTCGTCTCCTACCACCAGAACCTGCCGGCCTCGCCCGCCATCATCCTGTCCGCCAGCGTCGCCTACGCGGTGTCGGTCCTGTTCGGCCGGGTCGACAGCATCGCCGCCCGCTCCATCCGCCTTCGGCACCACCACTAGACCTCGTCAGGCAGGTTCAGCCTATCGCACCAACCCATCACCCCACCGCTCGCCGCTCGCGAACGGTGAAGGCTTTCGCATGCCCGGCGCTCGCCGGTCGAAACCCTCGCCGGCTAGGCTTTCGCCTAGCGGCGACATTCAGAGGAGTCCCTCCATGACGCTTCGTTCCCTCCGTCTCGCCCTCGCCTTCGGTGCGTCCGTCGCCGCGCTCTCGCCGGCCCTTGCGCAGGACCCGTTGAAGGTCGTCGCCTCCTTCTCGATCCTCGGCGACATGGTTCACGAGATCGGCGGCGACCATGTCGAGGTCACCACGCTCGTCGGTGCCAATGGTGACGCGCATGTCTTCGAGCCCTCGCCCAAGGATGCCCGCGCGCTCGGCGAGGCCAAGCTTCTTGTGGTCAACGGCCTGAATTTCGAAGGCTGGATGCCGCGCCTCGTCAAGACCTCGGAGTTCAAGGGCGAGACGGTGGTCGCCTCGAGCGGCGTGACGCCCCGCGCCTTCACGCCGGAGGAAACGGAAAAGGAAGAGGCCGAGACGCACGAAGCCCATGCCGATCATGCCGCCGAGGCCGGTCATGACCATGATCACGATCATGGCGCGGTCGATCCGCATGCCTGGCAGGACCTTCGCAACGGCGAGATCTATGCGCGCAACATCGCAGAAGGCCTCGCCAAGGCCGACCCTGAGAATGCCGCCGATTATCACGCCAAGGGCGAGGCTTACGTGGCGGAGCTGAAAGCGCTGGATACGCAGGTCCGCAGCGAACTCGCCGCCATTCCAGCCGAGCGTCGTAAAGTCGTGACCTCGCACGATGCCTTCGGCTATTTCGCCGGCAGCTATGGGATCCAGTTCATCGCGCCCGAAGGCGTCTCGACGGAATCGGAAGCCTCGGCGGGCGACGTTGCCAAGATCATCGACCAGATCCGGGCCGAGAAGATCACTGCGGTCTTTGTCGAAAACATCTCGGACACGCGGTTGATCGACCAGATCGCCCGCGAGACCGGCGCGCGCATCGGCGGCTCGCTCTTTTCCGATGCCTTGTCCGACGCCAACGGCCCGGCACCGACCTACGAGCAGATGTTCCGCTCGAATGCGGCCGAGATCGTCAAGGCTCTGAAGACGAGCTGAGGCTCAGCGAGCGCTCGACCGGATCGTCTCGCGTCAGCCGCAGACGGTCCGGTCGAGGAACATCGAGGTGCTGCTGCCCTGCAGCCGGTAGCGATACTCGACGCTGGAAATTTCGCGCGAGCGCAACGCCTTGCGCCAGAGCTTGCAGCGGCTGTCGCGATCGGCGTCGCGCACCATGCGAATATCGATACGCTCGTCGCCGGTGAAGGCGAGCGTCACGCGACGGCCGTCGAACTCGACGTCCTCCAGCACCGTGCCATCGGACTGGTCGGCCGGCAGCGTCGAGCGCATGTCGGCGATGCGGTCGCGCACCGTCCCGCCGGTGGGCGCAAAGGCGAAGGCGTCGATCCGGTCCGAAACGAGGTAGAGCGCGACGACGCTCAACCCTGCGAAACCGGCCATCTGTAGCTTTCGGTCACGAAACGCGTGCACTGCCGAAACTCCGACCAAGGGTATGAATTGAATCGATTTATGGTCGGGTTGCTGCGCTGCGACAACGGCGCGATCACGGCCGCTGCAGACTTATCCACAGGCTCGCCGGACTTGTGGATTACCGGCTCGAACGTTGCGAATGTCGCATTCGCAGACCCGCCGCGCGCTTCGGGGTGAGTCGGTCGATGCAGTGAGTGCAGGAGACCCCGGCCTCGAACGACGGCAGCTGCGTCTCCTCCGGCGTCAGCGGTTCGCCGCAGCCGAAGCAGCGGTGCCATTCCGCCTCTTCCAGCGCGTGGCCGACGGCGGTGCGCCCGTCGAAAACGTAGCACTCGCCCTCCCAGCGGCTCTCCTCCGCCGGCACGTCCTCCAGATATTGCAGGATGCCGCCCTTCAGATGGAACACCTCGTCGAACCCGTGGGCCAGCATGTAGGCAGAGGCTTTCTCGCATCGGATGCCGCCGGTGCAGAACATCGCGATCTTGCGATGCCGGGCAGGGTCCAGCGTCTCGGCCACGAAGTCCTTGAACTCGGTGAAGCTCTCGATGCCCGGATCGACCGCATTCCGGAACGTGCCGACGCGCGTCTCGTAGCGGTTGCGCGTGTCGAGCACGAGTACGTCGGGATCGGCGATCACCGCGTTCCAGTCCTGCGGGGTCACGTAGGTTCCCGCGCGCTCGTTCGGGTTGGCTTCGGGCGCGCGCATCGTGATGATTTCCGGCCGGATCCGCACCTTCAGCCGCGGGAACGGCCTGGCCGACGCCTGCGAAAACTTGAGCTCGCCCTGCCGGATGCCGAGCCGGCGATCGAGTTCGTCGATCACGTCGTCGATCGCGGCCTCCGATCCCGCGATCGTACCGTTGATGCCCTCGCCGGCCAGCAGCAGGGTTCCGCAGATCTCGCGCTGGGCGCAGAACGCGAGAAGCTCGCGCTTCATGGCGTCGAGGTCGCGGATCTCGGTGAAACGGTAGAGGGCGGCAACGGTCCAGGTCATCGCCTGCCTATATCGGGCGGGAGCGGCGGCATCAAACCGGGCCCGACTTGACTTCGCGCCCACGTGGCGCGACCTCGTTCGGCCATGAGCCTCACCCTCGATACGCATTTCGTGCCGGCCCACGGCGAAGCGGTCCCGGTCGCGCCGAACATCCTGCGCATCACCGCCCCCAACGCCGGCCCCATGACCTTTCACGGCACCAACAGCTACGTCGTGGGCTCCACGAGCGTCGTGGTGATCGATCCCGGTCCCGACGATCCCGCCCATCTGCAAACGCTGCTCGCCGCCATCGCGGGCCGGCCGGTCGATGCCATCCTCGCCACCCACACCCATCTCGACCACACCGGCCTTGCCCATGCGCTGGCAGCGAAGACAGGCGCGCCGCTCATCGGCGAGGGGATTCACCGCACCTCGCGCTCATTGCGCGAGGGCGAGCGCAACCTCCTCGACGCCGCCGCCGACCGAAGCTTCGTGCCCGACCGGCGGCTGACCGACCGCGAGGTTGCGGAGTGGCCGGCAGGCCGCTTCCGGGCGGTGGCGACACCCGGACACACGGCCAATCACATGGCCTTCGCGCTGGAAGGGACCGGCCTCCTCTTTTCCGGCGACCACGTCATGGCATGGGCGACAAGCGTCGTCGCGCCGCCGGACGGGCGGATGGCCGACTTCATGACTTCGCTCGACCGCCTGCTGGAGCGCGACGACACGACCTATCTGCCGGGACATGGCGGGCCGGTGGAGCGACCGCAGGCGTTCGTGCGGGCACTGCGCACCCATCGTCGCATGCGCGAGGGCGCGATCCTCGCCCGCATCCGGGCGGGCGACCGGACCATCCCGGCCATCGTCGCGCAGATCTACCGCAGCACCGATCCGCGTCTCCACGGCGCGGCTGGCCTCTCGGTGCTCGCGCATCTCGAAGATCTTGCGGAACGCGGGCTCATCGCGACCGAAGGCCCGGTGGCGATCGACGCGGTCTTCACCCCCGCCTGAGCCCTCAGCTTTCCGGCGTCACGCCTTCGAGCACGTTCATCGCCGCCTCGAGGCGCGTGAAGAAGCCCTGTACAATCCGGCGGTTCTGCCCGAGATCGCGCTCCAGCGTACGGGAGGCCGAGCGCATGTCGACGAACGTCGTGTCGCCGTCTTCCGCGATGCGGATCGTCACGTCGCTCGGCAGGGCCAGGATCGGCGAGTAGGCGATGGCCTGAATCGTGTACTCGTCGGCATCGGGCACGGCGAACCGATCATAGGGCTCGGCGGGATCGACGCTGTCGCGCGGCGTCGGCAGCGGAACCAGCACCGTGCCGCTGACGCCGAGATCCGCGTCGTCGGCGCGGGGCATCGCCGAGGTCGCGACATCGACGATCTCCATGCCGCTCGCCTCGATGGCGGTGCGCGCCGCGCCGTAGACGACCGAAGCGGTGGCCCGAAAATCCTGCCCGACGAGCACGTCCTTCGCCGCGGCGTCCGGCATCGCCGCGGGCATGTCCGAGACGGTCGCGGCGGCTGTCGTCAGGCCGGTGGTCTCGGCGGCGTTGCCGTCGGGATACTCGGCGAAAAGCGCGGCGATCCCGACGAAGGGCAGCACGGCCAGACAACCGACGGCGAAGGCCGCGACGGCGCGCCCGCCGCCATAGGCGCCGCGATGCCAAACGCGGGCGATCGCGTAGATCGCCAGAAGAAGACCCGTCAAGGCGAGAAGCGCGGCGAGCGCAAGCGACCAGGAGAGGGTTTCCTGATCGAGCAGATGCAGGCGGAAAAACGCGATCGAGACGGGGATGAGCACGAGAGCGAAGGCACCGAGCGACCACGCGATCCCCGCCGATCGCGCCCGCGTTCTCAGGTAATGTCCGGCCACCGCGGTTCCGCCTCGCGCCTCAAGATCCTGGAGGCAGTCCTATCAGGTCGCCTCCGCGCGCAACAGTTCGCTCAAGCCGTCGGCAGGCGGTAATCGGCGAACTGTTGGCGCAGGGCCATCTTCTGGATCTTGCCGGTGGCGGTGTGCGGGATCTCCTCGACGAAGGCGATGTCGTCCGGCATCCACCATTTCGCAACCTTGCCGGCCAGGAACTCGAGCAATGCCTCGCGCGACACGTCGGTGCCCTCGCGGCGCACCACGACGAGCAGCGGGCGCTCGTCCCATTTGGGATGGGCGACGCCGATCACCGCGGCCTCCTGCACGTCGGGGTGGCCGACCGCGAGGTTTTCGAGGTCGATCGTCGAGATCCACTCGCCGCCCGACTTGATGACGTCCTTGGCCCGGTCGGTGATCTGCATCGTGCCGTTCGCGTCGATATGGGCGACGTCGCCGGTATCGAACCAGCCTTCCGCGTCGAACGCCTCCTGTCCCGACCCGCCGTGATAGGCGCTGGAGACGGCAGGGCCGCGCACCTTCAGCCGGCCGAAGGTGCGCCCGTCGCGCGGCAGCTCGCGGTTCTCGTCGTCCGTCACCTTCATCTCGACGCCGAAGGGCACCTGCCCCTGCTTCTGCTTGCGGTCGAAGAGTTCGGCGCCCGTCTGGTGTCCGGTTTCGGGCTTGGCGGTGTTGAGCGTGCCGAGCGGGCTGGTCTCGGTCATGCCCCAGGCATGGACGACCTCGACGCCGTAGCGGGTCTCGAAGGCCTCCGTCACGACGCGCGGGCACGCGGCACCGCCGATCACGACGCGGCCGAGATCCGGCAGCGCCCCGCCGGTCTTCTCCAGATGCTGCAGGAGCATCAGCCAGACCGTGGGAACGGCGGCGGAGAAGGTCACCCGCTCGCCGACGAGCAACTCGCAGATCGAGGCGCCGTCCATCTTCGGGCCGGGCAGGATCATCGTCGCGCCGACCATCGGGCACGAGAAGGCGATACCCCAACCGTTGGCGTGGAAGAGTGGCACGACCGGCATGGCCCGCGACATCGACGAGAGGTTCATCGCGTCCGGCTGAATGGCGATGAAGGAATGCAGGATGTTCGAGCGATGCGAATAGACGACGCCCTTCGGGCTGCCCGTCGTGCCCGACGTGTAGCACATGCCAGCGGCGTCTCGCTCGTCCATGGCGACCCAGCGGAAGTCCTCGTCGGCTTCCGCCAGCCAGTCCTCGTAGGCGACGACGTCGAGCGTCGTTTGCGGCAGATGGGCGGCATCGGTGAGGACGACGATCCGCTTCAGGCTGGGAACGCGCGGCGCGATGGCCTCGAGAATCGGCAGGAAGGTCAGGTCGGCGAAGACCATGCGGTCTTGCGCGTCGTTCATGATCCAGGCGATCTGGTCCGGGAACAGGCGTGGATTGAGCGTGTGATAGACCGCGCCGACGCCGAGGATGCCGTACCAGCATTCGAGATGGCGCCACGTGTTCCAGGCCATCGTGGCGATCCGGTCGCCGCGGCCGACACCTTCCATCTCGAGGCGCTTGGCAAGCTGCAGCGCGCGGGTGCGCACCGTGCGGTAGTTCGTCCGGTGGATCGGCCCCTCGACGGACCGGGAGACGACCTCGCGACCCCCGTGATTCTCGGCGGCGTGGTCGATCACCTTCGTGCAGAGAAGCGGCCAGTCCTGCATCAGTCCGAGCATGCGATATCGTCCTCCCGATGCGCCGTTGCCCGGCGCTTGGGGTGAGGATTTCGGTTCGCGTCCTCTTTGTCCAGTTCGCGCGCGCGCCCGGCCTTCACGAAGCCGCGCTCGAAGCTCCCGTCAGATACGGCCGCGGGTCTTCGGCGCGGCGGCGGCGCGCAGGGCGCGTTCGAAGCGAATCGCGGCCTGCGCGGCGGCGAGCCGGGCGATCGGCACGCGGTAGGGCGAGCACGAGACGTAGTCGAGGCCGGTCTGCTCGAAGAAGGCGATGGAGGTGGGATCGCCTCCCTGCTCGCCGCAGACGCCGAGCGAGATGTCGGGCCGGGTGCGCCGCGCCTTCTCGACACCCATCGCGATCAACTCGCCGACGCCCTCGATGTCGAGCGACTGGAACGGATCGCGCTCGATGATGCCCTGACGCTCGTAGGTCGAGAGGAAGTTGGCCGCGTCGTCGCGCGAGATGCCGTAGACGGTCTGCGTCAGGTCGTTGGTGCCGAAGGAGAAGAAATCCGCGACCTCGGCGATCGTGTCGGCGCGCACGATGGCGCGCGGCAGTTCGATCATCGTGCCGACGAGATAGGTGAAGCTCTTGCCGCGCTCGGCGATCACGAGTTCGGCCACCTCGTCGATGCGCGCCTTGACGAAGTCGAGCTCCTTACGAAGCCCGACCAACGGCACCATGATCTCGGGAACCACGGCCTTGCCCTTGCGCTCGCCCGCCTCGATGGCCGCTTCGAAGATCGCACGCGCCTGCATCTCGACGATCTCGGGATGCGAGATCGCGAGGCGGCAGCCGCGGTGGCCGAGCATCGGGTTGAATTCGTGCAGCGCCTCGATCCGCTCCGTCACCACCTCGACGCTGATCCCCAGCATCACGGCCGTCTCGGCGATCTCCTGCTCGCCCTTCGGCAGGAACTCGTGCAGCGGCGGGT
>NZ_BBWH01000043.1 GCF_001463705.1 Aureimonas sp. AU12 | reverse complement strand
GGCGGGTCGAGCAGCCGGATCGTCACCGGCAGGCCCGCCATGATCTCGAACAGCTCGATGAAGTCGGAGCGCTGGATCGGCAGAAGGCGATCCAGCGCCGCGCGGCGCCCGGCCTCGTCGCGCGCCAGGATCATCTCGCGCATCATCGAGATCCGCTCGCCCTCGAAGAACATGTGCTCGGTGCGGCAGAGGCCGATGCCCTCGGCGCCGAAGGCGCGGGCCGCGCGAGCTTCCGCCGGCGTCTCGGCATTGGTGCGAACGCGCATGCGCCGCGCCCGGTCGGCAAACTCCATCAGCGTGGCGAAATCGCCGGTGAGCGAAGGTCTGCGCAGCTTCGGCGCACCGAGGATCACGTCGCCGGTGGAGCCGTCGATCGTCACCCAGTCGCCCGAGCGCAGCGTGCGCCCGAGGGCGATGAGCGTGCCCGCCTCGGCGTTGACGCGCAGGAGCCCGGCGCCGGTGACGCAGGGTTTGCCGATGCCGCGCGCCACAACGGCCGCGTGGCTGGTCGTCCCGCCGCGCACGGTGAGGATACCCTCGGTCACGTGCATGCCGTGAACGTCTTCGGGCAGCGTCTCGTTGCGCACGAGAATGGTCTTGCGACCCTCCCCGGCCACCGCGATCGCCTGTTCGGAGGTGAACACGATCTCGCCGCTCGCCGCACCCGGCGAGGCCGGCATGCCTTTGCCGATGAGGATGATCTCCTCGCCGCGCTCGATCGTCGGATGCAGCAGCTGGTCGAGCGAAGACGGCTCGATGCGCAGGAGCGCGTCCTCCTCGGCGATCAGGTTCTCGCGCACCATCTCGACGGCGACGCGGATGCCTTCGGCAACGTTGCGCTTGGCGACGCGCGACTGGAGCAGGAACAGCTCGCCGTCGCCGACCATGAAGTCGATCTCGCAGACGTCGGCCATATGCGCCTCGACGCGCCGCGCATGAGCGGCGAGCGCTTCGAGGTCGGCGGGAAACTCGTCGCGCCCGGTGCCACCGGCGCCGATGGCGGCCAGATCGATCGGCTCGGGCCGGATGCCGATGGCCTCGCCATTGCCACGCCCGCCGAGCGCGAACTCGCCGGTCAGGGCGGACTGGCCGGTCTTCAGGTCGCGCGAGAGGGCGCGGCCGGTGCCGGAATTCTCGCCGCGCTCGTTGAAGATCATCGCATGCACGGTCGTGGCGACGCCGGCATTCTCGGCAACGCCATGAACCATGCGGAAGGCACGCGCTACAGGGGTGCGCCAGCTGGCGAAGGAGGCTTCGACCACGCTGTAGAGTTGCTCGAGCGGCGTCTGAGGCATGGCCGTGCCCAACTCGTCCTCGACGAAGGCCAGATAGGCTGCGATCAACGCGCGCCAGTCGACCAGCGAATGCGGCTCGGCGCCATCCCATCCGGCGCGCGCGCGCTCGGCATCGGCCACCTCGTCGAAATCGCCGGGGTCGATGCTGTGCACGAGGCTGCAATAGCTCTCGATGAAACGGCGATAGGAGCGGAAGGCGAAACCGAGATCCGCCAATTCCTGGGCCAGCCGCTCGACCGTGCGATTGTTGAGGCCGACATCGAGCACCGTGTCGGCCAAGCCCGGCATGACCGAGCGGGCGCTCGTGCGCACGGCCAGCAGCAGCGGCTTCTCGGATCCGTTGAAGGTCCGCCCGGTGACGCCCTCGAGCCATTCGATCGACGCCAGGATCTCGTTGCGCAATGCCGCCGGAAGCCCCTCGGCAGTACCGGCCTCGCGCCAGGCAGACGTGGAGATCGTGAAGCCCGGCGGAACCGGCAGATCCAGCGAAGCCAGCAGCGCAAGGTTCGATCCCTTGAGGCCGAGGGCCTCCGTCGCGTCGGCCGTGCGGTCCGCCGCGCCACGTCTGAACGTGAAAAGTCTCTTGGCCATGGATCGTCTGATGTGTCGCCCGCTGCAGCAGGATGCCGGATACGCGGATCGGGCGTTCCTTCTACGTCAAATGTGCAGCGACGCCAATTGTTGCAACGCACAAATTCCCACGTGAGCATCGACCCGACCACGTATGTCCACGTCACGTGGGTCCGTTCCGCCTCACCGGTCGATCAGGGAGAGATCCATGCGGCGGCCATCAGCCCAGCGCGGCGATCGAACACGGCGCGACGCTGGCTGCCATCGACAAGCCGAAGAAAGTCGATCGCCTGTGCGTGAACCCGCACGAGCGTGAACCGCTCCACGACCGAACCTGCGTCGGCCTGGTCCAACATGTCAGGCGCGGCGATCACGGTGCCCGGCGCCGGATCGGTGCGATACTTGACGCGGCCCGCGTCCGGGATCGGTGCCAACGCCCTCGCCGCCTCCTCGCTTCCGGGTTCGTGAAGCGTGGCGAGGCCGGAGACCCGGATCTGAACCGACGATACCGGATCCCAGAAAAGGAGTTCGACGGCGCCGGACCTCGTCAATTCGCCAACCTTGGCCGAACGCGCGTCGGTGTGGAACTCGATGAGGCCCGTCTCGCCATCCACGGCCCGCAGCACGACGATCCGCGCATTGGGGCGACCATCCGTGCCGGTCGTGGCGACCACGACGTTGCGGAACGCGGAAGTGCGATTTCGGCATCCTGCCTCGAAGGATCGCCAGATGGACGCCAGCAGGACATCAAGCCGATCGGTATCCCAATCCGGTTCGGCGTCGGGGTTCGCAGGCGTCATGAGGGTTCGCCGCAATGCGTCCGAACGACGGTCGACGGGAATGCGAAAGAAGAACGTCCCGCAGCCGATGAATTAGAGCGCAGCCAAGCCGACTCGGCGAGCACTTTGGTGACCCCGGCAGGATTCGAACCTGCGACCATCGGCTTAGAAGGCCGGTGCTCTATCCTCTGAGCTACGGGGCCGATGCGACGCGGCACTGAGACGACGTCAATGCGTCCAGGGCTGCAGGCGCTCGTACTTGAAGTTATCGGAATAGGAAACGCGCGGGCGCACGGAGACGTGCTCTTCTTCCACGCGGAAGGGAATGGCATTGCGCTCGGCATATTCGATTGCCTGTTCCTTCGAATCGAAGGTCAGACGGATCTGGGCGTTCATGTCACCCGACGAGGTGTAACCCATCAGGGGGTCAATGCTCTTGGGCTCGGCGGGCTCGTAGGTGAAGAGCCACTCCTTCGTCTTCCCCTTGCCGGACTGCATCGCCGTGCGGGCAGGACGATAGATACGAGCCACCATGTCAGGAACTCCGCTCCGACGCCAAGTCTGGATTCTCGCGGCGCCGGACGAATGGTCGGAGCGGCAGGATTCGAACCTGCGACCCTCTGGTCCCAAACCAGATGCGCTACCAGGCTGCGCTACGCTCCGAACGGTCCCGGCGGACGGGAACGGACCGTGATATGCCCTGCCCGCCGGGGTCGGTCAAGGGCGCGGCACGCAATGGCTGGAAGAAGGCCGTATCCGCTACTTGTAGCGGCGCGATCTAAGGTCTCAGGGCGTGTTCGGGTTGGTGATGATCGGATGCTCCAGCCGATCGCCGACCTTGGTGCCGTAGGTCGCCGCAGCGCCGCCGTTCAGTTCCAGAACGTATTGAACAGGCGCACCGGAGGGAATCAGCGACAGCGACAAAGGCTGGGCGTTGGCGGCGATGCGCAAGACGCGACCATTGTGGTCCATGAACAGCATATCCAGCGGGATGAGGGTGTTCTTCATCCACATCGTGACCTCGCGCGTCTCGTCGAAGTCGAACAGCATGCCGCTGTCTTTCGCCATCCGGTCCCGATTCATCAGCCCGATCTCGCGTGCCTCCGGCGTATCGGCGAGTTCGACGGCGATCGGGTGGCGCCCGGACGCGGTGACGAGCGTGGCATTGGAGCCCGACGAGCCGGAGGTGAAGACGAAGTAGGAGGTGACCGCCAAAAGAAGGATGATGGCGAGGACGGCCTTGTTGCGGCGGATCGAGGCGATCATCAGTGTGCTCCCGCCCGGGCGGGACCATCGGCGGGATGGACCTCGGCGGCCATCAGCCCCTTCGACCCCGGCCCGAACCGCACGAGAACCTCCTGGCCCGGGCGCAACTCGGTCATGCCGAAGCGGCGCAGCGTTTCCATGTGGACGAAGATGTCTTCGGTTCCGGTCCCGCGCGAGACGAAGCCATATCCCTTCGTCCGGTTGAACCACTTGACCGTCGCCGGCTCCAGGTCGCTCGTCGCGACGACATCGACCTGTGCCTTCGGCGAGGTGCTGCGAGCCGGAAGTGTCGCGGTCGACTGGTCCATCGACAGCACGCGGAAGGCCTGCAGCCCGCGGTCGCCGCGCTGCACTTCGCAGACGATGCGGGCGCCCTCCAGCACGGTCGAGAACCCGTCCCGGCGCAGACACGTGACATGCAGGAGAATGTCGCCCGAACCATCATCCGGTACGATGAAGCCGAAGCCCTTCGCGACGTCGAACCACTTGATGTGACCCGACACCACGTCAAGGTCGAGTATCGTCGCCTCGACCTCGTCAAGGCCCGACAGGGTGTCGGGAATGCGTTCCGTCATCGGGCTGCCAGCCTGTTCTGCGAGAAGGCCGCGGATACCGTCGACGGGGTCGCTACGGAAAGGCGGGCGAGCCGAGCCCATGACCAAAGCGTTCGCACCTGTCGTACCGTCCCTCGATCGATCACCGTTGGTTTCAGAATAGATTACAAGGTGAGTTTGTGAATCCTCGCAACCTCACTTTCTTCGAAAACCAGCGAGAAAGCCACCGTCGGCAGGGCGAAACCCGCAAGCTTGGCAACATCTTTCGCGACCATAAGGGTCCGGGATGGAGTTCCCTGCCGACTTGGCGCGGGCACCCGTCGCGCTACCTCGCCGAGGATCCACCGGAGAGAGAGTTTCATGCGCTACCTGCACACCATGGTTCGAATTGCGGACATCGATCGTTCGCTCGACTTCTTCTGCAACAAGATGGGCATGACGGAAGTGCGCCGGACGGAGAGCGAGGGCGGTCGGTTCACGCTGATCTTCCTTGCGGCGCGGGACGACGTGGAGGCAGGCCGCGAGCATGCCGCTCCCCTCGTCGAACTGACCTACAACTGGGACCCCGAGGACTATGGAACGGGCCGAAATTTCGGCCATCTCGCCTACGAGGTCGACGATATCTACGCCACGTGCCAGTCCTTGATGGATGCAGGCGTCACGATCAACCGCCCGCCGCGCGACGGTCGGATGGCCTTCGTCAAATCGCCCGACAATATCTCCATCGAGTTGCTGCAGCGCGGCGAAAGCAAAGCGCCCGCAGAGCCGTGGGTTTCGATGGCCAATACCGGCAAGTGGTGAGAGCATCGACTCTCACGCCACACTTGTGCCACAGTAGTGAACGTTTTGTAATGTGCCCGGACATCCGCCCCTAGGGGTCGAAGGATGGGGACCTTCGGGTTCGGGTCAGACTTCGGTCGCGGGCGCCAGTTGGCCTCTGCGGCCGTTCACGTCGAGAGATCGACGCCGAGAGGGTGGACGACCATTTGATAGAGTATCAAGTCTCCGCGGCGCGTGCGCGCCTTGCAGGTCGCGGCTTGGCTGCCGCCTGCGTGCTGATGATGCCGATGATCGGTGGCTGCGTGTCGGCGGTCGATGAAAGCGCCTCGTTCGGTTTCGCGCCCACGGCCTCCTCAACATCCGCGGCGACCGGTCTTCCCAAGGATCAGACCACGGGCGAAATCGCCAAGGTGGACGCCGCGAAGCCTGCGGACGCGCCGGAAGAGAAAACGGTAGCCGCCGTGATCGAAGCGTCCGAGACCCAGGTGGCGGCCCTCGCCACATCGGAGACCGGTCGGCAACTAGCTAAAACCGCGGATGCGGCCGTCGAGGCCGAAGCCGGCGCGACAGGTGGCATCCAGCCTTCCGCCTTAATGACGCGAACCTCCGCCCCTGCCGTCGCCGCCTACGCAACCCCCAACCGGGGTGGCAAAGCCTCCGAGAGCTCGCTCTACGCCTCGCTCTTCACGCAGGCCGAGGCCAAGACGCCTCTGAAGAACGCCGAGGCCGGCAAGAGCCGCCGCGTGGTGGTTCTTCAGACGAAGGGGTCGGACAATGAGGCCGGCGGCAATTCCCTGCCCGGCGTCGATCCCAAATCCCTCTTCGAAATCGGCCAGCGCGCATCCGTCGATTCGGAGCTGATGGACGATATCGGCGGCAGCTACCAGATCGCCTCGCTCTCCGGCATCGCGCGTCTCGCGCCGAGCGGCCTGATGATCCAGCGCGAGGATGTCGTCACCAACTGCTTCGACAGCAATCTGATGGGCCTCATCAGCCAGATCGAGAATCGCTTCAAGCAGAAGGTGGTCATCACCTCCGGTTTCCGCTCGCCCGCGCACAATCGAAGAGTGAACGGCGCCAAGGCGTCCATGCACATGGCATGCAAGGCGGCGGACCTCCACGTGCCCGGCGCCAACGGGCTCGAAGTCGCCAAGTTCGTGCGCGCCCTGCCCGGTCGCGGGGGCGTCGGCACCTATTGCCACACGGCCGCGATCCATATCGACGTCGGCCCGAACCGCGACTGGAACTGGCCGTGCCGGACCCGTCGCATGGCCGCCATCAAACAGGACGGTTGATGCAAAAAGCGGGTTGCGCCAGTCCGCGACTCGTCTTATAGACCCGTTTGTCCGCGCCCATCGTCTATCGGTTAGGACGCCACCCTTTCACGGTGGAGAGAGGAGTTCGATTCTCCTTGGGCGTACCACCCTTTTTCTTCTGAATTACTTCAGTTGCGCATCGTCCCGATCAGGTTTTCTGATCGGCACGATGTGATTCGTCCCGCTTGCTTCCGCGCCGCGTTTCGTTGCTTCGGATGTGCCGCATCGGGTCGTCAGACCGGCGCTTCGCCGATGTCCGTGATCCGAACCGACACCTTCTCCCGCCCCTGATACCGGTCGATCGACAGCGTTCCCGCGGCATGGACGAGACGGTCGCGATTGCGCATCAACGCATCTCCGAGCGGCGAACCCACGGCCCGGAACGCGATCGCGGATGCGTCCGCCCCGTCGGCCGATCGCAGCGTCGCCTTCACGTGGCCGCCGGTGCCGACTTCCAGGGCCGAGACGAGCCGGTGACGCGGCAGAGCGAAAAGCGGCTGTGCATGGCCGGCGCCGAACGGGCCGGCCCGTTCGAGCTTCTCGACCAGCGCGGTCGTCAGGCCCACGGCGCTGACCGCGCCATCGAAGCGCAGGAGGTCGTTCGCCATCAGCCGGGTCACGGTCTCTCGGGCCTGATCCTCAGCGGCGGCGCGGAAATCCGCCAGCCGCTCGCGCTCGATCGTCAGTCCCGCCGCCATGCCGTGGCCGCCGCCCTTTACCAGAATGCCGTCCTCGACCGCGCGACGCACGAAGCCCCCGATGTCGAAACCGGGGATCGAGCGACCCGAGCCGGTGCCGCGACCTTTGGCGTCGAAGGAAATGGCGAAGGCCGGGCGCGCGAAGCGTTCGCGCAGGCGCGCCGCGATCAGCCCGACGATGCCGGGATGCCAGTTCGCACCTCCCGCGACGAGGATGGCGGGGCCGGTCCCGTTGCCGATCTCGGTGCGCACCTCGTGCTCCGCCTCGGCCAGCATGTCCTTCTCCATGGCCTGTCGTTCGGCATTGAGGAGATGGAGTTGCTCGGCCAGTTCGTGCGCCTCGCCGGCATCGCGGATCGTCAGGAGGCGGCTGCCGAGATGGGCTTCGCCGATCCGCCCGCCGGCATTGATGCGCGGCCCCAGCAGGAAGCCGAGATGAAACGTGTCGATCGGCCCGGCCAGCCGCGAGACCTCCGCCAACGCCTTCAGCCCGGCATTTTCGAGCGAGCGCATGCGAACGAGACCGCGCACCACCAGCGCGCGGTTGAAGCCGATCAGAGGCACCACGTCGCAGACGGTGGCCAACGCCACGATGTCGAGATCGTCGAGGATGTTCGGCAGGGAGGCCGGGGAATGACCGCGTCGGCGCAGCTCGCGCGAGACGGCGACGAGCGTCATGAACACGACACCAGCGGCGCAGAGATGCCCCTGCCCCGAAAGATCGTCCTGCCGGTTCGGATTGACGATGGCGACGGCCGGCGGCAGCGCCGGGCCGGTCTGGTGGTGATCGAGAACAAGGACATCGACGCCGATCGCGCGTGCGGCTTCGAGGGCATCGAAACTGCCGGTGCCGCAATCGACGGTGACGATGAGCGTCGCGCCGGCCGCCGCCATGTCGCGCATTGCATGCGGGTTCGGCCCGTAGCCCTCGGTGACCCGGTCGGGAATGCGGATGGGCGCATCGATGCCCATGTGCCGGAGATACCGGTGCAGGAGGGCCGCCGAGGCCGCGCCGTCGACGTCGTAGTCGCCGAAGATCGCGATGCCCTCGCGGCGCTCCACGGCGTCGGCAAGGCGCGCGGCCGCCACGTCCATCTGCGTCAGCGTCGATGGATCCGGCATGAGGTCGCGGATCGTCGGATCGAGGAAGCGTGGCGCTTCGTCGGCCTCGACGCCGCGCGCCGCCAGCACGCGCGCCACGAGGTCGGGAACGTTGCTCTCGCGCGCCATGCGCCCGGCGGTCGCTTCGGCGCGCAGGTTCAGAGCATGGACCCAGCGCCGCCCGGTCGCGGATCGCTCGACGCCGAGAAACGTCCGATGGGGATCGGTCATGAAAGCCTGATGGGCGTCAGAGCCCGAACTTGTCGAGGTCGTAATGCCGCGCGCGGATGTCGCGGATGGTGCGCGACTGCGCGCGCATCACCAGCGTGTGCGTCTCGATCCGGTTGGCGTAGATGCGAACGCCGTCGAGAAGGTTGCCGTCGGTCACCCCGGTCGCCGCGAAGATGACGTCGCCGGCCGCCATGTCCTGCAAGCGATAGATCCGATCGGGATCGCCGAGGCCGAGTTTCTCGGCGCGAATGCGCTTGTCGACGGTGTTGAGCTGGAGCCGCCCCTGCATCTGACCGCCCATGCAGCGCAGCGCAGCGGCCGCGAGCACGCCCTCGGGCGCCCCACCGATACCCATGTAGATGTCGATCCCGGTGCCCTCGGGGTCGGTGGTGTGGATGACGCCCGCCACGTCACCATCGCCGATCAGGCGGATCGACGCGCCGGTGGCGCGGATCTGCTCGATGAGCTTGGCATGGCGGGGGCGATCGAGGATGCAGGCGGTGATCTGGCCGACCGGCACGCCCTTGGCGGCGGCCAGCGCCTCGATGTTCTGGCGCGGCGTGCGCTCGAGGCTCACCACCTCATCGGGATAGCCGGGGCCAACCGCGATCTTTTCCATGTAGACGTCGGGCGCGTGGAGAAGGCTGCCCTTCGTGGCGACGGCGATCACCGTCAGCGCGTTCGGAAGGTTCTTGGCGCAGATGGTGGTGCCTTCGAGCGGATCCAGCGCGATGTCCACCGGCAGGCCGCCGGTGCCCACCTCCTCGCCGATGAAGAGCATCGGCGCCTGATCTCGCTCGCCCTCGCCAACGACGATGGTGCCACTGATGGCCAGCGCACCAAGTTCGACGCGCATGGCGTCGACCGCCGCCTGGTCGGCCGCCTTCTCGTCGCCCCGGCCGCGCAGCATCGCGGCCGCCACGGCGGCTCGCTCGGTGACGCGGGCGATCTCGATCGACAACACCCGGTCGAGCGACTGCGCACCATCGTCCATCGTGTCCGCCATGCCGTCAGCTCCCCGTTTCGAACTGGTATGCCCGACTTGCATGAAAACGCAACAACAGCGGGCGGGCCCGTACGGCCGGCGCGCGACGGTCGCGGATCAATCGAGGGTTTCGATCCGGATCATCCGGGGTTCGCCCTTGAGATGCCCGTCGCGCGACACGGCGTCGAGCGCCTTGCGGACCGCCGCTTCCGTGGTCTCGTGGGTGATCAGGATCACCGGCGCGGTCTCGCGATCGCCGCCATCCTCGCGCTTGCGCTGCACGATCGATTCCAGCGAAATCGCGTTCTCCGCCATGCGACGGGCGATCGATGCGAAGGCGCCGACCCGGTCGAGGACGCTGAGGCGAATGTAGTAGCCGCCTTCATGCGCCCTCATCCGCGCCCGCTTGTAGGGTACGAGGCTGGCCGGATCGACCGCGAAGGTCGGCATGCGAACGCCCTGCGCGGCGTCGATGATGTCGGAAAGAACCGCCGACGCCGTGGCGTTTCCGCCGGCGCCCGGGCCGACCAGAAGGATCGAGCCGAGAAGATCGGTGTCGACCGCCACCGCGTTGGTCACGCCGTCCACCTGCGCGAGCGCCGAATGGGCGGGGATCATCGTGGGATGCACGCGCTGCTCGATCCCGGTTTCGGTGCGTTGCGCCACCGCCAGGAGCTTGATGCGGTAGCCGAGTTCCGCAGCCGCCTCGATGTCCTCGTTCGACACCGAGGAAATGCCCTCGATGAAGATCGACTCGAGGTCGATCTCGCAGCCGAACGCGAGCGAGGTCAGCAGCGCCAGCTTGTGGGCGGCGTCGAAGCCGCCGATGTCGAAGGTCGGATCGGCCTCCGCGTAGCCGAGTCGCTGCGCGTCGGCGAGGCAGTCCTCGAAGGCGATGCCCTCCTTCTCCATGCGGGTCAGCATGTAGTTGCAGGTGCCGTTGAGGATGCCGTAGACGCGACTGACCGAATTGCCGCGCAGCGCCTCTCGCATCGTCTTGATAATCGGGATGCCGCCGGCCGCCGCCGCCTCGAAGAAGATCGTCGTGCCCTTGCGCTGCGCCAGCTTCGCGAGTTGCACGCCATGATGGGCGAGCAGCGCCTTGTTGGCGGTGACGACGGGAATGCCGCGGTTCAACGCAGCCTTCACGCTGTCGAGCGCCGCCCCTTCCGAGCCGCCCACGAGTTCGACGAAGAGATCGATCTCCGCCTGCGCCGCCAGCGACACCGGGTCGTCGAACCATTCGAGGCCGGACATGTTGATGCCGCGATCCTTCGAGCGGTCGCGCGCCGAGACTGAGACCACGTCGATGGGTCGCCCCGCCTTGAGGGCGTAGGCGTCGCGTTTGGAGGCGATCAGGCGGGCGAGCGAAGCGCCGACCGTTCCGAGCCCGGCCAAGCCGAGCCGCATCGGGCGATCCATGGAAGTCCTCGAAGGCTGGCGGTCGGGGCGACTCGCGGCAAAGGTCCGTCTACTGGCTTGCGCCGGCAAGCGACGCCTTTTGGACGGGATCGTGGCCCGACGCAAGGAAACGCTTGATGTTGCGCGCGGCCTGCCGCAGCCGGTGCTCGTTCTCCACCAGCGCGATGCGGACGTAATCGTCACCGTATTCGCCGAAGCCGATGCCGGGCGCGACCGCCACGTCCGCCTTTTCGATGAGGAGCTTCGAGAACTCCAGCGAGCCCATGGCGCGGAAGCGCTCGGGGATCTGGGTCCAGGCGAACATGGTGGAGGACGGCGGCGGAACCTCGAAACCGGCGCGTCCGAACGACTCGACCATCACGTCGCGGCGGTGACGATAGATCGAGCGCACCTCCTCGACCGCCGCGTCGCCGGCGTTGAGCGCCGCCGTCGCCGCGACCTGGATCGGCGTGAACGCGCCGTAGTCGAGGTAGGATTTGACGCGGGCGAGCGCCGCGATCAGCCGTTCGTTGCCGACCGCGAAGCCGACGCGCCAGCCCGGCATCGAGAAGGTCTTCGACATCGAGGTGAACTCGACCGTCACGTCCATCGCGCCGGGCACCTCCAGCACCGAGGGCGGCGGCGCGCCGTCGAAGAAGATCTCGGCATAGGCGAGGTCGGACAGAATGATGATCTCGTTCTCGCGCGCGAACTTCACGACCTCCTTGTAGAAGTCGAGATCCGCCTCGTAGGCCGTCGGGTTCGACGGGTAGTTCAGGATGATGGCGATCGGTTTCGGGATCGAGTGCCGCACCGCGCGGTCGATCGCCCGCAGGAAGTCCTCGTCCGGCTTGGCGGGAATCGAGCGGATCGTGCCGCCGGCCATCAGGAAGCCGAAGGCGTGGATCGGGTAGGTCGGATTGGGGCAGAGCACCACGTCACCCGGGGCGGTGATCGCCTGCGCCATGTTGGCGAAGCCCTCCTTCGACCCCAGCGCGGCGACGATCTGCGTGTCGGGATTGAGCTTCACGTTGAAGCGCCGCTCGTAATAGGCGGCCTGGGCGCGCCGAAGGCCGGCAATGCCCTTCGAGGCGGAATAGCGGTGGGTGCGCGGATCGCGGATCGCCTCGCACAGCTTGTCGACGACGAATTTCGGCGTCGGCAGATCGGGATTGCCCATGCCGAGGTCGATGATGTCGACGCCGCGCGCACGGGCTGCGGCCTTCTTCTTGTTGACCTCCTCGAACACGTAGGGCGGGAGGCGGCGGACCTTGTGGAACTCTTCGCTCATGGCGGATGGCTTTCGAATCGCGGCGAACATGTCGGCGGCGCGGCTCTCGGCCGGCCCACCCCGTGGCTCTCGAAGAACGTCGCTCGGTCCGGGCGCATCGACCCCTCCCGGGGCCGGCGGCGCTCTATTGCGCCCGGCTGGTGGCGGCAGCCTCGTCCGCGGGCGCAGGCGCCAGTGCCGCGGCGGCCTCGCGCTGCTGCGCCGCCGCCACGCCCTGCATTTCCTGCACGCGCTGAAGATAGGCCGCGTTGGACGAACCGGAGGCGCGGGCGCCGATATTGGCGAATCGTTGGCGTGTCGCCTCGACGTCGGCATCGCTCACCTGTGTCGTCGCAGCCTTGGGCATGGCACCGATGATCGGATAGCCGTTCGCGTCCCGGCGCTGCGCCGACGGACCGGAATCCGGGGCGGCGGCCAGAGGCGGCAGAATGCGGGGGGCGTCGTCGCGCGGCAGGAACGCCTGGCAGCCGGACAGCGGCACGCCGAGCGCAACGAGCACCGCCGCCATTCGAACCGTGTGTAATGCCATCGCTGCCGAACCTTCCCGAAACCGCTTTCTCTTATCGGATACGCGGTTCCTTTCAAATCGAAAACAGGCAGATCGGCCGATGCTGCGGTGCCGCGACGAAAGTCGGATCTTATTGGCGGCCGAGACCTGAACTGTCTCGCCGTTTCGTGCTTTCTAGGCGACAGGAGGAGATGGCCATGACCGAATCCCAGACCCGTTCCGCCGACGAATCCGGCGGCGCTCCGCCGTTTTCCGACTATGCCGTCCGAGACCCGGAAGCGTTCACGCGCAATATGGCGCACATGCTCGAGCATCTGGGCAAGGCCGCGTCCGCCTGGGTGGAGCCGCGCGAGCGCGGCGAAGTGCAGGACGGACCGGTCAGCTACGGCGACGTCGTCTCCACCCTGTCGAAGGTCGGCGAGTACTGGCTGACCGATCCGACGCGGGCGCTCGAAGCACAGACGACGCTCATGGCGGGCTTCTTCGGCATCTGGAGCAACTCGATCCGCCGCATGTCCGGCCAAGCGGCTGACGGCGCTTCGCCGGCACCCTCGATGCCGTCCGACAAGCGTTTCACGCATGAGGAGTGGACGAAGAACCTCTTCTTCGGCTTCCTGCGCGAAGCCTATGTGCTGACCTCCGACTGGGCGCAGCAGATGGTCGACCGGGCCGACGGCCTCGACCCCCACACGCGCCAGAAGGCCGCCTTCTACGTCAAGCAGCTGACGAACGCGCTGTCGCCTTCCAACTTCGTGCTCACCAATCCCGAGCTCTACCGCGAGACCGTGGAGCAGAACGGCGAGAACCTCGTGCGCGGCATGAAGATGTTCGCTGAGGACATGATGAAGGGTGCCGGCACGCTGAAGCTGCGCCAGTCCGACGCCTCGCAGTTCGCCCTCGGCAAGAACCTCGCGCTGACGCCCGGCAAGATCGTGGCACAGAACGATCTCTGCCAGATCATCCAGTATGCGCCGGCAACCGAGACCGTCTTCAAGCGGCCGATCCTCATCTCGCCGCCCTGGATCAATCGCTTCTACATTCTCGATCTGAACCCCGAGAAATCGATGATCCGCTGGATGGTCGAGCAGGGCCACACCGTGTTCGTGATCTCCTGGATCAATCCCGAAGCGCGCCACGCCGACAAGAACTGGCAGGACTATATCGACGAGGGCATCGTCTTCGGGCTCGACATGATCGAGGCGGCGACCGGCGAGCGCGACGTCAACGCCATCGGCTATTGCGTCGGGGGCACGCTTCTGGCCGCTTCGCTTTCCTATCTGAAGCAGCGCGGCGACGAGCGCATCCGCTCGGCCACCTTCCTCACCACGCAGATCGACTTCAAGCACGCCGGCGACCTGAAGGTCTTCGTCGACGAGGGCCAGCTCGACGAGATCGAGAAGGCCATGGATCGCGGCTATCTTGAAGGCACGCGCATGGCGACGGCCTTCAACCTTCTGCGCTCGGGCGACCTGATCTGGCCCTATTTCGTCAACAACTACCTGAAGGGCAAGGAGCCGCTGCCCTTCGACCTCCTGTTCTGGAATGCCGACGCCACCCGCATGGCGAAGGCCAACCACCTGTTCTACCTGCGCAACTGCTATCTCGAAAACCGGCTGTCGCGCGGGCGGATGGAGATCGGCGGGTCCAGGCTCGATCTCTCCGAGGTCACGATCCCCATCTACAATCTCGCGACGCGCGAGGATCACATCGCCCCGGCCCTCAGCGTCTACGAGGGCAGCCGCGCCTTCGGCTCGGACGTCACCTATGTCGTGTCCGGGTCCGGCCATATCGCCGGCGTCGTCAATCCGCCCTCGCGCGGCAAGTACCAGTTCTGGACGGGCGCGCCACCGTCCGGCGACCTCAGCTTCGAGACGTGGTGGACGCAGGCCGAGGAAACGAAGGGCTCTTGGTGGCCGCACTGGCAGAGCTGGATCGAGACGCAGTCGGGCGAGCAGGTGCCGGCCCGCGAACCCGGCGGCGGGTCCCTGTCGCCGATCGAGGATGCGCCGGGCAGCTACGTGCGCAACTGATCCCGGCGGCGGCAAGGGGTTGAAGACGCTGGCATTCGGTGCGACATCACGATGACACCTGCCCTGCACGAACCGATCAGGAAGCGCCCGTTCCCGCGATGACGATCTACCTCGAAGCCGAAGCCAATCCGCTGCGCAACACGGGCTCGATCCGCCTCTATGACGAGGCGGCCTTCGAGGGCATGCGCCGGGCCTGCCAGCTGACGGCGACCTGCCTCGATCAGCTCGCGACCATGATCGTTCCCGGCGTGACCACAGAGGCGATCGACCGCCACGTGTTCGAATTCGCGATGGATTCCGGCGCCCTCCCGGCGACGCTGAACTATCGCGGCTACATGAAGAGCGTCTGCACCTCGATCAATCACGTCGTGTGCCACGGTATCCCCAACGACAAGCCGCTGCGCGAGGGTGACATCGTCAATATCGACGTGACGCTCGTGCTCGACGGATACTACGGCGACTCCTCGCGCATGTATCCGGTCGGCAAGATCAAGCGCGCGGCCGAGCGCCTGTGCGAGATCACCTACAAGTCGCTGCTCCTCGGTATATCCGAGGTGAAGCCCGGCGGTCATGTCGGCGACATCGGCGCCGCGATCCAGGATTGTGCCGAAGGAGAGCGCTGCTCGGTGGTGCGCGACTTCTGCGGCCACGGCGTGGGCAAGCTGTTCCACGACGCGCCGAACATCCTCCACTACGGGCGTCGCGGCGAAGGCGTCGAGATGCGCCCGGGCATGATCTTCACGATCGAGCCGATGATCAACATCGGCCGCCCGCATGTGAAGGTGCTCGCGGACGGCTGGACGGCGGTGACGCGCGATCGCTCGCTCTCGGCGCAATACGAACATACGGTGGGTGTCACGGAAGGCGGCTGCGAGGTCTTCACGCTCTCGCCCGGCGGCTACGACATGCCCGGCTTCTCCGCCGAAACCTGGACCGCCCTCGGAGCCTGAGGTCATGTCGATGGGCGAGAAAACCACCGGGCTGAACGAGGCCTCGCTCTCTCTCCTCGGCGACGCCCTTCCCGTCTCGCCGGTCCTGCCGGCCCTCCGTCCCTCCAGGGATGCAAGGGCCAAGGCGATGCCAAAGCACGAGGATGGGCACCGCGACCGGCTTCGAGACCGCTTCGCCGAGGCCGGTTCGCTCGCGCTCGCGGACTACGAACTGCTCGAGCTTCTGCTGTTTCGAACGATTCCCCGCCGCGACGTGAAGCCGGTCGCCAAGGCGCTCCTCAAGCGGTTCGGCACCATGGCGGACGTCATCAACGCGCCCCTGCATCTCTTGCGCGAGGTCGACGGCGTCGGCCCCTCGACGGCGCTCGACTTCCACATCGTCGCGGCCGTCCACCAGCGCTCGATCCGCTCGGCGATCCGCTCGCGCGAGGTTCTGTCCTCGTGGTCTGCCGTCATCGAATACTGCCACACGGTCATGGCGCATGAGCCGCGCGAGCAGTTTCGCGTGCTGTTCCTGGACAAGCGCAATGCGCTCATCGCCGACGAGGTGCAGCAGACCGGCACGGTCGATCACACGCCCGTCTACCCCCGGGAAATCATCCGTCGCGCGCTCGAACTCTCGGCGACCGCGGTGATCCTCGTCCACAACCATCCCTCGGGCGACCCCGCCCCGTCGCGGGCCGATATCGAGATGACGCAGACGATCATCGATAGCGCGCGGCCGCTCGGCATTTCCGTCCACGACCACATCATCATCGGTCGCAACGGACACACGAGCTTCAAGGGCCTGCGACTGATTTGACCGACGTCGGCGACCTCAGTTGAGGTAGCCGACCTCTTTGACGAAGCGCACTTCCTGCGGCTTGATCAGGCCGCGATGCATCACGCGCACCGAATGGATCCGCGCCTCCACTTCCCGCTCCCAATGGTCGAGAAAGCGCTTGAGGCGCGGATATTGCGGAGCGATGTCGTCGAACTGCCAGGAGAAGGTCTGCAGGAAGCTGGGGTGGTCGGGCATGCGGTAGAGGATCTCGGCGAATGTCACGCCGTAGCCCGAAAGCATCTTCTGGAACTGCGGGTCGGAAACGCGTGCGGAAGGCATGTCGGCTCCTGTCCTGAGCGAGCCGAACCACTCGGCCTGACCCTCAGCCTGCACCCGAATGGTTAACCGGATCCTAACGCCGAAAACGCTATCCGCCTGGTTTCCGTGCATGCCTCAATAGTCGCCACCGGAGGTGAGCCCATCGAGAAACCGCCTCGTATCGGCCCGGGCGGTCGCGACCTTCGCCTCCGACATCCGGTCGAGCGTCGCCACCGTTCGGCTCGTTCTCGGATTGCGGGCGAGATGCCGCCGGTTGCGGGCCACGAAATCCCAGTAGAGGTAGTTGAACGGACAGGCACCTTCGCCCTCCCGCTTCTTCACGTTGTAGGCACAAGATCCGCAATAGTCGGACATCTTGTTGATGTAGTTGCCCGATGCCGCGTAGGGCTTGGAGGCGAACAGCCCTTCATCGGCGTAGAGGATCATGCCGACGACGTTCGGCATCTCCACCCATTCGTAGGCGTCGTGATAGACGACGAGATACCATTCCTGCACCTCGCGCGGATCGAAACCGGCGAGCAGGCAGAAGTTTCCGAGCACCATCAGCCGCTGGATATGATGCGCGTAGGCGTTGGCCCGCGTCTCTTCGATCGACTGCTTCAGGCAGTTGAGATCGATCTCGCCGGTCCAGAAGAAGTCCGGCAGCGGGCGCCTGGCGTCCAGCGCGTTGCGCTCGCCATAGCCGGGCATCTCGCGCCAGTAGACGCCGCGGATGAACTCGCGCCAGCCGATGATCTGCCGGATGAATCCTTCCACCGCGTTGATCGGCGCCTCGCCCTCGTGAAACGCGGCCTCCGCCGCCTCGCAGCATTCGCGGGGATCGAGCAGCCCGCAGTTGATGAGGCCTGACAGATGCGAGTGGAAGAGGAGCGGCTGCCCCTGCCGCATCGCATCCTGATAGGTGCCGAACTTTGGGAGCGCTTCGGCGACGAACCAGCCGAGATAGTGCAGCGCCTGCTCGCGCGTCACCGGGTAGTCGAAGTCTTCGAGACTGCCGAAATGATTGCCGAAGCGGGAGCGGACGAGATCGAGCGCCTCCTGCGTCACGGCATCCGGCGGATAGTTCGGGCGCTCGGGCGCCTCCAGTCGCGGCGGCAGCGCCTCGCGGTTCTCGGCATCGAAATTCCAGCGCCCCTCCGCGGGTTCGTCCGGTCCCGCCATCAGGTAGCCGGTGCGCCGGCGCATCTCGCGATAGAAATACTCCATGCGCAGGGTCTTCGTACGCCCCGCCCACGCCGCGAATTCATCGTGGGTGCAGAGGAAGCGGTCGTCCGCTCGGATCTCGACCGGCAGATCGAACTGCCTCGACCAGCCCCGGATCATCTCCATCACGCGCCATTCGCCGGCTTCGGTCACGACGATGCCGTCGATGTCATGACGGGCGAGCGCACGCTCCAGTTCGCCGGTGAAGCTACCGCTGTTGTCGCTATCGTCAAGCTTGATGTAATCGACGCAAGCGCCTGTCTTCGCGAGGTCTTCGGCAAAGTGGCGCATGGCCGAGAAGAGGAAGGCGATCTTGCGCTGGTGGTGGCGCACATAGGTCGCCTCGTCCCCGACCTCCGCCATGAGAACGATGTCGCCGGACTCGATGTCGCGCAGAGACGACAGGGCCGTGCTGAGCTGGTCTCCCAGAACGAAACGAAGCTTCGGCAAGCGCGTCAGCCCCGACCGGTGCGAAGGGTCGAACGCCCGCCGTCGACGCCGATCGTCTGCCCGGTGATCCAGCCGGCGTCCGGCGACAGCAGGAAACAGGCGAGCGCCGCGATCTCGTCGGCATGCCCGAGGCGCGGGATCGGGTGCAGCTTGGCGACGGCCTCGACCATTTTCTCGTTGCCGGCGACGGTGCGCCCGAGCGGCGTATCCACTAGCGACGGCGCGATGGCATTAACGCGGATGCGCGGCGCGAGCTCGGCCGACAACGAGCGCATCAGCCCGACCACCGCGCCCTTGGCCATGGCAATCGAGGCGTGGGCGGGAAAGCCCTGATCGACCGCAACAGTCGAGAACAAGACGATCGACGCGGCCTCGCTCGCCTGCAATGCCGGCAGGCAATGGCGAACGGCACTCGCCGCTCCCAGCGCATTGATGCGGAAGTCGCGCAGGAAATCGTCGTCGGACAGTCTCGTGAAGGGCTTCAGGTTGATCGTTCCGGCAGCGTAGACGAGCCCGTCGAGCGACGGACCGGCCACCGAGGCCAGCTTGTCCCATCCCTCGCCGCTCTCGACATCGAGCCGGACGGCCTCACCGCCGAGTTCCGAAGCCAGCGCCTCGATGGCGCCGGGATCGCGCCCGGTCAGCACGACGTCGTGGCCTGCTTTCCGAAGCCGGCGCGCCGTCGCTTCGCCTATTCCGCCCGATGCTCCCAGCACGATGTAACGCACGCGGTCTGTCTCCTCAGCCATTGACCGCATGAGATGCGCCATCCGGTCGCGGCTTCAAGTGCGGCGGGCGGGCGCAGCCGGCGCGCTGGCTGGACGGCGGAGGCGGCCCTATCTGCGCCGCCATGGCGAAGATGCGATCGAAGTCGGACCTGCCCACCAAACCCTGCGCGCACTGCCGTCGGCCGATGACGTGGCGCAAGGCCTGGGCGCGGCACTGGGACAAGGTCCTCTACTGTTCAGATCGCTGCCGTGCGGAGGCCAAGCGCGAGCGTCAGGGCGCAGCCAGCGTCACGCCGGCCGGCAACACCTAGAGCGGCGACGCCAGGATGCCGCCGGCCCGGGCCATGAGGTCTGGCGTATCGACATCGAACGAGGCCGCGGCACCGATTTCGACGGCCGTCACGAGATCGCGGTGGGCCTGGACGATGCTGCGCGCGCCGATGTCGCCGGCCAACCCCGCGACCTCGTCGCGAAACCGGCTCGACAGGATCACGGGGTTGGCTCGGCGCCCACCGTCGGCCGCCAGGACGATCGCCCCTTCGCCTGACGGGCGGAACTCGGCGATCATCCGGTCGAGATCGCCGGCCGTCAGCAGGGGCTGGTCCGCCAGGAGGACCAGCACCCCGTCCGCGGTCCCGGCTGCGGCCTCGAAGCCGGCCTTGAGCGACGTCGCCAGGCCATCGGCGTAGTCGGGATTGGCGACGAGCCCGACGTCGAGCCCGTCGAGCGCCGAGGTGATGGCATCCCGCATATGGCCCGTGACCACATGAACCCGTGCCGCGCGGCTGGCCAGTGCCGTCTCCACGGAGCGGCGGATCAGCGGCACCCCGTCGAAGGTCGCCAGAAGCTTGTTCGGACCGTTCATGCGGCTCGACCGGCCGGCCGCGAGCACGACGATCTCGACGCGCGGTGCGGGATCTGCAGCCGGATTCGCCGGAGCATCGCGCGGCTGCGGACGAGAGGCAATTTCCATGAGCAATCCTCCTACGCCCAACCCCGTCACATCCTCACGCGTCACAGGAAGATCGGCGAGGATGCGATTGAGAATCCAGTCGAAACCGTTCTCGCGCGGACTGCGAGCGCAGCCTGGCGCGCCCAACACGATCCGCGTTCCGATCCGCCCCAGCAGCAGCAGGTTGCCGGGGTCCACCGGCATACCGAGATGCTCGACGTCACCGCCCGCCGCCCGGATCGCGGCGGGAATGACGTCGTCGGCGTCGATCACGGCCGAGGCTCCAAAGACGATGGTCAGATCCTCGTCTGCGGCCGCCTCGACAAGCGCTTGCGCCAGTGGCTCCCCACTGTGATGGCAGCGCACCTCTCGCTCGATCCAGGACTCCGACTTTTCGAGGCGCGAAGCCAGCGCGTCACGGGTCTTGTCGAGGACGCTCGCCTTGACGGTTGGCAACTCCGTCTGCACCAGCCCGACTCCGCGCGCCCGAAATGGCGCCAGCTTCAGCGCCCGCCGCCCGCGCAGCAACGCGACCGCGGCCTCGACCGCCGCGCCGGGAACGGCCAGCGGAATGATCTTGACGGTGGCGACCATCCGGTCGGCTTCGACCGGCGCGAACTCGCCGAGCGTCGCCAGCGTGATGCCGGGGTCGAGGCGGTTGAGCCGGTCGATCGTTGCGCGATCGGGCAGGAACAACCCGTTCTCGCCCGCGAAAAGGTTGGCCCGGCCGGTGGCGGCGGGCGCGGCGCCGATGCGCGAACTCGCGAGCGCCTCGGCGATCTGCCCGGCGGCTTCGTCCTCGCCGACATCGCCCGCGTCCAGCATGGCCGCTACCACTAAGGCGATGTCCGCCGCACGCAGCCGCTCGATCTCGGCCGGCCCGATCCGCGTGCCCTTCGCGATGCGTCCGTCCGGAAGCTTCTGCGCATGGGCGAGGATCGCCCCAATCGCACTCTCCACCGCGACCGGCCCGAACCTCATGCCGGGTCCATCTCGCCGCGACGCTCGGCGTGCATCTTGCGCTTGCGGAACGCGGAGATCACCGAGGCCAGGATCGCCACCGCGATCTCGGCCGGCGTAGAGGCTCCGATATCGACCCCGATCGGCGCCTCGATGCGGTCGATCCTGTGCTGCGGCAGGCCGGCCGCAAGCAGTCGCTCGACGCGGCGCGCGTGGGTCTTCCGGCTACCGAGCGCGCCGACATAGAAGCAGCCGGTCCGCAGCGCTTCGATCAGCGGACGGTCGTCGATCTTCGGGTCGTGGGTGACCGCGACGACGGCCGTGTAGGGGTCGAGCGGGCGCTCGCCGAGCGCAATCTCCGGCCATTCGGCGCGGAGGTCCGCCCCCGGGAAGCGCTCGACGGATGCAAAGGCCGTGCGCGGATCGATGATCTCGACGTGAAAGCCGGCGAGAGCCGCCATCGGCGCCAGCGCCTGGCTGATATGGACGGCGCCGATCACCAGCAGCCGCGGCGGCGGCAGATGCACGTTGAGGAAAAGATCGCTTCCCTCGAGCCCGCCCGACTTGCCCGAGCGCAACGCCTTCTCGGCCTCGACTTCGAGCGCGTCACCCGCAATCTCGGTTTCGCGCAATAGACGGCTTTCGCCGGTCTCCAGGTCGGTGACGAGGAGGCAGGCGCGGCGGGCGACACGCTCGACATTGAGCTCGCGCAGGAGATCCAGATGCATCAGGCCACCTTCTCGACGAAGACGCGGATCCTTCCGCCGCAGGAGAGGCCCACCTGCCACGCCGTCTCGTCGGCGACGCCAAATTCCAGCATCCGCGCCGTGCCGCTCTCGATCACCTCGGCCGCTTCTGCGACCACCGCTCCCTCGACGCAGCCGCCCGACACCGAGCCCTCGAAGCGCCCCTCGGCATCGATGACGAGATGGCTGCCCACGGGGCGCGGTGCGGAGCCCCAGGTTTCCACGACCGTCGCGAGCGCCAGCGAGCGTCCCTCGAGACCCCAGGCCTCGGCGATGGCCAGAGTGTCGTTCGCCGTGATCGACGCGTTGTCCGACATGGGCGGGATCTCCATTCAGGCCGCCTGTGCGGCGGGATCGTCGAGAAGCCATCGGCGCGGATCAAGCGATCCGCCGGACGGCGCAGCCGAGAGCGCCCGGCAGAGATCTTCCATCGCATCGAGCGAATGCACAGAGCGGAACTCGTCGACATGGGGCAGCATCGCGCGGACGCCGCGAGCGCGCGCCGAAAACCCCTCGAAGCGCAACAGAGGGTTCAGCCAGATCAGCCGACGGCTGGACCGGTGCAGGCGCGCCATCTCACGCGACAACGTATCGATGTCGTCGCGCTCCAGCCCGTCGGTGATCAGCAGCACCACCGCGCCGCCGGACAGCACCCGCCGCGACCAGCGCTTGTTGAAGGTCTCCAGCGCCTCGCCGATCCGCGTGCCGCCCGACCAGTCGGCGACGGCGCCCGCGCACCGGTCGATGGCGGCGTCGGGGTCTCGGCTCGTCAGCTCGCGCGTCACGTTCGTCAAACGCGTGCCGAAGAGGAACGTGCGCACCCGTCTCCTGCGCGCCGTCACGGCATGGAGGAAATGCAGGAAGATGCGACTGTACTGGCTCATAGAGCCCGAAATGTCGGCGATCACGACCAGCGGCGGATGAACCTCGCGGCGTGCGCGGTAGCGCGGGAGGACGAGGTCGCCGCCGGTGCGCATCGACGCCTGCAGCATGCGGCGCGGATCGAGCCGCCCGCGTGCCGCATCCATGCGGTAGCGCCGGGTCGCGACGCGATCTTCTGGTAGTTCGAGCGCGGCGATGGCCCGCTTGGCACGCTCGATCTCGGCCGCGCTCATCTGCGCGAAGTCCTTCGCCCGCAGGATCTCGTCGCGCGAGACGGTCAGCCGCGCGTCGATTTCCAGAACCGGCGTGTCCTGCATGCGCGGCTCGCGCCGGGCCCCTTCCGCCAAGGCCTCGTCGACCCGGCGCTCACCCGGGCGCTTCTTCTCGGGCGCCGTCTCGCGCGGCGGCGCCATGGAGGAGAACATCGCGATCATCTTCTCGACGAGCTGCCGCGAGCGCCAGAACTGCCGGAAGGTTTCCGCAAAGACCGCCTCATCCTCGCGCCGCATGACGAAGACCGAATGCAGCGCCCAGAAGAAGTCGTCGCGCGAGGAAAGTCCCGCCGCCTCCGCCGCATCGATGGCGGTGAGCGTCGAGGCAGGCCCGATGCGCAGGCCGGCCTTGCGCAGGGTTCGCGCGAAAAAGGCGATGTTGTCGGCCAGCCTGCCGTCCGGGTCCGCGCCGTCGCGCTCCGTACTCATGCCCGTCAGACCTGCCGCATGTCGCGCTTGACGGCGGCCAGGATCTCGCGGCTCTCGCCCTTCTCGATCCGTGCGATGTCGTCCTGATACTTGAGGATCACGCCAAGCGTATCCGTCACCAGAGCTGGGTCGAGCGCGACCGCGTCGAGCTCGGTCAGCGCCATCGCCCAGTCGATCGTCTCGGCGACGCCCGGCGCCTTGAACAGGTCGACCTGCCGAAGCCGTTGCACGAAGTGCACGAGCTCGGCGGCGAGATGGGCGTTGGCGCGCGGCGCCTTGCGATGGACGATCTCGAGTTCCCGCTCGGCCGAGGGGTAGTCCACCCAATGATAGAGGCAGCGACGCTTGAGCGCGTCGTGGATCTCGCGCGTGCGATTGGTGGTGATGATGACGATCGGTGGCTCGGCGGCCTTCACGGTGCCGAGTTCGGGGATCGTCACCTGATTGTCCGACAGGATCTCGAGAAGGAACGCCTCAAAGGCCTCGTCTGTGCGGTCGAGTTCGTCGATCAGCAGCACCGGGGCCCGCCCCGGCTCGCCCTCGAGCGCCTGCAGGATCGGCCGCCGGATCAGGAAGCGCTCGGAGAAGATGTCGGATCGCATTGCGTCGCGAGAGACGTCTCCGGCCGCCTCGCGCATGCGGATCTCGATCATCTGCGCGGCGTAGTTCCACTCGTAAAGGGCGGTCGAGACGTCGAGGCCCTCATAGCACTGCAGCCGGATCAACGGCCGGTCGAGCGCGCTGGCCAGAACCTTCGCGATCTCGGTTTTGCCGACGCCGGCCTCGCCTTCGAGGAAGAGCGGCCGGCCCATACGTAGCGACAGGAACAGGACGGTCGCCAGCGATCGATCCGCGACATAGTCGGCGCTTTCGAGAAGCGCCTGCGTTTCGTCGATGCTGACGGGAAGTGATGCCACGGGCCGATCCTGTGCGAGACGGAGCGCTGTTGCACCCAAGATAGGCGCGGCAGCCGGGCTTGGACAGGCTCCCTGCGCGTCAGCCCATCAGACGACGTGATAGCTGCGGGCGCGGTAGACAAGGCTGCCGCCAGCCTTCGGCTCGGCCAGAGCGACCACCTGGCCGATCATCACGCGATGCGTCGCCACCGGGCGGCTGTCGATGATGCGGCAATCGAAGCTGACGAGGGCGTCGTCGAGGATCGGCGCGCCCGATTCCAGCCGGTGCCAGCGACCGGCGGCGAAGCGGCCCTCGACGTCGAGATTGCCCTCGCCGGCAAAGACGCGGGCAAGCGCCTCGTTGCGATCGGCCAGGACATTGACGGCGAAGACGCCGTTCTGCTCGAAGCGCACGTTCGCGGCGCTGGACTGGTTGAGGCAGACGAGGATCGTCGCGGGATCGTCGGACACCGAGCAGACGGAGGTGACCGTGACGCCCCTGAGGCCCGCTGGTCCGTCAGTGGTTACGAGACAGACGGCAGCGGCGAAATGGCTCATCGCCTCGCGGTAGGCGACGCGGTCGATCAGGTCGGGAGAGAGGGACGATGAGGTCAGCACGAATGATCCTTTTCCGGCCGACTCAGGGGACATGCGGCTGGGCTCCACGGCAACATAGGGCTCGCAGCGCGATTTCGCACCGGGCGGACAGATGGGACCGGGCAGCACGCGAAATTTGGCAGGGCGCCGGCCTCCCGCAGCGACCGAAGCATTCCGGCGCGCATCCCCTCGCAGCCCGCGATCGAACTCGCAAGCCGACGCGCAACGACGTCGCGCCGCCTCTCGCCGCCCCACTCGGCTTCCGCTACGCTGACCTCATGAACCTGCGTCCGTTCCTGCCTGCCCTCGCCTGCCTCCTCGCCGTCTCGGCCTCCGTCAGCGCGAGAGCGCAGGAGCAACCCATGCGGATCGGCGTCGCTGCCCCTTCCAGCGGCCCCTATGCCGCCCTCGGCGCGCAGATCCTGGCGGGCGCTCGCTCCGTCGCGGGCAATGCCGAGATCGTCTCCGCCGATACGCAATGCTCCGCGGAGGGTGGAATGCAGGCCGCCGAGCAGTTCGTCCGGGACCGGGCCGACATCGCGATCGGCTTCCTCTGCACCGCCGCGCTTCATGCGGCGCTTCCGATCCTGAAGGGCGCGAACATTCCGGCGCTCGATGTGGGCGTGCGCGCGGACCGGATCCTGACCCGCCGCGAGCGGGATGGAACGCTCGTCTGGCGGATCGCGCCCGCCTCCTCGGCAGAGGCCGAGGCCATCGCCCGCTTCGTGCGCACGCGCTGGAGCGGCGCGGCTTTTGCGATCGTCGAGGACGGCTCATCCTACGGGCGAGATCTCGCCGACACCGTGCGCGCCCGCCTCGAAGAGGATGGCCTGCGCCCCAGCTTCGTCGACAACTATCGGCCGGCCGAGGAGAAGCAGTTCGCCCTGGCGCGGCGGATCGGGCAGAGCGGCGTGACGCGGGTCCTCGTCTTCGGCACGCGCGGCGACATCGCCGTGATCGCACGCGATGCCGCCGCGTCCGATCTCGGCCTGACGATTGCTGGCGGCGAATCGCTGCTGGATGAGAGCACCGGTCAGGTTCCGCTGGCGCCTGGCATCATTGCGGTCGCCTCGGGTTTCGACGTCGACTGGACGCCGTCCGAAACCGCACCGCCGCTCGAAGGCTACGGCACGGCCGCGGCCGTCGCCACGGAGGTCGCGGTCGAGGCCCTGCGGCGCAGCAGGTCTTCCGGTGGCTCGATCGCGGACATCCTCAACACCGACAGCTTCGACACCAGCCGCGGCGCCCTGCGCTTCGACGGCACGGGTCAGGCCGATCTCGCGACGTTCCGACCCTATCGCTGGGACGGGGCACGCTTCCTGGCCGACGGCGAAGGCTAAGCCCGTGGAACTTTGGCAGCCTGGCCTCCGCAATCTCCTGACCGATCTCGACGGCGTCACCGTCGGAAACGCTTCCGATGAGCGGATGAAGAGCGGCACGACGGCGATTCTGTTCGATCGGCCCGCCGTCGCCTCCGCGCTCGTGCTCGGCGGAGCCCCGGGCTCTCGTGACATCGAACTCCTCGATCCCGCCAACACGGTCGGCGGCGTCGATGCCTTCGTGCTGTCGGGCGGCTCCGCCTTCGGCCTCGATGCCGCATCCGGCGTTCAGTCCTACCTTCGCGAGGCCGGACGCGGTTTCGAGGTCGCGGGCTTCCGGGTTCCGATCGTGCCGGCCGCCATCGTCTTCGACCTCGCCAATGGCGGTGACAAGGACTGGGGCTTCGCCTCGCCGTATGCAGCGCTCGGGCTGGACGCGGCTCGCCTCGCCTCGCGCGACTTCGTGCTCGGCACGGCGGGCGCAGGCACCGGCGCGACGACGGCCGTCTGCAAGGGCGGTCTCGGCTCGGCGTCGATCAGGCTGCCCGGTGGCATCACCGTCGCTGCGCTCGTCATCGTCAACGCGGTGGGTTCGCCGCTCGTCGGTGGCACCCGCAGCTTCTGGGCGGCACCCTTCGAGATCGCGGGCGAGTTCGGTGGCCTCGGCCTACCGCATCCGATGCCGGCCGACGCCGCGATGCCGCGCACCAAGCACGGGGCGCGCGAGGGCGCCAACACGACGGTCGCGGTGATCGCGACGGATGCGGTGCTGACGAAGGGCGAAGCCAAGCGCCTCGCGGTCGCCGCCCATGACGGGTTCGCCCGGGCGCTCTATCCCGTCCACACCGACTTCGACGGCGATCTCGTCTTTGCCGCGGCCACAGGCACCAGCGGCATCGCGCCCTCGCCGCTCGACCGGATGATGCTGGCGGCGGCCGCCAGCGCAGCGATGTCGCGCGCCATCGCCCGAGGCGTCTTCGAGGCGATGGGCACGCCCGGAGACCGCCTGCCGGCCTGGCGGGATCTGCCGGCTTGAGCGCTCGCGATTGAGGCGCGGGGCGCGGTCTGTTAGGAGCCGGGCATCCGCGATCCTCGCTTTCGAAAGCTCGAACCCATGATCCCTCGCTATTCCCGTCCCGAGATGGTCTCGATCTGGTCGCAGGAGACCAAGTTTCGCATCTGGTTCGAGATCGAGGCGCATGCCTGCGACGCGCTCGCCGAACTCGGCGTGATCCCCAAGGACGCCGCGAAGACGATCTGGGAGAAGGGCAACGCCGCGACGTTCGACGTCGCCCGCATCGACGAGATCGAGCGAGAGACGAAGCACGACGTCATCGCCTTCCTCACCCATCTCGCCGAGTTCGTCGGGCCCGACTCGCGCTTCATCCACCAGGGCATGACCTCGTCGGACGTGCTGGACACCTGCTTCAACGTGCAGCTCGCACGCGCCTCCGACCTGATGCTCGCCGACCTCGACGCGCTTCTCGCCGCGCTGAAGCGCCGCGCGATGGAGCACAAGGACACCGTCACGATCGGCCGCTCGCACGGCATTCACGCCGAGCCGACGACCTTCGGCGTCAAGCTGGCGCTCGCCTATGCCGAGTTCGACCGCTGCCGGGCCCGCCTCGTCGCCGCCCGCGAGGAGATCGCGACCTGCGCGATTTCAGGCGCCGTCGGCACCTTCGCCAACATCGACCCGAGCGTCGAGGAGCATGTCGCGGCGGCGATGGGCCTGAAGCCCGAGCCGGTCTCGACGCAGGTCATCCCGCGCGACAGGCACGCCATGTATTTCGCGACGCTCGGCGTCATCGCGTCCTGCGTCGAGCGCCTGTCGATCGAGATCCGGCACCTGCAGCGCACCGAGGTGCTGGAGGTCGAGGAGTATTTTTCGCCGGGCCAGAAGGGCTCGTCGGCCATGCCGCACAAGCGCAACCCGGTGCTGACCGAGAACCTCACGGGCCTCGCCCGCATGGTGCGCTCCTACGCGCTGCCGGCGATGGAGAACGTCGCCCTCTGGCACGAGCGCGACATCTCGCACTCCTCGGTCGAGCGGATGATCGGCCCGGATGCGACGGTGACGCTCGACTTCGCGCTCGCCCGCCTTACCAACGTCATCGACAAGCTTCTCGTTTACCCCGAGCGGATGGACCGGAACCTCAACCAGTTCAAGGGTCTGGTACATTCGCAGCGGGTGCTGCTGGCGCTGACGCAAGCCGGCGTCAGCCGCGAGGACGCCTATCGTCTCGTGCAGCGCAACGCGATGAAGGTTTGGGAGCACAATGCCGACTTCCTCGAAGAGCTGCTGTCGGACGGCGAGGTGACGGCCGCGCTCGGTGAGGCGCAGATCCGCGAGAAGTTCGATCTCGGCTACCACACCAAGCACGTCGACACGATCTTCGCCCGCGTCTTCGGCGCAGCCTGACCTGTCAGGCCGCCTGCGATGCCGTGGCGCCCGCAACAATGACGGGCGTCGCCAGTCGCTCAAGCGGCGCGAGGTCGATGCCGCGAATGTCGACCTTGATCATCTGATGATCTGAGAAGGGCTGGTCGATGATCTCGACATCGGCCTGCTCGCGCAACTGCGGCGACAGAAGGCACGTGTCGAGCGTCGCGCGGTAGGGCCCGAGCCGGAAGGTCGGCCCCGACTGGGCGTTGGCGTGGACGAGGCCGCTGCGCAGCAGCGGCTCCAGTTCGCCTGCGCCGCGAAACAGGTTGAAGTCGCCGACGACGACGGTCGGCGTCTGGCGCTCGTCCACCCAGCGCGCCAGTTCCGCGATCTGGATGCAGCGGATGCGATAGCGCAGCGACAGATGCGCGACGAGCACCCGGACGCCGGCCATCTCGATGTCGTAGACCAGCCGCTTCTTGCCGGCCGAGAGATAGCGCGCCGCATAGTCGAGCGGCCGGGCGGCGAGGAAGGCGTTTGACTTTCCGACCGAGACGGAGAGCCGCCGGAACTGCTTGTCCGCCCCGTACTTGTTGTCGATCCGCACCGTCGTGTGGTGCTCTTCGCGCAGCGATGGCAACTGGTCGAAGAAGCCGTTCGTCAGCGAGCCCCGGTCGATCTCGACGAAGCAGGACAGGTCCGGTTTCAGGTCGCGGAGGCGCTCGCGCACGAAGCCGAGAGTGCGCTCCTGCACCCGCCGCGTCGTGAAGACATGGCGGTGGCCATGGCGCACATGATGGCCGATGGATCCGTCGATATCGCGGGCATAGCCGAGATTGGCGTAGACGATCCTCAACATGGCTTCCACCCGTTCCCGCATCCGGAACGATGCTGCAGGCAACGCCCCGCATCGGGGCGCCGTTCCGGAGCCCATCGACGATTCATCTCGACCATAGGCGTCGCGTGTCTGGAACGTCGTTCGCCGCGGCCCATATCCCCGCTGAGACGCGGCCGCAATCCCTGCTAGACGGCAGGGGGCCGGCCTTCATCCGAACGGCGCTTCGGTTTCGTGCCGAGAGGACCAACGAGACATGACGGACTTCTTCGACGGCACGGTCTGGGCGATCGCTGCGGGTGTGATCAGTTGGTCGATCATCATCGGCGCCGTCGTCTACATTCCGTTCCGCCGCTCGCCGGTGGCGGCGCAGGCCTGGCTCCTGCTGTTCTTCTTCCTGCCCTGGGTCGCGCTGCTGATCTATCTCGCGGTCGGCAACGCAAGGCATCCGAAATGGCGGCGGGACCGCATCGCCGAGGTGCCGGACATCATCCGCAAGGCGATCGGCCACATCTCGCTCGAAAGCATGGGCGGCATGCGCAGCCTCAGGCCGCATCACCGGATGACAGCCCATCTCGTGCATCGCATCGGGCGCTTTCCCTGCCTTGCCGACAACCGGATTCGGCTCGATGCGGACTACAACCGCGTGGTCGACCGCATCGCCGGCGATATCGACGCGGCCAAGCACCATGCGCATGTCATGGTCTACATCCTGCAGAACGATCAGGCTGGCAACAAGGTGCTGAGCGCGCTCGAGCGGGCCGCGCGGCGCGGCGTGAAATGCCGGCTGCTCATCGATGCGGTGGGTTCGTCGCGCGACCGCAAGGCCATCGCCAAGCGCCTCAAGGGCAGCGGCGTCGAGCTTCAGCTGATCCTGCCGCTGCGCTTCTGGAACCGCGCGACCCGCCTCGACCTGCGCAATCACCGCAAGATCGTGGTGGTGGACGGGCGCGTCGGCTGGGTCGGTTCGCAGAACATGCACCGGATCGAATACGAGCCCAAGACCTTCTATCGCGAACTGATGGCGCGAGTCGAAGGCCCTGTCGTGCTCGAACTCCAGGCGATCTTCATCGGCGACTGGTATCTGGAAACCGAGGAGGACATCGCCTCTCGCGATCTGATGCCCGAGCCCCTGCCGCCCTCGCCCGACCGGACCGCCACCGCGCAGGTTCTGCCGAGCGGCCCGGACTATCCGATGGCCGGCGTCGACGTGCTCTTCACCGATCTCATCTACAGCGCCCGCCAGCGCGTGGTGCTGGCGACGCCCTACTTCATCCCGAACGAGCCGCTTCTCGTGGCGTTGCGCACGGCCGTGTCGAAGGGCGTGCGCGTAACCCTCTTCGTCACCTCGACGACGAACAGCATGCTCATCGACCGGGCGCAGCAGTCCTATTACGACGAGCTGCTGGAGGCGGGCGTCGAGGTCATGCTTTACCGGGAGCGTTTCCTGCACGCCAAACACCTGTCGATCGACGACGACATCGCCATCGTCGGCTCCGCCAACATGGATCGGCGCTCCTTCGAGCTGAACTCGGAGGTAACGCTCATCGCCTACAACGAGGATCTGGTGCGCGACCTTCGCGTCATCGAAGACGACTACCGCGCCAAGAGCCACCGCCTGCAACTAAAGGACTGGGAAAAGCGGGGTTTCTTCATGCAGCTGGCCGAGAACGCGACTCGGCTGATCAGCCCGCTTCTCTAACTGCCGCAGGAGCGGGCCGGCTTCGGTCGCCCCGCTCGCTTGACAAAATCCGGCGGCCTTCGCATCTCGGCACCATGCGAATTTCAGAAGCCGACATCCTCATCGTCCCCGGATACACCGGCTCGTCCGACCAGCACTGGCAGACCCGCTGGGAGCAGAAGCTCTCCACCGCGCGGCGCGTTCATCAGCGTGAATGGTCGAAGCCCGTCCGAGAAGATTGGACGCAGGCGGTGGCCGATGCGGTCAACGAAGCCGTGAAGCCGGTGGTGCTCGTGGCGCATTCGCTCGGCGTCGCTGCGGTCGTACAGGCCGTGCCGCTGTTCCGGCATCGCGTCGCCGGCGCCTTTTTCGTCTCGCCGCCGGATGTTGCGGACGAGACGATCCGCCCGAAGCACCTGATGACCTTCGGCCCCTATCCGCGCGATCCCCTGCCGTTCCCCTCGGTGGTGGTGGCCAGCCGCAACGACCCGTTCTCCACATTCGAGGCGGCCGAAGATGCAGCCGGCGCCTGGGGCTCGCTCTTCGTCGATGCGGGCGAAGCGGGCCATCTGAACGCAGACAGCGGCCACGGCCCTTGGCCGGAGGGGCTGCTGACCTTCGGCAAGTTCCTGTCGACGCTGCCGGCCTGACGGCCGACAGCGCTATTCGGTCAGGCGCGAACTTCGGCGACGATCGCGGCGGACGCAGCCCGCAGCAGGCCGATGTCGGAGGCGATGCAGATCATCGCATAGCCCATGTCGCGGTAGCGCCGCGCATCGGCGGCGGTCGCCGCGTAGATCGCGGTGGCCTTGCCGGCCGCCTTGGCCTTGGCGAGGATGGATCGCGCCGCCGCGTCGGTTTCCTCGCCGTTGGGGTCCAGCCCCTTCGAGCCGATCGCCATTGACAGGTCGGACGGCCCAACGAAGATGCCGCCGAGTTCGGGCACCGCGAGAATCGCGTCGATCTCGGCATAAGCGGACGCGGTCTCGATCATCGCCAGCGACACCACGGCCGCGTTGGCGATGTCCATGTAGGCCTTGCCGGACTCGTAGCCGAAGAGGTCCACGGCGCGGGCCGGGCCGTAGGATCTCGTGCCCGACGGCGCGTAGCGCAGCGCCTTGGCGAAGGCGGCGGCATCCGCCGCGCCCTCGACCATCGGCAGGATGACGCCCGTAGCGCCGAAATCGAGCGAGCGTGCCGCAAGCGCCAGATCGCCGATCGGCACGCGCACCACCGCCGGCTTGCCCATCAGGACGGCACGGGCACAGCCTTCGCGGATTTCGGCGACGCTCTGCAGGCCGTGCTGCACGTCGAGCGTCAATACGTCGAAGGTCCGCAGCAAGGTCTCGTGAACGACGGGATCGCCGAGGCCGGCCCAGGCCGACAGCACCGTGCGCTCGCCGGCGAGCATCCGGCTGAGTTGCGCGGCGGGCATCAGCTGGCGGCCACTTGCTGCTGGGCCTCGGTGAGGAACTCCTCCATGTGCCGGCGGATCTGGTGCTCGGACTGCGCGACGGCCGCCGCATCGAAATCGGCCCGCACGCGCTGGTAAACGTCTTCCGAACCACCGGCGCCGAGATCGAGCTGCACGAGCGCGGCCGCGTAAGCGTCCGCCTCGGCGCCGGACTTACCGAGCTTGTCCGCAGCCCAGAGGCCCAGAAGCTTGTTGCGCCGGGCTTCGACGCGGAAGCGAAGCTCCTGCTCGTGGCCGAAGCGCGCCTCGGCGTCGTGGGCCCTGTCGTTGATGGACATCGCTGCGATCCTTCGTCTCGAATTGTTCGGCCGGGCCGATTCCAGCCCTGCATGGTCCCTAGGCTAGCGAGAGACCGGGCGAAGTCCAGCCGATCCCTCTCGGGCATGGCGCCTTGCGCCGGGAGCCGCGAACCCTGACCTTTGGCTTTGTGATTGTTTAGAACGGGGCTTTGGTCTATTCACGGCCCTAAAGCATTCGAGTTTTCGCGTGTCGGGACCGACTCGCCCTCCACCATGATCGAGCATCATTCATGACACGTCGCCGCCGTATCTACGAAGGCAAGGGCAAGATCCTTTACGAAGGCCCGGAGCCCGGCACGCTCGTTCAGTTCTTTAAGGACGACGCGACGGCGTTCAACAAGAAGAAGCACGAGGTCATCGACGGCAAGGGGGTGCTCAACAACCGCATCTCCGAATACATCTTCACGCACCTGAACCGGATCGGCATCCCCACGCACTTCATCCGCCGGCTGAACATGCGCGAACAGCTGATCAAGGAAGTCGAGATCATTCCGCTCGAGGTCGTGGTGCGCAACGTCGCGGCCGGCTCGCTGGCAACGCGCCTCGGCATCGAGGAGGGCACGGTGCTGCCCCGCTCGATCATCGAATTCTACTACAAGGCCGACGCGCTGAACGATCCGATGGTCTCGGAAGAGCACATCACCGCTTTCGGCTGGGCGAGCCCGCAGGAAATCGACGACATCATGGCGCTCGCCATTCGTGTCAACGACTTCCTCACCGGCCTCTTCCTCGGCGTCGGCATCCAGCTCGTCGACTTCAAGATCGAGACCGGCCGCCTGTTCGAAGGCGACATGATGCGGATCATCGTCGCCGACGAAATCTCGCCCGATTCCTGCCGCCTCTGGGACGTGCAGACACAAGACAAGCTGGACAAGGACCGGTTCCGCAGCGACATGGGCGGCCTCGTCGAGGCCTACCAGGAAGTGGCGCGGCGTCTCGGCATCATGAACGAGAACGAAACGCCCCGCCCTTCGGGGCCGGTGCTGGTCAAGTGACGCCCCTGCCGGCGTCGCATCCGGCGCCGGCGTTGAGACTGGTTCATTCGCAAGGCAGGCATATCACGTGATCAAGGCGCGCATCGTCGTCACCCTCAAGAACGGCGTTCTCGACCCGCAGGGCAAGGCCATAGAGGGAGCCCTCGGCACCCTCGGCTTCGGCGGCGTCCACGGCATCCGTCAGGGCAAGGTCTTCGACGTGGTGGTGGACGGAGACGACCGGGCCAAGGCCGAAACCGATCTGAAGGCGATGTGCGAGCAGTTGCTCGCCAACACCGTGATCGAGAATTACGCCGTCGAAATCGCCTGAGGTCGAAGATGAAATCCGCCGTCGTTCTCCTGCCGGGGCTCAACCGCGACCGCGACATGATCGCGGCGCTGACGAAGATCTCCGGTCAGGCACCCGTTACCGTCTGGCAGACCGACACCGAGATCCCGGACGTGGATCTCATCATCGTTCCCGGCGGCTTCTCCTTCGGCGACTACCTGCGCTGCGGCGCCATCGCCGCACGCTCTCCCGTGATGCGCGCCGTCGCTGCGCGGGCAGAGGCAGGTGTCGCAGTGCTGGGCGTCTGCAACGGCTTCCAGATCCTTTGCGAAGCGGGTCTCCTGCCGGGCGCCCTGATGCGCAACACAAGCCTGAAGTTCGTCTGCCGCGAGGTCAAGCTTGAAGTCGCCAACGCCGCGACACGCTTCACGTCGGCTTATTCGCAAGGCCAGATCATCCGCTCGCCCGTGGCCCATCACGACGGCAACTACTTTGCCGACGCCGAGACGCTGGAGCGCATCGAGGGCAACGGGCAGGTCGTCTTCCGCTACGCCGAGGGCACCAATCCGAACGGCGCGATCAACGACATCGCCGGCATCATGAACGAGCGCGGCAACGTGCTGGGCCTCATGCCGCATCCCGAGAACCTCATCGAGCCCGAGCATGGCGGCTCGGACGGACGCGGCATTTTCGAGAGCGCGCTGGGTCTTGGCTCGCGCGAGCTCGCGGCTTGAGCACGCATCGTCCCGGCCGTCGGCTTGCGTTGATCGGCGTGGCCACCGTCATGGCGCTGTCGGCCTGCAGTTCGCCGGCCCCACAACCGCGTCCGGCAGCCCCGCCCAAGCCGCCGCGTGGCGAGGCGGCCCTGCCCGTGATGGAGCGCGTGGCGCTTGCCGCGCGCGACTGCTGGTTCCGCGGCAAGGATCCGGCGTTCCGCGCCTTTCGCCTGGCGCCGGAGCTCGACTCCCATTCCGGCCGACCCCGCATCCTCGTGGTGCCCGCCGCCAATCCCGGCGGCCTTCCGCTGCTCGTCGTCGAAGGCCGCGGATCACCCGCTCAACTCGAGACCTTCGGACCTCTCCTCCAGACCGGCGAAGGCGCGCGGATCGCGCGCGACGTCGATCGGTGGGCCGCTGGCAACCGGACCTGCGCAACCTCTTGATCGCGTCTCACATGGCCCGCCATCCCGCGGTTCTCGCGTGGACCGTCCTCGCTCTTCTCATGGCGGCCGGCTTCACCCTGCTTGGCCTCGAATTGGGCGAGCGACCGTCCGCGCTGCAGTTCTTCGCAGAGAACGGGCCAATCGAGACGGTCGAGTGCCTGTTCCTGGCGATCGCGATCGTTCCGTTTTCGCTCGCGGCTATCAATCTGACGCGCGGCCATGCCCTCACCTGCATCGGCGTCATGGTGGTCATCGCCCTGATGATCGTTCGAGAGACCCCGCGCTGCGGCAGCATCTACTCCACCGCCGACGCCTGCCTTCCCGCCTCGGGAAAGCTGGTCGCCTACATCCTGATCGCAGTGGTGCTGACCCTGATGCTGGTGGCCAAGCGCTTCGTCCCCATGCGAAAATCCGCCTATCTGGTGATCAGCGAACATCGTTGGATCTGGCCGGTCGTCTGGGTCGTGGCGATCCTTGGGGGCGCACAACTGGCCGAGCATCTGCATGAGGTTGGCGTGGAGGAGATGCTCGAACTCTGCGCTTACCTCTATCTCGCCCTGATCGGCCTCTGGGTCCTCAGACATTCCTGCCAGTTGACCGACGCCTCGGCGCCGATCCGACGCGGAATGTGCCGGTGATTGCGGCGGAGGCGGCCGAGCGTCGTCCGGCAGCGTTCGCTCGAGGCGGGTCGAGCCTTGCGGGCGGCGTTCTGCTGGCCTGCGGCCTCGGTCTGACCAGTGGCTGCGCCGCGCCCGTCCGCGACGGACCGACGTCCTCCACCACCCGGCCCGCCACCGGCCTGACCACCGCGGCGCCCAGCGCAATCGAGCTGCGCTATCTCAGGCAGACGGCAGCTACGATCTATCGCGGCCGTCCGCTGGAGCGGAGCGCCGCTTTCCTGCCGTCCGCCGGCGACGGCTACCGCCTTTGCGTTCGCGCCGCCGTAAAGGGTGGATACGACCACACGCTGTTCACCCTGCAGCGCCGCATCGCAGAAGATTTCATCCCGCAGGCAGGCGACGACGTTCTCATCGAGCGAACGAGCGCAGCGACGATGCCGTGCCGCGATCCCCGGATCGACTGGATTTCGCTTCGTTGATCTTTCGGGCGGGATGATTCCCTCCTATAGACCAGACCGTTACACCCCAGTCGGAAAGAGGGTCGCCTTGACCGAGATCGCTATCACGCCCGAACTCGTCGCCAGCCATGGGCTGAAGCCCGACGAGTATCAGCGGATCCTGACGCTCATCGGTCGCGAGCCGACCATCACCGAACTCGGCATCTTCTCCGCCATGTGGAACGAGCACTGCTCGTACAAGTCCTCCAAGCGCTGGCTGCGCACCCTGCCGACGACAGGCCCCCGCGTCCTTCAGGGTCCTGGCGAGAATGCCGGCGTGGTGGATATCGGCGATGGCGACTGCGTGGTCTTCAAGATGGAGAGCCACAACCACCCCTCCTATATCGAGCCCTATCAAGGCGCGGCGACGGGCGTCGGCGGCATCCTGCGCGACGTCTTCACGATGGGCGCGCGGCCGATCGCGGCGATGAACGCGCTGCGCTTCGGTTCGCCGGATCATCCCAAGACCCGGCACCTCGTCTCCGGCGTCGTGGCGGGCGTCGGCGGCTACGGCAATTCCTTCGGCGTGCCGACCGTCGGCGGCGAGGTGAACTTCCACCCCCGCTACAACGGCAACTGCCTCGTCAACGCCTTCGCGGCCGGGCTCGCCAAGACCGACGCGATCTTCCTCTCGGAAGCCAAGGGCGTCGGCCTGCCCGTCGTCTATCTCGGCGCCAAGACCGGCCGAGACGGCGTCGGCGGTGCGACGATGGCCTCGGCCGAGTTCGACGAGAAGATCGAGGAGAAGCGCCCGACCGTGCAGGTCGGCGATCCCTTCACCGAGAAATGCCTGCTCGAAGCCTGCCTCGAACTGATGAAGACCGGCGCGGTCATCGCGATCCAGGACATGGGCGCCGCCGGCCTCACCTGCTCGGCGGTCGAGATGGGCGCCAAGGGCGACCTCGGCATCGAGCTCGACCTCAACAAGGTGCCGGTTCGCGAAGAGCGGATGACGCCCTATGAAATGATGCTGTCGGAAAGCCAGGAGCGTATGCTCATGGTGCTAGAGCCATCGAAGCGGGACGTGGCCGAGGCGATCTTCGTCAAGTGGGGCCTCGATTTCGCGGTCGTCGGCAAGACCACGGACGACCTGCGTTTCCGCATCCTCTTCGATGGGGCCGAGGTCGCCAATCTGCCGATCAAGGATCTCGGCGACCAGGCGCCGGAATACGACCGGCCATGGATCGAGCCCAAGCCCGCGAAATCAATCCACGCCGCCGACATTCCCGAGCCGACCGACTACGCCGCGACCCTCCTGAAGATCGTCGGCTCGCCCGACATCGCCTCGCGTCGCTGGGTGTTCGAGCAATACGACACGCTGATCCAGGGCAACTCGCTGCAGCGGCCGGGCGGCGACAGCGGCCTCGTGCGCGTCGAAGGCCATCCCACGAAGGCGCTGGCCTTCTCGTCCGATGTGACGCCCCGCTATTGCGAGGCCGATCCCTATCTCGGCGGGGCGCAGGCCGTGGCCGAATGCTGGCGCAACCTGACGGCGGTGGGCGCCGAGCCGCTGGCCGCGACCGACAATCTGAACTTCGGCAATCCCGAGAAGCCCGAGATCATGGGCCAGCTCGTCAAGGCCATCGAGGGCATTGGCGCTGCCTGCCGCGCGCTCGACTTCCCCATCGTCTCCGGCAACGTCTCGCTCTACAACGAGACGCAAGGGCACGCCATTTTGCCCACACCGACGATCGGCGGGGTCGGGCTGGTCGACGATCGCTCAAAGACGGCCTCGGTCGGTGGCTGGAAGGCCGGCGACGTCGTGTTCCTCGTCGGCGAGGATGGCGGGCATCTCGGCAGCTCGATCTACCTGCGGGAGATCGAGGGCCGCGAAGAGGGTGCGCCGCCGGCGGTGGATCTGGCAGCGGAAAAGCGCAACGGCGACTTCGTGCGCGGTCTCATCCGTTCCGGCCGGGTCACCGCCTGCCACGACCTGTCGGACGGCGGCCTCGGTGTCGCGCTGGCCGAGATGTGCATGGCCTCGAACCTCGGCGCCACCATCAATGCCGGCGGCGGTCTGTTGCATGCCCTGCTCTTCGGCGAGGATCAGGCGCGCTACGTCGTCTCCGTCGCGCCGGGCGATGCCGCGGCCCTCGCATCCGAGGCTGGCTCCGTGCCGCTTCGCGAGATCGGGCAGGTGGGCGGCGCGAGCCTCACCGTCAACGGCACCTTCTCGGTGGAGGTCGGCGAACTGCAGATCGCCCATGAAAGCTGGTTCCCCAACTTCATGGCCGGCACCCTGCCCGAGCATCCCGCAACGGCTTGAAGCGACGGGACGCCGGGTCGATTGCGACCCGTTTCCAAAGCCCCTATCCTCAACGCCAAAGGGCCGGATTCGACCATCCGGCTCCGGTGCAGGAGACGACCCATGCCGATGAACGCCCATGACATCGAGACGATGATCCGGCACGCCATCCCCGACGCCACCGTGACGATCCGTGATCTCGCGGGCGACGGAGACCATTACGCCGCCGAGGTGGTGGCCGAGAGCTTCCGGGGAAAGTCGCGTGTCCAGCAGCACCAGATGGTCTATCAGGCCCTGCAGGGCAACATGGGTGGCGTGCTGCACGCGCTGGCCCTTCAAACCAGCGCACCGAAGTAATATCTTCGCATCACGATAGGCGTGTCTTCCCCCGGGATTGCCGCCGCAGACGACAGATCGAGACTTCGCGTCGCCCGGCCGACGCTGACCCACGGGAACGGATCGCATGAGCGGAATCATTGACTGGATCGACAACGAGGTGAAGACGAACGACGTGGTCGTCTTCATGAAGGGCACGCCGGACTTCCCGCAGTGCGGCTTCTCCGGACAGGTCGTCCAGATCCTCAATCACCTCGGCGTCGACTACAAGGGCGTCAATGTCCTGTCCTCCGACGACCTTCGCACGGGCATCAAGGAATACGGTTCCTGGCCGACGATCCCGCAGGTCTACGTCAAGGGCGAGTTCGTCGGCGGCTGCGATATCCTGCGCGAGATGTTCCAGGCCGGCGAGTTGCAGGACTTCTTCGCCGACAAGGGCGTCGGCGCCAAGGCTGCCGCTCCCGTCGCCTGACCACGTTGCATCGTATTCGATGACGAAAGCCCGCTCGAAACCCGAGCGGGCTTTCGTCGTTGTGGCTGCATCTACCCCGACGCCCATCATCGTCAGGGCGCCTTGCTTTTCTCCCGATCGGGGGTAGAGAGGGGCACACCATCGGAAAGACCAGACAGATGTCGAACGCGCACGCCCAGACGCGAGGGATCCCCTATTGGGAACTCGTCACTCTCATCGCATGCCTGATGGCGCTGAACGCCGCCGCGATCGACATCTTCATTCCCGCGCTGACCAACATCAGCCGCTCGCTCGAACTCGCCAATCCCAACCAGGCGCAGTTCGTGATTTCGTCCTACGTGCTGGGCTTCGGCGTCGCGCAGATCGCCTACGGCACGCTATCGGATCGCTTCGGGCGTAGGCCCGTGCTGCTTTTCGGCCTCGGTGTCTATGTCCTTGCCTCGATTGCCGCGATCTTCTCCCCGACCTTCGGCGTGCTCCTGTTCTGGCGCCTCGTTCAAGGCATCGGCGCGGCCGCGACGCGCGTCATCGCGGTGTCGGTGGTGCGCGACTGCTTCGGCGGTGCACGGATGGCAAGCGTCATGTCGCTGGTCATGATGATCTTCATGGCGATCCCGGTCGTCGCCCCGAACATCGGTCAGGTCATCCTTCTGTTCGGCAACTGGCGCGAGATCTTCATCGCCATTGCGGTGTTCGGCAGCCTCATCACGGTCTGGGCCTATTTCCGCCTGCCCGAGACGCAGCACCCGGAAGATCGCCTACCGCTGACGGCCAAGCGCGTGACCGATGCATTCCGCATCGTACTGACCAACCGACGCGCCTTCGCCTACACGATGTCCACCGCCCTGATCTTCGGCGTGCTCTTCGCCTTCATCAATCAGGCCGAGCAGATCTACGGCCACGTCTACGATCTCGGACCGGCCTTCACGCTCTACTTCTCGGCCGGCGCGATCTTCATGGCGATCGCCTCGTTCAGCAATTCGCGGCTGGTCGAGCGCTTTGGCATGCGCCGGCTCTCGCACGGGGCGCTGTGCCTGTTCCTCGCGTTCAGCTCGATCCATCTGGCGATCGCGCTGGCTTCAGGCGGCGTACCGCCCTTCGCCGTCTTCCTGCCGCTGACAATCCTGACCTTCTGCATGTTCGGCTTTATCGGCACGAACTTCAATGCGCTGGCGATGGACCCGCTCGGCCACGTCGCGGGAACGGCCTCGTCGGTGCTCGGCTTCATGCAGACCTTCGGCGGCGGGATTCTTGGCGCGGCCATCGGCTACTTCTACGACGGCACGGTGATCCCGCTGCTTTGCGGCTACGTGGTCCTGTCGGCCGGCGCGCTGGTCTGCGTGCTCGTCGCCGAAGGCGGCACGCTGTTCAGCCGGGACGCGAAGGCATCGCACCTTCATGCCAAGGATCGAATCGCCGCCAGCCCTGCCGAATAGGGCCGGCGGCGATCAGGTTACGACGTCAGCCGATGGCGGGTGCCACGAGCGCGCGAACGGCCTTCCAGCTCGCCTCGTCCGGTGCGGTGATCAAGCCTCCGTCGATGTCGGTCGGCTTGTAGTCGCTGCCGTCGAAGCGGCGCACGACGCCGCCGGCCTCCTGCACGAGCAACGTGCCGGCGAGATGATCCCACGGCATGAGCTTGAGATAGAACTGGAAATGCAGGTGGCCCGAAGCCATCAGCCGGTACTCGTGCGCGGCCGTGCGGTAGTTGGCGAAGATGCGGATGTTGGCGAGTTCGTTCAGCAGCCGGCGCCGTTCCTCGCGCGGCAGGAAGCTCGACGACGCCACGCCGATCATCTCCTCGACGGGTGCCGCCGGGCGAACCGACAGTCTCACACGCTCGCCGTCCGGGCGCACGAGGAAGGACCCCGCCCCCTTCTCGGCGATCATGAAGTCGTCGCCCAGCGGATCGTAGATGATGCCGCCGATCGTCTCGCCGCGCGACACGACGGCCGCCATGACGCCGAAGAGCGGCGCCCCGGCGGCGAAGTTGGCGGTGCCGTCGATCGGGTCGACAACGATCGTCAAGTCCGACGAGCCGATGCGGGCCAGCAGCGCGGGATCGGCCGCGACGCCCTCCTCGCCGACGAAGAGCGCGTCGGGAAACGCTCCGGCGCAGGCATCCCGGATGAAGCGCTCGGCCGCCTCGTCGGCCTCCGTCACCAGATCCACCGCCGAGGTCTTCTCGCGGATGTCGCCTTCACCGAGGCGGCGGAATCGCGGCATGACCTCGGCGGCGGCGGCGTCGCGCAGGATCGTGGCGAGAGTGTCGATGTCGAAGGTCACGAGGCGGGATCCGTTTTCGGCTGGAGATTGGCGAAGTCGAAGAGCGAGGTGTCGAGGAGATGGCTCGGCCGAACCTGCGAGAGGGCGCGTGCGATCGTCTCCTTGCGGCCGGGAAAGCGCGTTTCGAGATCGCCGAGGAACGCCTTCATCGCGTTGCGCTGCAGACCATCCTGACTGCCGCAAAGGTCGCACGGGATGATGGGAAAGCGCATCGCCGCCGAGAACCGCGCGATGTCGTCCTCGCCGGACCGGATCAGCGGCCGCAGGACCAGGAGATCGCCCTCGTCGTTGAGAAGCTTGGCCGGCATCGCCGAGAGCTTGCCGCCGTGGAACATGTTGAGGAAAAAGGTCTCGAGGCTGTCGTCGCGGTGATGGCCGAGCACCAGCGCCTCGCAGCCCTCCTCGCGCGCGATGCGATAGAGGTTGCCGCGCCGCAGCCGCGAGCAGAGCGAGCAGTAGGTGCCGCCCGCCGGCACCTTCTCCTTCACCACCGAATAGGTGTCGCGATACTCGATGCGGTGGGCGATGCCGTAGCGCGTGAGGAAGTCCGGCAGAACGTGCTTGGGGAAGTTCGGCTGACCCTGGTCCAGGTTGCAGGCAAGCAGATCGACCGGCAGCAGGCCGCGCCATTGCAGGTCGTGCAGGAGGGCCAGCAGCGCGTAGGAGTCCTTGCCGCCCGAGATGCCGACGAGCCAGCGCGCACCCGGCCGCACCATCGCGTGAGAGTCGAGCGTCTCGCGGATCTCGCGCAGCAGGCGCTTGCGCAGCTTGCGGAAGGAGACGCTGTCGGGAACCTCGCGAAACAGCGGATGGGCGCCTTCGCCGGCGCTGTCGCTCGAACCCGCGGGCTCCTCGCGATCGCGATCGTCGATGACATGGAGCATGGCGGACCTCCCGGTGGGACGCGACCGCAGTACCAAGGCCGTGCCCAAAACAAAAGGCCGCCCGGAGGCGGCCTTTCGAAAAGCGTTGCGATGCGGCGGCTGCCGATCAGCGCGAGTAGAACTCGACCACGAGGTTCGGCTCCATGACGACCGGATACGGCACGTCATGCAGGCCGGGAACGCGCTGGTAGTTCACGACCATCTTGGAGTGATCGACCGACAGGTAGTCCGGCACGTCGCGCTCGGCGAGCTGGGTCGCCTCGATGACGATCGTCAGCTGCTTCGACTTCGGGCGAACCTCGATGACGTCGCCCTGCTTGCAGATGTAGGAGCCGATGTTCGTGCGCACGCCGTTGACGTTGACATGGCCGTGGTTGACGAACTGACGGGCCGCGAAGATCGTGGGAACGAGCTTGGCGCGGTAGACGAGCGCATCGAGACGCGACTCGAGCAGGCCGATCAGGTTCTCCGAGGTGTCGCCACGACGACGGGCGGCTTCCTCGTAGGTCTTGCGGAACTGCTTCTCGGAGATGTCGCCGTAGTAGCCCTTCAGCTTCTGCTTGGCGCGCAGCTGCGTGCCGAAGTCGGACATCTTGCCCTTGCGGCGCTGTCCGTGCTGGCCGGGGCCGTACTGGCGACGGTTCACCGGGGACTTCGGACGACCCCAGATGTTCTCGCCCATGCGGCGATCGAGTTTGTACTTGGAAGCTTCGCGCTTGCTCATCGCATTTCCTAAGAATGAGGCCGTCGCCGGATGATCCGCCCGGCCAGGAAACGCGCCCTCCTTTGCCCGCCTCCTTCGAGGAAGCGGCCGACAGAGCGGCCACACCAGTTGCGGCAGCTCACGGGACACGTAAAAACCGGCGGGACTTTCGTCCCGCCGATGCGCAGTTCCTAAGACTGGGAAGCCGTCGAGTCAACCATGGATCAACGGCGGGCGATCACCCAGATCGCATGCACGATGCCCGGAATGTAGCCGAAGAGCGTGAGCACGATGTTGATCCAGAAGTGCTTGCCGATGCCGACCTCCATGAAGACGCCGAGCGGCGGGAGGAGGATGGCGAAGATGATTTTGATCAGATCCATGGGACGCCCGTTCAAGTCTTGTTCAGTCAACGAACGGAATACGGGCCCAACCGTTCCCTTTCGACATGACCGGCCCAAGGGCCGTCCTGCCGCCGTGGCGGCTTAAAAAGCCCGGAAGGTCCGTCCCATGACCCACTCGATCCCGTCCCTTCGCGCGGTCCTGGCCGCCGTCGCCGTTCTCTCGGCCACCCCTGCGCTCGCCGACGCCAGCTTTCTCGATCGGTTCGAGGGACGCTTCGCCGGCAAGGGCTTCGTCCAGCGCGAGCAGGACACCTCGCCTCGCTCGGTGAGTTGCAGCGTCAACGGTACCAGACCCTCGACGAACGCACTGACGATCGCCGGCTCGTGCCGGGCGGCGATCATCGTGACCCGCAAGATCGGCGCCGACATTCGCTTCGACCGCGCCACGAACCGCTTCGCCGGGACCTATACGGGGTCCAGCCGTGGGCCGGCCCAGTTGTCGAACGGGCGCCTCAATGGCAACACGCTGACGCTCGACCTCACGTATCCGACGCCGGTGCATGGAGACCGCAACGCCGTCATGCGGATCACCAATGCCGGCGGCGGGCGGTTCACGCTGGCGGTCACCGATCAGGTGGACGGCGCGCCGAAGAAGACCTCGGACGTCACGCTGTCCAAGGGCTGACACTCAGGTGTGCAGGCCGAAACCATGGATCACGCGGCGTGTCGCGTAATCGATCTCGCCGGCGGTGAATACGGCGAGATCGAAGCCCTCGGGCAGCGAAGACGGGCGGTCCGGCAGGAAGCGCGACGCCTGCCGGGCGATGGCCTCGGCGGGGTCCAGCCAGTCCACCGGCCAGGGCGCCACCTTGCGAAAGGCGTTCGCGAGGAACGGATAGTGCGTGCAGGCCAGCGCCACGATATCGGTGCGCCGTCCGTCGCGCTCGCGAAAGCACGGCGCGATCTCCGCCTCCACCTCGTCGAGGCCGACGCGCTCGCCCCGGACATGCGCCTCCGCCATCGTCGCCAGCCGCACCGATCCAACGAGCTGCACCTCGCAGTCGCGTGCGAACTCGGCGATGAGCGATCGCGTATAGTCGCGCTTCACGGTGCCGGGCGTGGCGAGAACGCTGACGAGCTTCGAGCGCGAACGCTCAGCCGCCGGCTTCACCGCCGGAACGGTGCCGACGAAGGGGATCGTGAAGCGCGTGCGCAGGCTCGGCAGCACCAGCGTCGAGGCCGTATTGCAGGCGATGACCGCGAGTTGCGGCCGGTGCGTCTCGATCAGCGTGGCGAAGAGATCGCCGATGTGGCGGACCAGCGCGGCCTCCTCCCAGTTGCCATAGGGAAAGCCCGCGTCGTCGGCGACATAGACGAAGCGACGGTCCGGCATGACGACACGAAGCTCCCGCAAGACCGAGAGCCCGCCGATGCCGCTGTCGAAGACGAGGACCGGCGGCTCCTTCAAGCGCCCGCCTCCTCGTCGAGACGCCGGCGACGCTCCAGCGTGCGCAACACGCCGCGCAGGGTCCGCAGTTCCGGCTCCGAGAAGCCCGCGCGCGTCATCATGGTGCGCAGGTTGTGGACCATCGTGTCGCGCTTGGCCGGCGGGAAGAAGTAGCCGGCCTCGTCGAGCGTCGCCTCCAGATGCTCGAAGAAGCGATAGAGATCGTCCTTGCCGGCCTGCAACACTTCCGGGGCCTGGAAGCGGGGCGCGGCATTCTCGCCGAGCCCGGACTTCATCCACTCGTAGCTCATGAGAAGCACCGCCTGCGCGATGTTCAGCGAGGCGAAGGCGGGATTGACCGGGAAGGTCACGATCTCGTCGGCGAGATCGACCTCCTCGTTCGAGAGGCCGAAGCGCTCGCGCCCGAAGAGAATGCCAGAAGGCTGGTCGGTCTCGAAGCGCCGGCGCAGCTCCATCGCGGCAGAATCCGGCCCGCGCACGGGCTTCACCGAGTAGCGGGGACGGGCCGTCGTCGCCAAGAGATAGCGAAGGTCGGCAGCCGCCGCCTCGACGCTGTCGAACAGTCGGACGGCATCGATCACGTGGTCGGCACGCGAAGCGCTCGCCCGCGCCCGCTCGTTCGGCCAGCCGTCGCGCGGGTTGACGAGACGCAGGTCGCTCAGGCCGAAATTGGCCATGGCGCGCGCCACCATGCCGATATTTTCGCCGAGCTGCGGCTCCACGAGGATGATCGCCGGTCCGCCTGCCAGGTTCTCGTCGCTTCGGTTCGTGCCGGCCAAGGGGGTCTCTTTCGTCTTCAACCAGATCCGTTCGCTCGCTGAGTAAACGAGCGCTTGGCGTTGCGCAAAGGCCCGGCGACGAAGGCAGCCCGAAAACCGGCACGTCGCTTTGCCTTCCCCGGTGCGAATGCTATAGGCGCGGAACATGCGCGGGGGGCGGATCGGCCCCCTTCTTCCGACACACGTCGCCGCCGACGGCGGGACGGTCTCCCAAGGGAAAATCAGCGATGGCGAAGATCAAGGTCGACAATCCGGTCGTGGAGCTCGACGGCGACGAGATGACCCGGATCATCTGGCAGGCGATCAAGGACAAGCTGATCCACCCCTATCTCGACATCGATCTCGAATATTACGACCTCTCGGTCGAGAACCGCGACGCCACCGGCGACCAGGTGACGATCGACTCCGCCCACGCCATCAAGAAGCACGGCGTCGGCGTGAAGTGCGCCACCATTACCCCCGACGAGCAGCGCGTCGAGGAGTTCAAGCTCAAGAAGATGTGGAAGTCGCCGAACGGCACGATCCGCAACATCCTCGGCGGCGTGATCTTCCGCGAGCCGATCATCATGCAGAACGTGCCGCGCCTCGTGCCCGGTTGGACGCAGCCGATCATCGTCGGACGCCATGCCTTCGGCGATCAGTACCGCGCCACCGACTTCAAGTTCCCCGGCAAGGGCACGCTGACGATCAAGTTCGTCGGCGAGGACGGCGAGGTCATCGAGCACGAGGTCTATCAGGCGCCTTCCGCCGGCGTCGCGATGGCGATGTACAATCTCGACGATTCGATCCGCGAGTTCGCCCGCGCCTCGCTGAACTACGGCCTGCTGCGCAACTACCCGGTCTACCTTTCGACCAAGAACACGATCCTCAAGGCCTATGACGGCCGCTTCAAGGACATCTTCCAGGAGGTGTTCGACGCCGAGTTCAAGGCCGAGTTCGATAAGCGCAAGCTGACCTACGAACACCGCCTGATCGACGACATGGTGGCGTCGGCGCTCAAGTGGTCGGGTGGTTATGTCTGGGCCTGCAAGAACTACGACGGCGACGTGCAGTCCGACATCGTGGCGCAGGGCTTCGGCTCGCTCGGCCTGATGACCTCGGTGCTGATGACGCCGGACGGCCAGACCGTGGAAGCCGAAGCCGCGCACGGCACCGTGACCCGCCATTACCGCCAGCACCAGAAGGGCCAGGAGACGTCGACGAACTCGATCGCCTCCATCTTCGCCTGGACCCGGGGCCTCGCCCACCGCGCCAAGCTCGACAACAACGAGGCGCTGAAGCAGTTCGCCGACACGCTGGAAGCCGTCTGCGTCCAGACCGTCGAAGCCGGTCACATGACCAAGGACCTGGCGCTTCTCATCGGACCGGAGCAGCCCTGGCTCTCGACCACCGGCTTCCTCGACAAGATCGACGAGAACCTCCAGAAGGCGATGGCGGCATAAGCATCCGCAACCTGGACGACGACGAAGACGCCCGGCCTTGCGGCCGGGTTTTTCGCTTGGGATCGCGAATTTGTCGAGGAACTCGTCCGAAAATTTTTCGTTAGGAGCTCATTAATCCATACGGAGATCTTAGAATGCATCGCATGCTTCTCGCCGCGACCACTGCCGTCCTCCTGTCCGGCGCCGCTGCCCAGGCTCAGAACGCCCCCCTCGTCGAAGTTGCCGACAACGTCGTCCTCCAGCCGTGGAACAAGACCGTCGACGCCATCGAGGATGCCAAGGTCCTCAAAAGCGGGGACGGCGTGGAACTCGGTGAAGTCGAGGAAGTGCTCGGAAGCGACGCCAACACGCCGGTCGCCCTCGTGGTGGACTTCGACGGCGCGACCACCGGCTTCACGGGATCCAAGGTGATCCCCCTCGACCGCTTCACGCCGGACGGCGCCCGGCTGACGCTGACGACCTCGGCCGTCGAAGTGGCTTCCTTCCCCAATTACCGCGACTGACGAAAGCAAAAGGGGCGCCGCGAGGCGCCCCTTTTCCGTTACTGAAGCCGACATCTTCCGTAGAAGAGCCGTCCGGTATCAGGCCGCGAGCGAGGCCTCGATCGCGGTAATAGCTTCGTCCGCCTTTTCGGCATCTGGTCCGCCGGCCTGCGCCATGTCCGGCCGTCCTCCGCCGCCCTTGCCGCCGATCGCCTCCGACGCCGCCCGCACGAGATCAACGGCGCTGAAACGCGTGGTCAGATCGGCGGTCACGCCGACCACGACGCTTGCCTTGCCGTCGGCAAGGCCGATGAAGGCAACGACGCCGGAGCCAAGGCCTGCCTTAGCCTCGTCGACCATGCCCTTCAGGTCCTTCGCGGCAACGCCGTCGAGAACGCGCCCGACGAACTGGACGCCGCCGATCTCCTTGGGCGCGGCGGCAGCAGTCGATCCGTCGCCGGCTAGAGCCAGCTTCTTCTTGGCCTCGGTGAGTTCACGCTCCAAGCGGCGACGCTCGTCGACCAACGTCTCGACGCGCTCAGTGATCTCGCTTGGCCCGACCTTCAGCGAGGCGGCGATGCGGCGCACCCGCGCATCCTGCTCTAGAAGATAGTCGCGAGCCGCCGCACCCGTCAGCGCCTCGACGCGGCGCACGCCAGCGCCCACCGCGCTTTCGGAGAGAACGTGGACAAGACCGATATCGCCGGTAGCGCGCGCATGGGTGCCGCCGCAGAGCTCGATCGAATAGGCGGCCTTGCCGTCCTTCGGGAGGCCCATCGACACGACGCGAACCTCGTCGCCGTACTTTTCGCCGAACAGCGCCATGGCGCCGAGCGCGATCGCGTCGTCCACCGCCATCAGCCGCGTCTCGATCGGCGCGTTGTCGAGCACCACGGCGTTGGCGAGCGCCTCGACGCGCGCCAGCTCCGCAGCATCGAGGGGCTTGGGATGGGAGAAATCGAACCGCAGACGATCGGCCGAGACCATCGAGCCCTTCTGCGCGACATGCGTGCCGAGAACTTCGCGCAGGCCCTCATGCAGCAGGTGGGTGGCGGAATGGTTGGAGCGGATCTTCGTGCGACGGGTGTGATCGACGACGAGTTCCAGCGCGGCGCCCTTGCGCAGCGTGCCCTCGACGACCGTGCCACGATGGATGAAGAGCCCGTTGGCGACCTTCTGCGTATCCGTCACCTCGAAACGAACGCCCTCGCCCTTCAGGATGCCGGTATCGCCGACCTGACCGCCGGACTCGCCGTAGAACGGGGTCTGGTTGAGGACGATCGCCGCCTCCTCGCCCGTCGACGCCGCATCGACTTCTGCGCCGGCCTTCACGATGGCGCGCACCTGCCCCTCGGCCGTCTCGGTGTCGTAGCCGAGAAACTCGGTCGCGCCTTCGCGCTCGCGGATCGCGAACCACACCGTCTCGGCCGCCGCCTCGCCGGATCCGACCCAGGACGCGCGCGCTTCCGCCTTCTGGCGCTGCATCGCATCGTCGAAGGAGCCGAGATCGACGCCGATGCCACGCGCACGCAACGCGTCCTGCGTCAGGTCGAGCGGGAAGCCGTAGGTGTCGTAAAGCTTGAACGCGGTCTCGCCGTCGAGGCTGTCGCCGGTCGCCAGCGACGCCGTGGCGTCGTTCAGCAGCGTGAGGCCGCGATCGAGCGTCGTCAGGAAGCGCTTCTCTTCCAGCTTCAACGTCTCGGTGATCAGCGCCTCGGCCCGCACCAGTTCGGGATAGGCGCGGCCCATCTCGGCGACGAGCGCGGGCAGCAGGCGAAACAGCACCGGCTCGCGTGCTCCCAGCAGCTTCGCATGGCGCATGGCGCGGCGCATGATGCGACGCAGGACATAGCCACGTCCCTCGTTCGACGGCAGCACGCCATCGGCGATGAGGAAGGCGGTGGAGCGCAGGTGATCGGCGATGACGCGGTGGCTCGCCACCTGCTCCTCACTCTGCGGCGCGCCGATGGCCTCGACCGAGGCCCGGATCAGCGCCTTGAAGAGGTCGATGTCGTAATTGTTGTGGACGCCTTGCAGTACGGCGGCGACGCGCTCGAGACCCATGCCGGTGTCGATCGAGGGGCGCGGCAGGGCGACGCGGTTGCCCGGCGCGATCTGCTCGAACTGCATGAAGACGAGGTTCCAGATCTCGATGAACCGGTCGCCGTCCTCCTCGGCGCTACCGGGAGGGCCGCCCCAGATGTGGTCGCCATGATCATAGAAGATCTCGGAGCACGGGCCGCAGGGGCCGGTTTCGCCCATCGACCAGAAATTGTCGGAGGTGGCGATCCGGATGATGCGGTCATCGCCCAGACCGGCGATCTTGCGCCAAAGCGAGGCGGCATCCTCGTCTTCCGCATAGACGGTGACGAGCAGCTTCTCCTTCGGGAGGGCGAACTCCTTGGTGATCAGGTTCCACGCCAGCTCGATCGCACGTTCCTTGAAATAGTCGCCGAACGAGAAATTGCCGAGCATTTCGAAGAACGTATGGTGACGCGCGGTGTAGCCGACATTGTCGAGATCGTTGTGCTTGCCGCCGGCGCGCACGCATTTCTGCGAGGTCGCGGCCCGCGAATAAGGGCGCGACTCCAGCCCGGTGAAGACGTTCTTGAACTGCACCATGCCGGCATTGGTGAACATCAATGTCGGATCGTTGCGAGGCACCAGCGGCGACGAAGCGACCGGCTCGTGCCCGTTCTTCGCGAAGTACTGAAGAAACGTCGACCGGATCTCGTTCACGCCGCTCATGAGAACACCTTGAGGCTTGCAAAAAGAGCGCTGGACGAACCACCGCTGGGTGCCGCCTTTTAACCAGACGCCAAAACCCTGTCCATGGCGCCGGTCCCTCGGGGCCATGGCTCGCTCGGGCGACCGGTCGCGGTTCGATCCAACGTCCGGATACGAAAACGCCCGCGATCTCCGCGGGCGCTTTCGGTCTGTTTGGAAGCGGAGATCAGGCCTCCGGTGCGTCGTCGTCGTCCGGCTCAGGGCCTGTGTCGAGCAACTGCTCGGCGATCAGCCCCGCATTCTGGCGAATCGCCAGTTCGAGTTCGGCGGCCAGCGCCGGATTGTCCCGCAGCGTCTGCTTGGAGTTCTCGCGACCCTGCCCCAGCCGCTGGCTGTTGTAGGAGAACCAGGCACCGGATTTCTCGACGATACCGGCCTTGACGCCCAGGTCGACGAGTTCGCCGACCTTCGACACGCCCTCGCCGTACATGATGTCGAACTCGACCTGCTTGAAGGGCGGCGCCAGCTTGTTCTTGACCACCTTCACGCGGGTCTGGTTGCCCGTCACCTCTTCGCGGTCCTTGATCGCGCCGATGCGGCGGATGTCGAGGCGCACGGAGGCGTAGAACTTCAGCGCGTTGCCGCCGGTCGTCGTCTCGGGCGAGCCGAACATGACGCCGATCTTCATGCGGATCTGGTTGATGAAGATAACCATGCACTTGGAACGCGAGATGGAACCGGTCAGCTTACGCAGCGCCTGGCTCATCAGGCGCGCCTGCATGCCCGGCAACGAGTCGCCCATTTCGCCCTCGATTTCGGCTCGCGGCGTCAACGCCGCCACCGAATCGACCACCAGCACGTCGATCGCGCCGGAGCGCACGAGCGTGTCGACGATTTCAAGCGCCTGTTCACCCGTGTCGGGCTGCGAGATCAGGAGGTTTTCCAGATCGACGCCGAGCTTGCGGGCATAGACGGGATCGAGCGCGTGCTCGGCATCGACGAAGGCACAGATGCCGCCGGACTTCTGCGCTTCCGCCACCGTGTGCAGCGCCAGCGTCGTCTTGCCCGACGATTCCGGACCGTAGATCTCGACGATACGACCCTTGGGCAGACCGCCCACACCGAGTGCGATGTCGAGGCCGAGCGAGCCGGTCGAGATCGTCTGCACTTCGACGATCTTCTCGTTTGCGCCGAGGCGCATGATCGAGCCCTTGCCGAAGGCACGCTCGATCTGCGAAAGCGCTGCGTCGAGTGCCTTGTTCTTGTCCACCGATGTATCCTCAACGAGACGAAGTGAATTCTGGGCCATGTCGGCGAGACCTTATTCCACGGGGTGGTACGGGGCGCAATCGGATTGGCAATGACGAAGATGTACTCTTTTTGTTCTCATCCCGCAAGCTGTGATCCGGCTTTGTTCGCATTCCGTCCTCTTGATTCGCACGGTCCTTTCCGGGGCCATGAATGACCGAACCGTCGACGCCGACAGCAGCGTCCGCGCCGCTCGTGATCCTGATCGGCGCTGCTCACGTGGATCGGATCGCACGATCCCACCCTCCCTATCGCCCTCAAGCGTCCAACCCCGGCCATCTCACCGAGCGCGTCGGAGGTGCAGCCTTCAACGCCGCTATGGCGCTCCAGCAGTTCGGAACCGCTGCGTTTCTCGTCTCGGTGCGCGGAGGTGACGCGGGCGGGGCGAGCGTCGAAGCGGCCTTGGCGGATCGCGGGATCGGCGACGGCTCGCTGACTTGGCTCGACCGCGCGACCCCGACCTACACCGCCATCCTCGATGATCGCGGCGAGCTGGTGGCCGGAATTGCCGACATGGCACTCTACGATCTCATGACCCCGCGCGTCCTATCGCGCAAGCATCTGCGCCTTCAGCTCGACGCCGGCGCCGCCCTGCTCGTTGATGCCAATCTTCCGGCGGAGACACTCTTGGATCTCGCATACGCCCGGCGCAGTCCGGTCGCGGCGATCGGCGTCTCGCCGGGCAAGGTCGGAAGGCTTGCGGCGGCCCTGCCGCGCCTCGCCATGCTCTTCGTCTCCCGCCTCGAAGCCGCGGCTCTGGCCGCATGCGAGCCGGACGCCGAGCCTCGCGTGTTCGTTCAGGCGCTCACGGCCGCGGGACTTCGTCGCGCCGTCATCACCGACGGTCCGCGCGAGGCCTGGATCGTCGAGGACGGACAGATCTTTGCGCAGGCACCGCCGCCCGTCGATGCCGTCCGCGACGTGACCGGCGCGGGCGACACGCTCGCCGCCGTCACCCTCGCCGAGTGTCTGAACAGAGCCTCCTTCCGCCAGGCGGCGCGAACGGGAATGGCGGCCGCCAGCCTTCATATCGCCGCAGGTCTGTCGCCCGGCTGTGCGGAAACCTGCCGAAACCTCGGCGCCGATCTGGCGCCGCTTCGTCCCATCGCCTAGACGAGTTTGCCCATGCGCCTGCCTTTCACCACCTCGCCCGCCGTCGAGGCCGCTCTTTCCGAGGGACGGCCCGTTGTCGCGCTGGAATCGACGATCATCACCCACGGAATGCCGTGGCCGCAAAACCTGGAAATGGCCCGCGGTGTCGAGCAGTTGATCCGCGATGCCGGCGCCGAGCCGGCGACGATCGTCGTCATCGACGGCACCCTGCACATCGGCCTCACCGACGCCGAACTCGAAGCGCTGGCGCAGACGCGTGACGCGCTCAAGCTGTCGCGCGCCGACCTCGCCTATGCGGTCGCCGCCAAGCGAACGGGATCGACCACGGTCGCCGCGACGATGATCGCGGCGGCACTGGCCGGCATCGAGGTCTTCGCCACCGGCGGCGTCGGCGGCGTGCATCGCGGCGCCGAGACCTCGTTCGATATCTCCGCCGATCTCGAAGAGCTGGCGCGCACGCCGGTGATCGTCGTCTCGGCCGGCGCCAAGGCGATCCTCGATCTGAAGAAGACATTCGAAGTGCTTGAAACGAAAGGCGTTCCCGTCGTCGGCTTCGGCGTCGACGAGCTTCCGGCCTTCTGGTCGCGCTCGTCCGGCATCGCATCTCCCATCCGCCTCGACAGCGCGGCGGAGATCGCGGCCTTCCAGCAGGCTCGCGAGGCGTTGGCCATCGACGGGGGAATGCTGATCGCCAACCCCTTGCCGTCGGATCTCGAGATCGACACGGCGACGATCGGCAGCTGGATCGACGTCGCGCTGGCCGATTCCGAGCGCGACGGGATCAGCGGCAAGGCTGCAACGCCCTACCTGCTCAAGCGGATTTTCGAGCTGAGCGAGGGCCGCTCGCTGGCCACCAACATCAATCTCGTTCGCTCGAACGCGCGGCTGGCCGCCGAGATCGCCGTGGCGCTCAAGGCCCTCGACGACGCCTGATGAAGCTCGGCCGGCGGGCGGCCGATGGTCGCCCGCACCACGGCAACCGGATCGTCGGGAACGGCGCTACCGCGAGCGGCATGGGTGAGACAGACCGGACGGCGGCACTGACGCCGCCCGTCAGAAAGACATTTTCCGAATAGTAGCGGCCCGTTGGGCGCTACTCCTCGAGCGCTTCCTTCACGGCGACCGCGAGTTCGCGCAGCGAGAAGGGCTTGGGCAGGAAGCCGAACTTCTCGCCGTCCGGCAGGTTCTTGGCGAAGGCGTCCTCGGCATAGCCGGAGACGAAGATGAACTTGAGGTCGGGACGCACCTTGCGCATCTCGCGCAACAGCGTCGGGCCGTCCATCTCGGGCATCACCACGTCGGAAACGACGAGATCGACCTTGCCACCGATCTCCTCCATGACTTCGAGCGCCTCGACGCCGCTCGATGCCTCGTGAACCTCGTAGCCTCGCATCTTGAGGGCGCGAACATTGCCGGCGCGCACGTTGTCCTCGTCCTCGACGAGCAGGATCGAGGCGGTGCCCGACAGGTCCATCTTGGCCGCCGAAACGGCCGCGGTCGGCTCGGCTTTGAGCGCCGGCCCTTCGGCCGGGATGTGGCGGGGCAGGAAGATGCGGAACGTCGTGCCCTCGCCCAGCACCGACTCAACGAAGATGAAGCCGCCAGACTGCTTGACAATGCCGTAGGCCATGGACAGGCCGAGACCGGTGCCCTTGCCGATGTCCTTCGTGGTGAAGAACGGCTCGAAGATGCGCTCGGCAACGTCGGCCGGCATGCCCGATCCCGTGTCGGCGACTTCCATCAGGACGTATTCGCCCTCGATCAGCTCGGCATAGCCGAAGCCCTTCGCCTCGGCCGAACTGACGTTTCGCGTCGAGATGGTCACGCGCCCGTTCGTCGACATGGCGTCGCGCGCGTTCTGGACGAGATTGGTCACCACCTGCTCGAACTGGCCGATATCAGCCATGACGGGCCAGAGGTCGCGGGCGTGATGGCGCTCCAATTTGACCAGATCACCGGAAATCCGCTTGAGGAGAAGATGCATGTCGGCGACGACATCCGTCAGGTTCAGCATCTTCGGCCGCATCGTCTGACGGCGCGAATAGGCGAGCAGCTGGCGCACCAGCGATGCAGCGCGGTTGGCGCTCTGCTTGATGAGGAGCAGATCCTGGAACGAGGGATCGCCCGTCCGATGGTTGAGGAGCAGGAAGTCGACCGAGGCGGTGATGATCGTCAAGACGTTGTTGAAGTCGTGCGCGATACCGCCGGCGAGATTGCCGACCGCCTGCATCTTCTGGCTCTTGGCGAACTGGTCTTCGAGCGTGCGCTGCTGGGTGATGTCGACGCCGTAGAGGATCGCAACCTCGCCCGTGTCGTCGCGCGGGTCTGAATTGGCGCTGATGTAGAGGCGGGAGGAGCGCATCGGCTCCGTGGTGAGTTCGGCATCGACCGAGGGAATGCCGGCCTGCCCGCGCACGGCGGCGGCCAGCGCTTGACGGATCGCCTCGCGGCTCTCGTCGCGGACGCAGTCGGTGATGAGCGTCGTACCCACCGCGGCCGCCTCGCCGAAGAGGCGTGCGAAGGCCGCGTTCGCCCGCGCCACCTTGCCCGACGCGTCGAGCGCGGCGATCGCCATCGGCGAGGAGTTGAAGAAGCGGGTGAACCGCACTTCGGCGGCCCGCAGCGCACTTTCCTTCTCGCCGCTGCCCGAACGGTTGAGGACGAGGGTGCGCGTCAGCCCGGGCGCACCATCGCCGGCGCGCGCCATGTTGCGCAGGAGGCGCACGGGCAGCCGATGCCCGGTCGCGGTGACGAGATCGAGGTCGATCGTCGTGGTGCCGCTGTCGTCGTCGGGGCGGCCGTCGCGCTTGAGGAAGGTGGCGCCGTCGTCGCCGACGTGATCGAAGATCGTGCGCCCATAAGGCTTGAACGTGGCGAGATCGACGCCGAGCCAGCCGGCCAGCGTCGCATTGATGTAGGCGATGCGGCCGGTCTCGTCGGCCGCGAAGAAGCCCGCCGGCGCATGGTCGAGATAGTCGATCGCGTGCTGGAGATCCTTGAAGAAGCTCTCCTGATCCTCGCGCTCGCGGGTGATGTCGGCGATCTGCCACGCCTGCATCGGGTTGGTCTCGCTCGGCAACGGGCGAACCGAGGCGCGATACCAGCGCGGCGACGGTTCGCCGCCACCGCCGAGATGACGCGTCAGGCGAAACTCTTCCTGCCCGGCGACGTTTTCGCGGGCGAGGTTGGCCAACCGGTAGATGGCCTCCGACGCCTCGGGCTCGCGCGACAGCAGACGCTCGAGCGTGCGAACGTCGCTCGACGAAGCCGCCCCGGTGAGCTGACCATAGGCCCGGTTGGCGTAGACGATCCGCGCCTTGCGGTCGGTCAGGAGCGTGCCGGTCGGCAGCTCGTCGAGGAAATCCTTGGCGATGTCGCGCCCGCCGTCGCGGCCGCCGAACTGCAGGATCCCCAGCGCCAGCGCGAAGACGGCGGCGATGCCGACCATGGCGAGAACGCCGAAGATCGCGAGCAGAGCGATGGCGCCGTAGACATGCCCGAAGAGCGCGAGGGTCGCGGCGAAGACGAACAGGAAACCGGCGAGGAAGAGAAGGCGGCGCACGCCTACCGAGTCGGTGTTCCGATCGATCAAGGGTTTCTCGCTCATGCTGGACGCCATCTGGGCCGTCTGTTCCACAGGTGATGCTCCGTGCGCCGAGATCGGCCCTATCGGGGACAGGCATTAACGATTACGAGCTTAGGACGCCGAACGCACGAGATTCTGTCGAATTTGCGCCTGACGTATTCGTCCGACATGATGCTTTGGCAGTATGGGCCGAACCTGACCTGGCGCTGGACCAGGAACCGGGGCGACCTAAGAAGTGGAGTACCGGCCGTTGGTCCGCACCGTCAACGGTTGCGCGCCACCGCTCATCGGAGGACGTGGTAAATGCGTGAATGGCTCGCCGGCGTGGTTGGCAACGATTGGGCCCCGGTGGTTTCGGTGATCCTGGCAGCGGCGGTGGTGATTCTGCTGGCCCTCGTCCTGATCGAACTGGCCAAGCGCGTCTTTTCAGGAACGGGCGGGATCGGAAGCCGAAGCCGGGCGCCGCGTCTGGCGGTCCTCGATGTCGCGGCGATCGACCCCAAGCGCAAGCTCGTGCTGGTACGGCGCGACGAGGTCGAGCATCTCCTTTTGATCGGCGGGCAGAACGACGTGGTGATCGAGCCCAGCATCGTTCGTGGCCAGCCGCAGGCGCGCCGCGCCCGCATCGATCCGGCCGTCCGCTCGGAACCGGAACTGGCGCGCGATCCCGCGCCCGAGCGTGTCGGCCAAGCGGTTCCTCAGCGCCGCGTCCCGGTTGCGCCGGCTCCCGTTGCGGTGCCGGCCCCGGCCCCGGCGATACCGGCTTCGGCAGACGTGGCGCCGCCGCAGCGCCAGCCCATTCCGCTCGTGCCCCCGGTCGTCGCACCTATTGCGATGGCCGTCCCCCCCGTGTCGGCACCGGTCGCGGCGGAACCCGCGCGCGTGATCGTCGAGCCCGTTCGGGCAGCGGACACGGAACGCAGCGTGTCCAGCTCGGGCGAAACACGCGCGACCTTCGGGCGGACGCCGCCGCTCGTCTCCGCCATCATTCCACCTCCGGCCAACCCGATCGCGGCATCACGCATCGCCGCCGAACTGGACGGAGCCGGCAAGGATTCCACCCCGGCACCGCGCGAGCGGGAACCGGTCGTTGTCATGGAAGAGGCAGCCAGCCAGCCGGCGTCGAAGGCACCGTCAGCCGCGCCCATACCGGCGCCTTCGGCGGTTGAGGCGCAGCAGCCCGCGCCCGAGCGGCCGGCTGTGCCACGCCAGGCTCCCATCGAACGTCCGATGGCCCCACCGAGGCCGGCGGCGACGCGACCGCCAGAAGTCGAGCAGGTCCGGACCGGTCCGGTGGTGACGCAGCCCGCGACGCCCGTCGACGTGCCCGAGCGCCCTTCGGACCCGGTGCCTGAGCCCGCGCCGACTGCCGCCCTCCATTTCAACCCCGCGCCGCCACAGCCGGCCGCACAAGTCGCTTCGGCGACGACGCCGGTGCCTCCTCCGTTCGCGTCGGCGCGTTCGATGGCGACGCCGACGCTGCCGGTGCCGCCGCGTGCACCTGCCGCCCCAGCCCCAGCCCCAGCCCCATCCACGCCGACGCCGGCACGCTCTCTGTGGTCGAGCGCGCCTGCCTCCCCTGCCCCTCGAGCTCAGAACGGCTCCGACAGCACGGCCGCCGGCGGTGACGACGCCGTGATCCGCAATGGCAGCGGTGCTCAGACCGACAAGGCGGCGCCGGCTGCCGCGACCGAAGTGCCACGCACTCCGTTCGCCGACGGACCGATCCTGCGGGCCGACGAACCCTTGATCGAGACGAGCCCGTCAGCGCCCGCACCGGCGCCCGTCGTGACAACCGAGGCAAGACAACCGCTCTCGGTTCGCAGTTTCGCCACCACCATTCAGGAGCGCCGCCCACCCGCTCCGACGGTCGCGGTGACGCCGGTCATGGCCCCGATCGATCGTTCGATACCCGCACCGCACGAGCCGGTGCGCAATGAAGCGCCCTCGCACATCGAACCGGAGATCCACGCCATTCACGAGCCGACCCTTCCGCAGGGCGAGGACAGCATGAAAGCTGCACCGCAGGCCGAACCGGAACGGGAACTGACTTTGGAAGAAGAAATGGAGCGCCTGCTCCATGACTTCACTCTTGACGTGTCGGATCGGCGCTAGAACAAGCGCACCCTACCCGGAAAACGAAGACGGGCCGCAATGCGGCCCGTTCTTTTTTGTCTTCGGCTCGTCTGCGACGCTACTCGTCACGATAGACTTTCTCGCGGCGCTCATGGCGCTCCTGCGCCTCAAGCGACATCGTCGCGATCGGACGAGCATCCAACCGCTTCAAGCTGATCGGCTCGCCGGTCTCTTCGCAAAAACCGTAGGTGCCTTCGTCGATCCGCTCGATCGCAGCGTCGATCTTGGCGATCAGCTTGCGCTGCCGGTCGCGCGCACGCAGTTCGATTGCGCGGTCGGTCTCGGAAGACGCGCGGTCGGCGGCGTCGGCCTGGCTGGCATTCTCGCTGGCGAGCGCTTCGAGCGTTTCGCGCGACTCACGCAGGATGTCGGTCTTCCAAGCCATGAGCTTCTTGCGGAAGTAATCCTTCTGGCGGTCGTTCATGAACGCGCCGTCTTCCGAAAGACCCGTTCCGATTGGTAAGGTTTCGCTCATGCTGCATCCTCCAAGACCGTCGTCGCGGTGCTTATAGCGGCGGAGACGCCAGCGAACAAGTTGTGCCGGGAATCGTCCCTTGGCGCTCCCGCCTCGGATAAGCCTCGACAAATGCTGCGCTTTCTCATGGCGGTCAAACGCCCCCGCCCCATCTGCTGTAAGGGAAACGCTTGCGGAGCATTTGCGCCGCCTTCGCAGGGCAACACACGCGCAAATTGCCCCACGGCAGCAGGGCAAGGTTCGCAATGAGGCGTCGGCCGCTCGCTTGACCGCGACCGCGGTTGCTGGCCCACTCCGTCCAATGACATTGCCCGGCCGAACCCTCCATCTCCTGCGTCACGCCCATTCGTCATGGGCACTCCCGGGACAGCGCGACCACGAGCGTCCGCTCGACGATCGAGGCCGGCAGGATGCAGCCAGCTTGGCGGAAAATCTGCGGATCGAGCCACCTTGCGTCGACCGCATCCTCTGCTCGACCGCAAGCCGGGCGCGCGAGACCCTCGCCATCATCCGCCCGGCACTGCCGTCCGACCTTGCCGTCGACTTCTCGGACGATCTCTACGCGCTGGGTCTCCAGGCCTATCATGCGGCAGCCCGTCGGCATCGGGCCTGCGCCGGGGTTCTCCTCGTCGGTCACAATCCGACGATCGAGGAGTTCGTGGCAGCCTTCTGCGCGAGCGGCTCGCCCCAAGCATTCGAGACCATCCGGCAGGGGGTGGGCACCGCCCATTGGCTGACGATCGAACTGCCCGGCGGCGACACGCCAAGCTTGAGGCTGCATGGTATTCTTCGCGGCGTGAGAACGCCCTGAAGACAGGCGCCGCCACCTGTCGGCCGGCCGGCACCGCAACTATATAGGCGAGGCCATAATCGACCGAAAGCGCCGCGCAACCTCATGACGTCCCTCGCCGACGAAGCCCGCATCGCGCTCGACAACCTCGCCGATCGCGGCGCCGGCTTGTTTCACCCCACCGTTCGCCTCGGCGTCGCCGGCCTGTCGCGCGCTGGCAAGACCGTCTTCATCACCTCGCTGATCCACAACCTCCTCCACGGCGGCAGGCTTCCGTTGTTCGAGGCGCAGAGCTCGGGGCGGATCAAGCGCACCTACCTGGAAGAGCAGCCCGACGACGCGGTGCCCCGCTTCCAGTACGAGGAGCATATCCGGGCGGTGCTCGAAGACCGGGTCTGGCCGCAGTCGACGCGCGCCATCTCCGAGTTGCGCCTGACGATCGAATACGAATCGGCGTCGGGCTGGTCGCGCTTCTTCTCGCCGGGCAAGCTGTCGCTCGACATCGTCGACTATCCCGGCGAATGGCTGCTCGACCTGCCGCTGATCGACAAGGACTACGCCACCTTCTCGCGCGAATCGATCGAGCGGGCCCGGCTGCCCTCGCGCGCCACAATGGCGGGCCCCTATCTTGCGCTTCTGGCCGATCTCGACATCACGGCGCCCGCCGACGAGCAGACGAGCGGAAGGCTGAGCGCGGCCTTTGCCGATTACCTACGCGCCTGCCGCGCCGACACGACGGCTCTGTCGACGCTGCCACCGGGCCGGTTTCTCATGCCCGGCGATCTCGAAGGGTCGCCGGCGCTGACCTTCGCACCGTTGCCGGTCGAGCCGAACGTCGACTACGCCAAAGGCAGTTTCGCCGCCGTCCACGCGCGGCGCTACGAGGCCTACAAGACGGTGGTCGTCAAACCCTTCTTCCGCGACCACTTCGCCCGGCTCGACCGTCAGATCCTCCTCGTCGACGCGCTACAGGCGATCAACGCCGGCCCCGAGGCCGTGCGTGATCTCGAGACGGCGCTCGCCGACATTCTCGCCTGCTTCCGTCCGGGCCGCGCCAGTTGGATGGGCTCCCTGCTCACCCGGCGGATCGACCGGATCCTCGTCGCGGCGACGAAGTCCGACCATCTCCATCGCGAGAGCCACCAGCGGCTGGAAAACATCGTGCGGCGCCTCGTCGACGACGCGATCGGCCGCGCCAACTTCTCCGGCGCGACTACCGACGTCGTGGCGATGGCCGCGATCCGCGCGACGCGCGAGGCGAGCGTCACCGATCGCGGCCAGGCGCTGCCGGTGATCGTGGGAACGCCGATCGCGGGCGAAGAGATCGCCGGCGAGCGCTTCGACGGCGAGACCGAGACCGCCGTGTTCCCCGGAGACCTGCCAACCGACGTCTCGCGCGTGCTGCGCGAAGGCATCGTGCCCGGTCGCGGCCTCGATCCCGTGACCTTCGTCCGCTTCCGCCCCCCGCGGCTGGAGCGGACCGCCGAGGGCCTGACCCTGTCCCTGCCGCACATCCGGCTCGACCGCGCGCTCGAATTTCTTATCGGGGACAAGTTGCGATGAGCGACGACACGCCCCGCCGTCCCGCCGCGTTCCGTCTCGACGAACCGCCCACACCCGCGACACCGCCGCCGGTGCGCCAACCCCGTGCGATCGGCGACCTCAGCCGGGTGGAGATCGAGGCCGACGGCGCGTTCGAGGCCGAGGCGATGGCGCAGATGGACGCCGAGCCCGCACGCCGGCGCGCACGCCGGGGCTTCTCCTTCGGCCGGCTGCTGGTCGGGGCGCTCGGGGCGATCGTCTCGCTCGTCACGGGTCTGGCGATCGACGCCTTCGTGCGCGATCTCTTCACCCGCGCCGACTGGCTGGGCTGGCTGGCAATCGGCCTGACGGCGCTTGCCGCCATCGGCCTTCTCGGCGTCGCCGGACGCGAGATCCGCGGCATCCTCAAGCTCAACCTCGTCGAGCGCGAACGACGCGACGGCGCCAAGGCGTTCGAGACCGATTCCGCCCGCGACGCGCGGGACGTGGTGGGGCGGCTCGTCTCGATCCTGGCGGACCGGCCGGAAACCGCGCGCGGCCGCGAGCGGATGGCGGCCACCGCCGACGACATCATCGACGGGCGCCAACTCATCACTCTGGCCGAGCGCGAGCTTCTCCTGCCGCTCGATGCACGGGCGCGGGCGCTCGTCATGGCCTCTTCCAAGCGTGTTTCGATCGTGACCGCCGTCAGCCCGAGAGCCATCGTCGACCTCGCCTTCGTCTTCTTCGAAACGATCCGGCTGGTTCGTGCGATCTCCGAACTGTACGGCGCAAGACCCGGAACGGTCGGGCTGATCCGATTGACGCGCGACGTGCTGGCGCATCTCGCGGTGACGGGATCGATCGCGGTCGGCGACAGTCTGGTGCAGCAGGTGGTCGGGCACGGGCTCGCCACCAAGCTCTCGGCCAAACTCGGCGAGGGCGTCGTCAACGGACTGCTGACGGCACGGGTCGGGCTGGCGGCGATGGATCTCTGCCGCCCGCTGCCGTTTCTCGGCGTCCAGCGCCCACGGATCGGCGATTTCCTGCAGGATCTGACGCGCCTGACGCGAACACCCGGCGAGCGAACGGATTGAGGCGAGAGGGCAACAGCGCCGGCTGGCTACGGGTTCGCGAAAGGATCGGTTAACCAATCCCCTTGATAAAGGGCACAACCTGTTTTTTCCTTCTCCCGAAGGGTTGCCCATGCTCCGCTCGCCCGCCCGCGTGTTGTCGTCCCTCGTCGCGCTTGCCGCCCTCTGCGGCCCGGCTGCGGCAGCAGACCAGGACGCCGCCTTCTTCGAAACCGTCTTCGGGCGCTGGGTCGGCCCCGGCGAGATCGTTGCCGGCAAGTACAAGGGCACCAAGTTCGTCTGCGATCTCAGCGGCGTGAAGCCGACCATCGACGTCGGCATGGCACTCGACGGCACCTGCCGGGTCGGCATGTTCTCGCAACCGATGAGCGCCCAGTTCACGAAGGGCGGCTCGTCCTACAAGGGCTCGTTCCTCGACGGGTCGCAGGGCAAGGGCCTCGACATCGTCTCGGGCGACGTCGAGGGCAACCGCATCGTCGTCGGTCTCGATCGCAAGCAGTTGAAGGGCGCGATGGTCGCCCGCCTCGTCGATCCCGACAAGCTGAACGTCACGATCTCGGTGCAGGTCGCCGACGAACTGGTCCCCGTGATCGGCATGAACCTGAAGCGCGACGCCACCGTCAAGCGCGCCGCACTCGGCGACTGACGGCTCAGGCCTCCCCGCGCCACCAGTCGACCGAAGCCGCCTCGCGGACGATCCCGTCGCTCTGCAGGCTGTCCCGCCACGAGGCGACGCTGCGCCCGTCGATGAGCAGGTCCGGCGCGATCTCCGCCAGCGGAACGAGAACGAAGGCACGCTCCCGCATGCGCGGATGCGGCAGCTGCAGGTCGTCGGTCTCGACCGTACCGCCGCCGAAATCTAGAATGTCGATGTCGATCGTGCGCGGGCCCCAGCGCTCGCCGCGGATCCGATGCAACTGCCGCTCGACGTCGAGACAGGCCGACAGCAGATCGGTCGCCGATCGAGCCGTGTCGATTCCGGCGCAGGCGTTGAGGAAGTCCGGCTGGTCGAGCTTGCCCCAGGGCGGGGTCCGGTACGGCGCGGAGACGCCGACGACGCGCTGCCCGGGCTGCGTATCCAGGAGCCTAAGCGCAGCCGCCATCTGCCGCCTCGGGTCGCCGAGATTGCCGCCGAGGCTGAGATAGGCGCGCGTCATGTCCGGCGGGCTCCGAGGGCGGCATCCGCCATCTGCAGAGCATCCCGGTTGGTCGCGACGTCGTGGACCCGGAAGATCGCTGCGCCGCGTTCGCGCAGGAGAACGCTGGTCGCTGCCGTCGCCACATCGGCGTTGGCGGGCTCGCCGCTCAGGACGCCGCGGACGAACCGCTTGCGGGAGGTGCCGACCAGCAGTGGAGAGCCGAGCGCGTGGAGTTCCGTCAGCCGCATCATCAGTTCCAAATTCTCATGCGCCTCCTTGGCGAAGCCGAAGCCGGGATCGAGGACGATCCGGTCACGTTCGACGCCGGCCGCCGCTGCGATCGCCAGCGAACGTTCGAGAAAGTGGAACTGGTCTGCGATCACGTCGGTCAGGCGCTCGCGCTCGCGCCCGGTGTGCATCAGGCAGAGGCCGGCGCCGGTGCGCGCCGCGACATCGGCGATGGCGGGATCGCGCTGCGCGCCCCAGACGTCGTTGACGATATGCGCCCCCGCCTCGACCGCCAGCCGTGCGGTCTCGGCGCGGTAGGTGTCGACCGAGATCAGGCATGTGCCGGATTTCGCCAGACCCTCGATCACCGGCAGGATGCGGGTCTGCTCCACCTCGGCCGACACCGGCTCGGCGCCCGGCCGCGTCGATTCCCCGCCGACGTCGATGATCGAGGCACCGTCTACGACAAGGCGCAGCCCCTCCTCCACCGCGCGTTCGGCTTCGCCGGCAAAGCGACCGCCATCGGAAAAGCTGTCCGGCGTGATGTTGAGGATCGCCATGAGAATGGCGGACGGCCCGAGCACGAGCTCCCGCCCGTGGGCCAGCCGCCAGACGCGGGAATTTCCCCAATTCATGGATGGGATAGACGACTGGAGCAAATCGAACGCAAAATTAATCTGTCCCGGCGGTTGCACTCGCTGCGCGACCGCTTAGCGTGGCGTCAGAGGGTTTCAAGTCTTTCGAGGTCGAAACATGAAGCGTGCATGCGTCCTCAGTCTTGCCATCGGCCTTTGCGCCGCAGGCTCCGCCTCGTCCGGCGAGATCAAGGAACGCACGACCTATTTCATGGTCAAGGGTCAGACCCTCGCCGACCTGACCAAGTCTTTCGGACGGGGTGGCCCGATGCTGGGATCGGGCGAGCGACACGGGGGCGCCACGCAGGTGACGTTCGCTGGCGACGCGACCTATGCCGAAGGCGCCGGAACCTGCCGCGTCGACCGCGCGGCCTTCAGGCTGAACCTCGTGACGACTCTGCCCCGCTGGTCGCCCCCGGCCGATGCGACGCCGGAGATGAAGGTCGTCTGGCGCACCCTTCGCAACGACGTCGCCACCCACGAGGCCAAGCACGCCGAGATCGCCAAGCGTTGGCTTCGGCAGCTGGAAACCCGCGTGAAGGCGCTTTCGCCCGAGCCCAACTGCGCGGCGATGAAGCAGCGCGTGGCCACGGAGCGGCGCGATGTCCTGAAACAGCACGACCTCGCGCAGGTCGACTTCGATCGGCATGAGACCGGCCGTGTCGATGCACGCGTCGAACATCAGCTGTCGCGCAATCTCGGCCGCTTCACCCTGCGCTGAAACGTCGGCGCCAGGTGTGCCGGCCGCCGTCACGCTTGGCGCGCGGGCACCTGCAGGGTCATCCCGGCAAGGTCGGGACGAATGCGGATCTGGCACGACAGCCGCGATGCCGGCTTCACGTCGATCGCGAAGTCGAGCATGTCCTCTTCCATGGCCTCCATCGGGGCAATGACCTCGAGAAAACGCTCGTCGACATAGACGTGGCAGGTGGCGCAGGCGCAGGCGCCGCCGCAATCGGCGTCGATCCCCGGCACGTCGTTCCGGATGGCATTTTCCATGGCGCTCGACCCGTCGGGAGCATCGATCTCGTAACGGGTGCCGTCGTGGGCGATGAAAGTTATGGCGGTCATGCGTTCGCCTAGTCCGCTTGCCCGCGTCGTGTCAATCGGCGGCGTCGCCCGCGACGAAGGGTGACAGGAACGCCGAGACGCGGCGCATCTCGCGAAGAAGCGCATCGTTGGCCTCTTCGCCGCTGGGGTTGCGCTCGACCAGGGACGCCGCTTGCGCGAGCGGAAAAGCGCCGACATTGCGCGCCGAGCCGGCCAGTGCGTGGGCGATCGATCCACGAGCGTCTACGGCAGCGCCCAGAAGCCGCGCTTCCATCAGTTCCAGCTGCCGATCCAGAAGCACCAGGATCTCGCGCTCCAACCCGCGATCGCCCATCGTCTGCGCCGCGAGGTGGACAAGATCCACCGGGCGTCCGCGAGAGGGGCAGGACGCGCGGAGAACCGGCATCTCTGAGGACGAATCGAAGTCTGATCGGACGGCCAGCATGCGTGCTCTCTTCTCCTTGGCGATATGAGCGGGGGAAAGCAGGACTTCCCGGACATGGAAGCGTTCCCCTCGGGCTCGATCGGGTCCATCCTGCCCAATCGACGTTTGGATTTCCTGAACGCCCTTTGCAAAACGGGGGGCGTAGGGTCAACCGCTCACACGTGTGGTTACCGGTTCCTGCAACCAGCGCTGAAACTCTGCGCCCAGGCGTTAACCAAATGTTTAAACTTGTACCGATCGGGCGCTTTTACGGTTTCTTTCGACCGTAGGGCTCATTAGGTTTCAAGCAGTTGGAATTCCGTCTTCCGTCCGCCAGCTCCAGCGGCGGAAGCGCAGTGGCCAGCGCCCCAACGTTCCCCTCTGTTCGAGGGGTGCGGGGCGAAGTGGCCGAGTGTAACGAGTATCGAGGCGCGGCGGACCATGTCGAAGATCAAGACGGCCGAACAGCTTTCAGACGAAGCGGTCAACGAACTGGAAGCCGCGCTGCGAGGCGAGGATTTTGCAGGTCCCGACGCTTCCGATCCCGGCACGTCCGGAACTGCCGAAGGCCATGTCGAAACGGAGACGTTGAAGGCCGACGAAGTCTCGATCGACTTCGCCTTCAGCGAATTCGACAGGACGGTGGAAGCGGCGACGAGCGCGTTCCGGCAGGAGGCCGAAGTCGCTGCCGCGACCGAGCAGCCCGCCGACGAGCCTGTAGCGACCGCCGAGGCCTCGACCGTCGAAGCCGACCCGATGGCGCTCGACGACTTCTATCTCGGTGAAGAGGACCTGATCGAGGCCGTCTCGCAGGACGAAGGAACGGCACAGGTCGTCGATCACGCGGAGCGCGCCGAGCCCGCGCTTGCAGCCGACGATGCCGACGGATCCAGCCTTGGCGCCGCAGCCGCGATCGTTGCGGTTCCGCCGGTGGCCGAAGCCGCCGCGACCGCCAGTTCGCGGCTTCGTGCCGAACGTCGCAACGGTCCGGAAAGCCGCGTCCGCCGCGAGGAGGACTCGTCCGCTGCTCCCGCCTTCCCGTCCGCCGGCGCGGCTCCCGCCTCGCCTGCTGCCGCGAATGGCGGGCGCAATGCGCGCGACTTCAAGGCGACCGTCGCCAACGACGAGAAGCGGTCGGCCGCGGTAATGGCCGATGCCCTGCTCTCGCGCCGCACCTCGCGGCGCACAATCCTTCTGGGCAGCGTCGTCGCGGCCGGCTGGGTCGTCCTTTCCGCGGCGGCTGCCGTCGCCTTCGTCGGTGCCGACACGTCCGGCGCAACCACGGGAGCCGGTGCGGGCGTCACGCTGGCGATCGTCGCCGCGGCCGTCGTGCTGCCGGCCCTCCTCATCATCGCCTTCGCCGTGATGGTGCGTCGCTCGCAGGACCTGCGCCTGATGAGCCGCTCGATGGCCGAGGTGGCGTTGAGGCTCGCCGAGCCCGAATCGGTCGCCGCCGAGCGTGTCACGAGCGTCGGTCAGGCCATCCGCCGCGAAGTCGCAGCGCTGGGCGAAGGCGTCGAGCGCGCCCTCTCGCGCATGAGCGAGCTCGAAGGCATCGTGCATTCCGAGGTCACGTCGCTGGAACGGGCCTATGCCGACAACGAAGTGAAGATCCGCGCGCTCGTGACCGATCTCGGCACCGAGCGCGAAGCCATGCTGTCGCATGCCGAGCGCCTGCGCACCTCCGTCGTCGGCTCGCACGATCGTCTCGTCGGCGACGTCGACAGCGCCTCGCAGCGCATCCTGCAGCAGGTCGAGGCCGCCTCCCTGCGCTTCCATTCGATCCTCGACGAACGCGGCGAAGCGCTGACGCGCTCCTACGACGATCGCAGCCGCGCCATGATGGCCTTCTTCGACGAGCGCAGCGCGCAGGTCGACGCCGCGCTGTCGGGTTCGAGCAGCCTCGTCATCGAGAAGATCGCTCGCACCGCCGACGAGACGACGGCTCGCCTCGAGCGCACCGGCGAAGACCTCGCCCGCTCGCTCGAGCGGCAGACCGGCGAGATCCAGACCCGGTCCGACGAGCTTGCCGATCGCATCGCCACCATCGGCGCGCAGACGGGCGACCGGATGCAGGCCTCGAACGAGCGCGTCCTGGCGCTCCTCGACGAACGGTCCGAACGCCTGAATTCCGAAGCCGAGATCTTCGACCGCAATCTGGCCGAGACGCTGGACAAGCGATCCGCCCGCATCCGCTCCGACAGCGACGCCATCGCCAGCACGCTGGCTTCCAGCGTCGACGAGCGCGTCACTCTTCTCGCCAGCGCGACGGACGGCTTCCTGCGCCGGATCGACGAAGGGTTCGGCGAACGCGTCGAGAAGGCCTCGAGCCTGCTCGGTGACCGCAACGCCACCCTGCTCCAGCAGTTCGACGAGCGTCTCGCCGCCCTCGAAGAGGCGCTGTCCGGCAAGGGTACGGCCCTCGTCACCGCGATCGAAGGTCGCGCCGCCGCGATCGACCGCTCGACCGACCGCATCTCGGATGCCCTCGGCAAGCGCACGGCCGAGTTCGCGCAGGTTCTCTCCGACCGCACCGGCGAGATCGGTCGTGCCTTCGCCACCGGCCATGCCACGATGAACCGCACCGCGAGCGAAGCTCTCGCCAGCGTCGATGCGGCGTTGAAGTCGCAGACCGACGAGCTCGGTGCGACCTTCGATTCGCGTATCGGCTCGCTCGGTGCCGTGCTCAGCGATCGCTCCGCCGATATCGACACCTCTCTCGCCTTCGCCCAGCAGTCGCTGCTCGCCTCGTTCGAGGAGCGCGGCAACGCGATCACCGGCGCGATCGAGACGAATGTCGGCCGCCTGGAAACCGTCCTCGACGGCGCGGAAGGCCGTCTGGCGGCGGGCGTCGATGCTCGCACCGTCGAACTGGAGCGGGCTCTGGACGCTCGCGTCGACCGGATCGAGCGTGCGCTCGACGACAGCCAGCGCCTGTCGGGCAGCGAGTTCGACGATCGTCTGCAGCGCATCACGGCCGTCCTCGCCGAGAAGGGGTCCGCGATCAACGTCGCCTTCGACGAGCGCTCGCGCGTCCTGGCGGCCGATCTCGACCGGCGCCAGATCGAAATCGACGACGTGCTGTCGACCCGGACCGATCGCTTCCTCGGCGGTCTCGACGAGCGTTCGACCGCCCTCACAACCGGTCTGGCCGACCGGATCGCCGCCAGCGAAGCGTTCATGCGCTCAAGCGGCGAGCGACTTTCGGAGTCGCTCGAGCTCTACACGGCTCGCGTCGGCGACGACGTGATCGGCCGCCTCGAAGCTTCGCTGATGACCGGCGACGACCGGCGCCAGGAGTTCCTGACGCGTCTGGAAGCACAGACCTCCGGCATCGAAGCGACCTTCGAACGCTCGGTCGCTCTCGTTGCCGAGAACCTTGCCGCCCGCATCGTCGAACTCCAGACCGCCATCGACGCGTCCCGCACCAACCTCGTCGAGACGCTGGATGCCCGCACCGGCCTCTTCGGTCGCGAGATCGACCAGAACGCCAGCACGATCCTCACCGCCGTCGAGAACGCGCTGTCGCTTCTCATCCAGGGTCTCGATGGTCGCGGCGCCTCGCTGCGCGACAGCGTCGAGAGCGCCCGCACGGCCATGCTCGACGGGCTCGACGAACGCGTCCTCTCGATGCGCCAGATGGTGGACGCGTCCGAGACCGCCCTCCTCGGCGACCTGACGGAGCGCACGGAACGGCTCGCCTCCGAGCTCGATCGCGGCAACGCGGTCATCGTCGGCACTCTCGACTCGCGCATCGACGCTCTTCGCCAGGCCCTCGTCGACTCCGACGGTCAGCTCGGCACGGCGATGGATGAACGCCGCGAGAACCTGACTGCCGCCATTGAGGACGTCGCCAGCTCGCTGGCCGCGACGCTCGGCGATCGCGCCGACGACGTGCGCCGCGTGCTCGAACAGAGCGCCAGCAACGTCTCGACCACGCTTGACACCAAGCGCGACGAGATTCTCGCTGCGTTGGAGACGGGGACCGCCACGCTCTCGCTCGCTGTCGAGGAGCGCACCGACGCCATGGCCGTCTCGCTCGAACGCGGGCTTGCCAATGTCGAGCGCACCCTTACGGGTCGCACCACCCACATTGCCGACACGCTGCGCGACTCCATCGTCGCCGCCACCGCCACGATGGGCGAGCAGGCGGACCACGCCCGCACCGGTCTCGAAGGCGAGATCCAGAAGATCGCCATCGTCATCGGCGAGCTCGGCAACGTGTTCCATGCGTCCTCCGAGGAGGCGCAGGCCAAGTTCGGCGAGGAAGTCGCCAAGTTCGAAGCCCGCGTCCAGTCGGTCGTGCAGTCGGTGCAGGAGACCTCGGAGGCGGCCCGCAACGATCTGACTGGCGAAAGCGCCCGGATCGCGGAAGGCATCTCTCTTTCGGCGGAGACCATCCGCTCGATGAGCGAGGAGGCCCGGAGCCGCTTCGCCGACGAAGCACAGTCGCTCGGCCGGAACGTCGCCGAGGTCGTCGCCCGCATGCGGACCGACGCCGAGGAGGTTCGCGAAGCCCTGGCGCTCGAAGGCGATGCCTTCACCACGCAGATCGGCGGCGCATCGCTCGCCATGCGCAGCGAAGCGGAAGCCGCACGCGAACGCCTCGCGCTCGTGGCCGGCGAGTTCGCCGGCGGCCTGGAAGACATGGCCGACCGTCTTCGCAGCGATGCAGAGACCGCCCGCCGTATCGTATCGGATCAGGCCGTTGCGCTGTCCGGTGACTTCGAGGCGGCTTCCGATCGCCTCCGACTGGTGGGCGACCGGACCCGCGAGCAGTTCACTGCCGATGCGCAACAGATCCGCGAAGAGGTGGCCGCGGCCGCCATCCAGATCCGGGAGCATTCCGATCTCGTTCGCCGCGAAGTGTCCGAGCAGTCGGCGGCCATCGCCGGCGAGTTCGCCAATGCCAGCGGCCATCTGCGCGAGGCCGGCGAAGTGTCGCGCCGCCTCATGCTGGAGGATGCCGGTCGCATCGCCGCCGAGGTCGGCAACGTCGCCGCCGCCATGCGCGGCGAGACCGACCGCGTGCAGAGCGAGGTCGACGCGCAGGTCCGCCGGATCATCGAGGAGGTCGGCGGTGCCGCAGATCGCCTGCAGGCCAGCAGCGGCGAGACCCGCGAGCGCCTCTCCACCGAGGCCGTCCGCCTCGTCGAAGAGCTGGATGCCGTCGCGCTGTCGATGAGCGAGCAGGCAGAGGCAGCCCGCAACCGCCTGTCCGACGACGCCGCGACCTTCGCGGCCCGCGTTCAGGACGCCGCGACCCTCATCCACGGCGAGACCGATCGCTCCTCGATCGCGCTCGACGAACGCGCCGCCCGCTTCGCGGACGAACTGGCGGGGCTCTCGACCCAGCTCGCTCTCGCTCTAGACGGGACGACCGGCGGCATCCGCGACGACCTCGCGCAGTCCGCTACCGCCCTTCGCCGCGAGATCGAGGACGCTGCCGGCGTCATCCGCTCCGAGATCGGCGCCGTATCCGCCAACATCCGCAGCGACACCGCTGACGTCGCGGGCGCCATGCTCCGCGACGCACAGCAGGCCCGCGAGGTTCTGGTTCAGGAAGGCTCCGACATCTCGTCGCGCCTCGCCGGGGTGGCGACCGCCATCCGTATCGAAGCCGATCGCATCCGCGAGCAGATGGCGGACTCCACCTCCGCCTTCGGTCAGGAAATCGCGGAGCGGATCGCCTCGTCCGAGCGTGATTTGGCGGCCAGCGCCGACGCCATCGGCCAGGGCATCGACGGGCGCACCCGCGACCTCGCCGACATGCTCTCGAACCGCAACGCCGAGATCGTCGGTCGAATCGCATCGTCGGAGCAGGGCCTCGCCGCCAGCGCCGACGCCATCGGTCAGGACATCGAGAGCCGTACCCGCGACCTCGCCGACATGCTCGCAAACCGCAACGCTGAGATCGTCGGCCGCATCGCGTCGTCGGAGCAGAACCTCGCGGCCAGCGCCAGCGCGATCGGGCAGGACATCGAGGGCCGCACCCGTGACCTCGCCGACATGCTGTCGAACCGCAATGCCGAGATCGCCCGCCTGATCGACGAGGAAACCCGTCCGATCGTCGAGCGTCTGTCCGAAACCGGCTCCATGGCCGTGCGCGCGCTGGAAGAGACCTCGCAGGACATCGCCAACCGGTTGCGCACCGAGAACGCGGCGATCGTCGCCGCCTTCGTGCGCCGCGCGGAAGAGACCGTCGAACAGCTCGGCGCGTCCTCGTCAGGCCTTCTGGCCGCGCTCGATGCCCGCACCGAGACGGCCGTTGCATCGATCTCGGGCGCCCGCCTCGAGATTACGCAGGAGATAGGCGATCTCGTTGACCGCTTCTCCTCGAGCAACGCCTCGCTTCGTGATCTTCTGGACGAAGCGGCCGGCAATCTGGGCCGCGCCGAGAGTGCGCTGCAGGAGACGAGCGTGCGCTTCCGCGGTGAGACCGAGCGGGTGGGTGACGAGATCGCGTCCTCGTCCGATCGGTTCGAGCAGCAGGTCGGCCGTATGGACGGTGTCGCGGGCGCCGCCTTCGACCGGATCGAGGCTCTGACCTCGAAGTTCGGCGAACACGGCCGGATGCTGGCGGAAGCCAGCACCCTTCTGGACGGTGCACAGTCCAATCTCGAAGTCACTCTCGAGGGTCGCCACGAGGGCCTGCAGCGTCTGGCCGACGGCCTGACGGAGCGCTCGGAAGAGATTCGCACGATGCTGACCTCGTTCGACGGTGTGGTCGACCGTCTGTTCACCGACGCCGAGAAGCGTTCGCGTGACATGGCGGCCTCCATCACCGGCGATCTCGGCACGACGCTGAGCGATGCCGAACGCCAGCTCGAAGAGACCGAGCGCCGCTCCGAAGCGACCGCCGAGCATGTGCGCGAGGCCATCCGTTCGGTGATCGAGGAAGCGACGGAGCGCTTCGGCGGTGCCACCGCCGAGATGCGTCGCGCCGCCGGCGAGATCCGCGGCGAACTCGAAAACGCCCGGGCCGAGATCCGGCGCGGCGTGTTCGAACTGCCGGACGAGACGCGTGAAAGCACCCGTGCGATGCGCCGGGCGGTGTCGGACCAGATCCGGGCGCTGCGCGAACTCAGCGAGATCGTCACGCAGTCCGGCCGCGCCTTCGACGTGCGCTCGCCCGACGCCACCACGGCGGCGCGGCCAGTGGCTTCGAGCACGGCCCGTCCGGCTCCGGCGACAGCGGCCCGCTCCGTGGTGACGGCCGCGCGCGCCGAAGAGGATGTCGACGCCCGCTATGCCGGCGGCTACGTCAGCGACGGCAATCTGGCACGGTCGACGGGCGGTCCGTCTTACGACGTGCCGCGCGCCGAACTCGGCGCGTCCCGCCCGGCACCTGCGACGGGAACCCGCGCCGGCGATCTGTCGCCGCTGCGCCCGGCGGCTGGCGCCGCGCAGGCTCGGCCTCTGCCCGCGCGCTCGGAAGCGGCACCTGAAGCCACGGCCGACGACGCCCGCCAAGGTGGCTGGGTCTCGGACCTGTTGCGCCGCGCCTCGCAGGACGAGGACGGCGACGACGCGATCGAGCCGGCAGCCCCGGCCCGGTCTTCGGAGGCCCCTCGCCCGGCCGAGCGTTCGCAGGCTCATGTCGTCGACTCGCTGAACTCGCTGTCGGTCGACATCGCCCGAGCCATCGACCACAACGTTTCGGTCGAACTGTGGGACCGCTACCGCAGCGGCGAGCGCAACGTCTTCACCCGTCGTCTCTACACGATGAAGGGCCAGCAGACGTTCGACGAGATCCGTCGCAAGTACCAGCGCGACTCGGACTTCCGCAGCGCGGTGGACCGCTACATCGCCGACTTCGAGATGCTGCTGCAGGATGCGTCCCGCAAGGATCCCGACAACACGCGGAGCAAGAGCTACCTCACCTCGGACACGGGCAAGGTGTACACGATGCTCGCGCATGCGTCGGGCCGCTTTGACCAGTAAGCGAACCGGCAAACGATGACAGAGGGGCGGATCCGCAAGGGTCCGTCCCTTTTTTCTGGGTGCAGGGCGCGATGACTCGTCCCGGCTGTTCGAGGTATGAACGCTACGAAGCTTTGCCGCAGCGAAGCAATGGCTCGTCGATGGATCCCTCGACGCCAGGCGTGACGGTCCATCCATCTGACCGTCCAGAACTCCGCGGGCGGCGGATTAAAGCGATGGCGTGGTCGATGAGGAAGCAACGTTCGATCGACGCGACCGGGGTCCGAATGCCCCGTTCAGAGGAGAACCGTTTCACGTCGGACACGCCGTGCCGGTCGATCTCGGCGCAGCACCCAGCGCAAGCGGCACAAACCATCGGCAAATCATGGGTTGCCTCGGAGTTTAACGATTTGCTCCATCCCATCTGCATCTCGGCCCGCCATGGTCACGTCGGTTCCCCCGACGACTGGAGTTCGACAGTGGCCAAGAGCAAGTCCCCGACCCCGGAAACGGCATCTGACACAGCGAAGCCGTCCGGCTTGTCGAAGAAGGTTCGCCTGATCGGCACTGCGGTGCTTGGCCTCGCCGTCATGTCGGCGGGCGGGACCTACTTCGCGATGTCGGGCGCCGAGGCCTCGGAAGTCGCGGAAGCCGCGCCGGCATCGAGCGAGATCCCCGTCCCCATGCCGGTCGCTCCCGTCGCCTCCGCCGTGCCGGTCCAGGCCGACGACTACAAGATCGTCTCGATCTTCGGCGACGAGGCGATCCTGATGACGGGAACGAACCTCGTGCGGGTCAAGGTCGGCTCGACGGCGCCGGGCCTCGGCGTCATCACCGCTGTGGAAGCCACCCCCGACGGCGGCGGATCGGTCGTCGCCACGCAGGCCACGCTGCGCGCGCTTTAAACGACGTCGCGACGAAAGGACGGCGACGCAACTCCGCCGTCGCGGGTGTGGGATGGGGTTCCTCGTCAGGCTTGGGCAGCGGTCTTGCAGCGTCACTCCGTTCACGGCGAGTGACGGCGGCTCTGTTCTAGCTCAGCTGCTGCGCCCGCCTCCTTGCGCAATGTCGGCGATGAGGACGCACGGAAGCCAAGCTTGCGGATCGGCATCGTTCAGCTTGGCGGCGCGAGTTTGACCGACCATAGCAGCCGCCTCTCACCTTTCAGACCCGGAAGGGCTCGACGTCCGGCGACCGACTGTGGAACCACTCAGCTAGGACCAGTCGCATTGTCGGATCGGCAAATCCGGCCATCGCAGGGCAAATCGGCAAAGCATTTCGAGAGCAACAGCCTACACTCGATCGACCGGCCGTTGCTCGTCAGAAGGCAACGGCCGAGTGTCGCCTGCAGAGCCAGACGCGGGGATCGGCTACGAGCGACCCGCTGCGTTCGCAACGATGTGCAGTCGCATGGCCTGTTCTGCCTGCCGAAAGCCAAGCTGAGGCCGGAAGAGAAGAGATACGGTGTCGACGGCCTCTGCCAAGCTTCGGCCTTGCGCGGCATCAAGGCCTGCATTCCCGCCCGTTCCAGACGCAAGGCCCCGGTCACGCAAGACGTGATGCCTGATCGCCAGCGCCACAAGATCGAGATCAGGTTCGGTCGGCTCACGGACCCGCGCCGAATCCAAACCGGCGACGACCGGTGCGCCCTCACCTTCTTCTCTGGCGTCTGCATCGCAGCCGGCATCACCGTCGGCCGCTGACTATTTTACCAGTCGAACGTTCTCGTCACCGGCCTTTTCCCAGACCGGGCAACCGATGATGATGCGGATGTCGTTGTAGTCGCGGTCGCCATTCGGCGTGTCTTCCCAGCCATAGTAGGTATACTTCCCTTTTTCACAGGGCAGCGTATTCTTCAAGGGTGTTCGACCGGTGCCGACGGGGATGATTCCCAGAGGTTTCTCGCGGCAGGCATTGAGATTGGGGCACAAGATTGTCTCAAGAAGGTCAGCCGACAAATTATAAACGTCCCCTCCATTCTTGTCCTTTGTCGTGTCGGTAAAGTAGCGATTGACCTTCGATGGATCGGATTTGTTTTTCGGGACGTGCTTTCCCCAGACGATATTGTACAACTCGAAGCTCAATGTCTCGCCGTCCTTGCATTGTGGAACGGTGGACGAATACTGGCCGCTGTCGTTGTCGGCAATGGTCACGCTTTGCGTTCTTGCGGCAGACTTGTCTTTCGCGCCGATCGCCGCGTTGTAGCAATAGGCATTCACCTTGTTGTAGTCCCAGGCCAGCGGGTCTAAGAACAAGGTTTCAGGCTGCTTGTAGACGAGCTTGGCACCCGTGTAACGGGCAAGCGATTTGGCGGCGACCGCGATCGAGGAACCGCCAACCGGGATCAGTCGGGACAGCGTTCGCGGCACGTCGGCGGTGGCGGTGACCTCGTACTCGGTCGCCGAAGTCCAGGTTCCGACGAATTTCGCCTTGGCCAGCGTGACGCGACTTCCTGCCGTCGCCGTCATCGCATCGTAGAAGCGACTCTTCGCACCCGGTCCTTCAGAAGCGACGGCGAGGGCAATGGCGTCGGCCTCGCCCTGCAAAGTGGCTTGCGTGGCATAGGCCTGCGAATAGTCGACACCGAGACCGGCCATACCCATGACAGGAATGATCGAAACCGCGGTGATGATCGCGAAATTTCCGCGATGGCACCGTGCGAAGCGTTTCAGCAATCCGTGCACGTGATGGGCTTTCCCGGTCTAGGCCGAACGATCGACTCGGCATTCATTTGCAATTGCTTGAAGAAGAGAGCCGGAAATGTTGCGGAATGATTATACCTGACGGATGTCGTCAGGTATCCGACGTCTCGTAGCGCCGAGTAGTTGTCGGGAAGTTGTGAATTCAACACGCTCCCCTTTTTTCCGCTGGGGAAGTTTTGCGTCCAACTCGTCGAAATCTTGCCGTCGGCGCCGATGTAGCGATACGTGACATCGATCGTCGCATTCGTGCCATCGAGTGGCGCGAGGACGGAAACGGCCGCCGACATGGTTTTCTGTACGATCTGCGCGGTGACGGAAGGCGCCTTCGTGATCAGCTGGTCGACGGTGTACGCGAGTTTCTGCGTTTTCTGATAGGCGATGACGGCGTTCGTGATCTCGAACATGCCCACCATCAGCAGCAACAAAACGGGGTAGATCAGAGCGAACTCGATCGCGGCGACACCGGAGCGGCTGCGCGTGAACTTTCGCGCCAAACCCTTCACTTTTCGATCCTCACGAGCGAGGTACTGACGAGGAACACACTGCCGTTGGACAGGTTCGACAGCACGACCGCCAGCGGCTCGAGAATCAGGCTCCACTCGTAACCGACCCGCAAGCTGGTGAAGGAAGGATCGCTGATCACCTTGAAATCGAATGCGGTGTCGACGACCTTTCGGTTGGCCAGTGGCTTCGGCAGACTGAAGTCCGTCACCGCGGCGACCTCTCGATAGTCGATGCGCATGGCAGCACAATCGATCCTGAAGACCATTTCTCCACAGAGGTCGGTTCTGATCGCGGCCTTCTCGTTGATCGTCTCTCCGGTCATCAGCCGGCGCGCGACGCGATCGACCGCGTGTTCCAGCTGCATCGACGCTGTCAGGATCAAGGCAATTTCCATGATCGAAAAGAGAAGCAGGAAGAACGGGATCGCCAGCAGTGCGAACTCGATGGCCGCCACGCCCCCGTCGTCTTTGCGGAACGATCTCCAACCCAGTCTCATCCGCTTCACCCTACCTGCGAGACCCAGCCTAGGCGCAGTGGGTTAAGTCGGATTTAAGTCGCTGTCGAAATTGGTCTCGATCATAGAAAGCCATCCATATGATCTTGGCAATCTCAATGCGATGCTTCAATTTTTCCGTTCATTCTCCACTAAAGATCGAAACAGCGCCGCAACGCCCAGATTGCATTCATGCAACCCGATAGCGGCATTTGACGACCAATTTGGCGCCGTCATGCGGAATGCTCAAACCGGACCGGGGAGCGCGTCTCTAGCCCTTCGATGCGAAGAACCGTGCGAACCGCGAGCCGGGGTTCGAGAGGCGGGCGACGACGACCAGTTTCCTGATCTCGCCCCGGCGGAAGGCGGCGAGGAAGCGCTTGTAGTCCTTGAACGAGACGCAGCCGTTGGAGTCGCCGCGCGGTCCCAGCATGTAGGTGTGGGCCAGAAGCCCGTTGCGGTTGTGGATGTTGCGCTCGCCGCCGACAGGATTGAGCCGGATGGCCTGGACGCCGTGGAAGAGGCTTTCTCGCAGGGTGAGATTGTAGGTGTGCGGCGGCGTCACGCCGCGATTGCGCGTATGGGCGAAGCGTGGATCGTCGCGAAGCGCACCGAGGCCGGAATGCGCCTCCAGTTTCTCGCCGTTCGGCAGGTAGACCGTTGCGGCCTCGATATCGTAGATCGCCGTGCCGCTTGCGCGCCCCGGCAGCGACATAGGAATGCCAACCGATGGCGTGTCGGTCCGTGGCTCCTCGCCGGCGTCGGGACGAGCATAGGCGAGAACCGGCGCCTCGCGCCGCGCCACCGGTTCGCGACGAACCGCCGCGATCGCGTCGACCGCACGGACTGCAGCAACCGGCCGCCGTGTCGGCCGCACGTTTGCCACCGGCACCTCTGCGATTGGAGGTTTACCGATGAGGAGCTGGGGCGAGCGATCCGGCTCAATCATCGCAAGTTGCGTTTCGGCAGCGGGATCGGCTGGCGTGGTCGCAGCGACGACGTCCGGTTCCTCGCCGCCGACCGCAGGCATCCGCCGGTCTTCGAAGGACCGGGCACTTGCCGTGCGGTCCAGCCCCTCGGTCGATCGCAGCGTTGTCGCGGCTGTCAGCATGGGCGCGGCAAAGAGATGCGTTGTTGCCGGCGATGAGGGGGTCGTCTGCGGGCTCGGTCTTGCGGGCAGGGTGTCGGTCGGCAGGAAGCGATCGGCCAGCCGAACCGGCGCCGCGCTGGCCGGGCGTGCAAAGCGCGGGAAGCGGGTCGCACGCGAGGGACTGTCCGCCGCGATCCGCATGACGGCGCTTGGCGGCGCCACGCCGGGCGAGAGCAAGGCCAGCGGATCGAGGGGCCCAACCACCGGCATCTCGCCCAGCATCGTCAGGCCGAGCAACGCGCAGGACAGGACGATTCCGCCCCACGTGAGGCCGGTTACGATACGGCGTAGATGCCGGTGCCGCAGAGGTCTGGAAAGTCGGTTGCGGCTGCGGGAGATCCCGCGAGAGGTCGGCAGGGACAACGTCGCAGCAGGAACGAGGGTCATCGAAAGCGCCGTCATCACGAGGATCAAACCGCAGGCGGAACGCGCTGACCTCGATCAGCTCGCCCATCGGCATTTCCGATGATGATGAAGGCTTATGGTTACCAATTTCCTCTCGCACGGATGGCGGCGGGATCTCGGATATGTCGATGGCCCTTCCGCGTCTCCCCGTGAGCGAGCCGATGCGCCCGCCGACGAGAGCTGGCCGGCCCCCTTTTGAACCGGCCGCCCCGTCAGCCGGTCAGGCGAGCGTCAGCCCGACATCGACGTTGCCGCGCGTCGCGTTCGAATAGGGGCAGACCTCGTGGGCTGCCGCCATCAGGCGCTCGCCGTCGGCATTGTCGATGCCAGGCAGGTTCACCGTAAGATCGGCGGTGATACCGTAGCCGCCTTCGGAGCGCGGACCGAAGCCGACTTCCGCGGTAACGGTCGCGTCGTTCGGCACCTTCACCCCGACCTTGCCGGAGACCGCCTTCATCGCGCCGAGGAAGCAGGCGGAGTAACCGGCCGCGAACAACTTTTCAGGATTGGCGCCTTCGCCGCCCGGGCCGCCCATCTCCTTCGGCACCACCAGCTTGACGTCGACCGAGCCGTCGTCGGAGCGCGCAGCGCCATCGCGCCCGCCCGTCGAAGTCGCAGAGGTCTTGTAGATCACGGTCACGGGCATATCGAAGTCCTTCCAACACAAGGGTCTGAACGCACGACGCCAGCTCGATCGAAGAGCAGACACCGCCGGACGAATGATGCCACGGCAATCCTTATCGCGGCAATTGTCTGATAGATGACGAACCATGCAGTGTCCAGGAAAATGTTATCGCGATATCTGTCATCGTGCTACGATGCGTTCGACCGCATCGACTGCCCGCAGGATGGCTATGCCCCGCTCCAAGCCCCCTCCGCTCCTCGACGAGCACCTGTGCTTCTCGCTCTACGGCGCGTCGCTGGCGATCAACCGTGCCTACAAGCCGTTGCTCGACGAATTGGGCATCACCTATCCGCAATATCTCGTTCTCGCGACGCTCTGGGAACAGGACGACCGAGCGGTGGGCGAGATCGCCGATCGGCTTTCGCTAGAATCCAGCACCGTCACGCCGCTGGTCAAGCGGCTGGAGGCGGCGGGTTTTGTCGAACGTCGCCGCAACCCCGACAACGAACGTCAGGTCCGGGTGACCCTCTCGGCCGATGGCCGGACGATGAAGGATCGCAGCGCCTGCCTCGGCGACACGTTGTTTGAATCATCCGGGCTGTCCGGCGAGGATGTCCGCCGGCTCAACCGCGACGTCCGCCTGTTTCGCGACGCCGTTGCGCGATCCCTGTCGACCGCGGACTGATTCCCGTGGCTTCAGAAAACTGCTCGCCCGGCGCGCCGCTTGCGCTTTCGCGAGCACAGCCATCGAACGTTCCTGCGGCAGTTTGGCGACATGCCCAAGAAAGCAGCGAATTTTTTGCATTGCAATCTTGCAGCGCAACGCCGACAGCCTTCTAATGCCTGAAAGCATACGGCGATCCCGCCGCGTGATGGGCCGGAGCCTAACCAACCGATGGCCGTCTTCTCGGTGAAGCACAGGACGGTGTTCCATTATGCCAAGCCCGTGGGCTTCGGCGAACACCGCATCCTGTTTCGGCCGCGCGACAGCTACGACCAGCGCCTGCTGGAAGCGACGCTGACGGTGGATCCCCTCCCCAGCGACATCCGCTGGATCCACGACGTCTTCGGCAATTGCGTCGCCTTGGTGCGCTTCGCCGGCCGCGCCAGCCGGCTGGCCTTCGACACCCATATCCGGATCGATCACTCGCCACAGGCGGGCCCGGACTTCTGCATTGACCCCGGTGCCATGTCCTATCCCTTCTCCTACGATCGTGACGACGCGACCGATCTGGAGCGCCTGATCGTCCGCCACTATCCCGACGCGGATGACGAGGTCGGACGCTGGGCGCGACGCTTCCTGACACCGGGTGCCGACAAGACGGACACCGGCAAGCTTCTGATGACGCTCTGCTTTGCCATCCGCGAAAGCTTCAGCTATTCGCGTCGGCACGAGAAGGGCACGCAGACCCCGCTCGTGACGCTGAGAACGCGCCGCGGCACCTGCCGCGATTTCGCACTCTTCATGATGGAAGCCGTGCGCTCGCTCGGCTTGGCCGCCCGCTTCGTCACCGGATACATCTATGTGCCCGACCGCGACGGGTCGGATGTCCTCGGCGGCGGCTCCACCCATGCCTGGTGCCAGGTCTATCTTCCGGGCGCCGGCTGGATCGAGTTCGACCCGACCAACGGGATCGTCGGCAACCGGGATCTAATTCGTGTCGCGGTCGTTCGGGATCCACGTCAGGCCATTCCGCTATCGGGGACGTTCGACGGCGAGACAGAGGATGCCAAGGAGATGACCGTCCAGGTCAACGTGACGACCGAGACCGGTGCCTCCAGCCCCGCCGCCCCTATGCCCACATCCGTGCCGCGCCTCGAACCCGAAGAGGCCGGCGCTTGACCCCTCGCCCGTGCCAGCCGGCGCCGGCATGTTCGACACCTCGAACCGACTTGGAGACTCGATGAAGATTCGCGCTGGTTTCACCTTGGGCTACGAATGCTATCAGCCGACGCCGATGCTTCTCGCGCTCAACATCCACCCTTCGCGCCGCGCGAATCTCCTGACCGAACAGGTCATCACCTATGACCAGCCGGTGAACGCGCGCGACTACATCGACGGGTTCGGCAACGTCTGCACGCGCATCGTCGCCCCTCCCGGCGTGACGCACATCTCGACGTCCTTCGACTATTACGACAGCGGCGCGCCGGACGTCGTGCCGTGGAATGCCGTGCAGCACGAAATCCAGGACCTGCCTGACGACGTGCTCGTCTATCTTCTCGGCAGCCGCTACTGCGACACCGACAAGCTGGCGACCTTCGCCTGGCAGATGTTCGGCCATACGGCGCCCGGCTGGGGCCGCGTGCAGGCGATCTGCGACTTCGTCCACAACCACATCCGCTTCGACTACCAGAACGCCGATTCCACGCGTTCGGCCTTTGGCGGCTACATGGACGGAACCGGCGTCTGCCGCGACTTCGCGCATCTGGCGGCGACGCTCTGCCGCTGCATGAACATTCCCGCACGCTACTGCACAGGCTACCTTGGCGATATCCGGATTGCGCCGGTGCCGGGCCCGATGGATTTCAGCGGCTGGTTCGAGGTCTACCTCGGCGGCAACTGGTACACGGGCGACGCTCGCCATAACTATCCCCGCGTCGGGCGTATCCTGATGGCGACCGGCCGCGACGCCACCGACGTCGCACTGTCGACGAACTTCGGCACCGCCAACCTCGTGCATTTCGACGTCGTGTCCTACGAGCTGATCGACGCCTGACTCCGACCGTCCGTTGACGCAGAAAAGGCCGGCACCCTTGAGGTGCCGGCCTTTTTTCGTTCGGCGGCACTGCGTGCCTATTCCTTCACGGCGCCGGTCATCGACGAGACGTAGTAGTCGACGAAGAACGAGTAGAGGATGACCACCGGCAGCGAGCCGAGCAGCGCACCCGCCATGAGCGAGCCCCACTCGTACACGTCGCCGCGCACCAGTTCCGTCAGCACGCCCACGGGCACCGTCTTGTTCTCCGACGACTGGATGAAGGTCAGCGCGTAGATGAACTCGTTCCAGGCCAGGGTGAAGGCGAAGATGCCGGCCGAGATCAGCCCGGGCACCGCCAGCGGCAAGACGATCTTCGTCAGGATCTGCCAGCGCGTCGCGCCGTCCACCAGCGCGCTCTCTTCGAGCTCGAACGGGATCGAGCGGAAGTATCCCATCAGCAGCCATGTGCAGAACGGAATGAGGAAGGTCGGATAGGTGAGGATCAGCGCCAGCTTGGAGTCGAAGATGCCGACCTGGAAGACGATGAAGGCGAGCGGAATGAAGAGGATCGAGGGCGGGATGAGGTAGGCGAGGAATACGAGCAGCCCCGTCACCCGCGCCCCGGTGAACCGGACGCGCTCGATCGCATAGGCCGCAAAGACCGATGCCGCGAGAGCGATCACCGTCGAGCAAGTGGAGACTACGATCGTGTTCCAGAGCCAACCGGGATAGGAGGTCTCGAAGAGGAGATACTTGATGTGGTCGAGCGTCGGTCCGACCACCCAGAACGGACTGTGCGCCGAGTAGTTGGTGAGCTGGTCGTTCGGCTTCACGGCGGTGATCGCCATCCAGTAGAACGGAAACAGCAGCACGAAGATGAAGACGGCGAGCGGCAGGTAGATCACCAGGATCTTGCGCGCCATCGTGTCGTGCTGGGACATGCCGACGATATCGTCGGACATCACGGCCGGTTCGGCGGTGTGTGCGGTCATCAGGTCTCTCCTCAATCCGAACCGCCCTGCTGCCACTTGCGGCGTTGCAGGCCGAAGAAGCTGAACAGGATGGCGGCCAGCAGGAAGGGCACCATCGCCACCGCAATGGCGGCACCCTCGCCGAGGTCTCCGCCGGGGATGCCGCGCTGGAACGAGAGCGTCGCCATCAGGTGCGTCGCGTTCACCGGGCCGCCCTTGGTCAGGACGTAGATCAGCTGGAAGTCGGTGAAGGTGAACAGGACCGAGAAGGTCATGACCACCGCGATGATCGGCGTCAGCAGCGGCAGCGTGATACGCCGGAAGCGCTGCCAGGACGTCGCTCCGTCGAGCGCGGCCGCCTCATGCAGCGAAGCTGGCACCGTCTGCAGCCCCGCCAGAAGCGAGATCGCCACGAAGGGGATGCCGCGCCAGACATTGGCCGCCATGACGGAGAGCCGCGCGTTCCACGGGTCGCCGAGGAAGTTGATCGGCGCCGAGATCCAGCCCCACTTCATCAGGACGTAGGAGATCACCGAGAACTGCGCGTCGTAGATCCACCAGAACGCAAGCGCCGAAAGCACGGTCGGCACCACCCAGGGCAGGAGGATGATCGCGCGGAAGAAGGACTTGCAGGGTAGGTTCTCGTTGAGGATCACCGCCAGCCAGAGCCCGAGACCGAACTTCAGGATCGAGGCGAGCGTGGTGTAGAAGATCGTGTTGAAGACCGACATCCAGAAGACGCGATCGTGCATGAGGTAGGCGTAGTTCTCCAGCCCGATGAAGACGCCGGGACGGCCGATCTTCGTGTCGGTGAAGCCGAGCCAGACGCCGAGGCCGAGCGGATACGTCAAAAAGCAGAGAAGAAAGACCGCTGCCGGCAGCATGAACAGCAGGCCGAGCCCGTTCCGGCTCTGCGACAGGCGCTCGAAGAACGAGGCGCGCGGCGGTCGCCTGGTCGGTCTGGTGGTGATCGTCGACATTGGTCGATCCTTTGCCCTGATGCGCTCTCATGCGGTTCCGATGCGGGACGCGCTCGCCCATGACGCGAGCGGCCAAGCGCGCTCGCCGGCCGGCTCGACGGCAAGGCTGGCCGCGATCCCCGGGACCGCCGCTTCGCTGCGTTCGCTTCGTAGCCCTCGCCTCCCGCTGCCGGGAGACGAAGGTCGGGACACCTCAGACGCGGTAGTAGCGGTTGGCGCGGCGTTCGGCGTTGGTGATGGCATCCTCGGGCGAGGACTGGCCGGTCACGGCTTCGGCGAACATGTCGACGAGCACGTAGTCGGCCATCGCGCCGGCCGAAGCTGCGCCGAGCGGTCCGGCATAGCCGTTCGGGCGAAGGCTGGCGGAGGCCTTGGCATAGGCTGCGTGGATCGGGTTCGACGTCCAAACCGGGTTGCTCTCGAACGTCCGCAGTGGCTGGCAGCAATAGGCGCTGGCACCCTGGATCCAGGCGTTCATGTTCTCGGGCTGATACAGGAACTTCAGGTAGGCCTTGGCCGCCTCGGGGAACTTCGTGTGGCGGAAGATCGAGATGGTCGAGGTCTGGTGCAGTTCGACCGACTGGCCGACCGGCCCGATCGGCAGGTTGGTGGAGCGCATGTCGTCGGCGATCTCCTTCATCGCCGGGTCCTTCAGAGCCGCATAGTAGACTGAGACACCGTTGGCCGTCAGCGACACCTGACCCGCCAAGAAGGCGCGGTTGTTGTTGACGTCCTGCCAGCTCTCGGTGCCGGGAATGAAGGTCTTGTAGAGCTCCTGCGCGTACTTCACGGCCGCGAGCGTCTCGGGGCTGTTGAGCACGACCTTGCCGCTCTCATCCACCATCTTGCCGCCGTGGCTCCACAGCAGCCAATGCGCGTAGTTGTTGCCGTCGCCCACGGCCTTGCCGTGCGGGAAGCCAGCCGGCGTGCCCTTAGCCTGCATCGCCTTGCAGAGTTCGAGGAAGCCCGCAGTGTCCTTGGGAAACTCGCTGAAGCCCGCCGCCTTCATGTGGCTGTCGCGGTAGACCACGGCATTACCGATGGCGCAGAGCGGCAGGGCGATGAACTTGTCGTCGCGCTTGGCATAGGATTCCAGGCCCGGATACCAGCCGCCATTGGCGCCGCCGATATAGGTGCCGAGGTCGGTGACGTCGACGAGCTTGTCCGGGTACTGCTGCGGGTCGTCGAACCAGCTCATCACCATGTCGGGGCCGGAGCCGACATTGGCCGCGACGGCGGCCTTCGGGCGCACGTCCTCCCAGCTTTCCTTGTCGATGCGCACGGCGACGCCGGTGGAATCGGAGAATTTCTTGGTGTTGGCGAGGAAGGCTTCCTCCTCGGCCGGCACGAACGGCACCCAGCGCAAAAGCCGCAGCGAGGCGCCGGCCTCCGGCGTAAAGTTCGGTTCGGCGCCCTGCGCAAAGGCGCGGCCGAACCCCAGCGGTCTACCGAGCGCACCCGCGGCGACAAGACCGGCGGAGCCCGCCAGCAGGTTTCTACGATTGATCATGATGCTTTCCTCCCAGAAATCGTGATCGTTGATGCGGTCGGCGGTCGAACGCGAAGAAGCGCCCGCCGCCTTTTTCTTGGCCCCGGCACGAATGCCCCGGGCAGTCTGGTTCAGAGGCGTTCGCCGGTCTTGGCGTCGAAGAGATGGACCGAGTTGGCGTCGACCGAGACGTGCAGCCGCTCGCCGGGCCGGATGTCGACGCGCTCGCGGAAAACGCAGGTGACGCTGGTCTGGCCGAGCTTGCCGAGGACCTGGCTTTCGAAACCGGTGGGCTCGATGACGATGACCTCGATCGGAATGTCGCCGCCGAGGCGGATCGCCTCGGGCCGCGCGCCGTAGACGAGATCCTTGCCGACAGCGCCGCGATGCGCCTGCCCCAGCGGCAGCGAGATGCCGTCATTGGTGAGGAAGCGCGAGGGGTCGCTCGGGTCGAGCTTGCCGTGCAGCATGTTCATGGCGGGCGAGCCGATGAAGCCGGCGACGAAGAGATTGTTGGGCTTGTCGTAGAGTTCGAGCGGCGCGCCGATCTGCTCGATGCGTCCGTCCTGCATGACCACGATCTTGTCGGCCATGGTCATGGCCTCGATCTGGTCGTGCGTCACGTAGACCGTCGTCGTGGTCAGGCGCTGGTGCAGGTTCTTGATCTCGGTGCGCATCGAGACGCGCAGCTTGGCATCGAGGTTCGACAGCGGCTCGTCGAAGAGGAACACCTGCGGATCGCGCACGATGGCGCGACCCATCGCGACGCGCTGGCGCTGGCCGCCTGAGAGCTGGCGGGGATAGCGGTCGAGCAGGCTCGTCAGGCCTAGAATGTCGGCAGCCGGCTTCACGCGCTTGTCGATCTCGGACTGCGCGGCGCCCTTCAGCTTGAGCGAGAACGCCATGTTGTCGGCGACGCTCATATGCGGGTAGAGCGCATAGTTCTGGAACACCATCGCGATGTCGCGATCCTTCGGCGGCACGTCGTTGACGACGCGGTCGCCGATGCGGATCTCGCCGCCGGAAATGTGCTCGAGCCCCGCCAGCATCCGCAGCAGCGTCGACTTTCCGCAGCCCGACGGGCCCACGAGAATGACGAACTCCCCGTCCTCGATATGGACGTTGACGCCCTTGATCACCGGATGCGAGCCGAAGTTCTTCTTGACGTCGACGATATCGACAGAAGCCATGCTGAGGGTTCCTCCCTGAACTGGTGGCCGGTGGGCGTTCCGCCTCGTCTCGGCTCTCGAATGGATTGGCGTGGCTAGCCGCGTCCGACAAAGGGCATCTTGGTCGCCATGATCGTCATGGTGAGCACGTTGGCTTCAAGCGGCAGCGCGGCCATGTTGACGACGGCTTCGCCGACCAGCGCCACGTCCATCGTGGGCTCCGGGCGCAACTGCCCGTCGGGCTGCAGGACGCCGGACGACATGGCCGAGGTCATGTCGCTTGCGGCATTGCCGATGTCGATCTGCCCGCAGGCGATGTCGAAGGGACGGCCGTCGAGCGCGGTGGACTTGGTGAGGCCGGCGATGGCGTGCTTCGTCGCTGTGTAGGGCGCCGAGTTCGGCCGCGGGGTCGTCGCCGAGATCGAACCATTGTTGATGATGCGCCCGCCCTTCGGGCTCTGGCGCTTCATCAGCTGGAAGGCGCCCTGCGTGCAGAGGAAGGCGCCGGTGAGATTGGCGGCCACGACGCCCGACCACTGCTCGAAGGTTACATCCTCCAGCGGGATCGGCGGCGCGTTGGAGCCGGCATTGTTGACGAGCAGATCCAGCCGCCCGAAGCGCGTCTCGACCTCGTCGAAAAGTTTGGCGACAGAAGCGGGGTCGCCGATATCGGCGGGAACGGCCACCACCGCCGGGCCCGTCTCGGAGATCGCGGCCGCCGTCTCGTCGAGCACGCCCTGGCGACGTCCGGTGATCACGACCTGCCAGCCCGCACCAGCCAGGGCGCGCGCGATGGCCTTGCCGATGCCGGTGCCGCCGCCCGTGACGAGCGCGATCTTTGGCGAGGAACGGGTGTCGGATGCGGTCATGGCAAATGTCGGGTCCGGTTATCGGGCATCAGGAAGGGTGGCGCCGGACAGTCCGGCATAGATGCGGGCGAGCGAGGCGTCGTCGTCGCGCCCCATACCGGCGCCCGACGCCGCGAGAAACATCTGCAGGGCGGCCGCCGAGACCGGGACGGGAAACCGCGCGCTGCGCGCCATATCCTGCACGATGCCGAGATCCTTGACGAAGATGTCGACGGCGCTCTTCGGCGCGTAGTCGCCATCCAGAACATGCGGCATCCGGTTCTCGAACATCCAGCTGTTTCCGGCGGATGCGGTAATGACCTCGTAGACCTTGCGAAGATCCAGCCCCTGCCTGGCCGCAAAGGCGATCGCCTCGCAGGCGGCGGCGATGTGGACGCCGGCCAGAAGCTGGTTGATCATCTTGAACGCGGCGCCAGCGCCCGCGGCATCGTCGAGTTCGTAGACCGTGGCGGTCACGGCATCGAGTGCCGGGCGCGCGGCGGCAAAGGCCTCAGGCGATCCCGACGCCATCATCGTCAGCTCGCCGGCGGCCGCGCGCACCGGGCCGCCGCTCATCGGCGCATCGAGATAATGGCGACCCGTGGCTTCCAGCGATGCCGACAACCGGCGGGCGATCTCGGGATCCATGGTGGCGCAGGAGACGAAGACGGAGCCCTCGGGCATGGCCGCCGCGACGCCGCCCTCACCGAACAGAAGGCTCTCCGTCTGCGCCGCGTTCACCACGACGCTGATCACCGTTCCCGCCTGGTCCACGGCCTCGGCCGCACTCGGAGCGACGGTCCCGCCAGCGGCTTCGAAACGTTCCACCGATGCCGGGAAGGGATCGTAACCGACAACCGAATGCCCGCCGCGCAACAGAGACGTGGCCATGCCGAGACCCATCGAGCCGAGGCCGAGCACCGCCACAACGGGCGCAGTGCCGGATGCATGGGTGGCGCCGTCGACCATCCGTCCTCCCCTTCCAACAGACCCTTCGGTCCACCGCTTCCGAGCGGCCGTCTGCGCGGCTTGTGACCCGGGATCGCCGCCCGGATTCGGGCGCTTTCAACGATTGGTATTATACTTAGACCAGTTTGCCAATGCGAATGTGGGGCCCGGGTTTCCCCTTCCCGTAATGCCTCAGCTGGCGATGCCCGCCACCCATCCGAGGCCTTCGTCGGTCCCGGCGCGTGGCTTGTATTCCGCGCCGAAGAACCCGGCCCAGCCGGCCTCGACGAGCGCTGGCAGCAACCGCTCGTAGGCCAGTTCGCCCTCGTCTGGCTCGGCCCGCGACGGTACGGCGGCGAACTGGACGTGACCGACGAGCGAGTGAAAGCGCTGGAACCGCCGGGTGAGGTCGCCGCCCATGATCTGCTGGTGATAGCAGTCGAACATGATCTTCAGTTCCGGCCGGCCCGCCCGCTCGACCACCGCGGCGGCCTCCTCGACGGTGGCGTGAAAATAGTTCGGCGCGTCGCGCGCGTTCAGCGGCTCGATCAGCACGGTCATGTCGTGGGCGCTGGCGAGGTCGCAGGCGTGATGAAGGTTGCGATCGAAGGTCTCGGCGGCTCCAGTGACGCTGCGCGAGGCGCCCGCCATGACATGCACCGCCCTCGCGCCGATCGCGATTCCGTAGGCGAAAGCCTGATCGATCGCGGCACGTGCCTCCTCCTCGCGGCCGGGCAGCGCGGAGAGGCCGAACTCGCCCGGGCGCCCCTTGGCCGTGTTCAACCCGAGCATCGGCAGGCCGGTCTCGTCGAGGGCGCGGCGCATCGCACCGGCATCCTGATCGTAGGGCCAATGGCATTCGACGGCGTCGAACCCTGCGGCCTTCGCCGCATGGACCGCGTCGGGCAGCGGCCGGTCGGCCCAGAGGAAGCCGAGATTGGCGGAGAGACGGATCATGCGGACCACTCCACGTCGAAGGCGGTGACGACCGCCCGGATCTGGTCGGGCTGGAGGGTGCGGGGCCGGTGGCCGTGGGTGAGCATGGCCAGCCGCGCCGTCGCCTCCAGCTCCTCGATCGCATTGACCGCCGCCTCGAGATCACGCCCCGCGACGACCGGACCGTGATGGGCGAGCATCACCGCCGAGCGCTTGCCGGCAAGGCCGCGGATTGCGTCGGCCGTGGCGGGGTCGCCGGGCACGAAGAAGGGCAGAAGCTGCACGCGGCCGAGTTGCATGATCGAATAGGCGGTGAGCGGCGGCAGCAGGTCGTCGGGATCGACGTCCGGCATCATCGACCACGCCACCGAATGGCAGGAATGCAGATGCACCACCGCACCGGCCGAACGCCGTGTCTCGTAGAAGGCCTGATGCAGCGGCATTTCCTTCGTCGGCCGGTCGCCCTCGATCAAGGTGCCGCCGGCATCGAACCGGCTGAGCCGCGCCGGGTCGAGCCGCCCGAAGGACGAGCCGGTGGGCGTCACGAGCAGGCCGCCATCCTCGGTGCGCACCGAGATGTTGCCCGAGGAGCTGTGCGTCAGCCCCCGATCGAAGAGCGAGGCGGCCATCCGGCAGATCGTCTCACGCAGCCGCGCCTCGGCGCTCATCGCGCCGGCCTTTCGAGCACATGAAGCGCGGTTTCGAAGAAGTCGGCGTCGCCGAAATTGCCCGACTTCAACGCCAGCCAGAGCGGCCGGTCGGATGCCTTCACGGCGGGCACGCCGGGGGCGATCTCCGGTCCGATGTCGAGGGCCGCAAGCGCCAGCCCCTCGACAACGGCGCCGGACGTCTCGCCGCCGGCCGTGACGAGCCGGGCGACGCCGCCTTCGACCAGCCGGCGCGCGAGTTCGGCGAAGAAGTCCTCGATGCGACCAGCGATCTCAGCGCGGCCGTAGCGCTCCTGCGCGGCGCGCACCGCGTCCGGATCGGCCGAGGTGAAGACGAGCGGCGCCTCATCGATCCGGTCGAGCGCCCAGCCCGCAATCGCTTCGGCGGTCACGCGCCCGTCCATCAGCTCGTCCGGCGCCACTTCGCGGGCGGGATGGCCGGCGCGGTAGCAGTCCACCTGCCGGCGCGTCATGTCGGAACAGGAGCCGGACAGGATCGCCGCCGGCCCGCCGCCGGGCGCCCAGGCCTGCGCACCCTTATCCGCCAGCAACCCGGCATCGCGGAAGTTCGCGGGTAGGCCGAGCGCGACCCCGGAGCCGCCGGTGACAAGACGATGGTCGTGCGCGGCCCGGCCGATCGCCAGAAGATCCTCGTCGCGGATCGCGTCCACAACGACGACCGGCCTCCCGGCCCCGACCTCGCGATCGAGACCCGCGCGGATGACATCCGCGCCGGCGAAGACCTCGCGCGCCGCGACATGGCCGACCGCGGCTCGCGTCTGCGGCGCCAGCCAGAGGCGCAGATCGGCGTCGCGCATCGGCGTCAGCGGATGGTTCTGCATGCCGCTTTCGCTGAGAAGCCGGTCGCCGACGAAGAGATGGCCTTGGTAGAGCGAGCGGCCCGCCGCCGGAAAGGCTGGACAGACGATCGCGCGGTCGGCCCCCAACCGCTCCATCAGCGCGTCGATCACCGGCCCGATATTGCCCTCCGGGGTGGAATCGAAGGTCGAGCAGTATTTGAACAGGATCTGCCGGCAGCCCTGCGCCAGCAGCCAGTCCGCCGCCGCCAGCGACAGGCGAACCGCGTCTGCCGCCGGGATCGTGCGAGACTTCAGCGCGACGATCCCGGCCTCGACTGCGCCGTCGGCAGGGAGTGCGGGAACGCCGGTATACTGCGTCACCCGCATGCCGCCCTTGCGTAGCGTGTTGGCGAGGTCCGACGACCCCGTGAAATCGTCGCCGATGCATCCGAGCAGCATGCGCCCGCCTCCCTGTCGCTCCGCGGATCAGACGGCCGCGGTGCCGCCGAGTTCGTCTTCGAGATGGGCGCGGATGATCTCGTCGAACGAGGTTTCGGCCTGGAACCCCAACTCGCGAGCGCGGCGGGCCTCGATGTCGGGAGCCCAGCCGGAAACGATGCGCATGATCGTCTCGTCGGGCTCGCGCCGGATCAGCTTCACGGCGCGCTCACCGACGATCCGCCCCAGCGCGGCGATTTCGTTCCCCACCGTCGCCGAGAGGCCCGGCAGGCTGAGATTGCGCCGCGGGCCGATGTTCGCCGTGTCGAGCGCCGCGGCATGAAGGAAGAAGCCGATCGCCGCGCGCGGGCTGGCGAAGTAGTGGCGCACATCCTCGCCCACCGGGAGCACGGCCTCCTGCCCCGCCATCGGCTCGCGCAGGATGTTGGAGAAGAAGCCCGACGCCGCCTTGTTCGGCTTGCCCGGACGAATGCAGATCGTCGGCAGGCGCAGGCCCAGCCCGTCGAAGATGCCCCGGCGGGTGTAGTCGGCCAGAAGCAATTCGCAGATCGCTTTCTGCGTGCCATAGCTCGTCAGCGGGGTCAGCGCGAAATCGTCGGGGATGCGGTCGGGGAACGGCGCGCCGAAGACGGCGATCGACGAAGCGAAGACGAGGCGGGGCGTGTAGCCGCTCGCCTCGTGCTCGGCGCGGATGGCCTCGAAGAGATCACGCGTTCCGTCGAGATTGATGCGGTAGCCCTTGGCGAAATCGGCTTCCGCCTCGCCCGAGACGATGGCAGCGAGGTGATAGATGATGTCGGGCCGCTCCGCGACGAGCGGCTTGGCGGCGCCGGGAACGGAAATGTCGACGGCCAGCGTCTTCACGTTGCCGACCCGGCCTGCCGGCGCCTGCGGTTCGACGACATCGGCCAGAACGAGTTCGTCGACCGCGCGCTCGCCGATGCCGCCATCGGCACCGATGCGCTCGGCGAGCTTGCGTCCGATCATACCGGCAGCGCCGATGATGAGCACTTTCATAGGTCTTCCTCCCCTCAAAGCCCGCCAGCGTCTCGCCGGGCCGGCCCTGCTAAATCCCGTTCGCGCCGGCCGGTGTTCCGGTCCGGGCGACGACGTCCCGTGTCGTGCGGTAGATGCGATCGAGATGAGTTTCGAACGCGGCGATCGTGGCATCGGCGTCGCGGCGCTCCAGCGCGGCGACGATCGCCTCGTGGTCGCCGACGCTGCGGGCGATGGCGCCGGGCTCGGCCACGGCGCGGCAGCGGTTTTCCATCATGTAGGCGTAGAGATCGGCCACGAAGTCGCCGAGCGCCGGGTTTCCGCAGGCGCGGTAGACCGCGAGATGAAACTCGCGATCGCTGATGAGGAAGCGGACGGGATCGTCCATCGCGCCGCGCTGGGCCTTCAGAGACTCGCGCAAAAAACGCAGCGTCTCGTCGTCCATCCGCGCCGCGGCCGCGCCCACCACCGTGCGCTCGACGAGGAGCCGCGCGCCGTGGATGTCGTCGAGGCCGTAACTGTTGACCAGCCGGGGCTCGCGCATCTGCTTGAATTCGGCGCCGACCTCGTCGGAGACGACGCGGGTGCGCGAACCGTGGACGACAGCCAGCAGGCCGCGCGCCGCCAGGATCTGGATGCCACCGCGAACCGATTCGCGGCTGACCTGCAGGGCGGCGGCGAGATCGCGCTCGCTCGGCAGGTCATCTCCGATCTTGAAGATGCCGGACGCGATGAGGATGGCGATCTTGCCGGCGACGACGTCCCGGATGTTGCGCCGAACGATCTTCTGCTGAAGCTCGGGCGCATGCTCGAGAACGAAATGAGTGAGCGACATGGGACTGTCCGAATGGCGGCTGCTGGTTTGGCCAGCAGACCAGTCGAATTGATCCGATCGCCCACCGCCTGTCAAGCGAGCAGGTTGCCTCGCGAACAAGCGCTCAGGCGGTGGCCGCAGACCCGCCGCGCAGGCGCTTCCACAGCGGTCCGATCACCTTGCCGACGAGGGGAATGAGCGCGGCACCCACCGCGAGGCCGATGATGCCGGACCCGGCCGCCGTCACCAGCCAGCCGAGGATGCCGCCTGCCGCCGCGGTGACGGCGGCGGAGGCGTCGTGGATGAGATGGGCGGGCGCGACGATGCCGTACTCCTCCAGTCCGTGCACGAGAATGCCGCCGCCGACCCAGACCATCGCCGCCGTGCCGACCACCGCGAGGATCTTCAGGAAGACCGGCATGCCCGTGACGAGCGCGCGACCGACGCCCCGCCCCAGTGCCGCGAAGGACGATGGCGAGCGGTTGGAGGCGAGCGCGAGCCCGACGTCGTCGGCCTTCACGATGAGCGCGACGCCGCCATAGACGACGGCGGTGATGCCGACGGCGACCACGGCGAGCACCGCGGCCTCGCTCCAGAAGCCGGCCTCGGGAACGGCGGCGAGGCTGATCGCCATGATCTCGGCCGAAAGGATGAAATCGGTCTTGATGGCGCTCGCGACTTTCTGGTCCTCAAGCGCCTGACTGTTGCTCGCCGATGCATCGACCTTGGCCTCGTGGGCATGGGCGGCGTGCGGAAACAGCCATTCCGCGACCTTCTCCGTGCCCTCGTAGCAGAGATAGGCGCCGCCGAGCATCAGAAGCGGCGTGATCGCCCAGGGCGCGAAGGCGCCGAGCGCCAGAGCAATCGGCAGCAGGAACAGGAGCTTGTTGCGCAGCGAGCCGCGGGCGATGCGCCAGACGATCGGCAACTCGCGCGCCGGCGCGAAGCCCACGACGTAGCGCGGGGTCACGGCGGCGTCGTCGATCACCACGCCTGCCGCCTTGACGCCGGCCCGCGCCGCCTGCCCTGCCACGTCGTCGAGTGACGCGGCCGCGACCTTCGCCAGAGCCGCCACGTCGTCGAGTAGCGCGATCAATCCAATGCTCACGGGCTCACCGTCCTTTGTTTATGGCGACAGAGCCGCCGGACAGGAATTGGACAGGTCGAATGCGGAGTCAAACTTCCACGCACAGCGATCTTGCGCAGCGCAGCATTCGCTCCCATTTACCATCCAGATGGATGGTTTAGGGATGGAACGAATGCAGAAGCCGAGAGTGCCCGACAGCGAGAAGATCACGCTCAACCTTGGCCATGTCGATCTCGGTCAGATCGATCTGCTCGTCGCCGACGGATTCTACGCCAACCGCTCCGACTTCATCCGCACCGCGATCCGCAACCAGATCGGGCGACACGACGACGTGCTGCGTCGCTCCGTCGAGCGGCACGAACTCGATCTCGGTCTGCGTCGCTACGACCGACAGGCACTGGAAGCCGCGCGGGATGCCGGCCAACGCCTGCGCATCCAGGTTCTCGGCCTCGCCGTCATCGACGACGACGTGCCGGCCGATCTTGCGGCCGAAACGATCGCCTCGATCCGCGTTCTCGGCGCCCTTCAGGCCAGCCCCGCCGTCAAGGCCGCGCTCGCCGGCCGCATTTCCTGATGCCCTCGCCCTGTCTCCCTTCGACCCGAAAGGTCTGATCTCATGATGCCTCTGTCCAAAAGCGCGATGCTCGAAGCCACCCGCCTCACCCGCGAGGGCAAGCTGACCGAAGCCATGGCGGTGCTGCAGGGCAGCGCACCTGTCCCCGCGCAGAACGACCACGACGGTCCGACGATCGACCTGACGCCCGGCAGTCAAGGCTTGCACAACCGCTCGCAAAGCTCCTTCGCCGACGGGCTCGGCCACGACGCCTCGGCCATCGCCGGCCGGGTCGGCTCTATGCTGAAGAAGCTGGCGCCCAAGCTCGGCGGGCTCGGCTCGCTCGGTGGGGCGATGGCGCACGCCAACACGCCGACGGCGCCTCTGCCCGAAGGCGCCCGGTTTCTCGATCGCACCCATTCTGCTTCGGCCGGTGCCCGCGACTACAAGCTGTATGTTCCGAGCGGGCGCGAGGGTCAGGCTCTGCCGCTCGTGGTCATGCTGCACGGCTGCACGCAGTCGCCCGACGATTTCGCGGCGGGGACGCGGATGAACGAACTGGCGGAGGCGCACGGGTTCCTCGTCGCCTACCCGGCGCAGGACAACCGCGCCAACGCGCAGCGCTGCTGGAACTGGTTCCAGCCGGCCGACCAGTCGCGCGGCGCCGGCGAACCGGCGATCGTCGCCTCGCTGGCCAAGGAGATCGCGCGCGAGTTCGCGGTGCCGAAGGGCCAGGTCTTCGTCGCGGGCCTCTCGGCCGGCGGCGCTCTGGCCGCCATCCTCGCCGTCGAATACCCGGATGTCTTCGCGGCCGCCGGGATCCATTCCGGGCTGCCGGCGGGCGCTGCGCACGACATGCCCTCTGCCTTTGCGGCGATGCGCACCGGCGGCACGGCCAGTGCGGCGGCGATCGCGATTCCCGCCATCGTCTTCCATGGCGATCGCGATGCGACGGTTCATCCATCCAACGGGGAGCGGCTGCTCGTGCAGGCCGGCGCCCGCTCGGCGGTCTCGACGCAGGTGCGCAACGGCACCTCGGCGAGCGGTGCGAGTTTCGAGCGGACGGTGCGCCGCGACGCGGCCGGCCGGCTGCGCAGCGAGCATTGGCTCCTGCACGGCGCGGGGCACGCCTGGTCCGGCGGCAGCCCGGCCGGCACCTACACCGATGCAGCCGGGCCGGATGCCAGCGCCGAGATGGTGCGCTTCTTCCTCGAAGCCACCAGCCCGGCGACCGCGTCAGAGGACGCGGACGTGCTCGCAGGCGGCTGAAACCTCGTGCGGGTGGGATTTCTGGCTGGCAGCGGCATCGAAGCCGTCCATCCATTCGATCCACTCGTTGGTCTGCACGTCATAGGGATTGGCGCTGCGATGCGTGCCGTCGAGAAACGCGGCCTCGCCTTCCCGTCGAATGAGATGGATCATCATGTGGCTCCGGGCGTCCCTTCCGAGCTGAATCTCATGCGGCAAAACGACTTTTGTGGGACGGGCCGCATCGGGCCCTCTCGCGCCGGACACCATCTCCCGACTTGCAGCGGCGGGCCTCAACCGTCATTGAAGGCCAAAGACATGCGGCGGCTCGCCATTTCGATCCGAGCCCGCCCGGAAAAAGGTGACCCATGAGCGCCGCAACGGACATGATGCCCGCCGCTCCCGGCGCGGCGAGCGCCAAAGGCTATGCGACCCGGCGGACCTTCGCCATCATCTCGCACCCGGACGCCGGCAAGACCACGCTGACCGAAAAGCTGCTGCTCGCTGGCGGCGCCATCAACATGGCCGGCGCGGTCAAGGCGCGCGGCGAGAACCGACGCGCCCGGTCCGACTGGATGGAGATCGAGCAGTCGCGCGGCATCTCCGTCACCTCGTCGGTGATGACGTTCGAGCGCGAGGGCATCACTTTCAACCTGCTCGACACGCCCGGCCACAGCGACTTCTCCGAGGACACCTACCGCACGCTGACGGCGGTCGACAGCGCCATCATGGTAGTGGACGCGGCCAAGGGCATCGAGGCGCAGACGCGCAAGCTCTTCGAGATATGCCGCCTGCGCGACATTCCCATCATCACCTTCGTCAACAAGGTGGACCGCGAAGGGCGCAGCCCGTTCGAGGTGCTGGACGAACTGGAGGAGGCGCTGGCGCTTTCCGTCTCGCCGCAGGTCTGGCCGGTCGGCATGGGCACCGACTTCCAGGGTTGCTACGACTTCGCGTCGAACGAATTCCTCTATTCCAAGACGCGCGCCAACGGCACGTTCGACAGCGTCAAGGCGATGTCGGGCATCGACGACCCGGAACTCACGAAGATGCTGCCGGCCCATGTCGCCGAACGCTTCCACGAAGAGGCCGAACTGGCCCGTGACGGCTATGCCGAGTTCGACGTCGACGCCTACCGCCAGGGCCACCTGACGCCGGTGATCTTCGGCAGCGCGCTGCGCGACTTCTCGGTGGACCAGCTTCTCAAAATCGTCGCGCGCTACGCGCCGCCGCCGCGCCCGCAGCCCTCCGACAAGGGCGCCATCTCGCCGGAAACCAAGTCCGTCTCAGCCTTCGTCTTCAAGGTGCAGGCCAACATGGACCCGAACCACCGCGACCGCGTGGCGTTCGTGCGGTTCTGCTCGGGCCATTTCAAGCGCGGCATGAAGCTGAACCACGTGCGCTCCGGCAAGCCGCTGGCGGTCAACAACCCCATCTACTTCTTCGCGCAGGAGCGCGCGCTGACGGAGGAAGCCTTCGCCGGCGACGTCATCGGCATTCCCAACCACGGGACGCTGCGCGTCGGCGACACGCTGACCGAGGCCGAGCCCTTCCGCTTCACCGGCCTGCCCTCTTTCGCGCCCGAGGTCATGCGCCGCGTCCGGCTCGAGGACACGATGCGCATGAAGCAGCTGCGCCGCGCCCTGGAGGATCTCGCCGAAGAGGGTCTGGTGCAGGTCTTCAAGCCGATGATCGGGTCCAACTGGATCGTCGGCGTCGTCGGCCCGCTGCAGCTCGACGTTCTCGCTTCGCGCATTCGCGGCGAGTACAAGACCGAGATCGGCTTCGAGCCGGTGCCCTATTCCACCGCACGATGGATCACCGCCACCGACGACAAGAAGCTCAAGGACTTCATGCGCGACAACGTCATGCAGGTGGCGCAGGACCGCGACGAGCGGCCGGTCTATCTGCCCAAGAGCGACTGGGAGCTGCGCTACGCCCGCGAGCGCAATCCCGACATCCGCTTCGAGGAAACGCGCGAACTCGTGTCCGTCTGAGCCACCCGGTCCATCGCTCCAGCGAGGTCATGCCGTGAAGCTGTTCTTCTCCCCGGATCAACTCCGCCATCGCCCGACCCAGTACGGCGTCCACGGGCGCCTCGTGCGTCCGCTCGAAAACCCGGACCGGGCGCAGACGCTGACCGACACGCTGGGTCGGCTGGGGCTCGCGGCGCACGAACCGGCCGATCATGGCCTCGCGCCGATCCTCGCCGTGCATGCCGACCATTATGTCGAGTTCCTGCGCACGGCCTTCGCCGAATTCACCGCGCTGCCGAATGCCGGGCCGGAAGTGCTGCCGAACGTCCACCCCTATGCAGCGGGCGTCGCGGGTCTCGGCGCGCGGGGCCGGCCGCGCACCACAGGCATTCTCGGGCGCACCGGCTGGTATATCGGCGATCTCTCCTGCGCGATGACCGAGGGAACCTATGCCGCGGCCTACGCTTCGGCACAGACGGCGGCGTCTGCGGCACTCGACGTGGCGGGCGGGGCGCGGGCAAGCTTCGCGCTCTGCCGACCGCCCGGCCACCATGCCTATGTCGATCGCGCCTCCGGCTTCTGCTTCTTCAACAATGCCGCCATCGCCGCGCAGGTTCTGCGCTCGCGCTTTGCCAGGGTCGCGATCCTCGACTTCGACACCCATCACGGCGACGGGACGCAGGCGATCTTCTATGCTCGACCTGACGTCCTGGTCGCCTCCACCCACACCGATCCCAGCGCCTACTATCCTCACTATTTCGGCTATGCCGAGGAGCGCGGCGAAGCGGAGGGCGACGGGTTCAACCTGAATGTCCCGTTGGCCTTCGGCTCCGACGACACGGCCTTCACCTCGGCTGTCGGGACGCTCGTTGACGCCGTCGCTGCGTTCGGCGCGGAGGCTCTCGTCGTCTCCGCCGGGTGGGACGCCCACCACGCCGACCCGCTCTCGAAGCTCGCCGTCACGACGCCGGCTTACGGTGCCATCGCCGAGCGGATCGCCGGGCTCGGCCTGCCGACGGTCATCGTGCAGGAGGGCGGCTACTCGCTCGAAGCCGTGGCCGAGGCCGCGCCGCTCTTCACCCAGCGCTTTGTCGCCGGGCACCGCTGACCGCTATTCCGCCGCCTGAGCCCGCCGTGCATCGTAGCGGATGCGCGCTCCGACGACGCGCGACTCGTTGCGGTTGGCCCAGTCGCCGAGCGCGCGCACCGGCACGAGGAGGTCCTGACCAAGCTCCGTCAGTTCGTATTCGACGCGGGGCGGGATGGTGGCGTAGGCAGTGCGGGTCACGTAGCCGTCGCGCTCGAGGCCGCGCAGCGTCACCGTCAGCATCTTCTGCGAGATGCCGTCGACCTCGCGCTTCAGTTCCGAAAAGCGGCGCTTGCCCTGCCCCAGCATGACCACGACGTAGATGCTCCACTTGTCGCCGATCAGCGACAGGACCTCGTCGATCATCCGGCAGCGGCCGGGCGGGTGAAGATGGGTCGGTTTCATGGCGGTGACCTACGCATGAAAAAGTGCCGTCTTGCATTGCAGCAGTCGGTCGCTCAAATGCCCTCGGTCACTTTTCTATACGAGGTTCGTTCCATGAAAAAGGTCGCTGTTCTCGTCGGGTCGCTACGCCGCGAGTCGATCAACCGCAAGTTCGCCGAAGCGCTCGGCAAGCTTGCCGCCGGCCGGCTGGAGTTCCAGTTCGTCGAACTCGGCGACGTGCCGATGTACAACGAGGATCTGTGGGCCGATGGCGGCCCGGCTCCCGTACTGCGCATGAAGCGCGAGATCGAGGCGGCCGACGCGGTGCTCTTCGTCACGCCGGAATACAATCGCTCGTTCCCGCCGGTCATCAAGAACGCCATCGACTGGGGCACCCGGCCCTACGGCCAGAACTCGTTCGCGGCCAAGCCCGGCGGGCTCATCGGCACGACGCCGGGCTCCACCGGCACCGCGGCCGGGCAGAACCATCTCAAGAGCGTCCTCAACGTCGTCGATGTCGTGCTGATGGGCCAGCCCGAGGTCTATTTCCAGTACAAGCCGGAGCTCTTCGGCGCGGATGGATCGGTCACCGACGAGGGCACCGCGAAGTTCCTCAACGGCTTCCTCGACCGCTTCACCAAGTGGATCGAGCGCACGTCGGAGCCCAGAACCAGCGCACAGGCCGACGCGGCCTGATCGATCGACCGCCCCGGCCGCCGCATCTAGACGATGTCGGCGGCCGAAACGCGAACGACCCCGCGCGCGTCCATATCAGCGAGCGCCCGCGCCATCGATCCGTCGAGGTCGATGTCACGGCTGGCATCCTCCACCAGCACGACGTCGAGCCCGGCATCGCGCGCGTCGAGCGCCGTCCAGGCCACGCAGAAGTCGGTGGCGAGGCCGCAGACGAAGACGCGCCTGATGGATCGCTCGTTCAGATAGCCGGCGAGGCCCGTCGGGCTCTTGCGATCCGCCTCGCGGAAACCCGAATAGCTGTCGACGCCGGCATTGAAGCCCTTGCGGATCACGGCCTGCGCATGGGGAATGTCGAGCCCGTCGTGGAACGCGGCGCCGCGTGTCCCCTGCACGCAGTGGCGCGGCCACAGGACCTGCGTTCCGTAGGACAGGTCGACCGTGCCGAACGGCTCGCGGCCATGCGTCTCGGCGAAGGAAACGTGGAAGGCGGGGTGCCAATCCTGCGTCAGCACGACGTTCTCGAAGCGACCCGCCAGCTGGTTGACGACGGGCACGACCGCGTCGCCATCGGCCACCGCCAGCGCACCGCCCGGGCAGAAGTCGTTCTGGACGTCGACCACGACGAGCGCGTCGTTCGAATTCGTGTGCAGGATCATGGCCGAATCGTCTCCACAGGATGCCGAGACACCTTAGCTGTCCCGCGCCGCCATGCCACGCTCGCCCATCCCACACCCGTGAGGGAACACGCGGACGGCCCGGCGGCTTCCTGTCGTGAATACGGTTCCTACCGAGGAGACACGCCGATGCCCCCCTGGCTCGTCGCCACCGCCACCCTCATGGCCGGCCTCGCCGTCCTGCCGGCACATGCGAAGACGCTCGACGACCTGCGCTGGGACAAGCGCGTCCTCGTGCTCGTTGCCGCGGATGCGGACAGCGAAGCGCTGGCCCGGCAGCGCCGCGAGATCCTGTCGAACGAGGCGGCGCTCGGCGAGCGCGACATGTTGGTCTTCGCAATCGTCGACGGGCGCGCTGCCCCCGTGTACGGCACGCCGCCGAGCGACGCACCGGCCGACATCGCACGGCGTCTTGGCGTCGAGGGCCGGCCGAGCTTCGAGGCGATCCTCGTCGGCAAGGATGGCGGGGTCAAATGGCGGAGCGCGGAGCCCGTTGCGCTGGCTAAGATCCTCGGCGTGATCGACGCCATGCCGATGCGCCGAAGCGGGCGCTGACGTCGGAAGACGACGCAAGACGGTTCTGCCGGCGCGCGGAACCGGCTATGGCAGCGGGACCACACCGGAACCCGCCATGGAAATCGTCTTCGTCGTCCTCGCGCTTCTCGTCGCCGTCACGGTCAGCGGCACGCTGGAGCGGATCGTGCCCGTGCCGCTGCCGCTCCTGCAGATCGCCCTCGGCGTCGTGCTGGCGCTCAGTCCGCTGCCGAGCGTCGAGCTCAGTTCCGAGATCTTCTTCCTCGTTCTCCTGCCGCCGCTGCTCTTTCTCGATGGTTGGCGCATCCCGAAGGAAAGCCTGCGGCAGGATGGGCGTCTGATCCTTGCGCTGGCGCTCGGGCTCGTCGTCTTCACCGTGCTCGGCATGGGTTGGTTCATCCACTGGCTGGTGCCGGCGATGCCGCAGGCCGTGGCCTTCGCGCTCGCCGCCGTTCTGGCGCCCACCGATCCGATCGCGGTCTCGGCCGTCGCCAAGCAGGCGCCGATTCCGCCGCGCCTGATGCACATCCTCGAAGGCGAATCGCTGCTCAACGACGCCTCGGGCCTCGTCTGCCTGCGCTTCGCCATCGCGGCCGCGCTCACCGGCAGCTTCTCGGCGACGGAAGCCTTCGCGACCTTCCTCTGGCTGGCAGTGGCGGGCATCGCCATCGGCGTCGCGGTAACGCTCGGCGTGACCTACGTGCAGGACCGCATCCTGTCGCGCGTCGGAGAGGATCCGGGAACGCAAACCCTTCTCAGCCTGCTCATTCCCTTCGGCGTCTATCTCCTCGCCGAAGAGGTCCATGCGTCCGGCATCCTTGCCGCGGTCGCGGCCGGCGTCACCATGAGCTTCGTCGAGAACCAGGGGCGCGCGCTGGCTCTCACACGCATGCGCCGCAGTGCGGTCTGGGACACGGTCCAGCTCGCGGTGAACGGCGCGATCTTCGTGCTGCTCGGCGAGCAGTTGCCGGGCATCGTGGACAAGGCGACGAGTGGCGCCCTGTCGTCGGATGGGCTGAACCTCGCTGAACTCGCGCTCCTCGCGCTGGTGATCGCGGCAGCGCTCGCCTTCTTCCGCTTCGTCTGGGTCTGCATCTCGCTGGCACTGACGCTGCGGCGCAACCGACTGGCCGGCGCGCCCGTCATTCCCTTTCCGATCGGGCTCGCCGTCGCCACGGCTTTGGCCGGCGTGAAGGGCGCGGTGACCCTGGCAGGTATCCTGACGCTGCCCTTCGTCCTCTCGGACGGCTCGCCGTTTCCCGCCCGCGATCTCGCGATCTTCCTCGCGATGAGCGTCATCCTGATCTCGCTGGTGACCGCGACGATCGTGCTGCCGCCGGTGCTGCGCCGCGTGCGCCTGCCGCCGACGCCGGCCCGCGACGACGAGGAGCGGCAGGCGCGCGAAGTCGCCGCTCGGGCCGCCCGCGAGGCGATCCAGACGCTGCGCGATTCCCTCACACGCACCGCCGACGAACCGACGCTGTATTCGGAAGCCGCCGGGCGGGCGCTCGTCCGCTACGAACAGCTGGTCGACGGTTCGGAGGCCGGAGACATCGCGCGCGGCCGCGAGATGTTCCAGGCCGAACGGCGGCTGCGGCTCGCCGGACTGCGGGCCGAGCGCGACGCCCTGTTCGATCTCCGCCGCCGTCACGCGATGCCCGACGACACGCTGCGCCGCCTGATCCGCGAGGTAGATCTTCTGGAAGCGCGCTTCGACGGCGGCTGAGGCCTCAGCCGTCCTTCTTCTTCGCCTTGCGGTCGGCCTCTACCATTTGCTTGTATTCGGCCTTCAGCTTCGGGTCGGCCGGACGCGGGCTGAGGTCGACGCCGTCCGATAGCCGGTCGGCGATGGCATCCAGCGCTTCGATGCGCGCGTACTTCTTGTCGTTGGCCGGCAACACGATCCAGGGCGCGGTGGTGCTCGACGTGCGCTCGATCATCTCGTTCGCCGCGTCCTCGTACTCATGCCATTTGTCGCGGTTGCGGAAGTCCTCGTAGGAGAGCTTCCAGCGCTTGAGCGGATCGTTCATCCGGTCCTCGAAGCGCTGCAACTGCTCGTCCGGGGTGATGTAGAGGAAGATCTTGACGATGCGGGTGCCCGCGTCCGCCAGCAAGCGCTCGAAATCGACGATCTCGCCATAGGCGCGGCCCCATTGGCTGGGTTCGGCAAAGCCCTCGATGCGCTCGACCAGCACCCGTCCGTACCAGGACCGGTCGAAGACGCAGATCTCGCCGTCGGCGGGAAGGCGCTGCCAGAAGCGCGAGAGATAGTGGTGCTTGGCGTCCTCGGCCGTCGGGGCCGCGATCGGCCAGACCTTGAAGCCGCGCGGATCCATCACCGAGGAGATGCGGCGGATGGTTCCGCCCTTCCCCGCCGCGTCCCATCCCTCGAAGACGATGACCGCCTTGTCCTTCGTGTGGAGATAGGCCTGCTGGATCTCCTGAAATCGCCGCTGCTGCGCCTTCAGCCGCGTCTCGTAGGCGTCCTTCTCGATCGTCAGCGACATGTCGAGCCGCGAGAGCGGCCGATGGTCGCTGCCGTGCGGGTGGGTTTGGTGCCGCGTCATCTGCGTCTCCTCGTTCAAACTCCCGCTATACCTGTCGTTTCCGCAGGGAACATCCACCGGGGGTCTTCCCGGCGGTTCCCGCGACGTAGGCGTGGCCACGCAGATTCCGGGGGACGGCCGCAACGGTCCCGGATCGTTGGAGGGAATGCGACGTTCACCTCTGACCGGATCGTCCGGCCACAGGGTTCATGCGTTCCATGCTTCAGTCCGTCAGCCTCGAAACCCAGACCTCGACCGCCGAGAAGCTGGCGCCCCTCAGCCCGATCGGCGCGACGGCCGCACTCATCCACCGGCAGGCCGCGAACAACCGGGGCCGCCTCGTGGTCTACGTCGCGCAGACCGCCCGCCGGGCGCGCGACATCCAGGACGTGCTCGAAGCCTTCGATCCCAACCGCCCCGTCGCCTACTTCCCGCCCTGGGACTGCCTGCCCTACGATGGGTGTTCCCCGTCGCGCTCCGTGATGGGGCAGCGCATGGGCGTGCTGCGCTGGCTGACCAACGCGGACAACCGGCCCGCCATCCTCGTCACCACGGCCGAGGCCTTGCTGCGCCGGGTTCCGCCTCGCCCGATCTGGACCTCGCTCCACCGCGAGTTCCGCGTCGGCGACGTCGTCGATGCCACCGAGATCGAAGCGCATCTGCGCGAGGTCGGCTACGTCTTCGACGACCGGGTCGACGAGCCCGGCGAGGCGGCGCTCCGCGGCCGCGTCATCGACTTCTTTCCGGCCGCCGCGCCGGCGCCCTGCCGCGTCGAGCATGCCGAAGGTCGCATCGTTGCGATCCGCTCCTATGACGCCGTGACCCAGCGCACGATCGCCGAGTGCGAGATGCTGATCATCGATCCCGCCAGCGAGGTGCCGGGACCGGCGCCCGCAGACCTCGGCGGCGCGACCGGACGCGAGCACCGGCTGGCCACCCATTACGACAAGCTGGAGTCCATCTTCGACTATATCGGCGAGGCTTCCGTCACGCTGGAAGACGGTGTCGAGCGTCGCGCCGTCGCCTTCTTGGAGGCCGCCGACGAGTCGGCCGCGGACGCCGCGCAGTCCCGCTCGGGCAAGCGGCCGGTCGCGGTGTCGCGGATGTTTCTCGGCTTGAAGGAATGGGACGGCGCCATCGCCACGAGGCTGGCCGTCGTCGTCGAGGACGAGCCGGGACAGGCCGCGCGCGACGCCCATTTCGTGCCGCGCTTCGCCGAAGCCGATCAGCCATGGGAAGCCCTCGAAGCCTTCCTGACCGAAAAGGCGGCGGGCAACACGCTCGTGCTCGCCGCGCCGACATCCGCGCTGCTGACGGATTGGACGCGGCGGGCGCAGCGCCATCTCGGACGCAAGCTGAAGCGCGACGCCGACTGGCCGGCGGTTCTCTCGTCGAAGGCGGGCGCGGCGTTCGCGATGGTTCTGCCCGTCACCGAGGGTTTCCGTGTTCCCGGTGCGAAGGTCACGGTCGTCACGGTGCAGGATCTCGGCGGTCACGCCGCCACGGTTTCGCGCTCCGACGCCGCCTCGCCTTTCAACCTTGCGGATGCCGAGTTCGCGATCGGCGACGCCGTGGTCCATCTCGACCACGGCGTCGGCCTTCTCGAAGGGCTCGAGCGCATGGAGCATGGCGGCGCCAAGCGCGATGTGGTGCGCCTGCGCTATGCCGATGACGGCAAGCTGATGGTACCCGTCGAGGAGATCGGGGCCCTCTGGCGCTATTCGAGCGGCGGTGGCGGCGTCACGCTCGACAAGCTCAAGGGCGGCAACTGGATCGAGCGCCGCAACTCGATACTCCAGCGCGTGCGCGGCACGGCGGAGCGCATGCTCGACCTCGCCGCCGCCCGACGCGACGCCAGGACCAAACCGCTGAAGCCCGACCGGCGCCGGTTCGAGCGCTTCTGCGCCCGCTTCCCCTACGAGTTGTCACCGGACCAGTCGAAGGCGGTGGACAGCGTCCTCGCCGATCTTGCTTCGGGTCGCCCGATGAATCGGCTCGTCTGCGGCGATGTCGGCTTCGGCAAGACGGAAGTGGCGCTGCGCGCCGCCGCCGCCGTGGCGTTCGCCGGGCGTCAGGTCGCGATCGTCGCGCCGACCACGGTTCTTGCCCAGCAGCATGCGCGCGCCGTCGCACGGCGCTTTGCCGGGTTCGACATTGAGGTGGCGCAGTTGTCGCGCCAGACGAGCGCGAAGGAGGCCAAGCGCATTCGCGAGGGGCTGAAGGATGGCAGCATCCGCGTCGTCGTCGGCACCCACTCGCTGTGCGGCAAAGGCATCGGCTTCGACGACCTCGGCCTCGTGGCGATCGACGAGGAGCAACGGTTTGGGGCCAAGCAGAAGGAGGTGCTGCGGCGCCTCGCCGACGGCGCCCATGTCCTGACACTCACCGCGACGCCCATTCCACAGACGCTGCAGGCCAGCTTCGTCGGCCTCAACGAACTCAGCATCATCGCGACGCCCCCCGTGCTGCGCCAGCCGATCCAGACCGTGGTCGCCGCCTTCGACGACGATCTCGTGCGCGAGGCGCTGGAGCGCGAGCACCGGCGCGGCGGCCAGAGTTTCGTCGTCTGCCCGCGCGTCGAGGACATCGCGCCGATGGCGGCGCGTCTCGGCAAGCTCGTGCCGGACCTCAGTGTCGGTGTCGTCCACGGCCAATTGCCGCCGGACGAAGTCGACGAGGCCATGCTGCGCTTCACCGAGGGCGACGGCGACATACTGCTGGCCACCAACATCATCGAAAGCGGCCTGGACGTACCCGCCGCCAACACGATGATCGTCTGGCGTCCCGACCGGTTCGGCCTCGCCCAGCTTCATCAGCTGCGCGGACGGGTTGGGCGTGGTTCGCGGCGCGGCGTCGCCTATCTCCTCTGCGAAGCCGGGCAGACGCTGGCACCCGAGACCGAGCGGCGGCTGCGGACGCTCGAGGCCATGAACCGGCTCGGCGCCGGTTTCCAGATCAGCGCGCGCGATCTCGATCTTCGCGGCGCAGGGGACCTCCTCGGCGAGGAGCAGGCCGGGCATCTCCAGCTCGTCGGCCTGACGCTCTACCGCCACTTCCTGCGCCGTGCCCTCCTCGTCGCCGAAGGCAAGCCAGTGCCGGACGACTGGACGCCCGAGATCCTGCTCGGCATCGCCGGCCGCATTCCCGCGGTCTACGTGCCCGACGACGAGACCCGCATCAATCTCTATGCCGAGATCGACCGGGTCCGCGAACGCAGCGCCCTCGAGGCGCTGGATGTGGATATCGAGGACCGGTTCGGCGCCCTGCCCAGGCCCGCCCGCGTCATGCTGCAACTCGCCGATATTCGCATCCGCTGCTTCGAACTCGGGATCGCCAAGCTCGCCGCCGGACCGAAGGGGATCGCGGCCGTGTTCCGCACGCGGGACGACGCCAAGCGAGCCATGGAGCAGGCGTTGCCCAAGGACTGGCGCTGGAGCGACCTCAAGCTCGTCTATCCCGTCGAGACCTTGGGAACCGATGCTCGCTTCGAGGCGGTGGGTCGTCTACTCGGGGCCATCGAGGGCGCGTCGTGAGTATCGGCAGCCGAGCAGCGGACACCGGAACATGAGTGCCGGACCCCAGACGCTTTCTAAGACGGTCGAGCGCGTCTACGCGATCGGCGACGTCCATGGGCGCGCCGATCTCCTCGCGCCGCTCCTGCGGGAGATCGAGCGAACGGCACCGGACGATGGGCGCGCTGCAATCGTGTTTCTCGGCGATCTCGTGGACCGTGGACCCGACAGTCGCGGGGTGCTCGATCTCGTGATCGGCGCCCTCCAGCGGTTCCCGGGCTCGAAGCTGTGCCTGGGCAACCATGACGACTGGCTGCGGCGGTGTCTGGCGGGCGACCCGACGATGGCCGACGATCTCGAACTCTGGCTCGGCCAGGGCGGGCTCGAAACCCTGCAATCCTATGCGGCCCCCGCCACACCCCTTTCCGACATACGCCGAGGCATCCTGGCCGAGACGCCGCGCCATGCGTCGCTGCTCGAAGAGGCCGCGCAACTGGTGCGCTGGCGAGATCTCGTCTTCGTCCATGCCGGGGTCGATCCCGCCATCGCGTTGGTCGATCAGCCGAGAGAGGCCAGCCTCTGGATCCGCAGTGTCTTCCTGCGCTATGTCGGGCCGCTGGAGGCCGCGGTGGTCCACGGCCACACGCCCCAGTCGCCACCCCGCCCCCATGTCACCGAGAACCGCATCTCGATCGACACCGGGGCGTTCTTTTCGCACGTGCTGACGGCGGCGGTTTTCGACGCGGCAAGTTCGACGCTGCAGTTCTGGACGGCGCGGCGCGACGGGACGGTTCGGCGCGTCGTACCAATCGGGGTGGATCGCGGGATGGGAACGCTGCTCGACCCCATCGGCGACGACGCAGAAAATGCCCGGCCTCAGCTCTTTCGATGGCCGTAACAAAAAGGGGCGGCCCGAGGGCCGCCCAATTTGGCTGGAGTATCAGGCCATGAAAACCTGATACTTCCTAATTGGCGAGTGCTGCCAAAGGTTGCGCGAGGTTTACGAATTCTTCACGAACGCACGACCGAGAAATCCTTCGCGCTCGCAACCAAGCCATCGCATCGACGTTGACAGGCGGCGACCCGAACCTCCGGGTCACAAGAGTTTCGTATGGCGGTCGCCGCGTGCGCATCGCCCCGAGCGATTTTGAGGAGAACGAGATGTTTCGCGACAAGCCTACGGCCTATGGGCGTCTGACCGACGCCATCAGCGATATCGGCGATCGGATCGCAGAACTGGAGTCGCAGGTCGTTGCGCGTATCAATCCGCGGCCCTCGAAGGCCGAGCGCCTGCGCCGGGCCGTCGAGCACGAGGTCAACCGCCTCTACGGCGCGACCGACAGCGGTTATTCGCGCTACCTCCCGAGCTTCCTGACCGGCCTGTCGCTTCCGAGCGCCGATGACGCCAAGGCTTCGCTCTACGACGCCAAGTCCTCCCTCTCGAAGGCCGGCCACTCGCTCGGCGACCGCGCCAGCGACCTGCGCGACCACCTGCCGGCCCTTTCGTCGTTCTCGTTCCCCGCGTTCGGCCACCGCAGCAGCTTCAAGGGCGGGCGCGGCTATCAGCGTAGCGTCGACTACCTGCGCGAGCGCCCGAACGTCTCGACCGCGCTGATCGCAGGCGGCGCGATTCTCGCGATCGGTACGGCGTTCTACGTCACCAAGAAGATCGCCGATCACGCCGAGGAGCCGGAATACGACGTCGTTCGCCGCGACGGCGAGATCGAGATCCGCGACTATGACGCGATGATCGTCGCCGAGACGGTGAAGACCGGCTACCACGAGAAGGCTCGCCGTCGTGGCTTCGAGACCCTTTACGACTTCATCGCCGCCAACAATCGGTCCGGCAAGAAGATCGCGATGACGGTCCCGGTGCTGCAGCAGCTTTCCGAGAGCGAAGGCCGCACGAAGGGTTGGGCGATCCGCTTCGTCATGCCGAAGAAGTTCACGAAGGCCAGCCTGCCGACGCCGAACTCGAACGATGTGGCGATCCGCGAAGTCTCGGCCAAGCGCCTCGTTGCGATCCGCTTCAGCGGCAACTTCTCGGCTTCGCTTGCCTCGAAGAAGCTGATGGCGCTCTACAACTACGTCGCCGACGAGAACCTGAAGCAGAAGGGTGATCCGATCTATGCGTTCTACAACGCGCCATGGACGCCCGGCTTCATGCGCCGCAACGAGATCCTGATCGAGGTCGAGCGCTGAGCCTCGCCTGAACTCAGATTGAACGAAGCGCCCGCCCTTCCGGCGGGCGTTTTCGTCTCCGCCGTCGGTTGCCTCATGGCGGCGACAACGGCAAAAGTCGAGACATGGACCTTCCGACCCGCTCTCTCGCTGCGCTCCCGCCGAGCTTCGTTCTCGCGCCGGATGGGCGCTCGTTCCGCCTCGACCCACGCGATCCCGTCTTCTTCGCCGATCCCTACCCCGTCTACGCATATCTGCGCGCCCATGCGCCGGTCGCCCGCTGGGATGATGCCAGTTGCCTGGCGATCGCCGCCCATGGCGACGTCTCGCGCATTCTGAAAAGTCGCGACTTCGGGCGCGTCGTCTCGCCGGACGGATCGGGCCGCCCGGCGGCGTCTGACGTTCCTTCGCACCTTCGCCATTTCGCGGCTCTCGAAGCGCATTCGCTGCTGGATCTCGAAGCGCCGACGCATACGCGCCTGCGCTCGCTACTGACGCGCGCGTTCGTCTCCCGCCGGATCGAGGCGCTGGCACCGGAGATCGAGCACGTCGCACAGGAACTCGTGGCCGCGTTCGCGGAGGACGGACTGGTCGAACTGGTCTCACAGTTCGCCGAGCCGCTCCCCGTCGCTGTCATCGCCGGCCTGATCGGCGTACCCCGCGAGGACGCGCACCTCCTGCTGCGCTGGTCGCATGCGATGGTGGCCATGTACCAGTTCGGCCGCGACCGCACGGTGGAAGTTCGCGCCGATGCCGCGTCTCGCGATTTCGCCGACTATCTGCGGTCGCTCCTCGCGATCAAGCGGGCGAAGCCGGGTGACGATCTCCTCTCGGCCCTTCTCGTCGCGCAGACCGAGGGCGGCCGCCTCAGCGAGCCCGAACTCGTCTCGCTCGTGGTGCTGTTGCTGAATGCCGGTCACGAGGCGACCGTCCACCAGATCGGCAACGGCCTCGCCGCGGCCCTCGACGCTGGCGTCGATCTGGCAGCGGCGACATGCGACGAGGGATCGACCGCCTCGCTCGTTGAGGAGGCCCTGCGCTTCGACACGCCGCTGCATCTGTTCCGCCGCTTTGCCCTCGTCGATACGCATGTGGGATCGCAGCCACTGCGGCGCGGCGAAGAGGTGGCGCTGCTCCTGGCCTCCGCCAACCACGACGAACGCGTCTTCACCGACGCCGACCGGTTCGATCCCGCGCGATGCGGCAACCCGCATCTCGCCTTCGGCGGCGGCATTCACTTCTGCATCGGCGCGCCGTTGGCGCGCCTTGAGCTCGGACTGGCGTTTCGCGCCCTGGCCGGGCTCGGAGCCCTTCGCCCGAAGGAGCCGCCGCGCTTTCGCGACAGCTATCATTTCCGCGGCGTCGAACGCCTCGATCTCACCTTCGAGGCGCGACGCCTCAGAGCTTGATGACGTAACGCTTGCGCGTCGTTTCCTCGACCCGCCACGTTCCCTGAAAGCCGCGACGGATCGCGAAGGCGTCGCCGGCAACATATCGTCGGCTCTCGCCTTCCTCGTCGGTCAGCACCGAAACGCCCGAGAGGATCTCGCAGTACTCCCACTCGGCGTAGGCGACTCGCCACTCGCCGGGCGTCGATTCCCAAACGCCGGCATAGAGCCCGTCGCCGTCGTCCTCGCAGTTCCAGGTCCGGTGGATGGGGTCGCCCGCGATCACCTTGTCCGGTGCCGGGCGGCTGACCTCCGGCTCGAGCCCGTCGGTGGAGATGGAGAGCAACAGCGTCATTGCGAAGTCCTGTTGTTGGGCATCGAAGGCGGATGGGTTAGCAGGAAACACGGGGAATGCCATCGTGTGGACGATCCTCGTAGGGAGACAAGGAACCGCCGATGCAGCTGGCCATGACCTTCGACGCAGTCGCCGATTTTCTCGATCGCGAGTTTCCGCAGGCAGGGGTCGCCGGCATGGGCGCGCGTCTGGACGCGCTGGCGCCGGGCCGCCTGACGCTCGCGCTCGACGCGGGCGAGCGGCACCTGCGGCCGGGCGGCACCGTGTCGGGCCCGAGCCTCTTCGCCCTCGCCGACGTCGCGGCCTATCTCTGCATCCTCGCCCATATCGGGCCGGTGATGCATGTCGTCACCACGAACATGTCGATCAACTTCCTGACCAAGCCGTCGCCCGGCCTGTTGCGGGCGGAAGCCAGCCTCCTGAAGCTCGGCCGCAGGCTTGCGGTGGTCGAGATCGCCATCCGCGGCGCTGCGGACGAACTGCCTGCGGCTCATGCGGTCGGGACGTACTCCATTCCGCCGAAGCAACCGACTCCATCGCGGATTGTTGCGGTATCCTGATACCATACATGACAAGACATTGTTTTTGTTCGGGTTCGATCAAAATGCGACGAGTGAAATGCGAGCGGATACGCTTGCATTCCCCCGCTGACCTCCGTATGGAAGGCGCATCAAGTGCGGCGTCTGCCGCCTTTTTCGTATGGCCGGGGGTTTCGTCCGCGGTCGACGCACGAGTGACCCAAGGATTCCCGTATGAAGACCTTCTCGCAGAAGACCGAGACGGTGGTGAAGAAGTGGATCGTCATCGATGCCGAAGGGCTCGTTGTCGGCCGTCTCGCCTCCCTCGTCGCGCTTCGCCTCCGTGGCAAGCACAAGCCGACCTTCACGCCCCATGTCGATGACGGCGACAACGTCATCATCGTGAACGCCGACAAGGTCGTCTTCACGGGCAAGAAGTTCCAGGACAAGACCTACTACTGGCACACCGGCTATGCCGGCGGCATCAAGCAGCGCAAGGCGCGCGAGATCCTCGAAGGCCGCTTCCCCGAGCGCGTCGTCGAGAAGGCCGTCGAGCGCATGCTCCCCGAGGGCCCGCTCGGCCGTCGCCAGCTCAAGAATCTTCGCGTCTATGCCGGCGCCGCGCATCCGCACGAGGCCCAGGCTCCCGAGACGTTCGACGTCAAGGCGCTGAACTCCAAGAACGCGAGGGCTGCATAATGGCCGACATGAACTCCCTGCAGAGCCTGGCGTCCGTGAACGCGACGGAAACCGTCGCCGCTCCGGTCCACGTCCAGAAGCTCGACGCTCAGGGTCGCGCCTATGCGACCGGCAAGCGCAAGGACGCGGTCGCCCGCGTCTGGATCAAGCCCGGCTCGGGCAAGATCGTCGTCAACGAGAAGGACTTCGCCGAATATTTCGCGCGTCCCGTTCTCCAGATGGTGCTCCGCCAGCCGATCGTCGCGGCCTCGCGCTCCGACCAGTTCGACATCATGGTGACGGTCGCCGGCGGCGGTCTCTCCGGTCAGGCCGGCGCCGTTCGTCACGGCATCTCGCGCGCTCTCACCTACTACGAGCCGGGCCTTCGCGCCGTGCTCAAGAAGGGCGGCTTCCTGACGCGCGATTCGCGTACGGTCGAGCGCAAGAAGTACGGCCGCGCCAAGGCTCGTCGTTCGTTCCAGTTCTCGAAGCGCTAAGCTTCGAAGCCATTCGGTTTCATCCATCGAGGGCCGCGGCATATGCCGCGGCCTTTTTCGTTTCGGCGTTGCCGGTGCGGCGAATCGCGGTACAGCTTGGGAGTGCGTCTTTGCTGGCGTACCGCTTGGGGAACACGATGCCGGATCCGTTGGGTTCACCTCTGCCGAACGAACCGGGCCGGCGGCCCATCGCCAGCCGCTCGTCGCGCGTCATGATCGCGCTGGCGTCGAAGCTCGCCGCCGGCCGCGTGACGCCGAACCAGATCTCGACCCTATCGATCCTTTTCGCCGGCCTCGGGGCGCTGGCGCTGGTTCGATGGAACCATCCCATCACCTTCCTCGTCGCGGCGCTCGCGATCCAGCTGCGCCTGCTCTGCAATCTTCTCGACGGCATGGTGGCGATCGAGGGCGGCAAGAAATCGCTCGTCGGCGCGCTCTACAACGAATTCCCGGACCGGGTCGCCGATACGTTTCTGCTCGCCGCCGCCGGCTATGCGGCAGGCTGGCCCGATCTCGGATGGGCTGCGGCGCTTCTGGCTGCCCTTACCGCCTATGTCCGCGTCTTCGGCGGCGCACTCGGCCTGCCGCAGGATTTTTCCGGCATCATGGCCAAGCAGCGACGGATGGCGCTCCTGACCGCGGGCCTGCTCGCGCAGTTCGTCTGGCGCCTCGCGGTCGGACCCGGCTGGGACGTTCTCGTGTGGACGCTCGCGCTGATCGCGCTCGGCAGCCTCCTCACCTGCATCACGCGCACCCGCACGATCGCCCGGATGCTCGGCGCATGATCCCCCTCGTCCGTGCCCTTCTGATGGGTCTCGTGCGTCTCCTCATCGGCGCGCGCGGCGCCTATGCGGCGTGCGAGCCCTCGTTGCGCCAGACCATCTACTTCGCCAACCATGCCAGCCATTTCGACACGCTGGCGGTTCTGGCCGCGATGCCGCCCGCGATCCGGGCGCAGACCCATCCCGTCGCCGCGCGCGACTATTGGGGCCGCACGCCGCTGCGCCGCTTCGTCTCGCAAGCGTGCCTGCGCTCGGTGCTGATCGACCGGACGCGCAGCGCGCAAGGCGATCCGCTGGCGCCGGTTCATGCCTGCCTGGCCGACGGCGGATCGGTGCTGATCTTTCCCGAGGGCACGCGCGCCGACGAGAACGGCATCGCTCCGTTCAAGAGCGGGCTCTTCCATCTGGCTCAGGCCTTTCCCGCCGTCGATCTCGTGCCCGTCCACCTCGACAACCTCGCCCGCGTCATGCCGAAGGGCAGCTACCTCATCGTGCCGATCACCTGCACCGCCCGCTTCGGCCCGGCGCTGACCGTGGTCCCCGGCGAAGAGAAGGCCGCGTTTCTCGCCCGCGCGCGCGCCGCCGTCGAAACCCTGGGAGAGCGCGCCCGATGACCACGGCTCTCGGATGGGTCTTCGCCGGCGTTCTTCTGGTTCTGTCCGCGGGCTCCCTCGCGGGCGCTATCCTGGCGCGACGCGCGACCACCGAGGAGGGCCGCCGCACCATCGACAATCTGAACGCGCGCACCCGGTCCTGGTGGATCATGGCGATCGTCTTCGGCGGCGCGCTGATCGTCGGCGACACGGCGACGGCGCTGCTCTTCGCCTTCCTGTCCTTCGTGGCGCTGCGCGAATTCTGGACCCTGACGCCCTCGCGCCGGGGCGATCACCGCGCACTGTTCCTGTCGTTCTTCGCGCTGCTGCCGCTGCAATACGTGCTGCTGTGGACGCAATGGTACGGTCTCTTCTCAGTGTTGATTCCCGTCTACGCCTTCCTGGGTCTTGCGGCCGTCGCGACGCTGACGGGCGACACGCGGGACTTCCTCACGCGCAGCGCGCGGGTGCAGTGGGGCTTGATGCTCTGCGTCTACTGCATCAGCCATGCGCCGGCTCTCACCATGCTCGACACCGGCGCGGACCCGGTGCTGCTCCTCGTCTATCTCGTGCTCGTGGTGCAGCTCAGCGACGTCCTGCAATATGTCGTCGGCAAGCTCATCGGCCGCCGCCGCTTCTCCCCCAACATCAGCCCCTCGAAGACGCTGGAGGGTCTCGTCGGCGGCGGTCTGCTGGCGATCGGCATCGGCACGCTCCTCTATCCGCTGACACCCTTCACGCCGCTACAGTCGGCCGGCATGTCCGCGGTGATCGTCGTCGCCGGCTTCTTCGGCGGCTTCGTCCTATCGGCGGTGAAGCGCGATCTCGCCGCGAAGGATTGGGGGACGTTGATCGAGGGACATGGCGGCGTCCTCGACCGGCTGGATTCGATCACCTTTTCCGCCCCGCTCCTCTTCCACATGACGCGCTATTGGTTCACGCCCTGATAGTGGCCGGCCTACCGGCGGCCGATGAAGCGCCTCGCTAGGCAGGCGACGAGACAAGGGAGTTCCCAATGGCCGGCCAGTCGATCGATCACGCCTTCACGGCGACGCAGGCGCTCGGCGCAGCGTCGGACCCGACCTACGCGGGCGCGCCCTCCTTCATGCGGCGGCGCTTCACGAAGGACCCGGCGGGCTCGGACGTGACGGTCTGGGGCATTCCGTTCGACGCGTCCGTCTCCAACCGGCCGGGCACCCGCTTCGGGCCGCAGGCGCTGCGCCGGGCGTCGATGATCTTCGACAACGATCCGCAATATCCCTTCCATGCCGATCTCTTCGAAGCCTTGAGCGTCGTGGACTACGGCGACTGCCTGCTCGACTACCGCCTGCCGGAAACCGCGCACGAGACGATGCGCGTGGAAGCCGCTGGCCTTCTGGCGCGTACCGGCTTTCTCCTGACCCTCGGCGGCGATCATTCGATCACCTATCCGCTGCTGCAGGCGCATGCGGAGCGCCACGGGCCGCTCGCTCTCGTCCATTTCGACGCGCACCAGGACACTTGGCCTCTGGCCACCGCGCCGGACGGCCGCACCCGCGTCGATCACGGGTCCTTCGTCACGGCAGCGGTCAGGGACGGGCTGATCGATCCCGCGACCTCGATCCAGGTCGGCATCCGCACGCATGCGCCGGAGACTTGCGGCATCGAGATCCTGCACGGCAACGAGGTGGAGGATCTGACCTCCGCCGAGATCGCCCAACGCATCTTCTCGCGAACCGACGGTGCGAACTGCTATCTCAGCTTCGACATCGACTGCCTCGACGTCGCCTTCGCGCCGGGCACCGGCACGCCGGTCGCGGGCGGCCCGTCGAGCGCCAAGATGCTGGCGGTGCTGCACCACCTGAAGACCCTTCCGATCGTCGGCGCGGACGTGGTGGAGGTCTCCCCGCCCTACGACCATTCCGACATCACGGCGATCGCCGGGTCGACGGTGGCGATGTATGTGCTGGGGATCCTCGCCGAGCGGAAAGCGACGCGTGCCAGGTCGTAGCCGCCCCCATGGTTGAATGCGACGGCGGCTCCGTGCGAAGGAAGCCGCCGAGAGGACGATTTCCCGCTCCTCCTCGCACGGGTGACGCTTCATGAAACCGCGTATCTTCATCGACGGCGAACACGGCACCACCGGCCTGCAGATCCGCAGCCGGATGGCGGGCCGCGCCGATGTCGACCTCCTGTCGATCCCCGAAGCGGAGCGCCGCAACGCCGCGATGCGCGAGGATCTCCTCAACGAGGCGGATATCGCGATCCTCTGCCTGCCGGACGACGCCTCGCGCGAGGCCGTCGCCTTCCTGGCCGGCAACGGTTCGACGCGCATCATCGACACCAGCACCGCGCACCGCGTCGATCCCGCCTGGGCCTACGGCTTCGCCGAGATGGACGAGGCGCAGGGCGCCAAGATCGCGGGCGCGCGGCTCGTCGCCAATCCCGGTTGCTATCCGACCGGCGCCATCGCGCTGCTGCGCCCTTTGCGCATGGCTGGGCTTCTGTCCGAAGATTATCCGGTCACCGTCAACGCGGTGTCCGGCTATACGGGCGGCGGCAAGCAGATGATCGCGCAGATGGAGGACGCGTCGCGCGAGGATCACATCGCCTCGCCGCATTTCCTCTACGGCCTCGACCTCGCGCACAAGCACCTGCCGGAAATGCGCACCTTCGGACTCCTCGGCGACGATCCGATCTTCGCGCCCTCGGTCGGAAAGTTCGCGCAGGGCATGATCGTGCAGGTGCCGCTGCATCTGCCGAGCGGCGTCTCGCCCGCCGATCTACACGGTGCCCTTGAGGCGCACTATGCGGGGCAGAATGTCGTCACGGTGGCATCGACGGCCGAGACGGCCGCGCTGAAGCGCATCGATCCGACGGAGCTCGCCGGCACCGATGCGATGAAGCTTTTCGTCTTCGGCTCGAAGGATGGCGGCCGGGCCAATCTCGTGGCCCTCCTCGACAATCTCGGCAAGGGCGCCTCCGGCGCCGCCGTCCAGAACATGGACCTGATGCTGCGCGGTTGAGCGCGACTGCCGACGCCGCAGGTCGGCGGCGTCGGCAATCTTATCAGATCGCGATGGCGGGCGCGGGATAGGCGCCCGTGAGGCCCCGCGCATGGATTACCGCGCCGGCCAGCACGACGAGCGCGCCGGCCTGATGCAGCAGCGCCCAGCTGATGGGAACATGCAGGAGCAGCGTGGTGATACCGAGCATGGCCTGCACGGTGACGAGCCCCGCCAGGAGCAGTGCGCCGGTCGCATGCCGGGTACCGGCCGCGATGCGCCATGCGGCGATCGCATGGACGACCACCACCGTGAACAGGAGATAGGCTCCGCAGCGGTGCACGAACTGCACGGTCATCACGTTCTCGAAGAAGTTACGCCAAGCCGGCGTCATCACGAGGAGATTGCCGGGAACGAGGCTGCCGTCCATGAGCGGCCAGGTGTTGAAGGCAAGGCCCGCATTCAGGCCCGCGACGAGACCGCCGAAATAGATCTGCAGGAGCGACAGGAAGACGATCAGCCCACCGACGATGATCGAATGGCGCGTCGGAGGCGCTTCGCGCTCGCGCGTTACGAGTCCCCTTGCGATCCAGAGCGTCGCGGCGAAGATGACGCAGGCGGTCGTCAGATGGATGGCGAGCCGGTACTGGCTGACATCGGTGCGCACGCTGAGGCCGGATGCCACCATCCACCAGCCGATGCCGCCCTGCACGCCGCCGAGCGCCAGCAACCCGACGAGGCGGGGCTTGAGCCAGCCCTCGACGCGCCCGCTGATCCAGAAGAAGGCCAGCGGCACCGCGAAGGCGAAGCCGACGGCGCGGGCCAGAAAGCGATGCGCCCATTCCCACCAGAAGATGGTCTTGAACTCACCGAGCGACATGCCGCGGTTGAGCTCCTGATACTGCGGAATGCGCTGGTAGAGCTGGAATTCCTCGATCCACTCGGCTTCCGACAGGGGCGGCACGATGCCGTGGATCGGCTTCCACTCGGTGATCGACAGGCCGGATTCGGTGAGACGCGTGGCCCCGCCAACCACGACGAGCGCCAGGATCAGACCTGCGATGGCGTAGAGCCAGAAGCGGATCGCGGCGCGGTCGGCGAGGATCTTGCGCGGCAGCGCCCTCGCATCGGTTCGGTCGGCGAGAGAGATCGTGTTCATCGGCATCTTCGGCGGCGCCGCCTGTCGGCAGGCCCTCCGATCCTTGTGTCCTATCGGGCCTCGGGAGACCACGATCACGTCCGAAGACCGGGCGGGCGTCGCCTCGGCCGTAGATGGTCGGTTTGAAGCCCCACGACCGCCTTGGCAAGAGCGTCGGGGCCGCCGGGCGCTCTCGTCGCAGGTTGATCTCGAAGGACGGCGGCGTCATACCCGGTCGGCGGCGCCCATGCCGTGTTGATCGAAGGCGCGACCCCATGCCCGTCAGACTGAAGAAGCTCCTCGGCGTCGTGATCCTTCTGGCGCTCGTCATCGTCTACGCAGTCTTCGCGACGGCCTACGCCTCGCTTTATCTCGGCGACGCACCGGGTTACGTGCATCTCCTCTACTTCCTGGTGACCGGCCTTCTCTGGATCGTCCCTGCGATGTTCGTCATCCGGTGGATGGAACGCGAACCCCGCCGTCGCTGACGGGAAGGCCGATCAGGCGGGCACCGAGCGTGTGTCGCCAACGAGGATGACATCGTCGAGCCCCGCCTCGCGGAGATCACGAACCGCCGCCGTCACCTCGTCCGCACTCGCACCCTGAACTGCCATGAGCAAAGCCGCATCGGTGTCGCTCAACGCCTTCACGCCGGCCGGGGACATGCGGCCGCAATCGATGAGCAGTGTCTCGTAACTGCGCTCGATGAAATCGAGGACATTGCGACGCTCGGCGATTGTGTCCAGCTTCGAGGTCGGCGGATGGCGGCCGCCGGGCACGATATCGGCGCGCGTCGCGAAATCCCGCCGGGCGATCCCAGCGAAGGTCGCATCGCCCTCGATGAGGTCGGTGATTCCAGGCGCGTCGTCGCCGGCACCCATCGCGCGCGCGGCGGTCTGGTCTTCTGATAGATCGACGATGGCGGCGGACTGGCCCCGCAGGGCGAGACGCCGGACGATATCGACACCGACAGGGCGCGGCGATGCCATGGGCACCATCAGCAGCGCCCGCGAGATCCCGCTGGTGATGAGCGCGTCGATCACGTCGTCCACCGTCGCGATGTCGAGGCCCGCGGTGTCGCCGGGTTCGCCCGCCACCGTCTTCGGCACGGGTCGCCGGAGCGGCAGGGGCTCAACTACGGGATCGGCCGCACCGAGGGGCGGACGGGTCCCACGGCGCAGGCCGGTTGCCGCCACGCCGAGCAGCGCGAGCGCCAGCCCGGCCAAGGCCGACCCCGCCACTGTCGGCCAGCGCGAGGGATGCAAGGTCTCCATCGGCAGCAGCGTCCGGGTCAGCTCGACGGCGGGCGCCGCACGGGCAAGCTCGGGCTCCGGCGGAGCGATCGCTGCAGGGGTCGGCAGCGGTTCCGGCGCAGCGTCCGTCGGTTCCGAGGCGGCAAGGGCCGCTTCCAGCTTGCCCGCCACGTCGGCATCGAGCGTCATCTGGCGTTCGAGGGCGGCGCGGCGAAGCGCGATATCGGCCAGTTCATTGCGGCGCGCCCGCAAGCGGTCAGCCTCGCGGTCGGCCGTGGCGGCCTGATCAGCGCGTGCATCGGCCCCCTCGTCCAGCGTGCGGGCGACGGCAGTGCCGGTCGTGCGCAGGGAGCCGTCGAGATCGGCGAGGCGCAGGCGCGCCATGGCCATGCGGGGATGGCCGTCGAGCAGCGTGCGGCCGAGTTCGTCGACGCTGGCGCCGAGATCGCGGCGCTGACGTGCCAGCCGTTCGAGATCGGCCCAACCGGCCACGGCCTCGACCGGAGGTCCCGCATCGGGCTGGACTGACCCCGTCCGCGCCTCACGCGCCGCTGCGCGCAACCGCAGGCCCTCGGTGCGCAGTCGCTCGCTGCGGGCCTGCGCGTCGGACAACCGCTCCCCGATCGCAGCGTCGCCGTCCTGCATCCCGTTGGCGGGATCGGCAAGGAACGCGTCGAGAGCGGCCATCGAGGCAGCGGCGGCCGTTCGGGCGCCCCGCGCCTGCTCCTGCACCGCACTCCAGGCTGGCAAGGCGGCGGGAACTGCCGCCACCGGCTCGATCACCGGAAGGGGGGTGGGCTCGATGTCCGGTGCCGGTGCCGCGGCCGGCCCCGGCGCCATAGCCTCCGACCGGGCGACGAGATCCGCGATCGCATCGGCCTGTTCGCCAGCCGCGCGGGCGGACCCGGCCTCGACCCAAACGACGATCCGGTCGGGCGCTTCGGTTCGGATCCCACGATCGGTGGTGGAGACGATCTGCGACAGGGTCGCATCGCCATCGATCCAGTCGGACACCTGCCGAAGGGCGGACAGATTGGGCCGCGCCCCCGCCGATCCCGTTCCCTCGTCCTGCATCGAGGCCGGCGCATCCGCCTGCCAGCGTTCGGCGAGCCCGGCGTCGCCCCGAAGCTCGATCGACACGCGGTAGACGGGGGGCACGAGCGAGACGGCAAAGAAGGCCGCCAGCGCAAAGGTGGCGGGCACTGCGAGGACCAGCCGCCCATGGCGGCGCAACGCCTGCCGGATGGTGGATCCTGTGCGGTCGTCCGCCTTCGGTGGCTTCATGCTCTTGCCCTTCGCGACAAGACGTTCCGGGACCTCATGCTTGCCCGAGTCCATCCTCTGTCAGGATAAAGACTGCGGACCGGGCAGCAAGAAGGCGGACGATTTACGGAGGATTAACCTTAACCCACGATAACCATGACGTCGAAGCCCCACCTTCCCGTGGGGAACCGCCGGAACACGGAGAACGTCATGCGCGCGAGCATGCTCACCTTTGCGAGCTTCTGCATCGCGGCCCTTTCGGGTTGCGTGAGCGCGCCGCCCCCCTCGCCCGCCTTCCACGCCGCTCTCAACCAGCCCTATCGCCTCGATGCCGGCGACCGGGTTCGCATCACCGTGTTCGAGCAGGACAGCCTCACCAACGTCTATGCGGTGGACAAGGCCGGCTATCTCGCCCTCCCCCTCGTCGGATCCGTTCCCGCCCGGGGCAAGACCACCGAGGCCGTGCAGACCGCCATCGCGGCGGCGCTCAGCAACGGCTACCTGCGCAACCCCGACGTTTCCGTGCAGGTCGATCAATACCGGCCGTTCTTCATCATGGGCGAGGTCACCACGGGCGGCCAGTATTCCTACGTTCCGGGCATGACCGCGCAGAACGCGGTGGCCATCGCCGGCGGCTTCACGCCGCGTGCCGATCACCGCACGGTCGACATCACCCGGCAGGTCAACGGGCAGGTCATCACGGGCAGGGTCCTCGTTTCCGACCCGGTTCTGCCCGGCGACACCGTCAGCGTGCGCGAGCGCCTTTTCTAAGGACGCCTTGCAACATCAGTCGTTCGCGCCGCATCGTTCAAATACCGCACGTCGCCCTCAGCATGTTTTAGCCTTTCTTCGGTATCGCTCGAAGCCGGGACCGAGCCGGCGCGCGCAGCGCCGGCCAGCGGCCAGGCGACAGGATCGGCGATGGCGACGACACAGCAGGATTTGGCCCTCTTCGGGCGGGAAGCCGTTCGCACCTTCCAGCACGACGGGGGGCCGCGGCCGCAGTCGCCGATCGTCCTCGGGGCGCATGCGCAGCGGGCGGCCGAGCAGCTGTCGCACGAAGCCCTCTCGCCGCGCCTCGTCTCGAGTCTCTACCGCATCGCCGAGTTCGCTCTCCTGACGGGCGCCGGCCTCGCGACACTGCTCTGGGCCGATCACCTGCAGGGCCGGCTGTCCGTCGCGCTTGCGCTCGCCGCGGTGGTCGCCGGGCTCTGCATCATCTCGATCGAGCTGTTCCAGGGCTACGATCTCGTGCAGCTTCGTTCGCGGCGCACCCAGATCGCGCGCATGGCGACGGGGCTCCTCCTGACGGCCAGCGTCTTCGCCGGCGGCGCCCTGTCGATCGGCGCACCGCTCGACCTCACCGCGCGATGGGCAGCGATCTGGCTTGGCCTTTCCGCCGGCGTTCTCGCCCTCGCGCGCACGGTCCTCGGACAGCGCATCCGCGTCTGGGCCCGCAACGGCGTGATGGAGCGGCGCGCCGTGCTCGTCGGTGGCGGCACGGCGGCGGAAGCCTTCATTCGCAGCCTCGAAAAGCAGGCCGACAGCGACATCCGCATCTGCGGCATCTTCGACGACCGCGACGACGACCGCTCGCCGCCGATCGTCGCCGGTTATCCCAAGCTCGGCAGCGTCGCCGAACTGACCGAGTTCGCCCGCCTTGCCCGAATCGAGATGCTGATCGTCACGCTGCCGCTCTCGGCCGAAAAGCGCATCCTGGCGATCCTGAAAGAACTCTGGGTTCTGCCGCTCGACATCCGCGTCTCCGCGCTGTCGGCGAACCTCCGCTTCCGCCCCCGCTCCTACAGCTATGTCGGCTCGGTGCCGCTCGTCGACGTGTTCGACCGGCCGCTGGCCGACTGGGACCTGATCGCCAAGCGCGTCCTCGACGTGACCGTCGGCAGCGTCGCGCTGCTTCTTCTGTCGCCGATCATGCTGGCGACCGCGCTGGCGATCAAGGTGGATACGCCCGGCCCGGTCTTCTTCCGGCAGAAGCGGCACGGCTTCAACAATCAGGTCATCAACGTCTGGAAGTTCCGCTCGCTGCGCCACGACATGGCCGACCCGACCGCGCGCAAGCTGGTGACGAAGGACGATCCGCGCGTGACGAAGGTGGGGCGGTTCATCCGCCGCACGTCGATCGACGAGCTGCCGCAGCTGTTCAACGTCATCACCGGCGAACTGGCGCTGGTCGGCCCCCGCCCCCACGCGGTCCACGCGCGCTCCAGCGCCGACGCCACCTTCACGGAAATCGTCGACGGCTATTTCGGCCGTCACAAGGTGAAGCCCGGCATCACCGGGTGGGCGCAGATCAAGGGCTGGCGCGGCGAGATCGACAACGACCTGAAGCTGCAGAAGCGGTTCGAACACGATCTCTACTACATCGAGAACTGGTCGATCCTCATGGACGTCGCGATCCTCGCGAAGACGCCGATGAGCCTCCTGAAAAGCGACGGCGCCTACTGACGACGCCCTATCGGCATCGACGGAACGAGGGTGCGGATCCGGTCGGGTCCGCACCCTCGTTCCGTTTCAGATGCGAACGAGCGTGCCGTCCTGCGCGCTCTTCGTCGCGGCATCGGCCAGAATGCCCGCGCGAAGACCGTCCTCGCCGCTCGGCTGCATCGCGTTGCCCCTGGCCAGACAGTCGATGAAGTGGTTCAGCTCGTGCTCGTAGGCGCGAGCGTAGCGCTCGAGGAAGAAGTTCTGGACGGGATCGGCGGAAACGCCGGCCTCGCTGGCGAAGACCACGGTCGTCTGCGGCACGTTCTCGGCCTTCAGCAGACCCTTGGACCCGTGGACCTCGATGCGCTGGTCGTAGCCGTAAGTCGCGCGGCGCGAGCACGAGATCTGGCAGATCTTGCCGCTCGCGGTCTTCAGGAGAACCGCCGCCGTGTCGACGTCGCCCGCCGTGCCGATGGCGGGATCGACGAGCGCCGAACCGGTGGCCTGCACCTCGGTGAACTCCTCGCCGACGAGGAAGCGCGCCATGTCGAAGTCATGGATCATCATGTCGCGGAACAGACCGCCCGAGCGCTCGATGTAGGAGACCGGCGGCGGCGACGGATCGCGCGACAGGATCGTCACCAGCTCGACCTCGCCGACCACGCCGTCCTGGATGCGATGGCGCAGCGAGGCGAAGTTGGGGTCGAAGCGGCGGTTGAAGCCGATCATCAGAGGCGCATCGCCGATCTTGCCGAGCGTGGCGCGGATGCGATCGGACGAGAGATCCACCGGCTTCTCGCAGAACACCGCCTTGCCGGCCGCCACGGCCCGCTCGATCAGCTCGGCATGCGTATCGGTGGGCGTGCAGATGATCACGGCGTCGACTTCGTCGGAGGCGACGACCTCGTCCAGCCCCGCGATGCGCGCGTGGGTCGCCGATGCCAGACGCTGAGCGGCTTCCCCCATCGGATCGGAGACGAAGACCAGTTGCGCGGCCTGCGAGGCCGCGATGTTGCGTCCGTGAATCTGGCCGATGCGTCCCGCACCCAAGAGCCCAAATCTGATCATCGCCATCTCCCTCGTTCCAGCGTCCCAGATCCGTAGCCGCGATGTTTGGAACATTCAATCCGCTGGCGCGGACGGAACCGTTTTCATTTCATTCGTACGAACCGCACGGGGCCGGTGGGCGAGGCGGCGCATGGCGGAGTATAAACGCAGGATCGGGCCGACTCGGTGGGGAGAACACGCCGACCGCCCAGAGGGAGGAACAGAGCGATGACGAATGTGAGCGGGTTCGGGGTCCACACGGCGATGTGGGCGATGGAGTGGAACAGGGAGGCGGCCGAGTTCGCCATTCCCGAAGCCGTCAAATACGACATCGACTTCCTCGAGATCACCATGCTCGACCCCGAAGGCGTGGATGCCGCGCACACCCGCGCCCTTCTGGAAGCGAACGAAGTGGAGTGCGTCTGCTCGCTCGGACTGCCGCTCGACAAGCTGCCGACCGACAACCCGGACGGGGCGCTGGAATTTCTCAAGATGGCGCTCGACAAGTCGCACGCGATCGGTGCGAAGGCCATGAGCGGCGTCATCTACGGCGCGATCGGCCAGCGGACCGGCGTTGCGCCGACCGAGGCGGAGATTTCATCCACCGCCCGCGTCGTCGAGAAGGCGGCAGCCTACGCCAGGACGCTCGGCATGGATTACGGGCTGGAAGCGGTGAACCGCTACGAGAACCATATCCTCAACACGGCGCGCCAAGCCGTGGACATGGTGGAGCGCGTCGGCGCGTCGAACGTCTTCGTCCACCTCGACACCTATCACATGAACATCGAGGAAAAGGGCATCGCCAACGGCATTCTGACCGCACGCGAGCACCTGAAGTACATCCACCTCTCGGCCAGCGATCGAGGCACGCCAGGGGCCGACACGGTGGCCTGGGACGAGGTATTCTCTGCGCTCGCGGCCATCGGCTTTAAGGGCGGCATGGCGATGGAAAGCTTCATCACCGTCCCGCCGCAGATCGCGGCGGCTCTCTCCGTCTGGCGCCCCGTGGCGCCGGCACGCGAGGAGGTCCTCGGCGAAGGACTGCCCTTCCTGCGCAACAAGGCCAAGCAATACGGCCTGATCTGAGCGAACTGGGCTGAACGGCCTGCGCCCGACCGAGAGTCGAGCGCAGGCCAAAGACCGGTCTGAAATCAGACGGCGGCGATCACGATGATCTCGACGAGATACTCCGGCCCGGCCAGCTTCGATTCGCCGGTAGCGCGGGCCGGAGGGTTGGCCGGATCGACCCAGGAATCCCACACCGCGTTCATCGCGCCGAAGTCCTTCATGTCGGCGAGCCAGATGGTCGCCTGAAGGAGCTTGGACTTGTCGGTTCCCGCTTCCGCCAGAAGCCGGTCGATATGGGCAAGAACCGTCTTCGTCTGAGCCGAGACATCGTCGCCGGGTTCGCCGACCTGACCGGCGAGATAGGCGGTCCCGCCATGGACGACGGCGGCGCTCATGCGGCGGCCCGGCTCGATGCGGCGAATGCTCATGGATGACTCCTCGAATGCTGAACACGGTTCAATTGCCGTGCTGTCATACGAGGATGCCATCCATGCGTCGAGATACGGCGACCGCTCAAGCGTGTTGCACGAGCGCGCCGACAAGCGATTGGGTTTGCGACCAAAAAGAGTCAGCGCTTCGGCTGACCTGAGCGTCGGGCCTACTTCAGCCCACGTCCCACATGCATGAAGGAATCGCCTCTCGACCACTGGCGAGCATTGGCGGCACGCTCGTAGAGCGCATCGACCGTGTCGACCTGCGCCTGCTCCAAGGCCTCGTAAGCCGTGATCAGCCCATTTTCGAGAGCTTTTACGATATCCGACGCGTTCATCTGGGTCCCCGCTCATCATCGGTCGCGAGCGGGGTAAACATCTTCGATTCATTGAGGTTCCAGAAACTTTTAAGGTTCCATGAACTTTTCAACGACGGACGATGAGGACCTTGGATGCTGGACAGGTTGCGGTTTGGCCAGCGCGCTCCAGTTTCGTCGCTGGAAACTTGAGTGTTCGGCGGGGTTTCATGGGGAAGCATCCGCGGCATGAAAACAGAGCGGAGTGACCTCGTGCGACCCATCCTGATTGCGGCGGCCTGCGTCGCTGCCCTCGCCTCCACGTCCGCCCTCGCAGCTCCGGTGGTCGTCTCGTCGAAAATCGACACGGAAGGCGGCGTCCTCGGCAACGTCATCCTGCTGGCGCTGCAGAATGCCGGCATCGAGACCACCGACCGCATCCAGCTCGGCGGCACGCCGGTGGTCCGCAAGGCCATCACGGCCGGCGAGATCGACATCTATCCCGAGTACACCGGCAACGCGGCCTTCTTCTTCAACAAGGCCGAGGATCCGCTCTGGAAGGATGCGGCCAAGGCCTACGAGGCCGCCAAATCGCTGGACATGGAAGCCAACAAGATCGTCTGGCTGACGCCTTCGCCCGCCAACAATACGTGGGGCATCGCGGTGCGCAAGGATGCGGCCGATGCGGGAAAACTCGCGACGCTGTCCGACTTCGGCCAGTGGGTCGCCAAGGGCGGTGACGTGAAGCTTGCGGCCTCGTCGGAGTTCGTCAACTCGGCTTCCGCCCTGCCCTCGTTCCAAAGCACCTACGGCTTCACGCTCAAGCCGGAGCAGCTGCTGACGCTCTCGGGCGGCGACACGGCGGCGACGATCGCCGCGGCGGCGCAGAACACCAACGGCGTAAACGCGGCCATGGTCTACGGCACTGATGGCGGCATCGCGCCGTCCGGCCTCGTCGTCATGGACGACGACAAGGGCGTGCAGCCGGTCTATCAGCCGGCACCGATCATCCGCGAGGCGGTGCTGACCGAGAACCCGAAGATCGCGGAGGTCCTCAAGCCGATCTTCGAGTCCTTCGATCTCGAGACGCTGCAGACGCTCAACGGGCGTGTGCAGCTCGGCGGCGAGCCGGCCAAGGCGGTCGCCGAGGACTATCTGAAGTCGAAGTCCTTCATCAAGTAGCGCTTGAGGCGGCGGCCGGAGCCGAGCCGGCCGCCGCCGCTCTCAAAAGCGAGCTGCAAGCGTCACCGGAGGGCGGCGACGGCACCCGTTGCAAATGCATCTGGAAGGGGTGGCGCTCACAGGCGGGCGGTGAGTAGAAGAGAGGATCGGTCGTGCCGGAGACTTGCCGACACGCCGCCTCTCGGGGCTTCAAGCCCAGCCGTTTCCGGAAGGACCAGACGCATGTCGGCGCTCCCGAACTCCATCCAGGCGCGTGACGTGCGCTATCTCCTCCACCCCGCCACGAATGCCCGCAAGCACGAGACCGCCGGCCCGATCGTGATCGATCGCGGCGAGGGAATCCGGGTCTTCGACACCGACGGCAAGGAATACATCGAGGCGATGGCGGGCCTCTGGAGCGTCGCGGTCGGTTTCGGCGAGCCGCGACTGGCCGATGCCGCGCACCGGCAGATGTCCAAGCTGCCCTACTACCACTCGTTTTCGTCCAAATCGAACGAGCCGGCGATCGAACTGGCGGAACGCCTCGTGCAGATGAGTCCCGAGCGTCTGCAGCGGGTCTTCTTCACCAACTCGGGGTCGGAAGCCAACGACACCGTCGTCAAGATGGTCTGGTATCGCAACAACGCGCGCGGCAAGCCCGAGAAGAAGACCTTCCTCGCCCGGCAGGGCGGCTATCACGGCATCACCATCGCATCCGGCTCGCTGACGGGCCTCGCGACCAATCACCGCGACTTCGACCTCCCGGCCATTCCGGTCAAGCACCTGACCTGCCCGCACTACTGGCGGCAGGGCCTTGAGGGCGAGAGCGAGGCGGCCTTCGTCGACCGGCTGGTGCAGGAACTGGAAGACACGATCGAGGCCGCTGGTGCCGACACGATCGCCGCCTTCATCGGCGAGCCGCTGATGGGGGCTGGCGGTGTGATGCCGCCGCCGGAGGGCTACTGGGCGCGCGTGCAGGAGGTCTGCCGCCGCCATGACATCCTCATCGTCGCCGACGAGGTGATCAACGGCTTCGGACGCCTCGGCACCACCTTCGCCTGCGACTACTACGGCATCGATCCCGACGTCATGGTGGTCTCCAAGCAAATCACCTCGTCCTACCAGCCGCTGGCCGCGATCCTCTTCTCGGATGCGATCTACCAGGATATCGCCGACAACACGGCGAAGATCGGCACGTTCGGCCACGGGTTCACGGCATCGGGACACCCGGTCGCCTGCGCCGTCGGCAACGAGAACCTCGCCATCATCGAGGAGCGCGGTCTCGTGGCGAATGCCAAGGCGTCGGGCGAAGTCCTCCAGCGCGAGCTCGCCCGCTTTCGCGACCACCCGCTCGTCGGCGAAGTGCGCGGCGTCGGCCTGATCGCGGCGGTGGAGCTGGTGGCCGACAAGGCGACGAAGGCGCGCTTCGATCCCGTCGGCAAGGCGGGCGCCGCGCTGTTCGGCTTCGGACACGAGCACGGCGTCATCCTGCGCGCGATCGGCGACCAGATCGCCTTCTGCCCGCCGCTGATCATCACGCCGGAAGAGGTCGTCGAGACCGTCGCGCGCTTCGAGCGTGCGCTGGCCGATACGCAGGCCTATCTCGCCGCGAACTGAGACCGCGCCTTTCCTGCAAACGAAGAAGGCCGGCGTCCGCGAGGGCGCCGGCCTTCTATCTGGATGGTGGCGCGGGCGAGCCGCGAACGCCGTGCTACTGCTTCGGCGCCGTCTTTTCGGCCTGCGCCTCGCAGACCTCGACATGCGTCTTCAACGCCTCGGTCGAGAGGATCGACGCGATGCTGCGGATGTTGCGCCCCTGCATCTGGGGCATGCTCTGCACGTGCTGAAGGCGCACGAGGAGTTCGGCTCGGCTCATGGCTTGTCTCCTGTTTCCATAAGCTCGGCGGCTTGGCGCATAGGCGAAGCAGCCGAGGCAGTCGTCAGTGGGCGGTTGCCAGTCCCGCCGTCTGCGGCAGCTCGATATCGACTTCGAGCGTCGAGATCTGTTCGCCGCGCCCCATCTTCACCTTCACCTTGTCCCGGTTGATGGGAACGTGGCGCGCGATGACGGCGAGGATCTCCTCACGCAGCACGGCGACGAGATCGGACTGGCCGATCTCCGCCCGCTCGTGGGCGAGAAGGATCTGCAGGCGCTCGCGGGCCGCGGGCGCCGTGTTCGGCGGTCGCTTGTTGAAGAAGTTGAAAAGGCTCATGCCGCCCTCCGGCCGAAGAACTTGCCGAGGAGACCCTTCTTGTCGGTCGGCACGGACATCGGCACGGTCTGGCCCATGAGCCGGCGTGCCGCATCCGCATAAGCGCGGGCGGGCGCGCTCTGCGCGTCGCTCAAGGTTACCGGAGTTCCGAGGTTCGAGGCCCGCAGCACTTCCGGGCTTTCCGGCACGATGCCGAGAAGCGGGATCGAGAGGATCTCGAGAACGTCCTCGACCTTCAGCATGTCGCCGCGCTCGGCGCGGGCGACGTCGTAGCGGGTGAGCAGCAGATGCTTCTCGATGCGCCCGCCGTTCTCGGCGCGAAGTGTCTTGGAATCCAGAAGGCCGATGATCCGGTCGCTGTCGCGAACGGACGAGACTTCCGGGTTGGTCACGACCACCGCGAGGTCGGCGTGGCGCATGGCGAGCGTGGCGCCGCGCTCGATGCCGGCCGGGCTGTCGCAGATGACCCAGTCGAACATCTCGCGCAGCTGGTCCATCACCCGGTCGACGCCGGCCTCGGTGAGGTTGTCCTTGTCGCGGGTCTGGGAGGCCGGCAGCAGGCAGAGCGTGTCCACCCGCTTGTCGCGGATCAGCGCCTGATTCAGGTTGGCGTCGCCCTGCACCACGTTGATGAGGTCGTAGACCACGCGGCGCTCGGCGCCCATCACCAGGTCGAGATTGCGCAGTCCGACGTCGAAATCGACGACCACGACCTTCTGGCCGGCCTGGGCCAGCGCAGCCCCGAGGGCGGCCGTCGACGTCGTCTTGCCGACGCCTCCCTTGCCCGATGTCACGACCATCACCTCAGCCATGTGCGGCCTTCCTCTCTCGTTGCAATCATTGCGCCCGCGCGTCCCGTCGTCATGACGGGATCAGGATGCGAGGACGACGGTCCTTAGTACGGTATCGTCGAGCCAGACGTGGACCGGTTGGCCCCGCATCTTGGGATCGAGATCCTCGGCGGTCTTGTAGAGACCGTCGATGGCGATGAGTTCCGCCTCGAGCTTGCGGCAGAAGATGCGGGCGTTGGCATTGCCTGCCGACCCCGCGAGCGCCCGGCCGCGCAAAGCGCCGTAGACGTGGATGGAGCCGCCGGCGATGACCTCGGCGCCGGAGGAGACCGAGCCGAGGACGGTGACGTCCCCTTCCGGGAAGATGATCGACTGGCCCGAACGCACCGGCGTGTCGATGAGCAGCGACGGCGTGACCGCCGGCGCCACGAAGCGCGGCGCGGCCGGCGCGGTGGTCGCGGTCGGCGCCTCGCCGGGCTTCGGCGCGTCCGCAGTGTCGGGTGCCTCGATGTCGGCGGCGTTGCGCCCCCCGCGCATCTCCGGCGGCATGCCGGGCGACATGATCGACGGCAGCGCGCCCTCGATGCCCATCACCCGCACGTTGCGCTTGCCCAGTTCCGCCAGAAGGTCGGCGAGCTGCTCGCGGGTGATCGGCAGCCCCGCGACGTCGAGCACGATCGGCCGGCCGAGGAAGAAGCCGGTGGACCGCTTCGCTAGGTCGTCGAGCTGCTTCAGCCAGTCGCCGAAGGGAAGTTCGGGCGACAGGACGAGAGCGAGAAAGGATCGGCCGCGCAGACGGACCGCTTTGCGAATGGGTAAGGTCTCGGTCATCTTCGTTAATGCTTCGTTTCAAATTGATCTAAGACCCTCAGGCTTAACCGAGGGTTAATTCTTCGTTCGACGGATGGAACTGATACGCGAAGTCGGCCGCAACGCCACCGAAGCGGGCGAATTTTTCGAGGCGACGATGGTCGACGCGCGCGGCTCTCGCCTGTCAGGCGGACTGGCGCATGATCAGCTGGGCCGGCAGGATGACGTTGCCGACGGGCTGGCGGATACGGTCCGGATGCTCGTCGCCGATCATGCCGAGCAGCATGGAGACGCTGCGCTCGGCCATGCCGTCGAGATCCTGCGCCATGGTGGTCAGCGGCGGACAGGTGTAGCGGGCCAGAGGCTGGTCGTCATGGCCGGCGATGCGCAACGTGTTACCCTTGCGGCGCCCGACTGAGACGCGCCGCTTGAACGCGGCCGCCAGGACGCCCATCGCCGTCCGGTCGTTGTTGCAGAGGATCGTCTGGTACGGAAGGCTGCTCGCGTCGAGTGCCGCGAGCATGGCCTCGTAGGCGCTCTGCTCGAGGTCCCAGTCGTTCAGGCGGACCGCGCCGATGAACCGGGGCTCCTCCCCGAAGCGCTCCATGGCGTCGATATAGGCGGCGCGGCGCTCGCGCGAATTGCTGTTGACGTCGGGAACCTCAAAATAGGCGGGTGGCGCGCCGGTGCGGCAGAGATAGTCCACCATCACGTCGATGCTCTGGACGTTGTCGGTGCGCACGACCGGATGCTCGTCGTCCGCGGCCACATCGCAATAGACGATCGGAATGTCTCCGCGCAGCCCAGCGACGATCTCGCCCAGACGACCGTGGCCGAGCGGCGCCAGGATGAGACCCGCCGCCTTCGCCGACTGGAGCAGCGCCATCGCCCGCTCCTCCGATTCGGGCGAACCGTGCGAGGAGATGACGATTGGCCAGTAGCCCTCTGCCGCGCACTGGCGTTCCAGGCGGGCTACGAGCGCGGCATAGAACGGGTCGGTCATGTGCGGAACGAGGATACCGATGTTGCGTGTGCGCTTGCGGTTGAGGTTCCGGGCGTAGACGTTCGGCTGGTAGTCCGACAATTCGAGCGCGGCCTCGATCCGCTGCCGCGTGGAGACCCGCACGCTGCGCGGATCCTCGAAATACTTGGAGAGCGTCGGACGAGAAATGCCACTGGCCTTGGCCAGTTCCTCCATCGTGCGATGACGTAGTCGGTCCATGTCTCACTTTCGACCGCTCAGGCTCTGAACGATCGTTCGACGACGCGCTACTCAGAGCGTCGAGAAGTTCAGGAGACCGTTGAAACCGGCTGTGCCGCGTGCGAAGCCGAATCGAATGCCTGCTTTGTGACAAGACGTTACCACGGAATGCTGACGTGGTCGCGGCGGTCGTTCGGCTGACTTAGCGAGACGGCAAAGAAGCGCGAGAGGGCCACGAGAGTGACCGCTTTCCGCCCGAAACGACCAAGTTCGAAGACGCTGGAGAGCTGCGTTGGATGGCCGTTCAATCGGCACGGCGATGTCGAGCGCTCGGGTCAGCCGAGGGCATCGGATACCGAAAGCCCTACTTTCAGCGATCGAGACGGTTCGGCGCCACTGCGCGCATCGGACGACACCAAGGCCAGCCGGGCTCGACCGGCGCTTGGCCGTCTGTGCCCCGCAAGGCGGCTCGGACGTTGGGGCTTGGGCCGCCAAGGCTTGCGGCGAAGACAGCGGGCCGAGCTTTGACAGCCATCGCCGGCCGCAGGCGAGCGCGGCCGGTGCGACGCCTGTCCAATGGTCATCAATCGCGGAAGGTGACCGTCTTGTGCTCGTTCAGGAGGACGCGGTTGTCGAGATGCCAGGCGATGGCACGCGACAGGACGCGGCGCTCGATGTCGCGGCCCTTGCGCACGAGATCGTCCGGGCTGTCCTGATGCGAGATGCGCTCGACGTCCTGCTCGATGATCGGCCCCTCGTCGAGGTCGGCGGTCACGTAATGCGCGGTGGCGCCGATCAGCTTCACGCCGCGCTTGTGAGCCTGATGATAGGGCTTGGCGCCCTTGAAGCCGGGCAGGAAGGAATGGTGGATGTTGATGCAGCGGCCCGACAGCGACGTCGACATCTCGTCGGACAGGATCTGCATGTAGCGGGCGAGCACCACGAGATCGGTGCCGGTCTCCTCGACGATCGAGAGAATTTGCCCCTCCTGCTCGCGCTTCGTCTCCTTCGTCACCGGCAGGTAGTGGAAGGGGATGCCGTCGAGATCGTGATGGGCGTAGGTCTCGCGTGGATAGTTCGCGACGATGCCGACGATGTCCATGCGCAGTTCGCCGATCCGCCAGCGGTAGAGGAGATCGGCGAGACAATGGTCGAAGCGCGAGACGAGGATCAGCACCTTCTGGCGCCCAGCGGTGCCGAGGATGCGCCAGTCCATCGAGAAGCGCTCGGCGATGGTGCCGAAGCCCGCCGTCAGGCTACCGATCGTCACCACTGTCTCGACGATGGCGAACCGCACCCGCATGAAGAACTTGCCGGTCTCGGGATCGTCGAACTGATGCGCTTCGCGAATGTCCGCGCCGTTGTCGAAGAGATGGCGCGAGACGGCGGCGACGATGCCCGGGCGGTTCGGGCAGGACAGCGACAGGATGAACTCTTCGGCGGGCACGATTCGCATCTCCGGCAGGACGGGTCGGCCGAGCGAATAGCCGATACGGCATCCTGCCGATAGCGACGCAAGCGACGCGAACGAGGGCGCACGCGACGCTCTCTCGTTCGCGTTACCCGATACGCTCAGATCGAGCCGGCTTCGACCATGTAGTTGTTCGCCGTGCACATCGCCGCGTCGTCCGAGGCGAGGAACAGGACCATGCGGGCGAGATAGACCGGCTCCAGCGGCACCGGAATGCACTGGCGCTCGAGATTGGCATTCAGCGCCTCCTCGGTGACCCAGAGTTCCTTCTGGCGCTCCGTCATCACCCAGCCGGGCACCACCGTGTTGACGCGGATCCGGTGCTTGCCGAGGTCGCGCGCGAAGGAGCGCGTCATGCCGTGAACCGCGGACTTCGCGGTCGTATACACCGGCATGTTGCCGGTCGCCTGCCACCAGGAGTTGGAGCCGAAATTGATGATCGAGCCGCCGCCGGCCGCGATCATGCCGGGCGCGACGGCCTGGGTCGCAAAGAACATGTGGCGAAGGTTCGTGGCGATGCGCTCGTCGTAATAGTCCGGCGTCACGTCTTCCCAGCCATGGCGGTCGTCGCGCGCCGCGTTGTTGACGAGCACCTCGGCCGGGCCGACCGCCGCTTCCAGCCGGTGGAAGGCCGCCTTCAGCGCATCAATATCCTTGAGGTCGCAGGCCTCGAAGGCGACCTCGCCCTCGCTGCCCTTCAACTCGGCGGCGAGAGATGCACCGCGGGCCCCGTCGACGTCGACGAAGCCGACCTTCGACCCCTGCGCCGCGAAGGCTCGCACGACGTCGGCGCCGATGCCGGATGCTCCGCCGGTCACGAAGACGGGCTTGCCGCGAAGGCTCGGATAGGTGGCAAAGTTCATCGAAACAGTCCCATGTCAGGCGCGGACCTCGCCGCTTCGCATCGGCGATTGGCCCGAGGCGCGCCGGTCCGTCAAGCCGGACAGCGTCATTCCTCCGACAATTGATCGCTTAGGCGAAGACGCCTCGGCCGCGATTGAGGTTCCAGACCGAGAGGTTGAGGGCCGAAGCGATCGTGACCCAGAGGAGATAGGGCACGAGCAGGAACGCCGCCGTCGGGCTGGTCGGCCAAAACGCGACGATGGTCACCGCGATCGCCAGCCAGAGGAGAACGATGTCGATGAAAGCGAGATCGGGTCGTCGCCAGCCGAAGAAGAACATCGACCAAAGAAAATTCAGGATCATCTGGATGGCGAAGATCGAGAAGGGAATGAGCGTCAAGCCGGCCTCGCGCCAGACCAGCCAGCCGCTGACGGCCATCAGCACGTAGAGCACGCTCCAGACGATCGGGAACGCGAGATTGGGCGGCGTCCAGCCGGGCTTGCGCAAGCCCTCGTACCACGCGCCGGGCTTGAACAGGATGCCGCTCGTGGCGACGAGCAGCGAGAGAAGCAGGAAGCCGCCGAGGGCGACGAGCGAGGATCCGGTCATGGCATCTCCTCCCTTGAATTCGTTGGGGCTCGCCACCCGTCGGGCGCCGCGATCCGGAATGGCTGCCGGCGCCGGCAGCCATTCCGTCAAGTTGCTACGCCACCCCGGCCCATCCCGCCAGACCGCGAATGGACAAGGCGCCGTTGCGTCGCATCGACCACGACAATCGTCCGTGCGCCGCCAACCTGCCGGCCGCGAGGCACCGCGCCCTTTCACTGAGCGTAGCGACGGGCTAATCGCTGGGGATCGCTTCCAGCGCCTCGGTCCCCTTGTCCAAACTTGCCTTCATCGTCACCGAAGACTGGTTCTTCGCATCGCACTTCCTGCCGATGGCCCGCGCCGCCGTGGCGATGGGGCTCGATGTCGTGGTGATTGCTCGCGTGCGCGAGCATGCCGCACCGATCCTGGCGACCGGCGCGCGGCTCGAGCCGCTCGAAGCCGAGCGACGCAGCCTCAATCCCCTGGCGGCCGCCGGCACGGTGACGCGGCTGGCCGCGATCCTGCGTCGCGAAAAGCCCGACATCGTCCACTGCATTTCCCTGAAGCCCATCCTCGTCGGCGGCGCAGCCTCTGCGCTCGCCCGCATTCCGCGCCGAATCTACGCGCTGACCGGCCTCGGCTTCCTCGGCGCGCGGCAGGACGGCGGCGCGCGGCGCGCGCGCGCGCTCATCAGCCACCTTCTGCGTGGGCCCTTGCGCACGTCCCGGACCCGCTTCGTCTTCGAGAACCGCGACGATCCCGTGCTGCTCGGGCTGGACCCGGAGGGATCGGACGTCCTCATCCTCGGCGGTGCCGGCATCGACCCCCTCGCCTATCCTTCGATGCCCCTGCCGGACGGCGCCACGTTGCGGGTCGCCGTGATCGCGCGGATGCTGTGGTCGAAGGGCGTCGACGTCATCGTGGAGGCCGTCGATCAGGCGCGGCGCGGCGGCGCCGACGTGACGTTGTCGCTCTACGGCGAGCCCGACCCGTCGAACCCCAAGGCCATCCCGCCCGAGACGCTGGAGGCGTGGTCGCGCCGCCCGGGCATCCGCTGGCACGGGCGCACCGACGACGCGGCGGGCGTCTGGCGCGATCACCACGTCGCCGGCCTCGCCTCACGCGGCGGCGAGGGCCTGCCGCGCACGCTCCTCGAATCGGCGGCGAGCGGGCGCCTGTCGCTGACGACGGACGTTCCCGGCTGCCGCAGCTTCGTGCGTGAGGGCATCGACGGGCTCATCCTGCCGGTGGACGACGTGCCGGCCTTCGCGCGCGCTCTGGTGGCGCTGGCGGGCGATCGCGCCCGCGTCGCCCGGATGGGGGCCGCCGCAGCCGAGCGGGTCCGCGACGGCTACACGGAGGACAACGTGCAGGCGGCCGTCACCGGGCTCTATCGCTCGATGCTCGCCAGCTGATCTGCCGGCTCCAAGACCCGCGCAGGGATCACGATGCTGCGGGCGCGAGCGCCAAACGTGATGCTGCGATGACGGCGCAGGGGTTTGAATCCAAGGCCGGAAACCGGTAGCCGTTCGAAAAACGGGGACCACGCCGCCGCCCACACGAGGATGGCGCCTCCCTTGCCAAGGATCCATGCCATGACCCAGCCGATTGCGTTCATCGATCTCGCCACGCAGCGCGACCGCATCCGCTCGCGGGTCGAGGCGCGGCTCGGCCGCATCATGGACCAGGGTTCCTTCATCATGGGGCCTGACGTCGCCGAGCTGGAAGCCGGGCTCTCCGCTTTCGGCGGCATGAGCGAAACCATCACCTGCGGCTCGGGTACAGATGCCCTGCTGATGCCACTCATGGCCTGGGGCGTCGGTGCGGGCGACGCGGTGTTCTGCCCGAGCTTCACGTTCGCCGCCACGGCCGAGGTCGTGGGTCTGGCCGGTGCGACGCCGGTCTTCGTCGAGGTACTGCCCGGCACGTTCAATATCGACCCCGCCCATCTGCGCCGCACCGTCGCCGAAACGATCGCGCAAGGGCGATTCACGCCGCGCGCGATCATCGCCGTCGATCTCTTTGGCCAGATCGCCGACTATCCGGCGATCCGCGCGGTCGCCGACGAGTTCGGCCTGAAGATCATCTCGGATGCCGCGCAAGGCTTTGGCTCGACGCTCGGCGGCAAGATGGCCGGCGAATGGGCGGACGTCGTCGCAACAAGCTTCTACCCGGCCAAGCCCCTGGGCTGTTACGGCGACGGCGGCGCGATCCAGACGAACGATAGCGAGCTTGCCGCGATCCTGCGCTCGATCCGCATCCACGGCATGGGCTCCGACAAGTACGACAACGTGCGCCTCGGCCTCACCGCCCGGCTCGACACGTTCCAGGCGGCCGTGCTCGTCGAGAAACTCGCGATCTTCCCCGAGGAGATCGAGGCCCGCATGCGCGTCGCCCGTCGCTACGGCGAACGCCTCGCAGGCACGGTCGCGCCGCAGACGATTGCCGACGACGTGGTCTCGACCTGGGCGCAGTACACGATCCGCGTTTCCGGCGGGCGGCGCGACGCCTTCATGGCGCAGATGAAGGAACGCGGCGTTCCCACCGTGATCTATTACGGAAAAGGCCTTCACCAGCAGACCGCCTACCGCCACTGGCCCGTCGGCGGCAACGGCTTGCCCGTCACCGACCAGCTGTGCACCGAGGTCGTCAGCCTGCCGATGCACGCCTATCTCGACGAGACCACGCAGGACCGCATCATCGCGGCGGTCGAGGAGTCGCTGAAGGCGCTCGGCCGCATGGCGGTCTGAGCCTCGCTACCGGTCGACCGTGAACCGCTTCAGGAGGCTGCGGGCCAGCTTCCAGACGGGCTTCGGCGCGTAGTTGTAGGCGTGATGGGCCACGACGAGCGCGTGGCGGTGCTGGCGCCAGAACTTCGCCATCGGCAGGATGAACGGGTTGCGCGCCTCGTTCATCGCCGCGTCCGAGATGGCCGCAAGCTGCGCGCGCTCCACCGGCCCGGCGTCCAGCACCGCCAGGATCGGGCCGACCGCCTCGGTCGCCGTCGCCAGCGTTCCCTCGAGTTCGGCCACGGCCGCAAACAGCCGCTCGGCGCCATGCGCAGCCGTGCCGTCCAGCTGTCCGCGCTCGGCCTTGAAGAATTTCGGCAGGTCGGGGTTGGCGAAGGGCATCACCGCCTCGCGCCGGAACCAGAACATCGAGCCCGCGGTGAAGCGTCGCGTCTCGAGATCGTCGAGTGTGAGCGGCAGCCGCATCGTGGCGATCATCTTGCGGGTGATCCGGCCGTTCAGCACGATCCGCCCGGCCAGCGGCAGGAGATGGGCATGCGGCGCCACAAGTCCGATCCGCGGCTCGCGCTCCATGAGATCGAGCGCCTCCGGTCCCGTCCCGGATCCGCGGCGCAGCAGCGATTGCGTCAGATACCGCCGCCAGTCCTCGCCGTCGTCGCGGTGCATCGAGCGCTTGGTGTGGAGCTTCAGGCCAAAGGCGAAGGATGGGCCGAGATCGCGCAGGGCCGCCATGAAGGGCAGAACGTCACGTCCCCGGTTCTCGACCGTCAGCCGGCGCGTGAAAGTCAGATGCGGGCTCTTCACCTCGGCAAGATCCATCGAAGCGTCCCGGCAGGTCAGCACGAGGCCAAAGGGGCGATCGAAGGCGGCCGCGATGTCCCCGGCCATTTCGGCCCACACATCGGGATAGTGGACATGGACGAAGACGACGGGAACGGTCGGGCTCATGCTGCGGCGTTCGCCCTCAGGGCCGCGAGGCAGCGCTCGACGCCGGACTGCCACGTCGGCAACTCATGGCCGAAGGCCCGTCGAAACCGCGCGGTGTCGAGGCGCGAGTTGGCGGGCCGCCTGGCGGGGGTCGGATACTCGGCCGTCGTGATCGGCTCGACGAGCGCGCTCGGGCCGCCGTCGAGGGCGGAGTGCGCGAAGATCTCGGCGGCGAACCCCGCCCAGGTCGTCTCGCCGCCGGCGACCATGTGGAACACGCCGTGCGACGCCGCCTCGTCCGGCCCTGCGACCATCCGCTCCGCAACCGCCACGATGCCCGCGGCGATGTCGGGCGCATAGGTCGGCGTGCCCTGCTGGTCTCCGACCACCTTCAACACATCTCGCGTCTCGGCGAGGCGCAGCATCGTCTTGAGGAAATTGTTGCCATAGGGCCCGAAGACCCAGGCCGTGCGCAGGATCGCATGGCGTGGATTGGCCGCCGCGACCGCCGCCTCGCCCGCAAGCTTCGACCGGCCGTAAACGCCCTGGGGCCCCGTCGCATCGTCTTCAAGATAAGCCTGGGGCTTTTCGCCGGAAAAGACGTAATCGGTGGAGACGTGAATCACCGGCAGGCCTGCCGCCGCGGCCGCGGCCGCGACATGACCCGCGCCGTCGCGGTTGGCCGCGAACGCGGCGGCCTCGTCGCTCTCCGCCTTGTCCACCGCCGTGTAGGCGGCGGCGCTCACCACGACGTCGGGCCGATGCTCGGCGATGGCGCGGTCGATCGAGGCGCGGTCGGTGATGTCGAGCACCGGGCGGCCGAGCGCGACGACCTCGAGACCGGCCGACGCCAGACCCAGAAGGGCCTGTGCGACCTGGCCCTTGCGGCCGGTGACGAGAAGGCGCATCGCGTCAGCCCTTCACGGCCGCGCCGAGGCGCTCGCCGGAATAGCGACCCTCGCGAATCGGCTGCCACCAGTCGCGATTGTCGAGATACCAGCGGATGGTCTTCTCCAGCCCCGTCTCGAATGTCTCCTCAGCCTGCCAGCCGAGTTCGATCTCGATCCGCGTTGCGTCGATGGCATAGCGCAGGTCGTGGCCCGGCCGGTCGGTGACGAACGAGATAAGGTCGCGCCGCGAGGAACCGTCCGGCATCGGTGCCAGACGATCGAGCGTGTCGCAGATCGTCTCGACGACCGCGAGGTTCGAGCGTTCGTTTCGCCCGCCGATATTGTAGGAGCGCCCCGCCTCGCCCGTCGTCGCCACCAGCGCCAGGGCCCGTGCGTGATCGTCGACATAGAGCCAGTCGCGCACGTTCTCGCCGCGCCCGTAGACGGGCAGCTTCTTGCCCTCAAGCCCGTTGAGGATCATCAGCGGGATGAGCTTTTCCGGGAAGTGGTAGGGGCCGTAATTGTTCGAGCAGTTCGAAAGCACCACCGGCATGTGGTAAGTGTGGTGCCACGCCATCACGAGATGGTCGGACGCCGCCTTCGAGGCCGAATAGGGCGAGGACGGCGCGTAGGGCGTCTCTTCGGTGAAGAGGCTGTCGTCGAGCGGCAGGTCGCCATAGACCTCGTCGGTCGAGATATGATGGAAGCGGAACCCGCTCTTCTTCTCGCCCGTCAGGCCCGACCAGTAGGTGCGCGCGGCCTCCAGGAGTTCGTACGTGCCGACGATGTTGGTCTGGATGAAGTCGCCGGGCCCGTCGATCGAGCGGTCCACGTGACTTTCCGCCGCCAGATGCATGATCGCGTCTGGCTGCTCGGCCTTCAACAGGTCGGCGACGAAGGCGCGATCGAGAATGTCGCCCTGCACGAAGCGGTAGCGGGGGTCGGCTTCGATCGAGGCGACCGAGCCGAGGCTCGCAGCATAGGTCAGCTTGTCGAGATTGACGACCGAATGGTCGGTGTCGTTGATCAGGTGACGGCAAACCGCCGAACCGATGAAGCCGGCGCCGCCGGTGACCAGGATCTTCACTGCGAGGCGTCCTTTAATACGAATGGGTTCTGAACCTCGGCGAGACGCGGCGCGGCTTCATCCTTGGCGGAGAGAATGGGCGTACGGCCGCCGAGCGTCCAGTCGATGGCCAGCGCCGGATCGTCGTAGCGGATCGAGCGGTCATGAGCGCCGCTGTAGGGCGCCGAAACCTTGTAGAAGACCTCGGTGTCGGGAACGAGCGTCAGGAAGCCGTGCGCGAAGCCGGCGGGCACGAGGATCTGGTTGAAGTCCTCGGCCGACACTTCGAGCGAGACCCAACGGCCGAAGGTCGGCGAGCCCGTCCGGATGTCCACGGCGACGTCGAGGATCCGCCCGCGCAGCACGCGCACCAGCTTGTCCTGCGCGAAGGGTGGTTCCTGGTAGTGCAAGCCCCGCAGCGTGAACGCCTCGGCCGAATAGGACTGGTTGTCCTGCATCCAGTCCGCCGCGACGCCGCCGGCCTTCAGCCGGTCCCGCTGGAAGGTTTCTGAAAAGAAGCCGCGATCGTCGCCGAACTTCCTCGGCTTGATCTCCAGCACGTCCTGGATATCCAAGGGTCGGATATCGAGCATGGCGTTCGCTTTCTCTCGCATTGTGTCGGCGTGCGTTTTGCGACAAACCCCGGCCAGCCGCAAGGAAAAGCGGCATCGAACGCGCTCGAACGTCGCCGGACTGGCCAGCGCCAGACGAGACCGCTAAGACGCGCGAAGCCAAGACGATTGTATGACGAGAGCGGAGGAACGGACATGAAGGGGATTATTCTGGCCGGCGGCAGCGGCACACGGCTCCACCCGATGACCCTGACCGCCTCGAAGCAGCTCCTGCCGGTCTACGACAAGCCGATGATCTACTATCCGCTGTCGACCCTGATGCTGACCGGCATCCGCGACATCCTGATCATCTCGACGCCGCACGACCTGCCCCGCTTCCGCGCACTTCTGGGCACGGGCGAGCGCTGGGGCGTCAAGTTCACCTATGCCGAGCAGCCGAGCCCGGACGGTCTGGCGCAGGCCTACCTGATCGGTGAGGAGTTCGTCGCCGGCGAGAAGTCGGCGCTCGTGCTGGGCGACAACCTGTTCTACGGCCACGGCCTGCCCGAGCTTCTCGGCAGCGCCATGCGGCGCGACCATGGCGCCAGCGTCTTCGCCTACCACGTCAACGATCCCGAGCGGTACGGCGTCGTCTCCTTCGGCGCCGACGGTCGCGCCACGACGATCGAGGAAAAGCCGGCCAATCCCGCCTCCAACTGGGCGGTGACGGGTCTCTACTTCTACGACGGGCGCGCTTCCGAACTGGCGCGCACGCTCAAGCCCTCGCCGCGCGGCGAATTGGAGATCACCGATCTCAACCGGCTCTATCTGGAAGAGGGCACGCTCAGCGTCGAGAGCATGGGCCGCGGCTTCGCCTGGCTCGATACGGGTACGCCGGACTCGCTGCTCGAGGCCGCCGAATTCGTGCGCACCCTAGAGCACCGCCAAGGCTTCAAGATCTCCTGCCCCGAGGAGATCGCCTTCAATCTGGGCTTCATCGACGCCGACCATCTGATGACGCTCGGCAAAGAACTCGGCAAGAGCCAGTACGGGCTCTACCTTCAGCGGCTGGCGCGACAGCCACGCTGACGCGAGCGGCAGGCTCCCGCCGCCTTGTGCCGCCGGGGGGCCTGCGCTATCCACCGCCGACGAGGACGCGGCTTGCGGCAAACGGGACTGCCGGCCCCATCCGTCTGTGCGACCGCAGGGTCAGCCGGTTCGCGAGGCGGACCCGGGCCGGAGGACACGAATGAGCGCGACCCTCGAAACGAGTGGCCACGAATGGGCGTCGGACGGGGCAAAGAGCCATGCGACGCGCCGCCGCGAGGCGATGGAGGACTTCCGCCAGGGGTTCGCGATGCGCGAACTCTGGCTCTTCCTCGGCTGGCGCGACGTGCGCAAGCATTACAGTCGATCGGTGCTCGGACCGTTCTGGCTCACGCTGTCGATGGGCGTGATGGTCGGCGGCCTGGGCGTCCTCTACTCCGAGATCTTCGGGCAGGACATCCACGAGTACCTCCCGTTCCTGGCGATCGGCTTCATCATGTGGGGTCTGATCGGCACCACCATCACCGGAAGCTGCGACGTGTTCTCGGGAGCCGCCAGCTCCGTGCGGCAGGTCCGCATGCCGCTCAGCGTCTACATCTTCCAGTTCATGTGGAAGCAGTTGATCACCTTCGGGCATAACTTCGTCATCTACATCCTCGTCGCAGCGATCTTCGGCATTTGGCCCGGCATCAACGGGCTTCTCTTCGTGCCGGCGCTGGCGCTGATCACGCTGAACGGCATCTTCATCACGATGATCCTCGGGCCGCTCTGCGCGCGTTTCCGCGACATTCCGATGATCGTCGCCAGCGTCATCCAGGTCGTGTTCTTCATGACGCCGATCCTCTGGAGCGCGGCCATGGTTCCGAACCGGGCCTTCTTCCTCGGCGTCAATCCCTTCTACCACTTCATCGAAATCACCCGCGACCCGCTGCTCGGTCAGACGGCGCTGCTCTCGAACTGGCTCGCCTGCATCGGCATGACGATCGTCATGGGCCTCTGCGGCTTCCTGTTCTTCGCGCGCTATCGCAGCCGCATCGCCTACTGGGCCTGACGCGACATGGCATCCATCCGCTTCGACGACGTGTCGGTCGAGATCCCCATCTTCAACGCCAGCAACCGCTCGCTGAAGAACAACGTCATTTCGGCGGCGACCGGCGGCCAGATTCGCCCACGCGACAGCGGACGACTCTCGGTTCGCGCCATCGACGGGCTGTCGCTGCATCTGGAGCACGGGGCGCGGGTCGGGCTGATCGGCCATAACGGCGCCGGCAAGTCGACGATCCTGCGCGTCATGGCGGGAATCTACGCGCCGACGGCCGGGCGCGTCGCCGTCAGTGGTGATGTCGCTTCGATGTTCGATCTTTCCTTCGGCATGGATCCCGACGCGACGGGCTGGGACAACATCGTTCTACGCGGCATGCTGCTCGGCTACTCGAAACGCGAGATCTCGGCCAAGCTGGACGAGATCGGGGCGATCAGCGAGCTCGGCGAGTTCCTCGACATGCCGATGCGCACCTATTCCTCGGGCATGGCGACCCGCCTCGCCTTCGCGGTCTCGACCTCGATCCGGCCGGAAATCCTGCTCATCGACGAGGGCATCGGCGCCGGCGACGCAGCCTTCCTGCAGCAGGCGAAGGAGCGCATGCGCACGTTTATCGGCGAGGCCGGCCTCCTCGTCCTCGCCTCCCATTCCGACGACCTGATCCGGCAATGGTGCACGTCGGCGATCTGGATGGAGCACGGGCGCATGCGCCTGCAGGGCGGGGTGGAAGAGGTTCTGGCCGCCTATCACGGCTCGCTCGCGGCCTGATCCGCCATAGGGCTCGGCGATGGCGGCGCCTGGGATTCGGCGATCATTGCCGATCCCGGGCGTCGTTGGTCGTCGCTAGCGCGAGATGCGTCCGGCGATGCGGCGCGCCGTGCGCAGGACCGTCAGGATGCCGATCGAACGCAGGAAACGGGCGCGCCTGTACGAGCTCATCATCGTCATCCAGACGTTGTTGAAGACCCCGCCTCGACGCGGCATGTAGGGCAGGACCAACCGCGCATCGCGAACGGATTGTTCGTAGAGCGGCGGGCTCTGGATCTGCTCCGCGCGGTACATCTCGCCGCGCATCAGTCCGAAGAAGCGGGGTGCGATCAGCGTCGCGACGGGATCGTAGGACCAGTTCTCGGAATAGGCGAAGCTCTCGCGCAGCTTCTCGAAATAGATCATCCGCGACTTGGCCATGCGCGGCGAGAACGAGGTCGAGCCCGGATAGATGCACCAGTAGGACAGCGCCTTGTCGAGAAAGACGTTGTCGTAGCCGGCATGGAACAGTCGAACGAAGAGATCGTCGTCCTCGTAGCCGCTAAGCCGGTCGTCGAAGCCGCCCACGGACTCGAACGCCTGCCTCGAAATCAGTGATGCGGAGGGCAGGATGAACATGTCGTCGGCCAAGCACTTCGAGAGCTGCGTCTTGGGATGCTCCTGCCGCATCAGCCGGAGAATGCGGCGATTGCGCATACGTGCGAACCGATCGCATTCGTCGAGGTTGCTGTAGACCCAGCCGAGACGAAAGTGCGCGCCGGCCGCGAACGGCTTCACGAGTTCGGCGAGATGGTCGGGGTACCAGCCGTCGTCCTGATCGAGCAGCGCGATGAGTGCACTCTTCGAATGCGCGACGGCAAAGTTGCGGGCCGAGGACTGGCCGCCGTTCTCCTTGGACAGAAGCTGGATCAAGGGGTGATCCACCATCAGCGAACGGACGATGTCGGGGCCGTTGTCGGTGGAACCGTCGTCGACGACGAAGAACTCGTCGGGCTGCCGCGTCTGCGCCAGGACCGTGCGGATCGATCGCTCGATGAATTCGGCGCCGTTGTAGAGAGGAATGATGGCGACGATCGAGAGGTCGGTCTCAGGATCGGAATGCGGACGTTCGTTCAAAGATCAGACTTCCATTCACAGCTGCCGGCCTGCCCAACCGGCTGGATTGACCGGGGATTTCTCATGTTTCCCGGCGGAATGGAATGGCTACAACACCGTGGCGCGAAGACGACCGACGAGATCGGCGGTCGCGGACGAGGAATCATAGGGGCGTTCTCGGCCGACCTATACGCTGGCCAGGCCGAACGAAGGATGCGTCGGCCGCTCAAGCCCCGGGTCTGACGCCCGAGACGTCAGACCTTCAAACCGTTCTGGTCGAAATGGTGCAGGCGCCCTGTCTCCGGAGTGAGCCAGACGGGATCACCATGGGCGACGCGGAAGTCGCCGGGCGACCGGGCGGTGACCTGCTCGCCATTGTCCAGCTTGACGTGGACGAACGTGTCGGACCCCAGATGCTCGGAGACGCCGGCGACGCCGCGCAGGGTGCCGCCGATGGTCGAGAGTTCGGTGTGCTCGGGACGGAACCCAACCGTGGTCGCGCCGCTGCGGCTGGCAAACTCGCCCTTCAGGAAGTTCATCTTCGGCGAGCCGATGAACCCGGCGACGAAGAGATTGCGCGGATTGGCGTAGAGATCGAGCGGCGAGCCGACCTGCTCGATGTTGCCGCGGTTGAGCACGACGATCTTGTCGGCCATCGTCATCGCCTCGACCTGGTCGTGCGTGACGTAGATCATCGTGGTCTTCAGCTGCTGGTGCAGCTCGGACAGCTCGAGCCGCATGTTGACGCGCAGCGCGGCGTCGAGATTGGACAGCGGCTCGTCGAACAGGAAGCCCTTCGGCTCGCGAACGATGGCACGCCCGATCGCGACACGCTGACGCTGGCCACCCGACAACTCGCGCGGCTTGCGGTGGAGATAGTCGGTGAGGTTGAGCGTTGCCGCCGCGCCCTTCACCTTGGCATCGATCTGGTCCTTCGACATGCCCGCCATCTTCAGCGGGAAGCCGATATTGGCGGCGACGCTCATGTGCGGGTAGAGCGCGTAGGACTGGAACACCATGGCCAGTTCGCGCTTGGCCGGCGGGGCGTCGGTGACGTCGCGCCCGTCGATGACCACCTTGCCACCCGACGTATCTTCCAGCCCGGCGATGAGGCGGAGCAGCGTCGACTTGCCGCAGCCCGAGGGGCCGACGAAGACGACGAACTCGCCGTCGTCGATCTGCAGGTCGAGCCCGGGAATGATGACCGCGTCGCCGAAGCGCTTGCTGACGTTCTGAAGCGTGATCGCACTCATGCGGGGATCCTTTGGAAGACGGTGGTCACTTCACGGCGCCGAAGGTCAGGCCGCGCACGAGCTGCTTCTGCGAGAACCATCCGATGATGAGGATGGGCGCGATGGCGAGTGTCGAGGCTGCCGACAGCTTGGCGTAGAAGTTGCCCTGCGGGCTGGAGAAGGAAGCGATGAAGGCGGTAAGCGGCGCGGCGTTGGTGGTGGTGAGAAGCAGGGTCCAGAACGCCTCGTTCCAGGCGAGGATCACGGTGAGAAGGATCGTCGAGGCGATGCCGGGCACGGCCATCGGGGCCAGAACCTGGAACAGTTCCTGGCGCAAGCTGGCGCCGTCCATCCGCGACGCTTCGAGGATCTCGCCGGGGATTTCCTTGAAGTAGGTATAGAGCATCCAGACCATGATCGGCAGATTGATTAGAAAGAGGATGACGATCAGGCCGAACCGGCTGTCGAGAAGGCCGAGGTTGCGGAACAGGATCGTGACCGGCACGAGCGCGCCGACCGCCGGCATCATCTTGGTCGAGAGCATCCACAACAGCACGCTCTTGGTGCGCGGCGTCGGCGAGAAGGCCATGGCCCAGGCGGCGGGAATGGCGAAGACGAGACCGAGCAGCGTTGATCCCAGCGAGAGATAGATCGAGTTCAAAAGGAAGGCGAAGTAGTTCCGCTGCTCTTGGATCGCGACGTAGTTCTCGGTGGTCCAGTTGAAGAAGAGGAACTTCGGCGGGATGGCGATGGCGTCGAGCTCGGTCTTGAACGAGGTCAGGATCGTCCAGAGGATCGGGAAGAAGATCAGGAAGCCCACGAACCAGGCCAGGATCGTCATGAGGGACTTCCGGCGGGTGGAGATGCGTCGCGCCATGGATCAGGCCTCCAGATTCTTGCCGACGAGACGGACAAGGAAGATCGACACGATATTGGCGACCACCACGGCGACGATGCCGCCGGCCGACGCCGTGCCGACATCACCCTCCAGCGAGATGATCGAAGCAATGAGGAACGGCAGGTTCGACGAGGCCACGCCGCCGCCCGTGGTGACGAAGATCTCGGCATAGACCGACAGGAGGAAGATCGTCTGGATCAGGATCACGACCGTGATCGCCCGCTTCATGTGCGGCAGCGTGATGTAGAAGAAGATCGACAGCACCCCCGCCCCGTCCATCTCGGCCGCCTCCTTCTGGTCCTCGGCCAGAGACTGCAGCGAGGTCAAGAAGATGAGCGTCGCGAAGGGCAGCCACATCCAGGCGACAATGATGATGATCGAGAAGAGCGGGTAGTCGGTCAGCCAGTTGATCGGTTGCAGACCCACCGATTGCAGTAGCCATCCGATGACGCCGTAGACCGGGTTCATCATCATGTTCTTCCAGACCAGCGCCGCGACGGTGGGCATGACGAAGAACGGCGCCAGCACGAGCAGACGGACCTGCGACTGGCCGAAGAACTCCTGATCCAGCAGCAACGCCACTAGCGTGCCGCCGATGACGGTGATGGCGAGGACGCCGGCGACGAGGATCAGCGTGTTCTGGAAGGCGCTGATGAAGCGTGGGTCGGTGAGGAAGTAGGTGTAGTTCTCGATGCCGATGAACGGGGTCGACGGATCGTAGAACGTGTAGCGCAGGGTCGAGAACCAAAGCGTCAGCACCAGCGGCACGATCATCCAGATGAACAGCACGATCACCGACGGCGCCATCATCCATCGGGCGGTCGATTGGGTATTCGTTGTCGCCATGGCTCGATCCGATCGGGGATTGCGCGCCCCGACCGGGTCGCAGGCAAGGAAAACATCAGCGGACAGGAACATGGCTCGGGCGCCGGTTGGCACGAGCCGTAATGCGTCTGCGTGTCCCGCCCTTACCGGTCCAGAGGGCGAGAACGGCCCCGGCCCCCAAGGGCCGAGGCACAGATCCGGCCGGCTCCAGCCGACCGGACTTCGAACCGTCTCGACTACTTGATGTAGCCGGCCCGGGTCAGTTCACGCGTTGCCTGGGCCTGCGCGGCGGCCAGAGCCTGCTCGACCGTCGAGGAGCCCGAAAGCGCCGCGGCCATCTGCTGGCCGACCGCCGTGCCGAGACCCTGGAACTCCGGGATCGCCGCGAACTGCAGGCCGACATAGGGCTTGTCGGCACCCATGGACGGATCGGCGCGATTGATCGCGGCGAGCGTCTGCTCGGCGAACGGAGCAGCCTTTTGGTACTCGGGGTTCGCGTAGAGCGAGGTACGGGTGCCCGGAGGAACGTTGGCCCAGCCTTCCTTCGACGCCACGAGATCGGCATAGGCCTTCGAGGTCGCCCAACCGATGAAGGTCTCGGCGGCTTCGGTCTTCTGCGAGCCGGCCGGGATCGCGAGCGACCACGCCCAGAGCCAGTTGGCTCCCTGGTTCGGGCAGTTGTCGACGCCGCATGGCGCCGGTGCGAAGCCGACCTTGTCGGCGACCTGGCTCTGCTTGGGATCGGTCACGAAGGAGGCCGCGACGGTTGCGTCCATCCACATGCCGCACTTGCCCTGGCCGAACAGCGACAGCGTCTCGTTGAAGCCGTTGGACGCGCCGCCCGGAGGACCCGACTTGGTCATCATGTCGACGTAGAGCGTGACGGCCTTCTTCCACCCTTCGCTCTCGAACTGCGGCTTCCAGTTGGCGTCAAAATAGTTCGAACCGAAGTCACGTGCCATGTTGCCGAGGAAGGCCATGTTCTCGCCCCAGCCCGGCTTGCCGCGCAGGCAGATGCCGTAGACGCCGGCGCTCTTGTCCGTGATCTTGGCGGCCGCGTCGGCGATGAAGTCCCAGGTGGGCTTTTCCGGCATGGTGATGCCGGCCTTCTCGAACAGGTCCTTTCGGTAGAGCGTCATCGTGCTCTCCGCGTAGAAGGGCGCCGCGAACAGCGTACCGTCGGTCGACAGCGCCTGGCGGATTGGCGGCAGCAGGTCATCGACATTGTAGTCGGCGCCGAGGTTCTTCAGCGGAACGAGCCACTGGTTCTTCGACCAGATCGGAACCTCGTAGGTGCCGATGGTCATGACGTCGAACTGGCCGCCCTTCGTGGCAATGTCGGTCGTGACGCGCTGGCGGAGGATGTTCTCCTCAAGCGTCACCCAGTTGAGCGCGATGTCGGGATGAGCCTTGGTGAACTCCGCGGTCAGACCCTGCATGCGGATCATGTCGCTGTTGTTCACGGTGCCGATGGTCAGCGTCGTCTGGGCGAGAGCCGTTCCGGACGAAAGGGCGGCGAACGAAATCGCTCCCGCGAGACATGCGCGGTAGTTCATGGCAGATCCTCCCGATGCCCATTGTTGGGCAAAAATTCAATACTTGGGCAAAATCCCATCGAACCGGAAGCGTGTCAAACGATTCTCATGCCGCGCTGCACACGTCCGACGGGCGTTTCGTCGCGCACGATCATGCGCCCATCATCCGCGCTGGGGAAGCCCCTGAACGCCCGTTCAACTCGATCTGGAGAAGCGCCGTCGCCGTCTCCTCGTCGGTGATCAACCCGTTGATCAGGCGACCGCGAATGGCGGCATGGATTGCATGGCGCTTGGCCTGCCCCATGGCGACGCCGATGACGTGCGCGCCGGGCGTCGCCGGGATCGGCGGGCTGACCACGCGTCGGTTGAAATCGCAGTCGAGAAGCACGCCGTCCTCGTCGAACACCCAGCCGATGATCTCGCCCACGGCGCCCGAGGCGACGAGATCCTCGCGCTCGGGCGTCGAGATGAAGCGGTCCTGGACGAGCGGCGCGAGGGGGCTGACCTCGCCGACGCCGACGAAGGCGATGTCGGCTTCCGACGCCAGGCGGAGCGAGATCTGCACGACCTTCTGCTCGTGCAGCATCGCGCGCTCTTCCGCCGACGAGGCCACCACGGGCAGCGGCATCGGGTAATGCGGCGCCTCCACCTTGTCGGCGAGCGAGAAGATGACGTTGAAGACGGAGGCGGACCCGTCCGGCGCGATGTTTCCGGTCAGCGAAACGATCCGGTGCTGGGGGCATGACAGCGCCGGAAGCCGCTCGACGGCTGCGCGCAGGGTTCGCCCGGTGCCGATGCCGAGGATGCGGGGCCGGGCCGTCATGAGTTCGCGCTGGAGGCGGTCGGCACAGGCATCGGCGACGCCGAGCGTCGTCGAGGTCGAACTGGGATCGGACGGCACCACCTCGGCATCCACCAGACCGAACGTCTCTTCCAGCCGGCGCGCGAGTTCGAGGCAGGCGCCGATCGGATGCTCGATGCGGACCCGCACCAATCCGGCGGAGACCGAGAGCGACACGAGACGTTGGGCCGCCTGGCGCGAGATGCCGAGGCGCGCGGCGATCTCCTCCTGCGTCTTGCCGGCGACGTAGTAGAGCCAGCCGGCCCGCGCGGCATCGTCCAGCCGGCTGACCGGTTCCTCCCTCGTCTTCCGCATTCCCATCCTCCCAGACGCGCACGGGGCTTTCAGCCCCGTCAGCGATCATGTCAGCCGGCGTTGCGGCCGGCCACCCTGCCCGCCCGCGCGCCGTTCGTTGCCCATATCTTTGGCAGGCCGCTCGGGAATGCACGAATCTCGCATATCCGACCCGACGAGACTTGGAATTCCGCCGGTTTCGCGCATTGTATGACCGCAGGCAATCACAGGGGCATGGCTTGGGCGGATTCGACGAGATGTTGGCAGGCGAAGGCGGTGTGCGTCACCCCTATCGCCGGTTCCATTCCTGGTACGAGCAGCAGGTTCCGCAGACGCTGGCCGCCAAGGCGGGCGAGGCCGAAGGGTTCTTCCGGCGCACCGGCATCACGTTCAACGTCTACGGTCAGGAGGAAGCGGCCGAGCGCCTCATCCCCTTCGACCTCGTGCCCCGCATCATCTCCGGCTCGGAGTGGAACGCACTCGCCGAAGGCATCGAGCAGCGCGTGCGCGGTCTCAACGCCTTCCTCGACGACATCTACCACGACCAGGAAATCGTGAAGGCCGGCATCGTGCCGAAGCGCCTGATCGAGGGCAACGAGGCCTTCATTCCGCAGATGGTCGGCTTCCGCCCACCCGGCGGGGTCTACACCCACATCATCGGCGTCGACATCGTGCGCACGGCCGAAAACCAGTTCTACGTTCTCGAAGACAATGCCCGCACGCCGTCCGGCGTCTCGTACATGATCGAGAACCGCGAAACGATGATGCAGATGTTTCCCGAGCTGTTCGCGCAGAACCGCGTGCGCCCGGTCGAGACCTATCCGCGCCATCTGCGACGTTCGCTCCAGGCTGTGGCGCCGCCGGCCTGCAAGGGTACGCCGCGCCTCGCCATCCTCACGCCCGGCATCCACAATTCCGCCTATTACGAACATGCCTTCCTCGCCGACCAGATGGGCGTCGAACTGGTGGAGGGTTCGGATCTCAAGCTGATCGACGATCGCATCGCGATGCGCACGACCGAGGGCTACCTGCCGATCGACGTGCTCTACCGACGCGTAGATGACGCCTATCTCGATCCGCTGAGCTTCCGACCGGATTCGGTGCTCGGCGTTCCCGGCATCATGGACGTCTATCGCAACGGCGGCATCACCATCGCCAACGCGCCGGGCACCGGGATTTCCGACGACAAGGCGATCTACTCCTACATGCCGGCGATCGTCGAGTTCTACACCGGCAGGAAGGCGCTCCTCGAGAACGTGCCGACCTGGCGCTGCGCAGAGGCCGACAGTCTCGCCTACGTACTCGAACACATCGAGGAACTGGTCGTGAAGGAAGTGCACGGCTCGGGCGGCTACGGCATGCTCGTCGGCCCTGCCGCCTCGAAGGCCGAGTGCGAGGCCTTCTGCGCCAAGCTGCGCGCGCGGCCCGGCAACTACATCGCCCAGCCGACCCTCGCGCTCTCGACCGTGCCGATCCTGACGGAAAAGGGCTTGGCTCCACGTCATGTCGATCTGCGACCGTTCGTGCTTGTGTCCGATACCGTGAAGATCATTCCCGGCGGCCTGACGCGCGTCGCGCTGAAGGAGGGGTCGCTCGTCGTCAATTCCAGCCAGGGGGGCGGAACGAAGGATACCTGGGTTCTCGAAGACTGACGCGGCTGCACGGACCGCGGCACGTCGCGATCCAAGCAGCCCTCGCGGCGCCTCGCCCGTCAGCCTCTCCTCGCCCGCCCTCAGGCGTCCGCGAGCCTCACCAATCCGGAACAGGACGAACGCGACCTCCCATGCCGCTACTCGGACGCACAGCCAACGGTCTCTTCTGGATGCAGCGCTATATCGAGCGGGCCGAGAACATGGCCCGACTTCTCGATGCGGGCCTTCGCCTGTCGCTGACCAATCTCTCCGCCGAGCCCGACGAGTGGCAGTCGGTGCTCGTCTCGGCCGGCGTCGAAAACGGCTATCTCGAGAAATACGCGGCCTTCGAGCCCAGCCAGATCATCGATTACCTCCTGCGCGACCTCGACAATTCCTCCAGCGTCCTCTCGTCGATGGGCGTTGCGCGCGCCAACGGGCGCATGGTGCGCACCGCCCTCACCCGCGAGACGTGGGAGGCGCTGAACGAAAGCTGGATGATCCTCGGCCAGCGCATGTCGCGCCCGATCGAGGACCTGCCGGCGGTGCTCGATCTCGTGAAGTCGCGCACGGCCCTGATCCGCGGCTCGTTCTACGGCACGATGCTGCGCAACGAGATCTTCGACTTCTGCAATCTCGGCACTTTCGTGGAACGCGCCGACAACACCGCGCGCATTCTCGACGTGAAATACTGGGTGCTGATGCCCACGCATTCCTCGGTCGGCTCCTCGCTCGACAACTACCAGTGGGGCTCGATCCTGCGCTCGGTCTCGGCGTTGCGGTCCTACGCCTGGGAATACGACGCCGACCTGCGGGCGACCGACATCATCGACTTCCTGATGCTGAACCGACGCATGCCGCGGTCCCTTGCCTATTCCTATCGCTGTATCGGCGACAGCCTGGACTATCTCGCCAAGACCTACGGCGTCGATCATGCGTGCCACGAGACGGCGCGTGCGATCGCGCATCGCCTGGAAACGCAGACGGTGAAGGAGATCATCGACGGCGGGCTGCACGAGTTTCTCGAGACCTTCATCGTCGACAACAACCGGCTGTCGAACGAGATCGCCAAGAGCTACAGCTTCTACTCGTAGCGCTGCAACGCCGGGTCGCGGGATCGCCTGCCTGCCGGCGTGAAAGCTAGCGGGAACCGGTCGAAAGCATCGATTAGAGGTGGTCGCGACCGCATTCACGCTTGCCTTCCGGCGATGGCGCGGCGATATCTGCGCCCCGTTGCGGCTACGGTCGCGACCGAGGGTGTTTTGAAGGGAAATGGCGATGACCTACTGCGTGGGTCTCCTGCTCCAGCGGGGCCTCGTGTTCATGTCGGACACGCGGACCAACGCCGGCATCGACAACATTTCCGTGGTGACGAAGCTGCGCACCTGGAACGTTCCGGGCGACCGCTTCCTCTGCCTGTTGTCGGCTGGCAATCTCGCGACGACGCAGTCCACGGTGTCGCTCCTCGAAGAGCGCGGTCTGGCGCCCTCGCAGCGCAAGCCGACCCTCCTCACCCAGCCGTCGATGTTCCAGACCGCCAAGGTCATCGGCGAGACGCTGAAGGAGGTCATTTCCTTTACGGCCGAGTCCGGCCAGGAAGGCAGCAGCCGCTTCTCGGGGAGCTTCATTCTCGGCGGTCAGATCAAGGGCGGACGTCCGCGCCTGTTCATGATCTATCCGGAGGGCAACTTCATCGAGGCCGGGCCCGACAACCCGTTCTTCCAGATCGGCGAGCACAAGTACGGCAGGCCGATCCTGGTGCGCACCTACGAGCCGCAGATGAGCCTCGAGGACGCGGTGAAGCTGCTACTCGTGTCGTTCGATTCGACGATCAAGTCCAACCTCTCCGTCGGCCTGCCGATCGACGTGCAGGTCTACGAGACCGGCAAGCTGGAAGCAGGCTACCGGCAGCGCTTCGATCACCGCGATCCCTACTACCGGCAGATCTCCGAGGGCTGGTCGGACTCGCTGAAGACCGCCTTCGACCGCTTGCCGCCGTTCATCCCGGCGAACGCGGCGTCGTCCTGATCCCACGCTGCGGGCACGCCGCAGCGCCGACACGGCTTCAGCGCCTGATGCCCTTGGCCTCGAGCTCGGCCAGATGCGCCTGCCAGAGCGTATCGCGTTCGCGGCCGAGGCGGGCCAGGAACGTCCAGGTGTAGAGACCGGAATCGTGCCCGTCGTCGAAGACGATACGCACGGCATAGTGTCCGATGGGGCGAAGGTCCGCGACCTTGACGTCGCGCTTGCCGCCGAGCGTCTGGCGCTGCGCCGGCGAGTGGCCCTGCACTTCCGCCGAGGGCGACAGGACCCGCAGCATCTCGGCGGGCAGTTCGTCGAGGCTTCCGTCGCTCCAACGCAGCGTCAGAGTGCGCCGGTCGGGCGAGACCCGGATCTCCGTCGGCGGCAGTTTGGCGGCGTCGGACATGGCATCACTTTCAAGGCTCGGGACCGGATCGACTTGACCCGGTGGCGTACCCCTTCCACATTCGCTCTTAACGCGAAAGAAAGGAGGGCGGTCTCGCATCCGCCCGGACATGAACCTCTTCGACTCCATCCAGCTGCCCGCCGCAACCGGCCCCGAACTCGTCGACCCGTTCGGCCGCTCGATCACTTACCTGCGAGTGTCCGTCACCGACCGCTGCGATTTCCGCTGCGTCTACTGCATGTCCGAGGAGATGCAGTTCCTGCCTAAGCGCGACCTGCTGACGCTCGAGGAACTCGACCGGCTGGCGAGCGCCTTCATCGATCGCGGCGTGCGGCGTCTTCGGCTGACCGGCGGCGAGCCGCTGGTCCGCAAGAACATCATGCATCTCGTTCGCTCGCTCTCGCGGCATCTGAAGACCGGCGCGCTGGAGGAGCTGACGCTGACGACGAACGGCTCGCAACTGGCCCGCCACGCGGCCGAACTCGCCGATTGCGGCGTGCGCCGGCTGAACGTCTCGCTCGACACGCTGGATGGCGACAAGTTTCGCGAGATCACGCGCTGGGGCGATCTTGCCCGCGTCCTCGAAGGCATTCGCGCGGCGCAGGCGGCGGGGATCAAGATCAAGATCAACGCCGTCGCGCTGAAGAGCTTCAACGAGGCCGAGCTCTCGGACATGCTGCGCTGGGCCCATGGCGAGGGCATGGACATGACCTTCATCGAGACGATGCCGCTCGGCGAGATCGAGGAGGACCGGACCGATCGCTACCTGCCGCTCTCGACGGTCCGGGCCCGGCTGGCGGACGAATTCACGCTCCGCGACATTCCCTACAAGACCGGTGGCCCCGCCCGCTATGTCGAGGTCGCCGAGACGGGCGGTCGCCTCGGCTTCATCACGCCGATGACGCACAATTTCTGCGAAAGCTGCAACCGGGTGCGCGTCACCTGTACCGGCACGCTCTACATGTGCCTTGGGCAGGAGGATGCGGCGGACCTGCGCAGCGTGATGCGGGCGTCGGAGAGCGACGGCCTGTTGCACGCCGCGATCGACGAGGCCATCCGCCGCAAGCCCAAGGGGCACGACTTCATCATCGATCGCGCAACCCGGCGACCGGCCGTGGCCCGTCACATGAGCGTCACCGGCGGGTAGCGCCGGGAACCGCCCCGTGCCCACAACGTTAGATGGCGAGAATGGGACGCGTATGGAAAGGTCCACGATGACGCCGCTTATCAAATCTTCATTGGCACTCGGTGCCGTTCTTCTCGCCACGGCTGGTTGCACGACGTCGGAGCGCACGGTCGGCGGCGCCGCGATCGGCGGCGTCGGTGGCGCGGTGGTCGGCAATGCTGTCGGCGGCTCCGGCGGTGCGCTGATCGGCGGCCTGGCAGGTGGAACGGCAGGCGCCGTCATCGGCAACCAGTCCGGTCGTCGCGGCTACTACTGATCCGCGGACACGTCTGGGGCACGCAGAAAGGGGTGGTCGGCGTTGGGCGCCGGCCACCCCTTTCTGGTCTGAACGATGTGGCGAAGAGCGGTTACTCCCCCATTTCGGCATAGGCCGCAGCGGCGGCCACCCGGTTCGTGGAACCGGTGGACGTTTCGATCGAACGCACGAGAAAAAGCGGCATGCTGAAGGACACGGTCCGCGCCGCATCGGCAGCCTGCGCCGGTGTCACGTCGAAAGCCGATGTCCGGCCCTCAACGCTGGTGGTCGACCGGGCGATTACGGGCGACCAGTTCTTGCGCCATGCGGAGAGGTCGGACTGCCGCTTGGCGTCCTGCGAGATCGTTTGATAGTCGGTCGACATGAGGTGCCGCCTTTCCGTGGGCGCTCTTCCATCAACATGTCTAGCGGCGTGCCGATTGCGCAACTCTTTCCCAAAATGCTCAAATTCTCACGACCACGATTTTGGGGTGGAAACCCTAGCCCGATCGATCAGGGAACCGTAGGAAGGGGCCTGACCCCGCCCACTCCCGTCGCTGAAGTCCCACGCCGTGTCCGCCCTTTCGCTTCGCTTTTCCACCTTGTCCGACAACGTTCGCGCCGCCTTGCTGATGTCCGGGGCCATGGCGTCGTTTGCGGTCAACGACATGCTGGTGAAACTGGCGACGGCGTCGATCGAACCGGCGCAGGTCATGGCTCTGCGCAGCGGGTTGACCGCGATCCTCCTGCTTCTGGTCGCCCGGTGGCGGGGCGCCCTGCGGCCGCCCCGCGCCGTTCTGGCACCGACCGTTCTCCTGCGAACCGGCGCGGATATCGGCACCACCCTCGCCTACATCTCGGCGCTCCAGCACCTGCCGCTGGCCAACGCCTCGGCGATCTTCCAGGCCTTGCCGCTGACGATCACGCTGGCCGCCGCCCTGTTCCTGGGGGAACGGGTGGGCTGGCGCCGCTGGCTGGCTATTCTCGTCGGCTTCATCGGCGTCCTCGTGATCCTTCGACCGACCTCGGACGGCTTCAACATCTATGCGGTCTGGGTGCTGATCTCCGTCGGCTTCGCGGCGATGCGCGACCTCGTGACCCGTCGGATGCCCGCCACGCTGCCCTCGCTCTTCGTTGCCAGCGTGACCTCGATCGCGGTCTCGGCGGTGGGGTTCGGCCTGCTGCCCGTGGTCGGGTGGGAGCCGATGACGGGTTGGCTCTGGCTGATCCTGTCGGTGGCTTCTGTCGCCGTTGGCCTTGGATACGTGATGATCGTCGCCTCGATGCGCACCGGCGACATGGGCTTCGTGGCGCCGTTTCGCTACACGGTGCTGCTCTTCGCCTTCGTCTTCGGAATCGCCTTCCTCGGCGAGCGGCCGGACGCAGCCGAGCTTCTGGGATCGGCGATCGTCGTGGGAAGCGGCGCCTACATGATCCATCGCGAGTCGCGTCGCGGGATCCTGCAGGCGCCCAAAGCGCAGGTTCATTGAGCATGGTGGCCCACAAGCGGACGACGAGCGACGCGCGCATGTCGGCCAGGGCGACCGTTGCCGTGATCCTGGCCGGCGGGCGAGGCTCGCGCATGGGTGGCACGGTCCCGAAAATGCTGCTCGATCTCGGCGGTCGTCCACTTCTCGCCCACGCGATCGAGCGGCTGCGCCTACAAGCCGAGGCGATCGCGATCTCGACGAACGAGCCGGCGCTGTATCGGGACTTCGATTTGCCCTGCGTCGAAGATGCCGATGCCGGGTTCCCGGGACCGCTCGCCGGTCTCGATGCCGCCGGGCGTCATTTCACGGCGGCGCTGGGTCATCGGTTCGACCTCGTCTGCGTCGCCGGCGACACGCCGTTCCTGCCGCACGACCTCGTCGCCCGGTTGGCATGCGCGCCTGGCAAGGGGCGCGTCGCCGTCGCCTCGTCCGGCGGGCGGCTGCATCCGACCATCGCGCTCTGGCCGTGCGAGTCCCTGGACGACCTTCCGCTCGATCCCCTGCTGCCCAACCGGTCGCGGTCGCTGGCCGCGGTGATGGATCGCGAGGGTCGGCGGGTCGCGCCGTTCGAGCTGCCCACAGAGGGATCGCTCGTCGATCCGTTCTTCAACATCAACACGCCGGAGGACCTGGCGACCGCCCGGACGGTGGTAAAAAGCGCGGGATAGAGCACGAGCGGGTGCGCGCCGCCTTGTCAAACCAACGGAAACCGTCAGTATCGCTATCTTTATAGGCATGCTCATTTCCCAAGCGAGCCGGCCGCCGTCGACCCCTCCGTCCCAAGGACCTTCATGCCTTCGATCAAGACGATGATTCTGGCCGCCACCGCTCTTGCCGCGATGTCGGGACTGGCGCAGGCGCAGCAGAGCGATGCCGACAAGACCTGGACCGAGGTTCGTATCGGCACCGAGGGCGCCTACCCGCCCTTCAACTTCCTCGACGCCTCGGGCAAGCTTTCGGGTTTCGACGTCGACATCGCGCAGGCGCTCTGCGACCAGATGAAGGTGACCTGCACCTTCGTGGCGCAGGACTGGGACGGCATCATCCCGGCGCTGCAGAACGAGCGCTTCGACGCGATCATCGCCTCGATGTCGATCACGCCCGAGCGTGAGAAGCAGGTGCTGTTCACCAACAAGTACTACAACACCGCCGGCGCCATGGCGGTACCGAAGGACAGCCCGCTGACCGATGTCAGCGATGCCTCGCTGAAGGGCAAGACGATCGGCGCGCAGGGTTCGACGACGCACGCGCAGGCCGCCGAGACCTTCTATCCCGATGCGGACGTGAAGATCTATCCGACCGCGGAAGAGTACAAGCTCGACGTCGCCAACGGTCGCCTCGATGCCGTGATGGACGACATCGTCGTCCTGTCACAGTGGCTGGAGAGCCCGGACGGCGCCTGCTGCAAGCTGCTCGGCACGATGAAGCCGGACGAGGCGATCTACGGCAAGGGTGCCGGCATCGCGCTGCGTCAGGGCAACGAAAAGTTGAAGACGATGTTCAACGAGGCGATCGTCGCGATCCGCGCCAACGGGGTCTACAAGACGGTTCAGGACAAGTATTTCAAGTTCGACGTCTACGGGAAGTAATCCCTCGCAACCGTTCGCCTTGCGATCGCTCCTGCGACGCGGCACCTTCCCGTCCGGCCGCCGATTCGTGTGGTCGGACCGCAAATCAGGCTCCGCGCCCATGCAAGACGCCCCTTCCGCAGACAGATTCGCATCCGCATCGGGCGGATCGGATGGGAGGGGCGTTGAGGATGGAGACCACGGCTGCATCGGTACGGACGCGTGAGTCCCTACCTCGCACTGCTCCAATTCGGCTCGACGGGCTGGGGCGACGAAATCGCCTGGGGCGTCGTGGTCACCGTGACGCTGGCGCTGTCCACCCTGCCCTTCGGCGTCGTGTTCGGCTTGGCCCTGGCCTTGGCCAAGCGAGGCGCTGACCCCGCGCTTCGCCTGTCGGCCAACATCTACACGACGATCTTCCGGGGGCTTCCCGAGCTTCTGACCCTGTTCCTCGTCTACTACGGCGGGCAGAACGTCATCAATTCGGTGAGCGCTGCGTTCGGTGGCGGGCCGCAGGAACTGTCGAGCTTCGTCTCCGGCATGGTGGCGCTCGGCTTCGTCTTCTCCGCCTATTCGAGCGAGGTCTTCCTCTCAGCCTTCAAGGCCATTCCCGTGGGCCAGTGGGAAGCCGGACGAGCCGTGGGGCTTTCGCCGCGGCGTATCATGGGCCTGGTGATCTTTCCCCAGCTCATCCGCATCAGCCTACCCGGGCTTTCGAACGTCTGGCTCAATCTCTTGAAGGACACGGCGCTCGTCTCCGTGATCGGGTTGGCGGACATTCTTCGACAGACCGGCGTGGCCGCGCGGGTGACGCGTGAGCAGTTCTTCTTCTTCGGGCTGGCCTGCGTCCTCTATCTCGGCCTCACCCTCCTGTCGTCCATCGTGATCGGCCGGATCGAAACCTGGACCCGGCGCGGCGAGGTTGTGCGATGAGCAAATCCCTCATGGCCCAGCGCGGCATCGGATGGGTCGGCCTGATCACGCTAGCCTTCTGGGCCGTCGGCGCGGTCTCGCTGGCGCTCTATCTCGTGCGGGTCTGGGATTTCGACCTCGTGGCGCGATACGGCCCCTCCTATCTCGAAGGCCTGTGGACGACATTGTCGCTGGTCGGCCTGTCCTATTCGATCGGTGCCCTGCTCTCGATCCCGCTCGCGGCCGGGCGCATGTCGGACAATCGATGGGCGCGCGGGGCGACGTTCGCCTACGTGTCGTTCTTCCGCGGCACGCCGGCAATCGCGCAGATCTTCCTCGTCTATTACGGCTTCGGCAGCTTCCGCGGTGCCTTCGAGAGCGTTGGTCTCTGGTGGTTCTTCCGTGAAGCCTGGTACTGCGCGATCTTTGCGCTGGCGCTCAACACCGCCGCCTACCAGACCGAGATCCTGCGCGGCGCCATTGAGAGCGTCGGTCGCGGCCAGTGGGAGGGAGGGCGCTCCCTCGGCCTCAGCCGCTACGTGATCGTCTCGAAGATCATCACGCCGCAGGCCCTGATGGTGGCGCTACGCCCCTACGCGAACGAGTTGATCCTGATGGTGAAGGCCTCGGCCATCGTCGCGATCATCACCGTGTTCGATCTCTTCGGCGAGACCCGGCGCGCCTTTTCGAAGACGTTCGATTTTCAGACCTATGTCTGGGCGGCGATCTTCTACCTCGTCATCGTCGAGGTCGTCCGGATCCTGACCGCAGCAGCCGAACGGCGGCTTACGCGCCACCTCGTGCGCTGACCCGCTTCGTGTCCCTGACCTCGTGTCGGCCCTCTTCCGCAGCGCGCACGCGGATGCCCTGAAGATAAAGGTCGACGGCAAGGTCGACGCGCGCAAGCCGCTGCTCCGTCATCCCCGCCTCCTCGTAGCCGAAGGCGATTCGCCGGACCTCCCGGCCGCAGACGGCCTCGATGAACTGCTCGGCCAGGAAGGCCGGATCGCGGTCGACGATGTCGCCGCGAGCGATGGCGCCCGTCAGAGCTTCCGTCAGAGCCCGCGTCATCGGCTCCACCAGTCGCTCATGGCCGATCACCTTCAGTTCGGGAAAGCGGTAGCCCTCCGCGACGAGAAGCCGGAACATGGCGATGCCCTCGGCATCCACCGCTTGCGCCAGCATGTCGTGCGCGATACGGGTCAGAAAGGCGTCGAACGTCTCGGAGCCGGGGTCGCGTTGTCCGAAGATCGCCAGACGCGCCTGCGCAAAACGCTGCATCACCTCTTCGAACAGATGAAGCTTCGAGGGAAAGCGCGCGTAGAGCGTCCGCTTCGAACTGCCGGTGCGGGCGGCGATCGCGTCCATGCTGGTGGCGCGGAACCCGTTGCTCATGAACAAGTCGGCGGCGACGTCGACAATCGCCTGCGTCAGGCTTTCGGACTGCCCCTTCTGCGGACGACCCCGCCGACGGGCGATGGTTGACGAAAGTGGTTGATTCTTGTCGGTGGCGTCCGGACGCCTTGCCCTTTCTTTTCCGTCCACCGACACTCGCTCACTCCTCGAAATCGAAGCGGCCCTTATGACTTCCCGGTGGAAATGGTAAGGCCCATCAAGGTATTTTCAAATTACGCCAAACAAAGGTGGCAGTGCTGTTTCTCATAATGCAGATCAGTCAAAAATGTTTCACCGTCAAGAATTCCGTCAGCAAGTCCAGCATCCACCGAATTCGATGCGCAGACAAAAGGCATACAATCGATGAAGACAGCATTCGTAGGACTTGGGGTTATGGGCTTCCCAATGGCCGGACATCTTCGCGAGAAGGGTGGCCATGACGTCTCGGTCTACAACCGGACGCAGGACAAGGCACGTCGGTGGGCCGATCGCTTTGGGGGAACCGCCTGCACAACCCCTGCGGCTGCGGCGGCCGAGGCCGATATCGTGTTCATGTGCGTCGGCAATGACGACGACGTCCGATCGGTCGTCTATGGCGATGATGGGATCTTCGCCGGCCTGCGCCCCGGGGCCCTGCTCGTGGATCACACGACCGCATCCGCGCAACTTGCGCGCGAGCTGGACGATGCCGCGAAGGCGGCCGGCAAACGCTTCCTCGATGCTCCCGTTTCGGGCGGGCAGGCCGGCGCCGAGAACGGGGCGTTGACGGTCATGGTCGGCGGCGACGAGGCTGACTTCGCGCAGGCGAAGCCGGTGATCGACAGCTACGCGCGGATGGTCGGCCTGATGGGGCCGGCCGGGGCGGGCCAGTTGACCAAGATGATGAACCAGATCTGCATCGCGGGCCTTGTCGAAGGCCTGTCGGAGGCCATCCACTTCGGCGAGAAGGCCGGTCTCGACATCGTGAAGGTCGTGGACGTGATCTCGAAGGGTGCCGCAGGGTCCTGGCAGATGGAGAACCGGCACAAGACAATGGCGGAAGGACGCTACGACTTCGGCTTCGCTGTCGAATGGATGCGCAAGGACCTGTCGATCTGCCTCGCCGAGGCCCGCCGCAACGGTGCAACGCTGCCCGTCACCGCGCTCGTCGACCAGTTCTACGCCGATGTCGAGGCGATGGGCGGCAAACGCTGGGACACGTCGTCGCTGCTCGCACGCCTCAAACGCTGAACACCGCTCGGGAAGGATCAGCTTTCACGCTGGTCCTTCTCGAGCAGCATATAGTCGAGCGGCAGTTCGGTCGTGTACTTGATGCGCTCCATCGCGAAGGCCGAGGAGACGTCGCGGATCTCGATGCGCGCGATGAGCCGCTTGTAGAAACCGTCATAGGCGGCGATGTCGGGCACCACGACCCGCAGGAGATAGTCGACGTCGCCGCTCATGCGATAAAACTCAACGACTTCCGGGAACTCGTTGACGACTTCCGAGAAGCGCTTCAACCATTCCGTCGTATGGGAGTTGGTTCTCACCGAGACGAAGACCGTGACGCGCGTGTTCACCTTCGCAGGATCAAGAACCGCCACCCGGCGCTGGATGACGCCCTCTTCCTCCAGCTTCTGGATCCGGCGCCAGCACGGCGTGGTGGACAGGCCGACCCGCTTGGCGACATCCGCGACGGCGAGGGTCGAGTCCTCCTGAAGCAGCTTCAGGATCTTCTTGTCCAAACGGTCCATCGCTCGAGCCTTCCTTCGTCCACAGACCTTCCTTCTACAGCAAGCTTGCGACCGGCGTCCCGTCCAATGGCCGCCATCCCCAGCGCAGCGCAACCTCCGCGCCGTTCGGAAAAGAGTAGGACGATGCCTCGGGTTCTCGTTTCCTTAAGCCAATTCCTTAAGCTTTCCGCAACATGATGCCCCTGTTCACAGGACCCGATCGTCAGGCGTTTGTGCAGAGTTCATGTCGGTTGCCGCCCCGCCCTCCTTCGACAAGTCCGCCGCGCGCGGCCGACGTGCCTCGCGCGACGTCGAACTCGCCCGCACGGTGCGCTCGGCCCGCGACCGGCTGACCTCGTCGAGCGGCCTGCCGCCGCGCATCGAGCTCGAGCTTCTGGATCGTCACGTCGAACTGCAGACGCGGTGGCTGCCCTTCTCCATCCTGCCCTTCGTCGCTGCCAGCGGCCTGCTGGCGCTCGGCTCGGTGGACGAGGCGGCGATCTTCGCAACCGTCACGCTGGTCTGCTGCGCCCTCTCCGTCTTCGTGTTCGATCGATTCGAGCGCGCGCAGCGTCGCGTCTTCGAGGTCGTGCGCTGGACGCGCACCTTCGCGGCAGCGCAGGTCGCGATCGGCATGCCCTGGGCGGTGCTCGTGCTCTGGCCGGCCTGCGAGAGCTGCGGCCCCGGCGCCTCCTATCTCGCCCGCCTTGCACCCGTCCTCGGCGCCATGGCGCTGACGGCGCTCGGCGGCTTCGCGCTCGGCCATGCCATCCCGCTGACGTTCTTGCCCCTGTGCGGCGCGCTCGTCTACCGGCTGACGATCGACGGCGACGATCCGCTGGCGCTGACCACCGACGGCATCCTGCTCGCAGCCGTGCCGTTCTTTGCGGTGGTGGCCGGGCGCCTGCGGGGGGCGCTGGTGGAACGCTGCCGCCACCGCACCGAGCGCGACCAGCTCGTGTCCGAGATCGAGACCGCCCGCATCTATTCCGACGATGCCCGCCGCCGCGCCGAAGAGGCGAGCCTCGCCAAGTCGCGGTTCCTGGCGACGATGAGCCACGAGTTGCGCACGCCGCTCAACGCGATCCTGGGCTTTTCCGAAGTCATCACCAACGAGATCCTCGGGCCCGTCGGCAATCCCACCTACAAGGAATACGTCCAGGACATCCACTCCTCCGGCCAGCACCTCCTCGATCTCATCAACGAGATCCTCGACCTCTCGCGCGTCGAAGCCGGCCGCTACACGCTGAACGAAGAGGCCGTGGATCTCGTCGGGGTGGCCAGCGGCTGCATCGCCTATGTCCAGATGAAGGCCGACGCCAAGTCCGTCACCATCGTCGAACAGTTCGAACACGGCCTGCCGCAGCTGTGGGGCGACCCGCGCTCGCTGCGGCAGGTGGTGCTGAACCTCCTGTCGAACGCCGTGAAGTTCACGCCGAACGGGGGTCGCGTCGTCCTGCGGGTCGGTTGGACCGCGGGCGGCGGCCAATACGTCTCGATCCGCGACAACGGCCCGGGCATTCCCGCCGAAGAAATCCCCACCGTTCTCTCGTCCTTCGGCCAGGGATCGAGCGCGATCAAGAGCGCCGAGCAGGGCACGGGACTGGGGCTGCCGATCGTGCAGGCGCTGGTCAAGCTGCACGACGGGGAGTTCGAGCTGCATTCGAAGCTGCGCGAAGGCACGGAAGTCCTCGCCATATTCCCACATTCGCGTGTCCTCGAAGTGATGCCGGCGCTGACCGAGTTCGGCTGATCGCCGCCTCGGCGCCGTTGCGGCCGGCACCGTTCCCGCCTATCTCGCCAGCATGACGATCGATCCCGCCCTGATCCTTCCACAAGCAGCCGTTCCCTCGCCCTGCATCTCGCTCTGCGTGCTCGATCCGGCGACGCAGTGGTGTCTTGGCTGCGGCCGCAGCATCGACGAGATCATGGCATGGGGCAGCGCCGCCGCAGCCGAGCGGCGGATCGTCCTCGAACGCCTGCCGGAACGGCTGCAATCCCTGCGCCAGCCGGCGGCCGAACGCGGCGACGCCTGACGGTGGGCCGCGCGCTCCTCCCCGCGATCCTGATCGCGATCGCCTTGACCGTCGCCCTTCTCGTGTTCGGCGGCGACACCCCGGTCGCCGGCCTCGATGCCGACCAATTCGCCTCGCTCGCCTATGCCGGCATCTGGGGCACGGTGCTGGCAAGCGGCCTCCTCGTCGCGTTTCGCGGCCGCTGGGGTGAGGCTATGCGCAGCGCGGCGATCTGGATTGCGGCCTTCGCGGTGCTGATCGGCGTCTACGCTTACGGATCCGATCTGCGCGGTGTCGGCGACCGCATGCTGGCCGTGCTGCTGCCAGGCCATGCGGTGACGCTTGGCGGGTCGGAGGGCGGTCAGGTCATGGTGGCGCGGGCTGGCGACGACCACTTCCACATCGATACCGAGGTCAATGGCACCCGCGTCCCCTTCCTCGTCGATACCGGCGCCAGCATCATCGCCATTGACCGCACGGTGGCCGAACGCATCGGCCTCGACGTCGGCAATCTCGTCTACGGGGCCCGGATCCAGACCGCCAACGGCATCGCCCGCGCCGCGCCCGTCACGATCGATCGCATCCGCGTCGGCGGCATCGAACGGCGCAACGTGCGGGGCGTCGTGACCGACGGCTCCACCCTCGGCGTCAGCCTTCTCGGCATGAGCTTTCTCGGAAGCCTCTCGTCGTTCGAATTTCGCGGCGACCGGCTGGTGCTGACGGACTGACGCCTGCCGTCTCTGTCAGGCCGCAGCGGCTTCCGTCTGCGGAAGCTGGACCTCGGCAAAGGCCTCGGCGATCAGGTCCGCGCCCGCGCCGGGCTTCACGGCGCCCTCCGACAGGACCTGCCGCCAGCGCCGGGCGCCGGGCAGGCCGGTGAACAGGCCGACCATGTGACGCGTCACCTGCGACAGCCGTCCACCGCTGGCGACGTGGGCGCGAGCGTAGTCGGTCATCGCAGCAATCAAGGCGGCATGGTCGAGGGGCGCGGGCGGCCGTCCGTGAATCGCCGAACCAACGAGCGCCAGCTGGTCGGGCGTGCCGTAGGCGCCACGCCCCATCATCACCCCGTCGACCGCGCCGAGATGGCGGGCGGCGTCGCCGACCGTCGCGAGCCCGCCGTTAAGGCCGACGAACATCGTCGGCATCCGCTGCTTCAGTCGATAGACGCGCTCGTAGTCGAGCGGCGGGATGTCGCGGTTCTCCTTGGGGCTCAGGCCCTGCAGCCAGGCCTTGCGGGCATGGACCCAGATGGCGGAGACCCCGGCCTCGGCTGCACAGTCGGCCAGCGCGTCGAGCGCCGGATCGGGATCCTGCTCGTCGACGCCGATCCGGCATTTGACGGTGACGGGAACGTCGATGGCTTCCCGCATGGCGCGCAGGCATCGCGAGACGAGGTCGGGTTCACGCATGAGGCAGGCGCCGAACGCGCCGGACTGGACGCGGTCGGACGGGCAGCCGACGTTGAGGTTGATCTCGCGATAGCCGAACTGCGCGCCGATGCGCGCCGCTTCGGCCAGCTTGGCCGGGTCCGAGCCGCCGATCTGCAGGGCGACGGGATGCTCGGCCGGGGAGAACCCCAGCAGACGTTCGCGGTCCCCATGAAGGATCGCGTCGGCGACCACCATCTCCGTATAGAGAAGAGCGTCGGGCGCCAGCAGCCGGTGGAACGTCCGGCAATGGCGATCGGTCCAGTCGATCATCGGCGCGACGGCGAAGATGGGCCCCGCCCCGTAGAGGCGGCGAGCCGCGGGGTCGCACTTCGCAGGAGCCCCGCCGTCCGCTCCGTTCGAACCTTGAATCACAGGCTTCGTCATCTCGTCTCGTCTTCGCGCTGATCGGCCCGGCCGACCGTCGGACTTCGTTCGGTCGGCGGACTATCGGGTCGCTCTGGTTTGTCGGCCCATCTCGCACGGGTTTTGAAACGCTCGGCTCCGATTGTCCATCGCTCGCGTCAGCGACGCGACCCGGCCAGCAGCGCTCGGCTCGCAACAGACCCGAACTCGCCGGCGCGATGATCGAAAACGCGACGCAGAAGACAGCGTGTGTCACGCCTGCGCAATCCATCCGGCGGGTTAGCGCGGCAATTCTCATGTCGTTTCGAATATTATTTGGCCTCGTATTGTAAAGCCTCGCCATCCCGCGCATCTTCAGGATATTGACGAGCGCCTTATTGGCTGTCTCGCAAGATCATATCGTCCGTCAACTGTGCAGAACCCGCCGCCTTATTCGACCGGGCACGGCGGACACGGCTGCGGCCGACTGACGAGACGTTCGCATGCCGTATGTCGTCTGCCCGTGACGACTGCGGCGTTTCGCAATGGCCTCGAACGACATGGAGACTTTTCGAGATCCAACGCCCGACATCGCCCCTCCTCCTTCGAAAGCAAAGATCATGTCCCGCAAGCCCTCCGCCGGTCTCGTCATCCCGGCAGCTCCCGTCATCGTCGAAGACGTGACGGTCCCGGTCTACGGCGTCTACGACACCTTCATGCAGGAAGACGCGGGGCTCCCGATCGATGCGGCGCTGATCGGGCGGGGCTATGTCTCCTATCGCACCGGCTCGTCCTACCACGAGATGTCGGCGACGATCCTGTCGAAGGCGCTTGCGAAGGGCGCTGCAGGACGCAAGATCCGCGACGAACGCTCAGCGCTCGCCCTGCTGGCCCTGCAAACGGCGGAGCCAAGAGCATGAGCGACGCCCCCACCACCCCCCGGAGCGAAGGCGGAGACGCCTTCCGGCACGGTCATCCGACGGCCTCCTGCGGCTATGCCGACGGCTCCAGCCGGAAGGTGGAATGGGTCACTGGCTGGACGGAGCAGCAGATCGAGCAGCGCTCGATCGATCTGGCCGTGGAGAGCGCCGAGGGGACCGCGCCCTGACGTGCACAGGACGCATCGGCCTCGGCTGATTTCGACTTGGCCACGGTCACCAGAACGATGGCGGCGCCGGTCGCGCGGCGGGCGATGCGCCTCCGTCCCGACATATGCCGACGTCCTGGCAGCTCCTTCCGGCGATGATCCGGCGCAAGGGCAGTGCGACGAACCCTGTTCCGGGCGCGCGATCCGCTTCGGCCCGCCGGCGCGGCGTCGGGCGTTCGAGCGTTCCGCCCTCCCCCGCGACGCTTTGCAAACTCCCCTGGATTGCCTATAGGTTCGCGGCTTGAACGCCATGACGCGCCTTGCGAGGGACCTGCCTTGTCTTCCACTTTCGACCGAGTCGCCGACATCATCGCCGAGACGAGCGAGATCGATCGGTCCCAGATCACGCCCGAAAGCCACACGATCGATGATCTCGGCATCGACTCGCTCGACTTCCTCGATATCGTGTTCGCGATCGATAAGGAGTTCGGCATCAAGATCCCGCTCGAGAAGTGGACCCAGCGGGTCAACGAGGGCGAGGCGAACACCGAGGAATACTTCGTCATGAAGAACCTCTGCGCCCGCATCGACGAGCTGCGCGCCGCCAAGGCCGCCTGATCGACGCCGGCGCGCGGACGATCCCATACGGATCAAGAGGCCAAAGCCGAGCGCGCCGCCGACCGAACAACAGCAGGATCGCCTGATACGCGCGGGGGATCCGGCTTCGAACATGGAACGCATGATGAACCGAGAGCCGCGCGATGTGCTCATCACCGGCCTCGGCCTCGTCTCGTCGCTGGGCGAAGGCGTCGACGCGCATCTCTCGCGCCTGACGACGCCGGGCTCGCAGCCGACGATCGAGGCCGAGCGTCTGGCGCCCTATTTCGTCCACCCGCTTCCCGCGATCGAATGGTCGCGCCAGATCCCCAAGAAGGGTGATCAGCGGCAGATGGAAACCTGGCAGAAGCTCGGCGTCTATGCCGCCGGCCTCGCACTGGAGGATGCCGGCGTCGCGGCCGACGAACAGACCCGCGCCGGGATCGACATGATCGTGTCGGCCGGCGGCGGCGAACGCGACCCGGAGGTCGATGCTCTGGTGATGGCGCGTGCGCGCGGGGTCGAAGATCCGCAACCGCTCATGAACGAGCTTCTGTCGAGCGAACTGCGCCCGACGCTCTTTCTCGCCCAGCTTTCGAACCTGATGGCCGGCAATATCTCCATCGTCCACAAGGTGACGGGATCGTCGCGCACCTTCATGGGCGAGGAAAGCGCCGGCATGTCCGCCGTTCAGATCGCTTCGGCGCGCATCCGCTCCGGCCAAAGCCGTATCTGTCTCGTCGGCGGTGCGTTCTCGGCCGAGCGCAAGGACCTCCTCCTGAACTACGAACTCGGCGGCTTCCTGCTGCGCGACGAATGGCGGCCAATTCCAGCGCGCGGCGGCGAGCACGCGGGCCTCGTTCCCGGTAGCCTCGGGGCCTTCCTCGTCCTGGAAGATGCCGAGCATGCGAGCGCCCGGGGCGCGACGGGCTATGGCCGGCTCTCCTTCGTGGCCGCCGACCGCGGCGGGCGCGACGACGAGCGCTTCGCCGGTCGGTTCGACCGGCTGCTGACGGAGAGCGGCGCGGTGGACGAGGACCTGCTGGTCCTGTCGGGTGCGACCGGCCTCGACCGAGAGACCCGCGTCGAGCACGATGTCGTCTCCCGGCGTTTTCCGCATGCGGCGCAGCGCGCCTACGGCACGATGACGGGCCATGCATTCGAGGCGCAGTTCCCAGCCGGCGTGGCGCTGGGCGCGGCCCTCCTCTCCGCGGGTGTCCTGCCGGCATCGACCGGCGGCGGCGAGGAGCGGCCCGCCGATTTTGCGCCCCGGCAGGTGCTCGTCACCGGCGTCGGCCACATGCGCGGCGAAGGCGTCTGCCTCATCGAGGCGACGCGGCCGCAATAGACCCCGCATGGTTCCGGCATCGGCCGGGCGGGAACGGACTGGCGCGGGGGTTTGACCCGAGCCGCAGCACGGGTATGAATGAGCATGGCTGCAAGCGATCGCGATTTTCTGGGCCGGCCGGTCGTGGCGATCACCGGCATCGGCGTCGTCTCGTCGCTCGGCCGCGGCGTGGATGAAAACTGGGCGGCGCTGGCTGCCGGCCGCTCGGGCATTCACACGATCACCCGCTTCTCGACCGAGAACCTGCGCACGACGATGGCCGGGACCGTCGATTTCATGGACGTCTCGCCATGGAGCGGGATCGACCTCTCCTACGCTCTCGCGGAAGCGGCCGGGACCGAGGCGATCGAGCGCGCCGGGCTCGATCCGACGGCCTTCGACGCGCCGCTTTTCCTCGCTGCGCCGCCGATCGAGCTCGAATGGTCGCAGCGCCTGGCGCTCGACAAGCTGAGCGGTGACGCCCGCGAGGAGGCCGGCTACGACCGGCTTCTGGAACTGGCGCGCACCAACCGCTCACGCCGCATCTACGACCTCACGCTGTTCGGCGGCATCTCGGAGCGGCTGGCGGACCGGCTGGGCACGCGCGGCCTGCCCGTGACGCTGTCGACGGCCTGCGCCTCGGGCGCCAGCGCCATCCAGCTCGGTGTCGAGGCCATCCGGCGCGGCGACGCCGACCGCTGCATCGCCATCGGCACGGACGGTTCGGTCGGTGCCGAGGCGCTGATCCGCTTCTCGCTTCTCTCCGCCCTCTCGACGCAGAACGAGCGCCCCGAACAGGCCTCCAAGCCCTTCTCCAAGGACCGCGACGGCTTCGTCATGGCGGAAGGTGCCGGCGCGCTGGTGCTCGAATCGCTGGAGGCGGCGCGTGCGCGCGGCGCCGAGATCCTCGGCGTCCTTCTCGGCGTCGGCGAGCGCGCCGACGACTTCCACCGCACGCGGTCCAAGCCGGATGGCTCACCGATCATTGCCACGATCCGCGCCGGGCTCGACGATGCCGGCATCACGCCGGCCGACATCGGCTACATCAACGCTCACGGCACCTCGACGCCCGAGAACGACCGGATGGAGGCGACGGGCCTCACGGCCGTCTTCGGCGAACACATTGCGGCGACACCGATCTCCTCGAACAAGTCGATGATCGGCCACACGCTGACGGCGGCCGGCGCCATCGAGGCGGTGTTCTCGATCCTGGCCATGCGCGAGGGCACCCTGCCCCCGACGATCAACCATCACCATCCCGACCCGGCCATTCCGCTCGACCTCATTCCCAACGTCGCGCGGTCGGCCGACGTTTCGGCGGTCCTGTCCAATTCCTTCGGCTTCGGCGGCCAGAACGTGTCGCTGGTCCTCGGCCGCGAACCGCGCGCCTGAGCTCCCTTCGAGAGACGATTCATTCATGCGCGCATTGCAGCTCGTCGGCGACCGTGACCTTCGCCGCGTCGACGTCGCCGAACCCGGCGCTCCCGGCCCCGGCGAGGTCACGCTCCGCATCCAGGTCGTGGCGCTCAACCATATCGACGTCTGGGGCTGGCGCGGCATGGCCTTCGCCAAGCGCAAGCTGCCGCTGACGATTGGCGCGGAAGCCTCGGGCATCGTCGAGGCGATCGGCCCCGGCACCGCCGGTCTCGTGCCGGGGCAACTCGTCTCGATCTACGGCGCGCGCACCTGCGGCCTCTGCCGGCATTGCCGCGAGAAGCGCGACAATCTTTGCGAACACGTCGGGGGCGTCCACGGTTTCCATCTCGACGGGTTCGCGCAGGAGCGCATCAACCTGCCGGCGCGCCTCCTCGTGCCCGCTCCTCCCGGCTGCGACGCCGTGGGTGCGGCGCTGGCGCCGGTCACCTTCGGCACGGTCGAGCACATGCTGTTCGACAATGCCAAGCTGGAACCGGGCGAAACCATCCTGATCCATGCCGGCGGCTCCGGCATCGGCACGGCCGCGATCCAGCTTGCCAAGCGTCACGGCGCGACCGTCATCACGACGGTCGGCTCAGACGACAAGATCGAGGGCGCCAAGGCCCTCGGAGCCGATCATGTCATCAACTACCGGTCCGACCGGTTCGAGGGCGTTGTGCGCAAGCTGACGAAGAAGAAGGGCGTCGACGTCGTCTTCGAGCATGTCGGCAAGGACACGATGGCGGCCTCGATGTTCTGCCTCAAGCGCGGCGGCCGGCTCGTCACCTGCGGCTCGACCTCGGGCGTCTCGGCCGAGATCAATCTCATGATGCTTTTCCAGCAGCAGCTTCGCCTCATCGGTTCCTTCGGCTGCCGGATGGAGAACATGGCCGACGCCATGCAGAAGATGGCGCGCGGGCTGGTGAAGCCGGTGATCGACACCGAGATCGGCATGGACGACATCGCCGTCGCCCTGGAGCGCATGGAAGGCCGCAAAGTCTTCGGCAAGATCGTGCTGCACATGGACCGCGAGACGATGTCCGCCGCCGCATGAACCCGCAGATTGCCAAGGCCTGGAAGATCCAAAAGAAGCTTCGCGACTTCGTCGCCGCAAAGGCGCTCTTCGCGATCCTGCGCGTGCTTCGCCGCTTCCCGGCCGACCGGGGCCTGCGGATCGCGGATGCGCTGTCGCGCGCCATCGGACCCTGGACGCCCCGGCACCGGCTGGCGATCGAGAACCTGCAGCTCGCCTATCCCGAGAAGGATGCCGCCTGGGTCGAGGCGATCGCGCGTGCCAACTGGGGCCAGATGGGCCGCATCGCCGCGGAATACGTATTCCTCGACGAGATCTTCGACTTCGACCCCGAGCGCCCGGCCGGCGAGGGCCTGATCGAGGTGGACGGGCTGGAGCGTTTCGTCGAGCTGCGCGACAATCCGCGTCCGGTGATCTTCTTCACCGGGCATCTCGGCAGTTTCGAACTCCTGCCGATCTGCGCCGCGACGTTCGGGCTGGAGGTCACCGCCCTCTTCCGCCAGCCCAACAACCGCTACGTCGCGCGCGAGGTTCTGGCGGCGCGCCGCACCCGCGGCGGCCATCTCGTGCCCTCGAAGGCCGGCGCGGCCTGGGCCTTGGCTGGGAAGCTGCAGAGCGGCGGCAATGTCGGCATGCTCGTCGACCAGAAATTCGGCAAAGGCGAGACGACGACCTTCTTCGGCCGCCCCTGCCGTACCAATCCGCTGCTGCCGAAACTGGCGCGCCAGTTCGACGCCGAGATCTACCCGGCGCGGTCGATCCGCCTGCCCGGCGGGCGGTACCGTCTCGTGCTGGAGCCGAGGCTCGATCTGCCGCGCACGGCCACCGGCGAGATCGACGTGAAGGCCAGCTGTCAGGCCCTCAACGACGTCGTGGAGCGTTGGGTTCGCGAACATCCCGAACAGTGGATGTGGTTCCACCGGCGCTGGCAAGTCTGAGGCTGGCGTCGCCGTCGTGAGGTGCGCTCGGCCCTACACGCCGCAGGACACGGGTTCCGTGCAAAGCATGCATTTTTAAGGTTCTCGCGCCTATCGTCGCGCCAAGGGAACCGCGACGATGATCTTGAGACTGGTCCGAAAATACATGCTCACCGCCATCGGCGCCACGATCGTGGTGGCGACGATCGCGAGTGCGGGCGCGTATCTCGGCGCCCGGACGATCGACCAGCTCGTCTCGATCAGCATGAAGCGCCGGGGAGAATCGTTTGCCCGCTTCCTCGTCGAGAACGACAGCGCGCTCTATCCGATGCTGACCGGGATCTCCCGCGACACGGACGCCGAGGCCAAGGTGCGCTCGATCGCGACGGCGTCGGGCATCGACAGTTTCTCGATCTTCGATGTCGAGGGCCGCGAGGTCTTCACGCTGAGCTCGCAGCGGCACTCCTGGCTCATGCGGGAGCGTCCGGGCGGCACGGTCACGGGCGACCGGCTGTCGGAGACCTACGTTCGGCGGACCGGGCCCTGGATCGAGGTCGAAGGCCTCTCGACCGACACGCCGGCGGTTGTCGTGCCTCTCGAACGCGAAGGGCGGCGCGTCGGCTTCCTCACCAGCCTCAGCAACGGCACGGCGATCCGCGCGACGTTCACACAGGTGCTAACCCATTCGGCCAGCCTCTTCGTCTTCGTCACCATCCTGGCCACCGGCATTCCCGGCCTCATCTACCTGCGGCGCAAGCGGCGGATCGAGCAGGCCGACGAACACATCCAGTTCCTCGCCAATTTCGACACGTTGACGCATCTCTACAATCGCCGCCGGATGCAGGACGAGTGCGAGCGCATCCTGGCGACGTCGCGCGCCACACGCGAACGCCTCGCCTTCTGGAGCCTCGATATCGAGCGCATGGGCGACATCACCAACGGCTTCGGACAGGCCGTCGGCGACGAAGTGCTTCGGACCGTCGCCAAACGGCTCTCGATCGCGCTCGACAAGAACGACCTCGTGGGACGCCTCGGCGCCGACGACTTCGTGCTCCTGCAACGCAACGCGTTGAGCATCGACGCGGTCGAGGCCCTTGCCAAACGGATCCGCCGCAGCGTCGAGACGCCGATGGAGGTCGAGGGCCACACGATCGTGCCGCGCCTGTGCATCGGCGTCGCGATGATTCCCGATCACGGGCGCGTCTATAACGAGGTCGCCCGTCACGCCGACCTTGCGCTCCTCGTGCACAAGAGCAGCAAGCTCGGCGACTTCATCGCCTACGATCCGTCGATGGACGAGGAGGCCGTGCGTCGTCGCTCGATCGAAGCGCGTGTGCGCGAGGCCATCACGTCGGACGGGTTCGAGCTGTTCTATCAGCCGATCGTCTGCGGCTCGACGCACGAGCCGCTCGGCTTCGAGGCGTTGATTCGACTGCCGACCGGCGACGGCCAGTTCATCTCGCCCGCCGACTTCATCCCGATCGCGGAAGCGCGAGGCTACATCAAGGAAATCGGTAGCTGGGTCATCCGGCAGGCGACGCGTCAGCTCGCGCTCTGGCCGGACCATCTCTTCATCTCGGTCAATCTGTCGGCCGTTCAGTTCCGCGACGGCGATCTCGTCGACATCGTCGCGCAGGCGCTTCGCGACTCCGGGATCGCCGGACATCGTCTCGAGATCGAAGTCGTGGAGTCGTTGCTTCTCGATCGCTCCGACCTGATCCTCGACCAGTTGTCGGCGCTCAAGCGCCTCGGCGTCTCGATCGCCATGGACGATTTCGGCACCGGCTATTCCTCGCTCGGCTATCTCTGGCGGTTCCCCTTCGACAAGCTGAAGATCGACCAGTCCTTCATGCTCGCCTTCGGTGAGGGCGAGGCCAACGTCTCGCAGATCATCGAGACGATCGTGTCGCTCGGCCATCACATGGGCATGAAGGTAACGACCGAGGGCGTCGAAACCGCCGATCAGGTCGCCGCTCTCTCCGCGATGGGCTGCGACCAGTTGCAGGGCTACCACTTCGGCCGGCCCCAGCCGGTCGACCGCATCGCATCCGAGATGCTGAAACAGACCAGCGCACGCGGCGCGGCATTCCACGCTGCACCCGTTATCCTCGAAGAGGCCGTCGCGGTCGCCTGAACCAGGGTCAGAGCGCATGGGCGTCAATGGATCGATGCGTTACCGGTCCATCGAATGGCATCGCCAACATCACGTTTCGCCGCCAACCTTATAACTAATACTTCGTAAATAAAACGAGCAAAATATACTTCAAGAGGAAGCGAACAATTTAGGCGTTCTGCCGTTGTAGGAGAGGCGGCGAATGGAGGATGCGATGCGGGTTCTGATCGTCGAGGATGAGGCTCTCATCGCCATGGATCTCGAAGACATCGTGACCGACAGCATGGCCGCGGAATGCCTCTGGGCGAGAACGCTTGCGGATGGGCTGGCCAAGGCCGGTGCAGAGGTCGACTTCGCTCTACTCGACGTCGATCTCAACGGCCACACGTCGATCCCCGTCGCCGAACGACTGACCGAGCGTCGCATCCCGTTCTGCTTCGTATCCGGCAGCTTGGCCGATCTGCCGACGCGGTTTCGATCCGTCCCCTGCATCGCCAAACCCTTTCACTCGGACCAGATCCGAGCGCTTCTGCCCCGATTTTGGCGGACAACTTCCGTCGGTCCCCAGCGGGCCGTCATCCTCGATGGTCGATGCTTCGACCGCGTGGCCCTGACGGAGCGGGGCATGTCGCTCTGAACGGTTGCCGTCTTGTGCCGGCACGAGACCGTCCTAAGCGATGGTGCGACAACGCGTTCGCATTGTCGGATGCAGCCGGTGCATGAGCATACTGTGATGGGAAAACTCCGATTGTGTAGCGCAGAACGGACCCCCCCTTGCGGTTGACGTGACAAACAAAAAAAGGCCGGGACGAACCCGGCCTCGTTCAAGCGGAAGAAATTCGAGTTCAGCGAGCGACGTCGTTCACAGCGGCGCCCGTTGCGTCCACGGTGTTTCCGACGTCACGTCCGACGCCTCGGACGGTGTTGGCACAACCCGAAAGCGCCATCACGGCGGCGAGCGCAACGGTTACAGCAGAGATACGACGCGTCATGACCAATTCCTCAAGCAGAGACTATGGCGACTTAACGGCGCATTTGCCGCGCGGTTCCGCCGCACCGGTGTCTCCCTCATATTTTTTATGACGCGATGAAGTCGGGGACCCGTGACCATTTCGTCGCGGTTGGCTCCGTATGGTCACGCCCATCGATCATGCCCTGTACTTTTGCCGGGATCGGCTCCCATCTTAAGAGCGCGGGCGATCCTATCGCCCTGCCTTTCGAAAGACAGATGATGAGCGACAACAAGACGGCGACCGAGATCGCGAGCCTGATGACCTTGTCGCCCTGGGTGATCGGAGCACGGCTCGGCCAGATGTGGATGAGCAGCGCGCATCCGACGGCCGGTGATCGGCGCGAGATGGATCGCATGGTCACCGAGAAGTTGCAGGCCGTCGGTGAGAGCTTCATCGCCATGAACGTCGCGATGGCGACGGCAATGACGTCGGCGACGCTGGCGCTCGCCACCGGTTCACCGAGGGCCGTTAACGATCTCGATGCGATCGTCTCGGCGGGACTCATGCCGTTCTCCAGCCGCGTGCGCGCCAACCGCAAGCGGCTCTCTCGCTGAGGACCGGCCGACGCGGCGGATACGACGGGCGCACCTGCCGCCGCGATGGCGTCGAGTTGCCGATCGCACGCCGGCATTCGCCCGCTCACGCACAATCGACCGATTCGGCGAGGCTTTTGCACGGCGCTTTCTTCCCCTTGTTATCGACAAAGCCTATGTCTCGACACGTCGGACACAGGCTTTGCGTGCAGGGGCTAGAGATCGGCTGCCAAGGCATTCGGGCCGGGAAGGACGTTGAATGAAGCTGAAAGACGCCGTCTGGCCGGCGATCGGTCTCGTGGCCGTGATCTTCTCCTGCTGGCTGCTATATCGGGAGGTCCAGGGGCTGTCGCTGGACGACATATGGGCGAGCTTTACGGCGATCAGCGCGCCGCAATGGACGGGCTCGATCGCATCCGCGATCCTCGCCTACGTCATGCTGGCCTACTACGATCGTCTCGCCCTGCGCCATGTCGGGCGTCACGTGTCGTTTCCGTTCGTCGCCGCCACGTCCTTCGCCACCTACGCCCTCTCGCACAATATCGGCGCCTCGGTGTTTTCCGGCGCGGTCGTGCGCTACCGGGCCTACAGCTCGCGGGGGCTGACGGGGCCGGAGATCGCGCTTCTCATCGCCTTCTGCTCGTTCACGTTCGGGCTCGGCGTGCTCCTTGTGAGCGCGGTGACGCTGCTTCTGCACCCGACGACCGTGCAACGCTATTTCGACATCGATCCCATCATTCCCGTGGTGATCTCGCTCGTCATTCTGGCGGGGATCGCGCTCTACGTCTTCGGAAGCCTCAAGGGCCTGAAGCCGATGAAGATCGGCAGCTTCCTCCTGCAGTATCCGCGCCGCGACGTCGTGGTGCGGCAGCTGATCGCGGCGCCGCTGGAAATCATCGCGGCCGCCGGAATCATCTATTTCGCGCTGCCGGAGGCCAGCAATCCCGGCTTCGTCGTGGTGCTCGCGATCTTCGTGGTGTCCTTCTCGCTGGCGCTCGTCTCCCATGCACCGGGAGGGCTCGGCGTCCTCGAGGTGACGTTTCTCGCGGGCCTGTCGGATGTGCCGGAGACGGACGTCCTCGCCGCTCTCCTCGTCTTCCGCATCCTCTATCTTCTGCTGCCCTTCGCCGTGGCGATCGTCTTCGTCCTGCTGTTCGAGCAAAGCGCGATGTGGAAGCGGCGCGAACTCGACCCCGGTTCGCGCAAGTCGAGTTGAAGCGCAGGTTCGATGGACCGTCGCGGCGCTGGCCCGTTCAGTTCGGTGCCCAGCGATCCTGCCGTTGCTGCCACATGCGCTCGCCCGCGAGGCAATCCGCTCGCGTCGCCGTAGCGGCAAGCAATGCGACCGGCGGCTGGCCGACCGGCGCGCGCTTCGGCCAGAGCCCGGCCAGTTCGAGGACGAGCTTTCGGCGCACCGCCTCCGGGAATTGGGCCCATTCGTTGACGGGAATCATGAAGGCGCCGGGGCCGCCTATGACGCAGTCGGCATAGTACCGGTCGAGGTCGGCGATGGAGCCCCAGCTTCCCACCTCGCCGCCCGTCGTCATCAAAGGCAGGCCGTTGATGGTGATGCCTCGCGCGATGGCGGCATTTCGCGCGTCGGCGACGGACCGGCCCTGGTTGTTCGGCCCGTCGCCGGAGACGTCGATGACGCGGCGATCTCCGGCAAAGCCGTTGCCATCGAACATCGGCGCGACGAAGTCGATGGCGGCGGCGATCGAGGTGCGGCGGAGCCGATCGGGCTCGGCGGCGGCCAGCCGATAGGCGAAGCTCTCCGCGGCGGCCTTCGAGTCCACCAGCGTCCAGGGGATCACCACCGACTGCGAAAGCTCGCCCGCCCACTCGACATAGGAGATCGCGACGCGCCCGTAGGCCCCGTGCAGGATGGCCTCCTGCACCTCGGCGCTGCGCAGGGCCGCGATATAGCCGTCGCGCTGGATCTCCTGCTCGGCCCGGTCCATCGACCAGGACACGTCTACGGCGAGAACGAGTTCGACATCGACCGGAAGGTCTGCGACGGCAGCCGGCTGGGCCCGCACCGGAAGCGTCGTCGAGGCCAGACATGCTGCGAGCAATGCAAGGGCGATCCGCATGGTCGGATGGTCCGCCTCGCCGCGGCGATGCGCAAGACACAAAATCGTAACGAAGCTTGGCGGCTCGCCAGCCCCGTTCAACCTCCGATCTGTAGGACGGAGCGGTCGCGCGGGAGTTGGGATACCGGGGAATGAGCGAGATCGTGCAGCGCGGACGCGCAGTCGACGCATCAGGGCCACTCTCGCCGACGCAGCGCCTGGGAACCGGCGCGCTGGCCGCTGCCGTGGTCGCCGTCTGCATCCTGCTTCTCTGCCTGCCGCTCAAGCTTCCGGTCGGGCCGATGTACTGGGATCTCGTCGTCTATCTGGACGGCGCGCAGCGGGTCCTCTCCGGCCAGATCCCGTCAGTCGATTTCTTCGCCCCCGTCGGCCCGCTCGGCTACTGGCTCTTCGCCGCGGGCGAAACCCTGTTCCCGCGCGCGCAGCCGCTGCTGCTGGTGCAGTGGACCTTCCTCGCCATCACGCTGCCGCCCCTCCTGCCGGTGCTGGCGGGCGTCGAGCGCCAATCGAGGCTGCGCGCCCTCGCGCTCTTCGTGCCCTTCCTCGTCTTCCAGCTCGCGCCGATGAACGTCGAGCAGTATTCGAGCTTCCCGGGCGTCGACGGATACGGGATCTACAACCGGCAGGCCACCGAGCTTCTCTTCGTCCTCACCGCCGCGCTCGTTTTCGAGCGGCGGCAGAGGGTGATGCTCTTCGTCATCGCCTGGTGCTGCATCGCGCTGTTCCTGTCGAAGATCACCGGGTTCGCGGCGGGCGGCATGCTGTGTGCCTTCGCCTTCCTCGCCGGCCGCGTGTCGCTGCGCACGGCCTTGGCCTCCCTCGCCGCGTTCGGGCTGGCGCTTGTGGCGCTCGATGCCGGCACCGGTCTCGTTCGCGCCTATCTCGGCGACATCCTGCTTCTCGTGTCGATGAACGAGGGCGTGCTGCTATCGCGCTTCCTGCAGGCGGGGTCGGTCCACTTCGGCATCTTCGGATCCGGCGTCCTGCTCCTCGTCGCCCTTGTCGCGATCGACAGACGCTCGATTGCTTCGGCGGCCGGCGCCCTGCTCCGGCATCCTTCGCCGGGGCGCTGTGCGGCACTGTTCGATCGCGACGCGGCATGGGTCGCGGCCGCCCTCTTCACCGGGCTGTTCTTCGAGACGCAGAACACCGGCGGGCAAGCCTTCATTTTCCTCTGGCCGATCCTTCTCGCCATCGTCGTGGCCGCGCCCCGGTTGGCCACGGTGCCGATGATCGCGGTGCTGACGCTGACGGCCGCGACCTATCTCCCGCCGCTCGTTGATGTCGTCCACCGCACGATCCGCGCCATCGGCGGCGAGGCCAAGACGGTGGCGATCCCCGGCCCGCACCTGAAGAGCCTCGGCGCCGTCACGCAAAAGCCCGAGATCGTCGCGAGCGCGCGCAATCTCATCGCCAACTACCAGCGCTTCCCAGAGGCTTATCAGGCCTTTGCCGATGCGCGGCAGTTGCCCAGCTATTTCATGTATTCCGACGTCGAGTTCCAGGTCGCCTGGCTCTTGGCGACGGAAGATGCGGTTTCGTCGATCCTCGCCTACGAGGCGCGAACCGGCGAACGCTTCCAAACGATCATGAGCCTGAACTTCGTCAATCCGTATCCCTATCTCCTGGATCGGCAGGCACCGCGCCGCATCGCCATCGGCGCCGATCCGTTCCGCGCCGTACCGCCGCCGGATGCCGAGACGCTGGCCACCGTGGCGGCGACCGATCTCGTCCTCTACCCGACCTGCCCGGTGACCGCCGCCAATGTCCGGCTGCGCGAAATCTACGCGCCAGCGCTTACCGGGCACCGGGAGGTCCGGCTTTCCCCCTGCTGGATCGGCCTGCTGCGGCAGCCCGCTTCCTGAGGAGGCTCGCAGGCGCCGGCATGAAGAAGGGCCGGGCGTCGCCACCCGGCCCTCAACCACGATCGCAGGACGACGAGCGCTCAGCCGACCTGCGAGCGCACGAAGCTGGTGACGATCGAGACGATGCCGCGGCCGAGCAGTTCGTCCAGCGCGTCGCAGAACTGGTCCACGTTGTCGTGCGAGCAGATGAGCGGCGGCTCGAGGCGAATGACGTTGCGATTGTACTCGGTGAAGGCGACGAGGCAGTCATAGTCCTTCAGGAGCAGCGCCCCGACGAAACCCGACAGCGAGCCCTTCAGCTTTTCGTCGAGCAGCGCCACCATCGGACGCACCGCGAAGGGCAGCGTCTTCGAGAAGTCATGGAACTCGAGCCCGACCATCAGGCCGCGTCCGCGCACGTCCTTGACGATCGAGGGGTACTTCTCTTGGATCGTCCGCAGGCGCTCCAGCAGATACTCGCCGACCACCGCGGCATTGCCGATCAGGTCCTCGTCATAAAGCGTGTTCAGCGCCTCGATCGAGGTTGCGCAGCCCTCGCCGATGCCGCCGAACGTGGCATGGGCGTGGATCATCGCGGTCTTCGGCGTGCCGTAGGCCTTCATGTAGACGTCGCGCCGCGCGACCATCGCCGCCATCGCCGCCTTGCCGCCGCCGAAGCTCTTGGCCAGCGCCGTCACGTCGGGCACCACGCCGTGGTGTTCGAACGCGTAGAACTTGCCGGACCGGCCGTAGCCGCACTGAACCTCGTCGGCGACCCAGATCACCTTGTGCTGGTCGCACAGCGCGCGCACGCCCTGCCAGTATTCCGTCGGAGCCTCGATGATGCCGCCGCCGCCCTGGATCGTCTCGAGCACGACGACGCCCACATCGGGATCCGAGCGGACCACGGCCGTCAGCGCGGCGAGATCGCCGAAAGGCACCTTGTAGGTGTTCTCGACCAGCTTGAACTCGCCCTGATAGAGCGTCGAGTCCGTGATCGAAAGAACGCCCTTCGTCTTGCCGTGGAAGGAGTTTTCGGCATGCACGATCTTGCAGTTCTTGCGGCCCGAGGCACGCTCGGCCACCTTGATTGCGGCCTCCATCGCTTCCGAGCCCGACGAGCCGAGGAACACCATGTCGAGATCGCCCGGCGAACAGGCCGCGACGTTCTTGGCCAGCGCTGCCGCATATTGAGACAGGAAGGCGATCGCGATCTCGTGGCGCTTCTCGTCCTGGAACTGCTTGCGGGCGTTCAGGATGCGCGGATGGTTATGGCCGAAGGCAAGCGAGCCGAAGCCGCCGAAGAAGTCGAGGATCTTGCGGCCGTTCTGGTCGATGTAGAACATGCCCTCGGCGCGCTCGACCTTGACCTTGTGAAAGCCGAGCAGCTTCATGAAATGGAACTGGCCGGGGTTGATGTGCTCCTTGAACACGTCCGCCATGGTGCCGACGTCCATGGCCTTGGCCTGTTCGAGCGTCAGCATGTTCGGCTTCGGCGGCCCCTGGCGGAGCGGCGCGTCGAGCGAGGGGGCGGCGGTGATCGGGCGATCCAGCATGTCGGCGGTCCTCACTCGGCGGGTTGGGCGAAGGCGGCGGAGGACGCGGCGCGGCCTTCCTTCTTCGCCCGGTATTCGGAATAGGCGGCGATCAGCATGTCCTCGTCGCGGTACTGCGGCACCCAGCCGAGCTGGCGCTTGCCCTTCGACACATCCAGCACGCATTCCTCGTCGGCGATGAGATACTGCTCGGGATCCATGAGCGGCCGGTTCATCGCGTCGAGGAGGTCGAGGGTCTTCTTCACCGCCCAGCCCGGCGTCGGCACGAGGATCGACTTCGAGCCCGCATGCTTGACGAGGTCGCCGAGGAGCTTGCGCACCGGCGGCGGGTTGAGCGAGCCGAGATTGTAGGCCTCGTTCGGCACGCCCGCCTTCCACGCCAGTCGCGCGGCCTCGGCACAGTCGAAGACCGAGATGAACTGGTAGGGGTTGCGACCCGATCCGATCATCGGCACCGGCAGGTTGGCGTCGATCAGCTTGAACAGCTTCTCCAGGATGCCGAGCCGGCCGGGGCCGATGATGAGCCGCGGGCGGAAAAGCGAGATGTTCATGCCGCGTCGGCGCCAATCGCCGGCGAGTTCCTCGGTCTTCAGCTTCGACCGCCCGTATTCGCCGAGTGGCGCGACCGGATGGTCCTCCGTCATCGGCGTCTTGACCGTGTGGCCGTAGATCATGTCGGTGGTGAAGTGGACGAGGTCCTTGGCCCCCGCCCGGTCCATCGCCTCGATGATGTTGACCGTGCCGTGATAGTTCACCGGGAAGAAGAACTCGTGCCGCTTGGCCCGCACCTGCAGCGGCGAGAGCATCTTGGCCGACAGGTTGTAGACCATGTCGCCGGCGGCGATCGGCACGCGGCGCACAGCCGCGGGGTCGGTCACGTCGACGCTCATATGGGCGGCACGCGCATAATGCGGCAATTCGCTGCGGGCGATGTCGGCGACCACAACCTCCTCGCCATCGGCAACGAGCTTCTGCGCGAGATGGCGGCCGACGAAACCGTCGCCGCCGAAGAGGACATGCTTCATCGGGTGGCTCCTTCAGAGGTCTGGATGGCGGCGACCGGCGTCTCCTCGCCGTGGATCGTCGATCCGCCCTTGGCGATGAAGAACGTGCCGAGGCAGATCAGCGCGATGCCGCCGATGCGCGAGGGGTTCAGTTCCTCGCCGAACAGGGCCCACGCGGCCACGGCCACCGCGACATAGGCGAGCGAGAGGAAGGGATAGGCGTATGACAACTCGACCTTCGACAGCACGAAGAGGTGCGAAGCCATCGAGATCACGAAGGTCGCGAGCCCGAGGAAGACGAAGGGGCTGAAGACGATCTGCAGGATCTTCACCACCGGGTTGACCCCGGCGAACGACAGCGGCCCGAGCTGCATCATTCCGTATTTCAGCATCATCTGCGCCGCGGCGTTGGTGAACACCGTGAAGAGGATGAAGGGTATGTACCGGCTCATCGGCCGCTCCGTATCGAGGGGTGCGTCTGGCCCGCGACGATAGTGCGTGCGCGCCGACATCGAGTTAAGGCGGCGGGCTTGCAGGCGGGCGCGCGGCTCTTTCCTTCCGCAGCGTCAACAAAGCCTTGCGGCCGAGGTCGTCAGGCCGCCGCCGAGGTCACGCTTTTCGACGGCCGGAGCTGCCCGGCGGTGCGGCGCCAGAAGTCGGACATGAGGGCGGGATCGCGCAGCCGCTCCAGCCGCTCCCAGTTCGGGAACGAGGCCGCGAAGGTCTCGGGCGACATCCGGGCGTCCTTGTAGGGGTTCACCGCCCCGCCCGCGGCCACGGTGATGCGGTCGAGTTCGGCGAGAAGCCGCAACGTGCGCTCGCCGCGATGGGGAAAGTCGAGCGTCAGCGTGTAGCCAGGCCTGGGAAAACTGAGGAGACCCGGGCTTTCCAGCGCGCCGAAGCGCTTGAGCACCGTCAGGAACGAGCCCTGCTTATGGGAGCGGGCGCATTCCATGAGAGCCCGCACCGCCTGCGGCGCGACCTCGGCCGGCACCACGCTCTGGTGCTGGTGAAGCCCGCTCGGCCCGTAGAGCCGGTTCCACGCGCCGATACGATCAAGCGGGTAGAAGAAACCGTCGAACGGCACGTCGCGCCGGGTCGTTCCTGCTCGTGCCTTGCGAAAGTACATTTCGTTAAAGGCACGAAGAGCCAGCCCCTTGAGCGGGCTGATCGGCGGCGTGAACGGGACGCTCGCCAGCGCGGGCCGGGCAATGCCGCTCCGGTCTCCGTCCGGCGCATGATCGCCGGCGATGAGATGCCCCCGGCCGAAAGCATCGCCACTTGCAAGGGAGTCGATCCAGGCGACCGCATACTCATGGCGTGAATCGGCTTCTTCCGCGGCATCGAAATAGTCGGCCAGGCGGTCGAAGCGAAGCGTGGTCTCGCGGATCGTCAGCGACGAGACCGGCATCAGACGCAACGTGATCCGACCGACGAGACCGGTCAGTCCGAGGCCGCCGATCGTCGCCGCAAAGAAGTCGGCGTTCGTCGTCCGCGAGCAGCGAAGCGGTTCCGCCCGGTCCGAGCGATGCAGGGTGAAACTCTCGATCGCGCGTCCAAGTGTGCCACGGCGATGGTGATTCTTGCCGTGGACGTCGTTGGCCAGTGCGCCGCCCATCGTGACGAACTGCGTCCCTGGCGTGACCGGCAGGAACCAGCCCTGCGGCGCGGCAATGCGGACGATCTCCGGCAGGAGAACGCCGGCATCGACCTCGACAAGGCCGGTCAGAGGATCGAAGCGATGGATGGCGGCTCCGGCGCGCCGATCGATCAGGAGCCCGGCGTCGTTCAGGCCACTGTCGCCGTAGGAGCGGCCATTTCCGCGCGGCAAAAGGCCGTTCGGGCTGCGCACCGCCGCAAAACCGTCGCCTGCCTCGGTTCGAAGGGTCGCGCGGGTGACGTTGGTGGGCGCCGTCCGGCCCCAGCTGGCGTCGGAGTTAGACATAAGCCGCCCCCAGGAAGAGGAGGCCGCCGAGGCCGATCATGATCTGCGAGCGCCAGTCGTTGAGGATGAAGACGACGGGGTCCTCGTTCATCTGGTTACGCCGGGCGAGCACCCAGATCCGTACGACGATGTAGAGGACGAGCGGGCAGAGCGGCCACATCAGGTAGGGATGGTCGTAAAGCTGGCGGACCTCGGCGCTGTCGACATAGAGCGCGAGGACGAGGACCGAGGCGAAGCCGGACGCCATGCCCGCCTGCCCGATCGTCTCCAGATCGAGCCCGACATAACCGCGCCCCGAAGACGAGCGCGTGACGCCCTCGCCGAAATCCGCCACCTCGACGAAGCGCTTCACCAACGCCAGGGACAGGAAGAAGAAGATCGAGAAGGCCAGCAGCCAGAAGGATTCCATCGAATGCGCCGCCGCGGCCCCCGCGATGATACGCAGCGTGTAGAGCCCCGCCAGCGTGAGGACGTCGATGAGAAGCATGCGCTTGAGGACGAACGAATAGGCCGTGGTCGCCACCATGTAGACCGCAAGAACGGCGGTGAACTCGATCGGCAGCAAGGCCGAGAGCAGGAACGAGGTGACGAGGAGCAGGCCGGCCAGGGCTAGCCCCAGCGGGATGGGCACCGCGCCGCTGGCGAAGGGCCGGTTGCGCTTGGTCTTGTGGCGCCGGTCGGCCGGCAGATCGAGCAGATCGTTGAGGAGGTAGACCGACGAGGCCGCGAGCGAAAAGGCCAGGAAGCCGACGATCCCCGAGAGGACCAGGGCGGTGTCGAAGAAGTCCTGGTTGAGCGCCAGCGGCACGAAGACGAGGAGGTTCTTCGTCCACTGGTGCGGCCGCATCGCCTTGAGGATGCTGCGGGCGAGATGTCCTCGATCGGCGATCAACCGCGAGCCGCGATCGGAGGCGCGGTGCCAGGCGCGGGCGGACCGGTCGGGCTGGACCACCGTCACGGTGTCGGCGGCGTCGAAGAGGCAGATGTCGTCGCGCGAGTTGCCGACATAGTCGAAACCCCTGCCGAAGCACTGCGAGCGGATGCGCTCGAGCTTGCGGTCGGCCGACAGATTGGTCTCGCGATCACTTGCGATGACGTCGTCGAAGAGGCCGAGATGCCGTGCGACGGCCTGCGCCGTGCGTTCGTTGGAAGCGGTGGCGAGAACGATGTGCCGTCCGGCCTCGCGCTCCGCCTGGAGGCTCGCGACCACCTCTTCTCGGTAGGGCAGCGTCGCGACGTCGATCTCGGTGCGCGCGGCGAGTTCCGCCTTCAGCACGGACTTACCCGACAGCGCCCAGCCGAACACTCGCCAGAACTGCAGCGGATGGGCCCGTGCGAACAGGAAGAGGCTTTCCCACAGGATGTCGCTTCGGATCAGCGTCCCGTCGAGATCGACGTAGAGGGGACGTTCCGTTCTTGCGATGAGCGTATCCATGCGCCGCTTCCCATTCGCCGTTCCGGCCGTTTCATGAGAAGGGATATTGGGGTGCGCGCGCCTTTCCGCTGGGTAAAGACGGCCGTGATCGCGTGAATACCGGGAGACATGATGAACGCACCACGAACGAAGTTCGGCTTATCTTCATCAATGACTTGCGAGTGCGAAGGCGACCTTACCAGCCCCGGCTGCCCGGCACCCCCTTGAACGGACCGGCGAGATCTCCGGTGATCCAGCCGCCGTAGAAGCCTCCGCCCTGCGGCACGACGTTTTCGCCGTCCACCGTGCAGGTGTCGAAGACGCCGGCATAGAAGGCGAAGCATCCGGTCAGCATGGCGAAAGCCGGATCGGGATTCGGATAGCACCAGGCGGCATCCCGCAGCACCTCGTCGTCGATGTCGACGTCGAAATAGCGCGCTTGCCCTTTCCATTCGCATTGCGTCCGCTGGTGCGACTCGCCGAGCAGCATCGTGGCGACGTGCTCGGGCGGAAAATAGTAGGACGGCGGATGGCTGGTCTCGAGCGTTCGGAACCCCGAACGCGTCTCGGCCAGCGTGAAACCGCGATGGACGATCTTCAGGTGTCGATCGGTGCGCTCGGCCACAGCCGGGCGCGGATAGGACCAGACGCTTTCCTGCCCGGGCCGGACCGGGTCGGGCGATACGGGATGTGTGAGGAAGGAACTGAGGGAGAAAGACATCGGAAAACCTCCGGCCCGCATTCAGGCACGCTCGTCTGACGGTCGTCCTCTACGCGGACAGGTTCACGCGGCACAGGCAGGAGTCGAATCGTGACAGCCCGACAACTGGGGGTCAAGAACGAAGATCGACGCAACCGGAGGACGAGCGCCGATCGGGGCCGCGATCGGTCCGTCAGACGATGCCGTGAAGGTCCCGCGCGATCAGGCATTCGGGATCACCCGGTTGGCATTCGCGACAGACGACGGGACGGATGGCGTAGATCGTGCAGGCGGTCCCCTGCCCCACCGTGCCCGCAAGCGCCAGGCAACGATCGTTCTCGCAGCGCATGCCGCTGAGATCGAGGGAGACGAGCGCTTCCGGGATCAGATCGAGCGCCTCGTCGGGCTCGGTCGAGAATCGCGGCCAATCCGCGGAGGTCGAGCAACAGGCGCCGCAGCTCTGGCAGTCGAACGACTCGGGCATCGTCGCGACGACTGTTGAAGCGGATGGAAGGGTCGAAGCCAAGGTGGAGCGAGTCCAGACTTATCGTGCCGTGGTGGAGATCAGATCGATCCGAAGCAGTAAGCCGAAAGAAGAGTGGTGGGTGATGTAGGGTTCGAACCTACGACCCGCTGATTAAGAGTCAGCTGCTCTACCAACTGAGCTAATCACCCGATGCGCTTTGCGGCGCTGCAGAAGCACTCGTCGTCTGCGAAGCGGTGTATAGCCAAAGCCTTTCTGGCTGTCCAGCACCGATTGGGTGCCCCTGTGCAAAAAACTTGCCGTCGTCAGGCGATCCAGGGAAAGCGCGACACGAGGCCGTGCGGCAGCTCGCGCGCCACGATGCGCAGCGTCGCGGCAGCCGACGTCTCGCCGAGTGCCACCTGCCGCTCCTCCTCGCGCGAAGGGGATGGCTCACTCTCCTGCGGAACGTCGAGGAAGTGGATGCCGGCGAAGAGTTCGCGGCGATAGACGAGTTTCGCCGGCCGAAGCGCCTCATCGTCGCCGATCTTGATCTCGAAGACCTTCGGCAGCGGCGCTGCGGGATCGATGGTGAGGAGTGCGCCGGTCGCGGAGATGTTGCGCACGATGCAGTCGAACGTCGAGAAGCGGTTGTTGAACAGGATCTTGGCGCGCTTCAGGGTGCGCGTGCGCGGTGCGACGCGGCGCTCGTCGTCGGTGGTCGCGGGCTGGTTCACGGCAGCCATGGGCCAACCCTCTCTTCAGTCGATCTTCACCGACCAGACTGCACCCGGAAGGTTTCAAAGACCTGAATCCTCCGGAGCGAGGAGATGTTCGAAACGGAGAAGGGCGGGCTTGGCGCCCGCCCTTCTCTTTTCTCGCGTATACTTGCTCGCCTTAGTTGCGCGCCTTGTCGACGAGGGCGTTCGACTTGATCCACGGCATCATGCCGCGCAGTTTCTCGCCGACTTCCTCGATCTGGTGACGATCGTTCATGCGGCGGATGCCCTTGAAGCGAGCGGCGCCCGAACGGTACTCCTGCATCCAGTCGGACGTGAACTTGCCGCTCTGGATGTCCTTCAGCACGCGCTTCATCTCGGCCTTGGTCTCGTCCGTGATGATGCGCGGTCCCGTGACGTACTCGCCCCACTCGGCAGTGTTCGAGATCGAGTAGTTCATGTTGGCGATGCCGCCCTCGTAGATGAGATCGACGATGAGCTTCACCTCGTGCAGGCACTCGAAATAGGCCATCTCGGGCGCGTAGCCGCCCTCGACCAGCGTCTCGAAGCCGGCGCGGATGAGTTCGACCAGACCGCCGCAGAGCACGACCTGCTCGCCGAAGAGATCGGTCTCGCACTCTTCCTTGAAGTTGGTCTCGATGATGCCCGAACGACCGCCGCCGACGCCGCAGGCGTAGGAGAGCGCCAGCTCCAGCGCGTTGCCGCTGGCGTCCTGGTGGACCGCCACGAGGCAAGGCACGCCGCCGCCCTTCTGGTATTCGCCGCGAACCGTGTGGCCCGGGCCCTTCGGCGCGATCATGACGACGTCGAGCGACTTCTTGGGCTCGATCAGGCCGAAATGGACGTTGAGGCCGTGGGCGAATGCGATCGCCGCGCCGTCGCGGATGTTGCCCTCGATGTCGGCCTTGTAGATGTCGGCCTGGAGCTCGTCGGGCGTCGCCATCATCAGGAGGTCCGCCCACTTGGCGGCGTCCGCGACGTTCATGACCTTGAAGCCATCGGCCTCGGCCTTCTGGCGCGTCGCCGAGCCTTCCTTCAGGGCGATCGCCACGTCGGTCGCGCCGGAATCCTTCAGGTTCAAAGCATGGGCGCGGCCCTGGCTGCCGTAGCCGACGATCACGACCTTCTTCGACTTGACGAGGTTCAGATCGGCATCGCGATCGTAGTAAACGCGCATGGGTTCGTTTCCTTCCAAGGTTACCCGGCTCTTCGGCCGGAGGTGTCAGCGGCTTGTGTCGGCCGCCATCTCGCTCGTCCCGAACAGGACGAAGAACTGCCGCGTCGCTTCCCTGGCGTCGCGGTCGATTTCGGTAGGGGTCGGCGCGGTCCTCTCGCCGAGCAGCAGGCGGATCTGTACGTCGCGCACGACGAGGCCGAAGAACGTGCCGAAGACGGCGCCGGTCTCCTCGAAGCGCAGCAGCCCCGCGGTCCGACCCGCCTCGAGCATCGCGCCGAGCCGCCGACGCATGGCGAACGGGCCATTCTCCAGGACGATGGCGCCGAGGTCGCGCTTCTCAGACCCGGCATGGCCGACCGCCAGCCGGTTGAGCGCAACCGACGTTTCGCCAGACAGAACCGTCAGCCAGTCCACAGCGAACTCTTCCAGAGCATGCGCCAGTCGCTCGCGATCCAGCGTCTCGGGGTCCACCGGCGCGGCGCGAACCTTGGCCGCCTGCCACTGAACGGTGGCGGTGAGCAGCCCGTCGCGGTCGCCGAACCACTTGTAGAGGGTTTCCTTCGAGCAGCTCGCGCGCCGGGCGACGGCCGTCATGGTCAAGGTCTCGTCCGTCGCCACGAGCAGCGACAGCGCGGCGTCGAGCACCTCGCGCTGGCGGTCCGTCGGCGTCACGCCGTCGATCTCCGCTGCTGCCTCCAACGCCCGCCGCTCCCCTGGCCCTGACGATACGCCGAGGCCGACCGGCCGATTGCGTACCGTACGTTACGGTACGTGGCATCTACAGAGCACGCGGCAGCTTGGCAAGGGAAAAGCGCCCTTCCCCACCGTTGTTACGCGGCAGCCACCCGCACGCGATGCGGCCCCGGTGGGTGGACTATGCGCACCTCACTTGACGATGGTCAGGGTCTCGGCGGCGCGGGTGATGGCCGTGTAGAGCCAGCGCTCGCGGGTGTCCTTGAAGGCCCAGCTTTCGTCGAACAGCATCACGTTGTTCCACTGCGAACCCTGCGCCTTGTGGACCGTCAGCGCATAACCGTAGTCGAAATCGTCGTAGCGCTTCTTCACGGCCCAGGCGATCTCGGCGCCGGGATCCTCGAAGGCCGCCTTGAGCAGTTTGATCTTGGCCATGCCCTTATCGATGTCATCGTCGTCCGGCTTCACGATCAGGTTCGTGCCCGGCTTCACCGTCTCGGGCGAAGCGGTCATCACCTGCCAGAGCGACCCGTTGAGAAGGCCCTTGGCGGGATCGTTGCGCAGGCAGACGAGCTTGTCGCCCGACTGCGGCAGGGCACCGGTGAAGCCCTTCAACTCGCGCAGGCGATTGTTATAGAGTCGCCGCGTCCGGTTGGTGCCGACGAGAACCTGATCGGCCGCCAGCACCTCGTCGCGATCGACGTCGCGCTTCGAGATGACCTTGGCCGACCCGTGGTCGCCAAGCTTGATCTCGCGGCCCTCGCGCGCGTCGAGCGCCAGCGCCAGGATCGGGTTGTCGCGAGCCTGCCGGTGGATTTCGGTGAGGAGAAAGTCCGGCTCGGCCTCAGTAAAGAAGCCGCCGCCCGAGATCGGCGGCAGCTGGCCGGGATCGCCGAGCACCAGGATCGGCGTGCCGAAGCTCATGAGGTCGCGCCCGAGCGCTTCGTCCACCATCGAGCATTCGTCGACCACGATCAGCTTGGCCTTGGCGACCGGGCTCTGCCGGTTGAGCGAAAAGGTCGGCGAGACCCGCGCGGTGCCGGTGCTGTCGTCCTCGGCGGTCTCCTCGCCGCGCGGGCGATAGATCAGCGAATGCAGCGTCTTGGCGGACTTGGCGCCCTTCGTCCGTAGCACTTGCGCGGCCTTGCCGGTGAAGGCCGCGAACTGGACACCGCCCTCCACCCCTTCGGCGAAGTGACGCGCGAGCGTCGTCTTGCCGGTGCCGGCATAACCGAACAGGCGGAAGATCGGCTGGTCGGCGCGCGCGAGCCATTCGGCGACTCGCGTCAGCGCCTCGTCCTGCTGGGGGGAGAACTTCATGCCCCTCGCGTCGCAGAAATCGCCCCGTGCGGCAAGCCCGTCAGCGCAGCATGGGCCAGAGCGTCGCGACGAGGGCGAGGCCCATCGCGACGTTGAAGATGCGAAGTCGCCTGGGGTCGGAGAGGAATTGGCGAAGGCCGATGCCGAAGCCCGTCCAGAGCGTCGCGGTGGGAATGCCGACCGCGAGAAACGCGGCGGTCACGGCGAGGATGGAAAGGGTCGGCGCCTCGGCGCTGACATAGGCCCCCATGGCGACCAACGCCATCGCCCATGCCTTGGGGTTGACCCACTGAAACAGCGCCGCCTGCAAAAAGGTGATGGGCCTTTCGCCAGCCGACGCAGCTCCGCCGGCCGCCTTCGAGAAAGCGATCTTCCAGGCCAGCCAGAGGAGATAGGCGGCGCTCGCCACCTTCATGGCGAGTTGCAGCCCAGGGACGGCATGGACCAGAGCACCCAGCCCCACGCCGACCGCCAGAAGCAGCATGCCGAAGCCCAGCTCGATGCCGAGCATATGGGGGATGGTGCGACGGAAACCGAAATTCACCCCCGACGTCATCAGCATGATGTTGTTGGGTCCCGGCGTCACCGACGACACGAAGGCGAAGATCATCAGCGCGAGGAGAAGATCGGCGGTCATCGTCGGGCACCGGGTGCAACGAAAAGGGTTGAAGCTCGCCCGGCCGATGCTGCTCCGGGCGAGACGATACGGAAGACGGGACGGCGACGACCGAGGCGGTCAGCCCTCGAACATCGGATCCTTGCCGCGGCTCATCGCGGCGACGCCGGTGCGGCACACCTCGACCAGCCCGAGCGGCGCGACGATCTGGATGAACTTCTCGATCTTCGAGGTCTTGCCGGTGATCTCGAAGACGAAGTGATCGGTGGTCGAATCCACCACCTTGGCGCGGAACACGTCGGCGAGGCGCAGCGCCTCGACGCGGTCGTCGCCCTGCCCCGCCACCTTGACGAGCGCCAGCTCCCGTTCGATCGGGCCGTCCTCGCCGAGGCCCACGGCCGTCTGCGTCAGATCGACGACGCGGTGCACCGGCACGATCCGGTCGAGCTGGCTCTTCAGCTGCTCGATGACAGGCTTGGCGCCCTTCGTGACGATGGTGATGCGCGACAGGTGCTTGGTGTGGTCGGTCTCGGAAACCGTCAGGCTCTCGATATTGTAGCCGCGCCCCGAGAACAGGCCGATCACGCGCGCCAGGACGCCCGGCTCGTTGTCGACCACGATCGACAGCGTGCGAGACTCGATCGAAGGCTTTTCGTCGGTGATGAAATAGGCGGAGGCGGGCGGCTGAATGGCGCGGTTCATGAGGACACTCGGCAGGGTTTGAGCGAAGACGGTCGGGATCCCGCGCCGGCGACCTTGCGGGCCGACCGGGCGGACGAAACGGGGACGGCTCGCACCGCCCCCGCCGTGTCGGATGGCCGGTGCTACACCAGCGCCTTGCCCTTGGCGTCGATGGCGTTGGCGACCGCGTCGTCGCTGGCCTCGTCGGGCAGCAGGATCTCGTTATGCGCCTTGCCGGACGGGATCATCGGGAAGCAGTTGGCGAGGTTGGCGACGCAGCAATCGACGATCACCGGACGATCGATCGCGATCATCTCTTCGATGCCGGCATCGAGATCGCCGGCCTTCTCGATGCGGATGCCCGCGCCGCCATAGGCCTCGGCGAGCTTGACGAAGTCGGGCAGCGCCTCGGAATAGGAGTTGGACAGCCGATTGCCGTGCAGGAGCTGCTGCCACTGGCGGACCATGCCCATGTACTGGTTGTTGAGGATGAAGACCTTCACCGGCGCGCCATGCTGGACGGCGGTGGACATTTCCTGCGTCATCATCTGGATCGAGGCGTCGCCGGCAATGTCGATGACGAGCGCGTCGGGATGCGCGATCTGGACGCCGACCGCCGCCGGCAGGCCGTAGCCCATGGTGCCGAGGCCACCGGAGGTCATCCAGCGGTTGGGCTCCTCGAAGCCGTAGAACTGCGCCGCCCACATCTGATGCTGGCCGACTTCCGTCGTGATGTAGGTCTTGCGGTGCTTCGTCAGCTCGTAGAGGCGCTTCACCGCATGCTGCGGCATGATGATATCGCCTTCCTGCTTGTAGGCCAGGCAGTTGCGCGCCTGCCAATGGGCGATGCGACCCTTCCACTCGGCGAGCGCCGTGGCGTCGACCGAGGCGCCCGTCTCGCGCCAGCACGCGATCATCGCCTCGAGGACATGAGCGACGTCGCCGATGATCGGCAGGTCGACGCGCACGTTCTTGTTGATCGACGAGGGGTCGATGTCGATGTGGATCTTCTTCGAGTTCGGCGAGAAGGCGTCGAGCCGCCCGGTGATCCGGTCGTCGAAGCGCGCGCCGACGCAAATCATGACGTCGCAGTCATGCATCGCGAGGTTGGCCTCGTAGGTCCCGTGCATGCCGAGCATGCCGAGCCAGTTCTCGCCGGACGCCGGATAGGCGCCGAGGCCCATCAGCGTCGAGGTGATCGGGAAACCGGTCATCGCGACGAACTCACGCAGCAGGCGCGAGGCCTCCGGGCCGGAATTGATGACCCCGCCGCCGGTATAGAGGATCGGCTTCTTGGCCGACTTGATCAGTTCGACCGCCGCGGCGATACGACCCCGGTCGGCATCGAGCCGGGGCTGGTAGCGCTGCGTGGCGCGCGAGAGCGCCGGCGGCGTGTAGGTGCCGGTGGCGAACTGAACGTCCTTCGGAATGTCGACGACGACCGGGCCGGGCCGCCCCGAAGTCGCGACGTGAAAGGCCTCGTGCAGGATCTCGGCGAGATCCTCGACGCTCTTCACCAGCCAGTTGTGCTTCGTGCAGGGGCGCGTGATGCCGACCGTGTCACATTCCTGGAAGGCGTCCGAGCCGATCAGCGTGGTCGGGACCTGCCCGGTGATGCAGACGAGCGGGATCGAGTCCATCAGCGCGTCCTGCAGCGGCGTCACCGCGTTGGTCGCGCCGGGGCCGGAGGTGACGAGCATGACGCCGACCTTGTTGGTCGAGCGCGCGTAGCCCTCCGCCGCGTGGCCGGCGCCCTGTTCGTGGCGGACGAGGATGTGCTTGACATCGCTCTGCTGGAACAGCGCGTCGTAGATCGGAAGAACGGCGCCGCCGGGATAGCCGAACAGGTGCTCGACGCCATGATCCTTCATGGCCTGAACCACCATCTGGGCGCCCGTCATCTTGCGGATCCCGGTGTCGATCGTCATCTCGTTCATCGTTCGGCCTGTCGAGTTGGTGCGCCGGTCTTGCTGTCGGCTCGTTCGTTTCCAGAAATTTCGGCAATAAAAAAGGCCCTTCGAGGGGCCTTTGTCTTGCGCACACGTGGCATCAGCCGGACGGTCGTCAGACCGTCTCGCGTGTGCGCCTTCCTACGAGAATAAGCTTCTTCGTGTACATGGGATCGAACACTAGTCTTCGCCCCGCAGCCCGTCAATCACCATTCGGCAGAGATCGGATCTGTCAAACGTCAAGCCTTCATCTCCTTCAGGGCGTCCGTCGGATCGAGATCAGGCGAGCGGATGTGGCCATAGCGGGCGAGAATCAGCGCATAGGCGCCGAACGCGATCAGGCCTGCCCCTGTCGCCGAAAGAAGAATCCAGCCGTAGGGCCACGATCCGATCTCCGACAAGGCATCCTCAAGGCCCGGCATATGCTGGATGTCCCAGCGCGAGGCGCTGGTGAAGAACAGGACGGAGATGGCCGCGAAGACGACGCCGCGGGCCGCGATGCCGAAGCGGCAGACGGCGGTCATCCAGCGCGCATGGGCCGGCGGCAGCGCGAGGAACCGCAGGAAGTCGCCACTGTAGGACTTCTTGGCCTGTGAGACCGCGACGCCTGCCATGACGATGCCGGCGGGAACCGTGAACCAAGGTCCGAAAGCCGGCGCCCATTTATCCAGCATGGTCGCCCCGCCCTCGCCGCCGCCCGTCGAGACGCCGAAGAGAAGAGAGCCCGCATAGACGGCCAGGAAGAGGTAGGCGAGCCCGGAGACGAACCGTCCGATGCGCGTCGCGATGCCCTTGGCGCCGGTGCCGTAACCGTCGGCGTCGAAGATCGCCTGGACGAAGCGCCAGAGCGAAAAGGCCGGCAGGGCGACGACGAGAAGCACCAGCATGAGGCTGCCGACCGGCGATCCCACGATCTCCGCGATGGCTTCCTTCTCGCTGAGGGTCTGACCCGATGTGTAGGCCGTCTTGAAGGCGAAGTAGCCGATGACGATGAACACCGCGGCGCGGGCAAGATAGCCAAGCCGTGCGCCCTTCTCGATGGCGTCGCGATGGTCGTCGATCCCGATCGGGCTGGTGGTCATGTCGCTCCCCTCAACCGCGGCTCAACGGGACCGCCGCGACATCGGTTCCGAAGCCCAGCATATCAATCGAAGGCCGCGAGGGCGTCGTCCGCGCTCTCGAAGCGGTGCCAGCCGTTGTCGAACTGGTTGCGGAACCACGTCTCCTGCCGCTTGGCGTATTGCCGCGTGCGCGTCACCGCCAGCATCTTCGCCGCGTCGATCGCCAACGCGCCGTCTTCCACCTGCCAGAGTTCGGTCAGCCCGATCGCCTGACCGGCCGCCGTGCGCAACGGACCGAACCGGCGGCGAAACGCGCTCGCCTCCGCCATCGCGCCGGCGTCCAGCATCCGGTTGAAGCGGATCCCGATCCAGTCGCGCAGTTGCGGTCGAGGCGGCGCAAGCACGATCCGTCTTGTGCGGCCAGGCGTGACCAGACCGTCGCCCGATCCGCGCTGGAGCGCATCGAGCGGTCCGGCCGTCGCCTCGCCGAGTTCGAGGGCGCGCAGGATCCGCTGCGAATCGCTCGGCCGGATGCGCGCGGCCGCCGCAGGGTCGCTCATCGCAAGGACGGCATGCAGCGCGGCGGGTCCCTCCTCCGCCATCCGCGCCCGCCAGCGCTCGCGGATCGGCATGGGCACATCCGGCAACGCATCGAACCCGCCGAGCAGCGCCTTGAAGTAGAGGCCGGTGCCGCCGCAGATCACGGGCACCCGGCCCCGCTCGCGAAGCTCCGCCAGAAGCGGGACCATGTCGCGCTGCCACTCGCCGGCGGAATAGACCCGGTCTCCCGGCACGTGTCCGTAGAGCCGATGCTCGATGCCACCCATCTCGTCCTCGGCCGGGCGAGCGCTGAGGATGCGCAGGTCCACATAGACCTGCATCGAGTCGGCATTCACGACGACGCCGCCGAACCGCTCGGCCAGTCGCACCGCCAGCGCCGACTTGCCGCTCGCGGTCGGCCCCGCTATCAGGATCGCCTCCGGTTTCTCCATCGTCAGGCCGCCCAGACCATGTTCGTCGTCACTCTCCTGTCGGCCCGCCGGGATCCACGCGTCACCCGCACCCTTGCCGAGGAGGCCGCCGGCGAGATCGGCGAGGCCGAGACCCTCTGGCTGGAACAGGGTGTCGCCTGCGACCTCGTCACGAGCACGAAGCCCGACGGCGAGACGATGGGACGCCTGCGCCGGCTCGCCTCGGCCGAGGCGGTAGACTGCGTGGTGCAGGAGCTTCACGGACGGCGCAAGCGGATTCTCCTCGCCGACATGGACTCCACGATGATCGCGCAGGAATGCATCGACGAGCTCGCCGCAGCGGTCGGCATCAAGGACGCCGTGGCCTCGATCACCGCCCGGGCGATGAACGGCGAGATCGCCTTCGAGCCTGCGCTGCGCGAGCGCGTCGCGCTTCTAAAGGGCCTGAAGGTCACGGTGATCGCCGACGTCATCGCCGGTCACATCACATTGGCTGAAGGCGGTCCCGAGCTGGTTCGCACGATGAACCGCGCCGGCGCGCACACCGCCCTCGTGTCCGGCGGGTTCACGGCCTTCACCTCGGTCATCGGCGCACGCCTCGGCTTCACCGAGAACCGCGCCAACATTCTCGACGTCGACGGCGATCAGCTGGCCGGGACCGTGACCGAGCCGATCCTCGGCGCCGAGGCCAAGCTCGCGGCGCTGCGCGAGATCGCCGCCCTGCACCACCTCTCGTCGGCCGACGTCATCGCCGTCGGCGACGGTGCGAACGACCTGCCGATGATCCTGGAAGCGGGCACCGGCGTCGCGATCCACGCCAAGCCGACCGTTGCCGCTCGGGCTCCGCACCGGATCGACCACGGCGACCTGACCGCACTTCTCTTCCTCCAGGGCTATAAGGCCAGCGAGTTCGCATCCTGAGCGCGATCGCTTCCGAGCGCCTGCGACTTCGCCCCTTCGCGCCGGACGATCTCGCAAACCTCCAGGCGCTGCACGACGACCCCGCCGTACTCCGTTTCTTTGCGGCGCGGAGCCCGGAGGAAACGGCGACGATCCTTCGCGGCTTCGCCGAACGGCGCATACGGGACGGGGTGGCGCCAGAGGCGCTGGTGCATAACGCGGACGGGCGTTTCCTCGGCCTCGCTGGTCTCGCGGGCTTGCCGGCCGGAATGCCCTTCTCGGCTCCGGCCCAGGTTCTGTGGTCGCTGTTGAGCGAAGCCCAGGGTTTCGGCTACGCGACCGAGATCGGACGCGCGAGCCTTCGCCACGGCTTCGAGGTCCTCGATCACCCCGAAATCGCAGCCTATTGCGTCGCGACCAACGCCGCCTCCGAGGCAGTGATCAAGCGGCTGGGCTTTCGCCGAGACGTCGAGTTCCACCATCCTATGGTCGATGCCGCGACCCACCCTCACCTCGTGCGGCACCGGCTCCACCGACTGGCCCGCGAAGACTGGCGCCGCGCGGGCGGCGCCTGATCCTTCAGTCTATCGGCACCACGACGAAGCGCAGGTCGCCGTTCTTTTCGGCCACGAGCAGCAGCGCGTTCTTGCGCCCGTCGCTCTGCAGCTTGGCGAGCTTGGTACGCGCGTCGGCGGCGTCCTTCACCTTCTCCTGCGCGATCTCCTTGATGACCGCACCGGCCTCGATGCCCTTTTCGGCCGCCGCCGAGTTCGGCGTGACCTCGGTCACCACGACGCCGTCGAGATCGGCGGCGAGATCGTAGCGGGTTTTCAACTCGTCGCTCATGTCCGACATCTGAAGGCCGAGCACCGGGCTGGGCGTGGCGGCTTCGGCCTTCGGCTTGTCGGCCTCGCCCTTGGCGGCGTTGACCTCGGCCATCTGCTCCTCGCCGTCCTCCAGCCGCCCGAGGGTGATCTGCACCTCCACAGGCCTGGGCGCCGCATCCACCGCGTCCTTGCGCAGGATGCTCAGCGTGACGCTCTTGCCGACTGGCGTCTCGGCGACGATCCGGGGCAGATCGCGCGAGGTCGCGACCTCGCGTCCGTCGAAGCGGGTGATGACGTCGCCGATCTCGATCTGTCCGGTGTCGGACGGGCCGTTCGGCACGACGCCCATCACGATCGCGCCCCGGGCATTCGGCAGGCCGAGGCCCTCGGCGATTTCGTCTGTCACCTCCTGCAGGCGGATGCCGAGCCAGCCGCGACGCATCTCGCCGAACTCGCGGAGCTGGCCGACGACATTTTCGGCCAGAAGCGAGGGGATCGAGAAGCCGAGGCCGATCGAGCCGCCGGTCGGCGAGATGATCGCCGTGTTGATGCCGATAACGTTGCCGTACATGTCGAAGAGCGGACCACCGGAATTACCGCGATTGATGGCGGCATCGGTCTGGATGAAGTTGTCGTAGGGGCCGGCATTGATGTTGCGCCCGCGCGCCGAGACGATGCCGACCGTGACCGAGCCGCCGAGGCCGAACGGGTTGCCGATCGCCATCACCCAGTCGCCGATGCGCACCTGCTCGCTGTCGCCGAAGCGCACCGCGACGAGCGGCGACTTCGGCTCGACTTTGAGCACCGCCAGATCGGTCTTGGGGTCGATGCCGACGACGGTGGCATCGAGCTGTGTGCCGTCGGCGAAGTTGATGGTGATCTCGTCGGCGTCGGCGATCACGTGGTTGTTCGTCACCACGATGCCCGATGGGTCGATGACGAAGCCCGAGCCCAGCGACTGCACGCGCTTGGAGCCATCGTCCTCGTCGCCGTTCAGCAGCCCGTCGAAGAACTCCTGAAGCGGCGAGCCGTCGGGAGCGTCGAGCTTGGGCACGACCGGATCGGGATCGGGCGTCGCCTCGCCCTCGCCGCCTTCGACCTTCTGCGACGTCGAGATATTGACGACGGCGCCGAGCAGGCGGTCGGCGAGATCGGCGACGGAGGCGGGCCCTTCCATGCGCGGCTGGGCCGAACCCGGCGCCGGCGCGGGAACGCCGGCCGCGTTCGGGTTGATCGTGTCGGTCATCGGGGGCTGAGGCGCGATGGGCTGGTTGCCAGTGGGCGGCGCGATGACGCCCTGCGCAAGGGCGGGGGTCGCCGCGAGAAGGAGCGATGCCGCGAGGACGCGGCGCAGCGGTCGCGACGAACGGGTTCGGCGGGTCTCGGTCATCGGCACTCCTGATCGGTCCTGTTGCGCGGTCGCCTTGCAAGCGGCCGATCCGGCACGACTCGCGCCCTCGATGGAGGCCGACCCTGCGACGCAATCCGATAAAAGCGACCGAATCAAGAGGCCCGTGGAGCCGCGCGCGGAAGGGTGATCGCAGCGCGGCCTTATGTCGTGCCCACGAAAAAGCCCGCCCGGACCTGTCGGGGTCGGGGCGGGCTCGAAGATCAGGCGATGCCGATCAGTTTGCGGGAGCGGGCTGTGCCACCGGCGCCGGGTTGGCAGCCGGCGGAGCGGCCGGCGCTTGGGGCGGAGCCGGGACACCGGCCGCCGGAGCCTGCGCTGCCGTCGCCGGAGACGCTGCCGGACCTGCCGCCGCGGGCAGCGGCGTCCTGCTGCGGTCGCCCTCGAAGTAGCGGAAGAACTCCGAGTTCGGCGAGAGCAGCATCGTGGTGCCGCCGTTCTCCATCGAGGTCCGGTAGGCCTGCATGGAGCGATAGAACTCGAAGAACTCCGGATCCTGCTGGTAGGCCGTGGCGAAGATCGCGTTGCGCTCGGCCTCGCCCTCGCCCTGCAGGATCTCGGAATCGCGCCGTGCCCCCGCCACCGTCTCCGACACCTCGCGATCGGCAGCGGCGCGGATCTCGCGCGCCGACACCCGGCCGCGAGCCCGAACGCGTTCGGCTTCGGCGAGACGCTCGGCCCGCATGCGGGCATAGGTCTGCTGGGAAACCTCCTGCGTCAGGTCGGTGCGGCGGATACGCACGTCTTCGAGCGACAGGCCGAGGGACGCCGCGTCGGGACGGATCTGGTCGCGAACCTCGACCATCATCTGCCCGCGCTCTTCAGACAGCGCCGACTCGAAGTTGCGCAGGCCGTAGACTCGGCGGATCGCCGCGTCGAAGCGCGTGCGCAGGCGCTGCTCTGCCTGCGTCACCGAGCCCGAAACCGTCTGCCGGAAGCGGGCCGCATCGGTGATGCGATAGACGAGGAACGCGTCGACCTCATAGAACGCACCGCCCGAAACCTGGACGCGGATGTTGTCGAGATCGAGCCGCAGCAGGCGATCGGGCAGCGTCTGGATGTTGTCGGCCCCTGCGAAGTTGAAGGGAAGCTTGAAGTAGAGCCCGGGCTCGTTCACCACGCGCTGGATTTCGCCGAAGCGGGTCACGACGGCCTGGTCGCCCTCGCGCACGATGAACAGTGAGTTCCAGAGAACGAAGAGCGCGAGTGCGACGACGACGAGCGCGCCATAGATGCGGTTGCCCATCAGTTCGCTCCCCCGCCGATCGTGGTCGAGGCGCTCTGTCCGGGCGCGGCGCCGTTCGAGGTTCCGCTCGACGGCATGATGCTACGCGACGAGACGGCGGGCGCCGACGTCGGCACGTTCGTGCCGGTCCGACCGAGTTCGTTCAGCGGCAGATAGGGCACGACGCCCTGTCCGCCGGCCGCGGCGGGATCCATGATGACCTTGTTCGATCCGCGCAGCACCTGCTCCATCGTCTCGAGATACAGCCGCTGGCGTGTGATCTCGGGCGCCTTGTCGTACTCGTTCAGAATTGCGGTGAAACGCTGCGACTCGCCCTGCGCCTCCTGCACGACCCGGTTCTTGTAGGCTGCGGCGTCCTGGCGGATCTGCACGGCCTCGCCCTGCGAGCGGCCGAGCTGCTCGTTCTGGTAGAGGCGAGCCTCTTCGATGAACTGCGACTCGTTCTGCTCGGCGCGCTGCACCTCCTCGAACGCGTCGGCCACCTCCGGCGGGGGGGCGGCGTCCTCGATCGTGATGGCGTTGACCACCAGCCCTGCGTTGTAGCTGTTCAGCGTGTCCTGCGTGATCTGCCGAACCGCCTCGGCGATGCCGGCGCGGTCGTTGCGGAACACGTCCTCGACCGGACGGCGCCCGACCACCTCGCGCACGGCGCTCTCGGCGACCTGCCGCAGCAGCGCCGGCGGGTCCTGGACGTTGAAGAGGAAGGCCTTGGGATCCTCGACCGAATAGAGGACGGCGAACTGCACGTCGACGATGTTCTGGTCGCCCGACAGCATCAGGCCGGATCCGTCGCCGCGCTGGCCGCTGCCGATCGTCACCTGGTTTTCCACCACCGGCACGGTCTCGACCGTCTCGAAGGGCCACATGACGAAGTGAAGGCCGGGCTGCGACAGCTCTTCGCGCGGCTTGCCGAACAGCATCTCGACGCCGACCTCGTCCGGCTGGACGGTGTAGACGGCGTTCAGCAACCAGACGACGGCGAGACCCGCGATCGCGATGCCGCCGAGTGCCAGCCCGCCGGCCGCCCCTCCGCCGCCGCGACCACCACCGCCGCCGCCGGGAATGGCGCGGCGCAGGCGATCCTGGCCGCGCCGGAGGATGTCCTCGAGATCAGGGGAATTGTTGTTCCCGCCGGGGCGTGGTCCCTGCGGACCCTGTCCCCAAGGGCCGCCGCTTCCGCCGCCCTTTCCCGTCTGATTGCTCCAGGGCATGAATGTCCTTCCGGTGAGAGAGCCTGCCGCCGAGAAGGCGCGCCGCCCGCAATTCGCTGTCAAACACCTTATAGGAACTCGAAAAATGCGTTTCAACGCGCCTGCGGCCTTTTCGGCCTGGGGCTTTGGACCCATGGTGAACGGGATGGGACTGTCGGCCTGCCGACCCCGCCTGCACCGGCACGAAGCGTCAGCCGCCGTGGCGCTCCCACATCTCGAAGCGGCAATCGGCACTGTCGGACGGGCCTTTGGGCACGGGAGCACTGGAAACGCACGAAAAACCCGAGCCGGCGATCTCGGGAAACAGTGTATCCCCCAGCGGTTCGGCCTCGACGACTGTCATCGCGATCCGGTCGGTAACCGCCAAAAACTGCCGGTAGATCTCGGCGCCGCCGGCAATCACGATTTCGTTCGAACCGCGAGCTTTCGCCGCTTCCGCAGCGAGTTGGAGCGCTTCCTCGACGCTGCCCGCCAGAATCGCCCCGTCGAAGGGCAACGAGGCGGCGCGGGTCAGGACGATCGTATCGCGGCCGTCGAGCACGCGGCCGATCGCCTCCAGTGTCTTGCGCCCCATGATCATCGGCCGGCCCATCGTCAGCTGGCGATAGCGCTTGAGGTCCGACGGCAGATGCCAGGGCATCGCACCGTCCAGTCCGATCACCCGGTTGCGGGCCGCCGCGACCACCGCGACGACGGGAAGCCCGATCTCCATGCTCAAACTGCCACCTGCGCCTTGATATGCTCGTGTGCCTCGTAACCCTCGATCGCGATGTCGTCGTAGGTGAAGGCAAAGAGGTCGGTCACGGCCGGATTCAGTTTCAGCCTCGGCAGCGACAGCGGCTCGCGCGTCAACTGCAGGCGCGCCTGCTCGAAATGGTTGGCGTAGAGATGGGCATCGCCGAGCGTATGGACGAAATCGCCGGGCTCCAGCCCCGTCGCCTGCGCCACCATCACTGTGAGCAGCGCGTAGGACGCGATGTTGAAGGGAACGCCGAGGAAGATGTCGCCGGAGCGCTGGTAGAGCTGGCAAGAGAGCCGCCCGTTCGCGACGTAGAACTGGAAGAGGCAGTGGCACGGCGGCAGCGCCATCTCGTCCACGAGCGCGGGGTTCCATGCCGAGACGACGAGACGGCGCGAGTTGGGATTGGTGCGGATGGCGTCGACCACGTTGGCGATCTGGTCGATGTGCCCGCCCACATAGTCGGGCCAGGAGCGCCACTGCGACCCGTAGACCGGCCCCAGATCGCCGTTCGCATCGGCCCACTCGTCCCAGATCCGCACGCCGTTCATCTTCAGGTAGGCGATGTTGGTGTCGCCGCGCAGGAACCACAGAAGTTCGTGGACGATCGCCCGCGTGAACAGCCGCTTGGTGGTCAGCAGGGGAAAACCCTCGCGCAGGTCGAACCGCATCTGATGGCCGAAGATGGAGCGGGTGCCCGTACCGGTCCGGTCACCCCGGTCGGTACCATGGTCGAGGACCCGTTCGAGAAGGTCGAGATAGGGACGCATGACGGCTCCGGGTCGGCAACGGGTGGCAGGGCATTCGCAGCACGAGGCGGCGTCGAACCGGCGCGATAGATTCCTGACGCGGATGGCGCTGTCGAGTCCCGAACGGGTGCTCCCCTTTCGCCAAGCTGGCAGGAGCCGGAAAAGACGAGCGATTCGGCCTTTCCCCGGCGAACCCAAGTGCCTATATTCCGCATGTCGGGGTTCGCCTCGACTATGGCAATAAACTGCCGGTGCAATAAACCTTTCGGACCCGGGGGCGGTACCCGGCGCCTCCACCTGAGCCCACCGTCGATGGGTTGAGGCGGGGGCGAAATAGGATCGACGAGGGCGTAAAGATCGGACTTTTGCTCGGCATGGTACCACCGTCATCGGGCTGTTAAAGTAGTTGCAAACGACAACTATGCGGAAGTCCGTCTCGCCGCGTAAGCGGTGCGATAACTTCGAATCAAGCCCTGAGGGTTCGCACTCTTAGGCGGGGCCCGGAGGCGCCTGGCAACAGAAGCCTCCACCAGTTTTGTTCGGGCATGACGCCCGCCGCAGTCGCCGCGAATTCAGGACACCCGATGGGTCAGGATCTTATCCGTTACGATGTTCTGGCGCAGGATGCGCTGAGAGGGGTGATCCGCAAGGTTCTGAGCGAAGTCGTCAAGACGGGCCTCCCTGGCGATCACCACTTCTTCATCACCTTCCTGACCTCCGCACCCGGCGTGCGCCTGTCATCGCGCCTGCGCGAAAAGTATCCGGAGCTGATGACGATCGTCATCCAGCACCAGTACTGGGACCTGTCGGTGAACGACACGGTCTTCGAGGTCGGCCTCTCCTTCTCCGACATTCCCGAGCGGTTGCTGATCCCGTTCGCGGCCATCCGCGGCTTCTACGATCCGGCTGTGAATTTCGAGTTGGAGTTCGACGTGCGCGACATGGACGCCGCGAACTCGCAGGACGAAGATGCCCTGGCACCGACGGCCCTGACCTCGGTTCCCAGCGTGCCCGCACCTGTGGCGACCAAGCCTGCCGTGGCCAAGGCGTCGCCGAAGGCCGGTGCCGCCAAGGCGGCGAAAGAAAGCAAGGACACCAAGGTCGCCGCTGAAGAGCCGGCGGACGAGAAGGCGACCGCCGAGAAGAGTTCGGCCGACGTCGTTTCGCTCGACGCCTTCCGCAAGAAGACCTGACGCCGGCCTCGGGCGATGGCGGATGTCGTGAATCTTCGACAGGCTCGAAAGCGCATGCGTCGGAGCGAAGCCGAGGCTCAGGCAGCCAATAACCGCGTGACGCATGGTCGGTCGAAGCCCGATGTCGCATCCGCCAAGGCAGAGACGGCAGAGCGGGACCGCCTGCTCGATGGCGCGTATCGGTCGTCACCGCCTCTGTCGGACGATCCGCAATCGCGATGACCGTCAAGCGGTCGCTTTCCATTCAGGGCCATCGAACCTCGATCAGCGTCGAGGACGAGTTCTGGACGGGGCTGAAGGCGATCGCCGAGCGCCGAGACCAGCCTTTACCGGCCATCGTCGCCGAGATCGACGCCGGGCGTTCGGCTGACACAAACCTCTCCTCGGCGATCCGCCTCGCGGTGCTCCGCGATGTCAGCCGGCAGCAGGAGCCACCTGCACTCGCGCCGACAGCGCGCCACGCCTCCCCCCTGTTCTCGCACGTTTATCTCGGAACATCGGACTTTTCGGCCGCCTTCGCGTTCTGGTCGCCGCTCCTGGATGCCCTCGGCCACACGCCCCGCTTTCACGACGCCGACGCGGCGTGGGCGGGTTGGCAGCCTGTCGGCGCGGACCGCCCGCTCTTCCTCATCGGGCGACCCCATGACCGGGCACCGGCCATCGCGGGCAACGGCGTCATGGTGGCCTTCCTCGCAGCCGGTAGGCCGAGCGTCGATCGCGTCCACGCCATGGCGCTGGCGTCGGGCGGCGTCTGTGAGGGGCCGCCGGGACTACGACCGCATTACCATCCGCATTTCTACGGCGCCTATTTCCGCGATCTCGACGGCAACAAGGTCTGCGTCTGCTGTCACGACGCGCCCGCGGAAACTCGACCCGACGAACTGTCGTTGTGAACGACCTTGGAAACCGTCATCCACTTCGCGTCATCGATTGCCCGCGAGAAATCGGCCGTACCGGGCTCGGCGCCGAGGCAAACGCTCAGAATGCGTTGGGGTTGATCACGCCCGGCAGGCCGCCGAAGCCGGCCTTCGGCGGGGGCACGGCCGGGCTTGGAGATGCCGGACGGTCGAAGTCGAGCGAGCGATCAGCCGCCGCGGGCCGCTGGATGGGGGACGGCGTTTCGACGGCCGGCAAAGGTCCAGTCGTCCCCGATGACGGAGCCGGGTCAGGCAAGGTCCGCTGCATGATCACCATCGCCGCCTCTTCTGCCGCCTTGGCCTCCGCCGCAGCCTTTGCTGCGGCTGCGGCCTTCTCCAGTCGAACGCGCTCCGCCTCGATGGCGGCGAGGCGTTCGCGCTCGCCCGCTTCGCGCGCAGCCGTCTCGCGCGCGGCCGCCTCTCGTGCCGCGTCGGCTTCGCGCGCTTCTCGCTCCAAACGCAGCGTCTCGCGGACCTGCGAGCGCTCGCGATAGAGGCGTGCCTCGCGCCGCAGTCGGACGGTCTCGCGCAAATCCTCCTCCAGCGCTTCGACCCGCGCCTGTTCCCGCTGATAGGCGCGGGCCGCCAGATAGCTGGCGAGCGGCTCCGTGTTGGCGACCAGCGCGGGTGCCGCAAGCGTCCCCTCCAGGGCGTAGCCGATGGCGGGCGTCGGCGGATCGACCGTGTCGTCATTGGCCGGAAGGGCAAGATCCAGGCGCAGCGCGCCGGACAGTGTGCGGTCCGTCAGCCGCATCTGCGGCTCGCCCGTCAGCCGGGCGAGCCGCAAGTCGAGCGAAAGCGGCGCCAGCCTCAGCGTTCCCGCTCCGATCGTGAAGGGGGCGTCGACCGGCGGCAGGATCGCGACCGCATCGGCAGTGGTCTGAGCGACCCGCGATGCGACATCGGCGGGATCGATCCGGGCGCCGTCCTGATCCAACGCCGCAAGGATCGGGGCGAGGAGATCGGGACGCACACCGCGCAACCGGCCGTCCGCCAGTGTGAGCGTTCCGGTGCCGTCGAGCGAGGCCAGCAGGTCCGGTACGCTCTGCCCGCCGGCACGAAGCTGCGCCGTCGCGTTCGCCGTGCCGGCCAGGAGCGGAGCCGCCTCGTCGCCGAGCGCCACCGCGATCCCCTCGACCGTCGGCTTGGCGTCGAGACTGACGAAGCCGGCGACATTGCGGAACTCGCCACTGCCGGCGATGCGCCCGGACGAGAGCCGCCCTTCGAACCCGTCGATCCGCAAACTGTCGGGCGCGCCGGTCAGGTCGGCGCGCAGACCGGAGATCGGCAGGCCCCAGCCGTCGAACCGATCGGCGGCGAAGGCCAGACGGAACGGCCGGTCCGGCAGCAGTGCCGAGCGAAACGCGGGCGGCGTCTCCGCCGATCCGCCCTCGCTGTCGACGCCGGTCAGCAGCATCTCCAGCCATCGCGAGGAGAGGTCCGTGACATGCAGCGTCCCGCCCAACCGACCCTCGGTGCTCGCCGCGAGGTCGGCGAGGATCCGCGCGTCGGCGACGCTGCCCGCCAGCCCCGTCATCGACCACTGCCCCGGCCGCCATGCAAGGTCGCCCGCGACGGCAAGGGGCAGGCGCGAGAGATCCTGCCCGGCGGCGATCGACAGGGCGGTCATCCAGGGCGCGGCATCGTCGGACGTGACATCCAGACGCCCTTCGAAGGAGCCGAGCCCCTCGGCGCCGACACTCGCTCGCCCGGTCGCCGTGGCGGTGGAGCCCGGCGCTCCCGCCCGCAGCGAAACCGACATCGCTTCGCTCGGCGCCCCCGAGGCCGCGAGCGTCACGGTCAACGGTCCCGGAAGGTCGAAAGGCAGGACGGTCAGCCCGAACTGATCGAGCAGCACCGCAGGCGTCGCGGTCGCCAGCGTCACGTCGAGGCCGAAGCGGCCGTCGATCGACGCGGCGGCGAGCCCGTTCTCGACGGAAAGACGCAGGCCGAGGTCGGTACCGGCCGCGGTTCCCGCCAGATCGACCGCCAGCACGGGAACGCCGGCCCGGGTTTCGGAGGCCGCCGTGCCCCGCAGCGCGAGCGGACCCAGCGTCTGGGCGGTGCGCCGGAGCGAGGCGACAAGCGGACTGCCGGGGAGCTTGCCCTGCAGGAAGTCGATGAAGCGCTCCGGGTCCTCCGCCGCGATGTCGAGGCTGAGATCGGGGGTCGGCACCGCTCCGATGCCGGCAATGGTGCCTTCGAGATGGATGTCGGCGCCGGCAAACCCGGCGGCATCGAGGCTGCTGATGTCGAGCAGCCCGTCCGCCAAAGTGAAGTCGGTGGCCAGATGGGCGGCCTCGAAGCCGTCGTAGGTGAACGGATTGGCCTCGAACTGGACGTCCAGCCGCTCCCCCTCCGGCAGGGAGGCCGAGCCCGGCAGCAAAGCATGGGCGAGCGCCACGAAGGGATCGAGCGCCACGGCGTCGCCATGCAGGTCCACCGCCGTCACGCGGTCTTCCGGCCTCAGCGTCCGCACGACCGAGCCGTTGAGGATCCGGCCGCCGAGGTCGAGTTCGAGCGCGCGGAAGGCCTGCGTATCCGCACTCAGTTCCACCTCGGCCGAGAAGCCCGCCCGGTCGAGGCGGCCCAGCACCGGATCGACGCTCGCGCCTGCCCAGCGCAGGAGGGCCGCCGGCTGGCGGGCGGCCACGAGCAGCGTCCCCTTGAAGCCGGGCTCGCCGCGAACCGTGGCGATGCCCGACGCCTCAATGAGCGTGCGACCGGGAAGCTCGGCCGAAAGCCGCTCGATCGACCAGCCGGTCTGCGAGGGCGAGCCGGCGAAGCGAAGTTCGCGCAGCGTCGTGCCGCCCACCGTCGCCAGGGGCAGCGAGAGACTGACCCGGCCGGGAATGTAGATCGTTGGAATGCGGGCGAGCGCCGTTCGAACGCCCTCGATGCGCGCAGCCAGCGTTGCGGACGCACTGTCGTCGGCCTGCGAGGCGGAGGGCGCCACGGTGTCGAGATCAATTTCCTGCCCGTCCAGTCGCAGGTCGAAATGCGGAATGGTGCCCCAGTCGAGCGAGGCCGCGCCCGTCGCCAGATAGGGCGTGGTGCCCTCCCCGATCGCGGCGCGAAGGTCGCTCGCCTCGACCGTCGTGGAACTGATGCGCAACGCGCTTTCCAGCCGGAACGGCGGCAGGAGACGGGCAGGACCGGGCGCATCACTCTTCTCCGCGGCGGTTTCCAGCGGGCTGGTGACCAGCAGCTTGCCGTCGAGACTCGCGCCGCCCGGTCCCGCCTTCGCGAGGACCTCGACGGCGACGGCGATATCGGCACGCTCCGATTCGAGGCCGAGGCGCACCGGCCAGGCGCCGTCCGGCGTGCCGACGCCCGAGGACAGCGTGAAGCTCAACGGCTCGCCGTTGGCGAAGAGCGTTCCGGCACCATTGAAGGGTCCGCGCAGCGAGTTGGCCGAGACGTCCGCATCGATGTCGGTGAGCGTGATGCGCCGACCCGACCGGCGATCCTCCAGAACCGCGCTGCCGTTGCTGACCTCGATCTTTTCCAGGACAACCGCGGCATCGGGCGACTGGGCGCCAGCGCCGAGCGGCGAGCGCACGGTTCCGTCCGAGGCGATGGCGACGTTGAGACGCGGTGCGTCGATCTGCATGTCGAAGATGCGGATCTCGCCGGACAGATAGGGCGCGAGTTCCGCATCCATGCGAAAGCCCCGCATCGTCAGGACGGGATCGGCGGGATCGTCCCCCACCACGACATCGCCGAACGTGACGGAGGGAAACGGCAGGAGGCGAAGCGACGCGCGCCCGTTCACCACGACCTTCTGGCCGAGGATGCGGCCGGCCTCGGCTTCGAAGCTCGAGCGGTAGGCGGTCCAGTCGACGAAACGCGGCCCGACGAGCAGCGTCAGCAGGGCGAGCACGAGGAGGGAGCCGAGCGCGATGAAGATCTTCATGTCCTGCGGCCTCCTTTCCTCGGGTTCGATGGGCCGGGCGGGCGTCGAGCGTGCGGCCAGCCTCCAACCCCGGAATTGACCGGAGCGGGCCTCCCCTGTCGAGGGCGTTTCGCACGCAGGAAACGAAGTCTTGAGAATTGGTTAGCGCTCGGGTGGTCCGCCGGTGCCCCCGCGCCACATGACGGGCGGTATGCGGAGCCCGGACCGATCGCCTCGGCCGTCCTCCGCGTTCCCCTAGTGTTCTCCGCCGAATTCATTAAGTAGACGCTCATGAGCGATTCCAACGACCAGCCGCCCGCCGCAACGCCCCGGCCGAAGGGCGCCGGCATCGCCGCGCGCGCCCTCGCGGCGCGCGGCGGGCCGGTGGCGCAAGCCGATCCCGACTACCTGTCGGGTCTCAATCCCGAGCAGCGCGCCGCTGTCGAGACCACCGAGGGCCCGGTGCTCGTGCTGGCGGGCGCCGGCACCGGCAAGACGCGGGTTCTCACCACCCGCATCGCTCACATCCTCGCCACCCGTCGCGCCTACGCCTCGCAGATCCTAGCCGTGACCTTCACGAACAAGGCCGCGCGCGAGATGCGCAACCGCATCGGCCTTCTCGTCGGCGGCGAGGTCGAGGGCATGCCCTGGCTCGGTACGTTCCATTCGATCGGCGTGAAGATCCTGCGCCGTCACGCCGAACTCGTCGGCCTCAAGTCGAACTTCACGATCCTCGACACCGACGACCAGATCCGCCTCATCAAGCAGCTGATCCAGGCCGAGAACCTCGACGACAAACGCTGGCCGGCGCGCACCTTCGCCAACCTGATGGACGGATGGAAGAACCGTGGGCTGACGCCCGAACACATCCCAGAGGGCGACGCGCGCGCCTTCGCCAACGGCAAGGGTCGCGAGCTCTACCGCGCCTATCAGGCGCGGCTCATGAGCCTCAACGCCGCCGATTTCGGCGATCTGCTGCTGCATCCGATCGCGATCTTCCAGAACCACCCGGACATCCTCGCCGACTACCATCGCCGGTTTCGCTACATTCTCGTCGACGAGTATCAGGACACGAACGTCGCGCAGTATCTCTGGCTGCGGCTGCTGGCGCAGAAGTCGGCGGCGCGCGTGGCCGAGGGCATCGAGACGGTGAACGTCTGCTGCGTCGGCGACGACGACCAGTCGATCTACGGCTGGCGCGGCGCCGAAGTCGACAACATCCTGCGCTTCGACAAGGACTTCCCCGGCGCGACCGTCATTCGCCTGGAGCGGAACTACCGCTCGACGGCCCACATTCTGGGCGCTGCCGCCAACCTCATCGCCCACAACGAGGACCGCCTCGGCAAGACGCTCTTCACCGACTTCCACGACCCGGAGCACGAGAAGGTCACGGTCAATGCCGGGTGGGACTCGGAGGAGGAAGCGCGCGCCATCGGCGAGGAGATCGAGCAGCTTCAGCGCAAGAGCCACAAGCTCAACGACATGGCGATTCTCGTGCGCGCCTCGTTCCAGATGCGCGAGTTCGAAGACCGCTTCGTCACGCTCGGACTGAACTACCGCGTCATCGGCGGCCCTCGCTTCTACGAGCGGCAGGAGATCCGCGACGCCCTCGCCTATTTCCGCTGCGTCTGCCAGCCCGCCGACGATCTCGCTTTCGAGCGCATCGTCAACACGCCGAAGCGGGGCCTTGGCGACGCCGCGCTGAAGCTGCTGCACGAGTACGCCCGCGCCAAGGCGATGCCGCTGATCGAGGCCGCAGGCGATCTCGTTCAAGGCGACGAACTGAAGCCGCGCCCGCGCGCCGCGCTGGCCGAGGTCGTTCGCAACTTCGCGCGCTGGTCGAGCCTTCTGGCGACCATGCGGCATACCGATCTCGGGGAGATGATCCTCGACGAGTCCGGCTACACCGAGATGTGGCAGGCCGACCGGTCGGCCGAGGCGCCCGGCCGTCTCGAAAACCTCAAGGAACTCATCCGCTCGATGGACGACTACGAGAGCCTTCCCGGCTTTCTCGAGCACATCGCCCTCGTGATGGACGCCGAACAGAACGCCGAGACGGACGCCGTGTCGATCATGACGCTGCATTCGGCCAAGGGTCTGGAGTTCGAGACCGTGTTCCTGCCGGGCTGGGAGGAAGGGTTGTTTCCGCACCAGCGTTCGCTCGACGAAGGCGGTCGGTCCGGTCTCGAGGAGGAGCGCCGCTTGGCCTATGTCGGCATCACCCGCGGCAAGAAGCGCGTGAAGATCTGGTTCGTCTCGAACCGCCGCATCCACGGCATGTGGCAGTCGACCATCCCGTCCCGTTTCCTCGACGAGCTGCCGGAAGACCATGTCGACGTGATGGAGCCTTCGACCTCCTACGGCGGCTATGGCGCCGGTGGCATGGGCGGATACGGCGCGTCGCGCTGGGACCAGAACGCCTTCTCGGCCTCGTCCTACCAGACGCCGGGCTGGCGCCGGGCGCAGGCGGCGGGCGGCGGCGGCTCGACCTATGCCGGTGGGCGCGGGCAGAAGATCAGCTACGGCGAGGGCGGCGCGACCGCCGAGGATCCCAAGACCCGCACGGCGTCGAAGGCCGACAAGTACATATCGCGCGATGGCGCCCCCGTGGATCACGGCGGGGTCGAGGAGCCGGCTGCGGTGTTCGATCGCTCGGGCTTTGCGGGCCGCTTGACCGACCCGCTCTCGGCCAATCGCTCACGCGGCTCGAACGCGCCGGCGCGCAAAGGCGGCGGGCTCTACTCGTCGGCCCGGGCCGGCGGTCCGCGCGACATTGAGGGAACGCTCGTCGCCAAGTCGGTCGCCGAGGAGGAAAGCCGCTTTTCCGTTGGGGACCGGGTCTTTCACCTGAAATTCGGCAACGGCACGGTCGCCTCGATCGAGGGCAACAAGCTGACCGTCGATTTCGACCGGGCTGGTCAGAAGCGGGTCCTCGACGGGTTCGTCGACGCCATCTGACATCGACGGTCGAAGGACGGAGCGGCCTCGATGAGGCCGCTCAGCCGACGGTGGAGAGCAACTCGTGGACACGGCGCAGATAGGCCTCCAACTGACGGCCCTTCGTTTCCGCCTCGACCGCGCGCTGTTCGGCGCGCTTCTCTCGCATGTTGGCCTCCCACTCGTGATACTCGGCATCGCGCATCGCGGACTCGGCCGTGGTGATCCGCTCTTCGGATTGCTTCAGACGATCTTCCAGCGACTGGATGTGGGCCCGCAGCCGCTGCTGGTCTTCCCCGGCGCGATCCGAAAGCGCCCGCGTCTGCTTCTCGAGTTGAACGAAGCGCTTCTCGTACGCCTTGATGGTGGCGGCGGCCCGCTCGACCATTGTCAGCGTCTTGGTCCAGTCGGCACTGCCGACCTCCGCCGGCAGTCCCGGCATCGGCGAGAGCGCGACGGGTCGGTTCTCCTGCTCGTCCATCTCGACGTCCTCGTGGACGCTGCGCATCGAGGTCAGGCTTTCGCCGCCGCGAAACATCTCGCCGAGTTCCGCGAGCGACCCTTCGAAGAGCGAAGGGCGTTGCGCCATGGAGTCGCCGTCGTCCGTCGGTTGGAGATCGTGATCGTGATCGTGCCGCAGGGCGCTCATGCAGGCTCCTCGCTCAGTCCTCCGTTGGCGAAGGCGGCACGCAGTTCGGCTTCGGCGCTGTCCTCACCGGCGAGAACGCGGCTGAAATTGCCGACGATTGCGTCGTGCATCTTGGCAAGCCAGACTTCGGCCTCGGCCGCGCGGGACTCGGCGGCGCGTGCCCGCGCTTCGGTCTCGGCCAGGCGCAGCTCGGTCTCGTCCAGCTGTTCCTGAAGCGTACGGATGTCCTCGCTGGCCCGCTCGGCGTCGAGGCGGTGCTCGATCTCCATCTCCGTCGCGCGCTCGTCGCGGATGCGGATCGCTTCGCTGGCCTCGCGTACGAGTTCAAGCGCGGCAGACCAGTCCCGCTTGGCGGTTTCCACGGGCGCCACCATCACGAAGCCGGGTTCCGCGCGGCTGCTGTTGGCCGGATGATCCACCACGCTCTGGCGCAGACCCATCCCGATCTCCTCGCTCGCACCATTCGCCATTCTGCTCATTCCTTACGCCGCCTTTCGAGAGACCATGCCGCCGCAGCTCTCAGTCGTTCTTGTCGGGAGCCGCAAACGGCCTGACATTGGAAGCGCGCTCTTCGCGCACCGTCTCGTAATCCGCCTCGCCGTGCGAGGGGGCATCTCCGTGGCGCGAGCGCGTCGCACGCTTCAGCGTCTCGTTCTGCCGCTGCAGCGCCGCCCGGCTCTCGCGGGCGATGTCGAGGGCGCCCTGAGCAAGAGTGCGCTCGGCCTTCTCGTTCTGCAACTCCTCGATGAGGCGGCGGTTGGTCGCCTCGAGCGCCAGGCGATCCTGCTCGAAGCGCAGCGTCAGCGCCTCGACGCGGTCGGACAGGTTGTTGGCCCGCGTCGTCACGCTTTCCAGTGACGCATCCTTGGCGGCCAGCGCCTTGACCAGCATGTCGCAGCGGCTTTCGAGATCGCCGCGCCCCTTCTGCGATTCCTGCAGATGCGCCGCGAGCCGCGCGGTTTCCGTCTTCATGCTCTCGATACGACGTTCGAAGGTCGAGCGTTCCGCGATGGCTTCCTTGTTCGCACGTTCGGCCGACCGCATGGTCTCCTCGCGCTCGCGAAGCTGGTTGCGGACCTGCGCGAGAATCTGGTCCGTCGCCGCCAGACGCGCCGTCAGCGCCTCGACCCGCATCACCGAACTCGACCGCTCGGTCTTGAGGGCGCCGAGATCGATCTCGTGCTGGGCCACGGCCTTCTGGCGGGCTGACTGCTCGTGGGCGACCTGCGCCTCCAGCGTCGCGATCGTCTGCAGGTGGATGTCCACCTGCTGATCGAGATCCTCGGACCGCGCCGACAGGGCGACGATCTCCGCCGAGTGCTCCTCGGCCATCGCCTGAAGGCGGCGATTCTCGCCGTCGAGCAGATGGCGCTGCTCGCCGATCTCGCCCAGCATGCGCTCGGCCTCGCTCAGCGCCTGGTCGGAGATCTGCGCTTCCGCCCGCAGGGTCTTCACCTCGAGCGCGAGCGACTGGTTCTGCTCGACTTCGGCCAAGAGCTGGCGTTCGAGGGCATTGGCGTGCGTGGACTTCTCGCGCAGCGTCAGGCGCTGCTCGTCGAAGGCGGTCTCCTGCTCGCGCATCAGGGTCTCGAGGCGAGCGGTCCGGGCGGTCGAGGTCGAAAGATCGCTCGCCGCCGCCGAGTAACGTCCGAGCAGGCTGTCCACCTCGCGGCGCAGCGCCTGTCCGGTGTCCATCTCCTGCGCTAGAATGGCTTCGAGTTCGAGGATGCGCCCCTTGGCTTTCGGCAACTCTTCGGCGATCGCCTCGATGGGATCGATCAGCATCGAGAAGTCGTCGGTCAGGGTCCGCAGCTCACCCAGGCGCTCGGACATCTCGGTGATGCGCACGCGCAGCATCTCGTTGCGCTGGCCGATGCCGTCGAGGGGGGCGTTGCGGCCCGGTCTCGGTTGCGCCGGCGTCTCGACCGGAACGGCGGACGTCAATTCGCGCTCGCCGGTCGGAGGCGTCACGCGGCCCTGCTCGCGCCTGAAAAAGAACGACAACGGCGAGCTCATGGATGCCCCGACCCTTCGACAAACAATGACTCCGACCCTCGTCTTGCCGCCGATCGAAGACCACTGCAACACAGTTTACCCAATTTAAACCAAGTTTTCGGAAAGGCGACTTTTCGGATACAGGATTTGATTCGGAAACGGCGTGTCTCAGCCGCCAGAAAGCATGGCGAGATCAATAGCCGCGACGCCGTCTGCACGGCTTCGTGATCGGTATTCGTCAGCTTCCCTTGCTGCTTATCCTTCCGTTCAGGAACCGTTCATCCGCTGGAAGGCTTTCTGCAGCGAGAGAAGTTTTCATCGGAGAATGCAGATGCGTATTCCCAAGATCATCGGCGGCAAGCTGGTCGTGATCGCCTTGGCGCTCACCATGCTGCCGGCAGCCTTGCCGACGACCACGCCGCTCGTCGGCGTCTCCAGCGCCAAGGCCGATCCGTTCTACCGGGGGGGCGGTGGTCACTACGGCGGTGGCTATGGCCCACGCTCCTATGGACGGGGCCATTACGGCGGGCACCGCTACTATGGTGGCCCGCGTTACTACGGCGGTGGCCGCGACTATTACCGCCATCGCGGCAACCGCGGTGGGTCGGCTCTGGCCGGTGCGATCGTCGGTCTCGGCGTCGGCGCCGCCATCGCCAGCGCGGCGCAGCCTCGCTACTACGACGCCCCACGCTATGCGCCGCGTTATGCGGCTCCCGCTTATGCCGCCCGCCCCTGGACCCGCGATTGGTATCGCTACTGCGCCGCCCGCTACCGGTCGTTCGATCCAGGCTCCGGAACGTTTCAGCCGTACAACGGCCCGCGCCAGCTCTGCCGCTGAGCCAGTCTCGTTAACGCAAAGGCCACGCCATCCGGCGTGGCCTTTGCCATGAGAGGAACCGAACGAACGATTTCCTCTTTCTCCTTCGAACCATTTGCGAAGGGGAAGGCAATGCACGATCGCCGGAAGAAACTGGGGCTGGCGACGGTCGCCTTCTGCCTGACCGCCATCGGTTTCCAGCAAACAGCCTCAGCCGGTGAGTATATCGGCCTCGATCCCTACAACCGGCCGATTTTCGCCGATCCCGGCCCCTTCCCGGTCGTCCCCAGTCGCGTCACCGGCCCTCACTACCGGCGTACGGTCGGGCAGTTCGGCGGCCCTGGCGTCGCCGGTCCGCTCTACTATGCCGAACCCGCGCCGCCGGTTTCCGGCTTCTATCGCCCCGATCCGCATGTCGCCGCCGGCGCGATCCTCGCCTTCGACAGCGACAGCGCGTTCGCCAAGGCCGAACGGGCTGAGGATAGGATCGCCAAGGGCTGGTCGCGCCCGGCCCCGTTCTCGGGTGAATGGTATCGCGACTGCGCAGCCCGCTATCGGTCCTTCGACCACGACAGCGGCACGTTCCAGCCGAACAACGGACCGCGTCGGCTCTGCCGCTAGCCCCAATCGGGGTTTGGATCCGTCAGAGGCGTTCCGTCGCCGCTTCGAGCCAGCCGCGGTCGTCCTCGTCGAGACGCGGCCCGATCTTGTCGCGAACGGACGCGTGATAGGCGTCGATCCACTCGATCTCCTCTGGCGAGAGGAGATCGACATCGATCAGGCGCCGATCGATCGGCGCGAAGGTTAGCGTCTCAAAGGCGTGCATCGGCAGATTGCCGCCATCGACCGCAACGGCATCCAGCGTCAGCAGCAGATTCTCGATACGGATGCCGAAGCGCCCTTCGGCATAGTATCCCGGCTCGTTCGACAGAATCATGCCGCTCTCCAGCACCGCCATGCCGCGGCGCGAGATCGACTGCGGCCCCTCATGGACGGCGAGAAAGGACCCGACGCCGTGCCCGGTGCCGTGGGCATAGTCGCAGCCTGCTTTCCAGAGCGCGATCCGGGCTAGCGGGTCGAGATCGAGGCCGCGCGTGCCCTTCGGGAAGCGTGCCGTCGAGATCGCGATCATGCCCTTCAGCACGAGGGTGAACTTGCGGCGCATCTCCGGCGAGGCGATGCCGATCGCGACCGTGCGGGTGATGTCGGTGGTGCCGTCCTCATACTGGCCGCCGGAGTCGATGAGGAACAACTCGCCCCCATTGAGAGTGCGGTTCGACTGGCGGTTCACCCGGTAGTGCGGCAGCGCCGCGTTCGGCCCCGATCCGGAGATCGTGTCGAAGGAGATATCACGCAGTGGCATGCCGTCCGCTTCGCCGACGCGAATGCGGATCGCCTCGAGCGTCTCGGCCGCATCGATCTCCGTGATCGTGCCGGGCGCCTGCCGGTCGAGCCAGGCCAGGAACGACGCGATCGCCGCACCGTCGCGCAAGTGTGCCCGGCGGCTGCCTTCGATCTCGGTCTCGTTCTTGCGGGCGCGCGGAAGCCGGGCGGGATCGCCCTTCTCGACGACGCTTCCGCCCGCCTCGATCACGATCTCGCGGAGACGATCGGCTGCCAGCACGGGGTCGAGCATGATCCTGGCATTTCGGGCGAGTCCGGCCAACGCCGGCTCGAAGCGATCGGGCGATTCCAGATCGGCGATGGAGCGCAAGGTCGCCTCCGTCTCTTCGTCCAGCTTATCCGGATCGATGAACAGCCGGGGACGCGCGGCGGCCGGCAGGATTGCGAAGGAGAGTGGCAGCGGCGTGTGCGGCACGTCGGAGCCGCGGATGTTGAAGACCCAGGCGATCGACGAGGGGTCCGTGAGCACCACGGCATCCGCGCCGGCTTCCAGCAGGCCGGCCTGCAGGTCGGCGATCTTCTCGGCCGCCGCCCGTCCGGCGACGGCGGCGGGATGGGCGCGCACCGCGCCCTTCGGCGGCAAGGGGCGATCCTGCCAGACGCGATCGAGCGGATTGGCCTTGAGCGGCACGAGTTCGCCGCCGATCTCCGCCATCGCCTTGCCAAGCGAGGCGACCTCGCCGATCGTATGCAGCCAAGGATCGATGCCGATCCGCAGGCCCTTGGCATGGGTCTTCAGGTAGTCGGCGAGCGGCGTGTCGATCGAGCTTTCGGGCACGAAGGCCACAGCGTCGACCTGCTCGCGCACCTGCACCGTGTAGCGC
>NZ_BBWH01000042.1 GCF_001463705.1 Aureimonas sp. AU12 | reverse complement strand
TCGGCTGGATAGCGATGTCGCTGGTGGGCGCTATCATCGCGGCGGCAGCTGTGGTTTCGTCCGGCGATCCGAACGGTGTCGAGAACGAGGTGGTCCATGGCCGAGCCGAGCCTGATGCGGCGTGAAATCGACGAGATCCCCGAAGCGCTTCGTCGGCTCCTGTCGGGAAGCGGCGGGGCGATCGAGGAGATCGGGGCGCGGCTTCGGGCGCTCGATCCTGCGGTGATCGTGACCGTCGCGCGCGGCTCGTCCGATCATGCGGCGACCTATTTCAAGTATGCGAGCGAGATCACGACGGGAAGACCGGTGGCCTCGCTTGGTCCGTCCGTCGTGTCTGTCTATGGCACGGCGCTGCGACTGACTGGTCAGGTCGCCCTCGCCGTATCCCAGTCCGGCCGCAGCCCCGACATCGTGGCCTTGCTGGCCGCGGCGCGCGCTGGCGGCGCCGAGACGGTCGCGCTCGTGAATGTCGAAGGATCGCTGCTCTCGCAGGCCGCTCACCATACGCTGGCGCTTCACGCCGGACCCGAGCGCTCTGTCGCGGCGACGAAAAGCTTCGTCTCGTCGGTGGCGGCGAGTTTGGCCATTCTTGCTGCATGGACGGGCGACACGGCGCTGACGGTCGCGCTGGCCGAACTTCCCGATCGCCTTAATGCTCTTCCCCGTCCCGATTGGTCAGCGGCGCTTCCTGCCTTTGCCGGCGCTCGGTCGCTGTTCACGTTAGGTCGCGGCCCGGGCTTCGCGGTGGCCTGCGAGGCCGCGTTGAAGTGCAAGGAGACCTCGATCCTCCACGCAGAAGCCTATTCCGGTGCCGAGGTGCTGCACGGGCCGGTCTCGCTCGTCGAAGCCGGCTTTCCGATCCTCGCCTTCGTGCCGGACGATCCGGCGCGCGCTGGACTGCGGGAGATCTCTGCCCGCGTCGAGGCGTCCGGCGCTTCGCTCTTCACGGTCGGCGATGCCGGCTACGGGACATCGTTGCCCCATGCCGCGACCGGCCATCCGCTCACCGAACCGTTGGCCATGCTGACCGCCTTCTACGGGTTCGTCGAGACGGTGTCGCGCGAGCGGGGCCACGATCCCGATGTGCCACGGGGGCTCAAGAAGGTGACGGAGACCGTCTGATGCCGCGCTTCGCATGGACGGGCGCCGCGATCTTCGACGGCGAGCGCCGGATCGAGGATCATGCGCTGCTGATCGAGGACGGCTTCGTGGAAGCATTGTGCCCGGTGGGCGCGCTGCCCTCGAGTATCGAGACACGCGATCTCGGTGGCGGGCTTCTTACGCCCGGTTTCATCGACATCCAGGTGAACGGCGGCGGTGGGGTTCTGCTCAACGACACGCCGACGGTGGAGGGCATCCGCGCGATCTGCGACGCGCATGCGCGCTTCGGCTCGACTGCGTTGCTGCCCACCGTCATTACCGACCGCCCGGATGTGACCTTCGCGGCGATCGAGGCGGTTGCACAGGCGATCGAGGAGCGGGTGCCGGGTTGTCTCGGCATCCATTGCGAGGGGCCGTTCCTCTCGGTGGCGCGCAAGGGTGCGCACGACCCGGCGCTGATCCGGGCAATGACGCCCGAGGATCTCGCGGCTTTGACCGCCACCACCGTCCGCCCGTTGCTGCTGACGGTCGCCGCCGAAACCGTGGCGCCCTGGCAGATCACGGCGCTGGCGAAGGCCAGCATCCATGTCTCGATCGGCCATAGCGATGCCGATTTCGACACCGCGAACGCCGCCTTTGCGGCGGGCGCGACCTGCGTGACCCACCTCTTCAACGCCATGAGCCAGTTGGGGCACCGCACGCCCGGCCTCGTCGGCGCGGCGCTGGATTGCGCCGATGTCTGGTGCGGTTTCATTCCCGATGGTCACCACGTTCATCCGGCGGCGCTCCGCTCGGCACTGCGGGCGAAGCGCGGGACGAGGCGGATGATCGCGATCAGCGACGCCATGCCGACGGTCGGCTCGGACGAGGACGTGTTCGTGCTGTCCGGCCGCCGCGCGACGCGCCGGGACGGGCGGTTGACGCTCGACGACGGGACGCTGGCCGGTTCGGACCTCTCGATGATCGGCGCGGTCCGCTATCTCGTCGGCGCCCTCGATGTCCCGCTCCACGAGGCGCTGCAGATGGCCTCGCTCCATCCCGCCGAGTTCCTGGGGCTGGCGCCGCTCTATGGCCGGCTCCTGCCGGGTTCGCGGGCGGATGTCGTGTGGATCGACGAGGCGCTTGATATCCAGGGTGTCTGGATCGGCGGCGAGCCGGCGGGCGGGTTCTAGAGCGGAATGCATTCGCTCGGACCCTTGCCGCCGTGCTCCGGTCTGAGGCGCCTCAGAGCGCCGCCAGCCAGTCCTTGGCCAGCGCGATGTCGGCCTGGCCGAGGCCGTGACCGCCGGGGAGGATGCGGTGCTCGACGATGGCGCCGGCCTCGCGCAGCATCGCGGCGAGACGCGCGGCGTTGTCCGCGGGGATGATCGGGTCCATCGCGCCGGACAGGATCAGGACGGGCTTGCCCGCAAGATCGGCGGCGGGTGGCACCGCCAGCGGCACCATGGCGCGCAGCAGCACGGCGCCGGCCAGCACTCGGCTGTGCAGCAGGAGCATCGCCGCGGCGATGTTGGCGCCGTTCGAAAAGCCGAGCGCCACCGGGGCGGGAAGGTCGTAGTCCGCGCGCGCCTCGTCGACGAAGCCCGCGAGATCGCCGGCCCGCCGGCGCAGGTCGTCCTCGTCGAACACGCCCTCGGAGAGGCGTCGGAAGAAGCGCGGCATGCCGTTTTCGAGAACCTGCCCGCGAGGCGACAGGAGCGCCGCGCCGGGCGCCACCATGGCTCCGATCGGCAGGAGGTCGGCCTCGTCGCCGCCGGTTCCGTGCAGGAGGAGAAGCGGCGGACGCTCGAGATCGCCGGACGCGGGAGAGAAGCGGTGGATATGGGAGAGAGGGGAACTCATAACGGGGTCTCCTGACGGCGCAAGACGAGTGCTCGAGGCGGAACGGGGATCGCACCCCGCCCCGCCTCTTCGATATTGGTGGCCTCAGGCGGCGAGACCGGTGTCGCCGAGATCGGGCAGCACCGCCTCGATGCGGCTTCGCTGAAGCTCCAGTCCCCCGGGCAGCTTCAGAGCCGTGCCGAGGGTCGCGACCGGCTCGTCCACCGCGAAGCCGGGACTGTCGGTGGCGATCTCGAACAGCACGTGGCCGGGCTCGCGGAAATAGACCGAGCGGAAGTAGTTGCGGTCCTTCTGCTCGGTCGTGCCGATGCGGTGGTTCTCGGCGAGCCGGCGCACCATCGCGGCCTGCGCCGCGTCGTCGGCGGCGCGGAAGGCGACGTGATGCACCGAGCCGCCGCCCGGCCGGGGCTTGAGGAAGCCGCCGACGGCGCGGATGTCCACGGTGCCGCCGATTCCGCCCTGTTCGGTGCGAAAGCGCGTCGTCGTTCCCTCCTCGCCGATCTGCCGGAAGCCCAGCACGTCGGTGAGAACGGCGCCGGTGGGCTCCCTGTCCTCGACGAGGAGGCTGACCGAATGGAAACCGCGGATCGCATGCTCTGCCGGAACGTCGCCGGCGCTCCAGCCGCTCTCGCTCTCGATGCCGGGCACGGCAATGAGCGCCAGGCGCATCCCGTCGGGATCGCGGAAGGTGAGGACGGTCTCGCCGAAGCGCTTCTCCAGCGCCTCATGGGCGACGCCGTGGGCGATGAAGCGATGCGTCCAGAAACCGATCGAACCCTCGGGCACCCGGAACACGGTCTCCTGCGTCTCGCCGACGCCGAGCCGGCCGGGCGCCACGTGCTCCCACGGGAAGAAGGTGAGGATCGTGCCCGCCGAGCCCGTCTCGTCGCCGTAGTAGAGATGCCACGTACCGGGATCGTCGAAGTTGACCGTGCGCTTCACCAGCCGCAGGCCGAGCGTGCGCGTGTAGAAGCCGACATTGCGGCTGGCGGGGCCGGCGATGGCCGTGACGTGATGGATGCCGTGGGTCATGGGAGAACTCCCTCGCTGAGGGCTGGATGCCTCTCGTTCCCTGCTGAGATAAGCGCGATGGGGGTCCAAAGACACGAGAAACTGATTGCAGTATTGCAATGGAGCGTTTGCAGGAGCGCGGCTTGCATTGCCGTTCCGGCATTGCGATATTCCCCTGCCGTATCCGGGCGCATGTTCCGCTGCCGTACGAGAGGTTCGATGCCCGATCCCGTCGAGACGCTGAGCTGGGACGACTACCGCCTGATCCGAGCGGTGGCGGAGGCCGGCACGCTGCCGGCGGCGGCAGCGCGTTTGGGTCTCGCGCATTCCACCGTGTTCCGGCGCCTGCGCCAGGTCGAAGCCGCGCTGGGCTTCGCATTGTTCGAGCGCCGGGGCGCCAGCCTCGTGCCGAGCGGGCCGGGGGAGGAACTGGCCGCGCTTGCCCGGCGCATCGGCGACGATGTCGATGCGGTGACGCTGCGGTTGGCCGGGCGCGAGCCGAGCCCGCGCGGCGAGGTGCGGGTCGCGACGAACGATTCGCTGCTCGTGCATCTCCTGACGCCGCTCTTCGCCAGCTTCCGCGCCGCCTGTCCCGATGTGCGGGTGGAGGTGGTGCTCGGCAATTCCGCGCTGAACCTGTCGAAGCGCGATGCCGATATCGCCATCCGCGCCGCCGACCGGCCGCCCGAGACGCTGGTGGGGCGCAAGGTGGCGTCCATCGCCTGGGCGCTCTACGGGCGATGGACGGACCTGCCCGGTGAGGTGCCGGCGGGCCCTGCACGGTTCGACCGGCCGTGGCTCTCGCTCGGTGACAGTCTGGCGGGCATGAAGGTCGCGCGCTTTGCCGCTGCCAACGTTCCCGCCGAGCGCATCGGTTACCGCGTCGATTCCGTGCTGGGGCTTGCCGAAGGGGTGGAGGCGGGCCTGGGGCTGGCGCATCTGCCCTGTTTCGTCGGCGACGTCCGCCCGGCGCTGCGGCGGCTGGCGGCGCCCGAGCCGAGCTTTGCCACCGATCTCTGGCTGTTGACCCATCCGGATCTGCGCCATGCCGCGCGCATCCGCGTGCTGCTCGATCATCTCGCCGCGGGCATCGGCGCGCTTCGTCCCCTGATCGAAGGGGCGGCGCCGGGTCCGGACGGTCCGGCGCGGGACGCGCCGGTTGGGGAGGGCTGAGCAGATCGACGGGTCCGCAGACCTTTTCGAGGCAGGCCACGGATGAGGGTGAAGGGGGCGTCGCCCCGTCGTCAGCTCTTGGTGCCGGTGACCGCTCGCTCGGTGGTGCGTCGTGCGCCCGTGTCGTTGGCGAGCGTCGCGGCGATGAGAAGGGCGGGGTGATTGCGGATCGTCGACGGTTCGGTGACGAGCTCGATCTCGTTGGCGGCCCGGGTGAAGCGATCGACGAGCGCCTTGGCTTCGGCCTCGATGCGGTGGGAGCGTCGCAAGGCCAGCTTGCCACGCAGCGCGCCCAGCGTCAGCAACGCGAAGCGCCCGGGACGCGCCCGCGCCACGACCGCCTCATACTCGCGCATCAGGTTCCAGAACTGAGCCTCGGCCTTCGTGTCGATCCAGACCCGCTGTGTCGTCATGCTCGTCGTCCCTCGCCGGCAGGTCCCGCGCACCGTCGCTTTATCCCTCGACCTTACGCCGGGCAGCTTGTTTCGAACTGGACCCCGGGCAGGTCCAGCCGTGTCGAAGGCGCATGGCTCCCATGAGAAATGCTGCGTTGCAACAAAAACGCTGAAACCGCATATTCGAAACAACAAGGAGTTACCCCATGAACCTCACCCGTCGCATCCGTTCCGCCTTTCGACCCATTCGCGAAGAAGACCGCGCCGCCGCCTACCTCAGCGAGTCCACCTCGCTGATCGACCTCGAGCGCCGCCAGCGCGAAATCGACCAGGGCATTTTTCGCCCGCGTAGTTTCGGCTTCTGATCCGGGGTTTACACCGACCCTCCATCCCAATGCCGAAGGCGCCCTCAAGGCGCCTTTTCGGTTTTCAGGACGTCCCGTGATCGACGCCGGGCCGGTGGCTTCGATAAGGCCGATCGCCCGTCCAGAACCGTGGCTCTTGTCCTCGCGAACGAAAACGCCGGCCCTTGCGGACCGGCGTTCCGTGACAGCCCGCGTCTACTCGGCCGCCGGCTGCATCTGTGGCGGCTGAGACCGGCCGCTTTCAGCACGGGCCGGGAACTCGGTGACGCGCTTCCACGACGGGTCGTCGTCGTTGCCGGAAGGCGCGTGGCCGGCGGGCGCAGTTGTTGCCTGATTCGGCTCGGCATCGGCTTCGTCGGCCCGGTTGGGCTTCACCAGCCGCCCGAAGATGCGCCCGACGAGATGGCTGAGATCGTCCATCAGCGTGTAGACCGAGGGGATGAAGACGAGCGAGAGCATCGTCGAGACCAGCAATCCGCCGATCACCGCGATCGCCATCGGCGCGCGGAACTCGCCGCCCTCTCCGGACGCCATCGCCGCCGGCACCATGCCTGCCGCCATCGCCAGCGTCGTCATGATGATCGGGCGCGCGCGCTTGCGCCCGGCATCGATGATCGCCTCGCGCTGGGGCATGCCGTGCTTTTCCTGTTCCACCGCGAAGTCGACGAGCATGATCGAGTTCTTCGTGACGATGCCCATGAGCATGAGGATGCCGATCACCACCGGCATCGACACCGCATTGCCGGTGACGAGCAGCGCGCCGACGACGCCGCCGACCGAGAGCGGCAGCGAGGCGAGGATGGTGATGGGCAGGAACACCGAGCCGAAGAGCAGGATCAGCACCACCAGCACCATCATGATGCCGGCGCCCATCGCGCTGGCGAAGCCCGCGAAGACCTCGGCCTGGATCTCGGCATCGCCGACCTCCTGGATCCGCACCCCGGCGGGCAGGTCGCGTACGGTCTCGCTCGCCATGATGTGCTGCGACCCCTCGCCGATCTCGAAGCCCGGCGCCATCGCAGTGCCGACCTTCACGAGGCGCTCGCGGTCGTAGCGGTCGATCGTCGAGGGTCCCTGGCCGAAGCCGATGTCGGCCACCGTGTCGAGCGGCACCGAGGCGCCCGACGCCGTGGTGACGCGAAGCCCCCGCACGGTGGCGAGATCGCGGCGCCCGGTCTCGGCCAGCTGCACGCGGATCGGCACCTGCCTCGTGCCGACGTTGAACTTGGCGAGATTGGCGCCGGCATCGCCGATCGTGGCGACGCGCACGGTCTCGGAGATCGCGTCCGGCGCGATGCCGAGATCGGCGGCCTCGTCGAGCCGCGGGCGGATGCGGATCTCGGGCCGGGCGAACGAGGCCATGGCCGATGGGTTGGCGAAGATCGGGTCGCGCCGCATCTCCGATTCGAGATTGGCGGCGGCCTCCGAAACCGCGGTGCCGTCGGCGCCGAGAAGCCCAACCGAGAGCTCGCGGTCGCCGCGATCGTTGACGAAGTAGGAGCGAAGATCCGGGATCGCGGCGAGCTTGGCGGTGATGACCGGCTCGAGATCGCCCTGGCTGCGGGTGCGCTCGAACTTGCGCGTCAGGTTCACGGTCATCGCGGCGCGGCGCACCTCCAGCGTGCCGGTGGGCGAGGAGCCGCCGATCACGAGCACCGAGCGCACCTCCGGCAGGTCGCGAAGGCTCGCCGCCGCGCGGTCGGTGACGGCCCGCGTCGTCTCCAGCGTCGAGCCGGGCGGCAGTTCGAGCGAGACGACGACGCGCGAGGCGTCCTCCTTCGGGATGAAGCCCGTCGGCAGCAGCGCGATCGCCTTGATCGACAGGACGAAGAGCCCGATGCCGACGGCGAGCGTCAGCCAGCGGAAGCGCACCGTGGCTCCGAGGAAGCCCGTATAGGCGCGCATCAGCGGCCCGTCGCGGCGCTCGAGCGGATGCGGCCGGTTGAGATAGGCCAGAAGGATCGAGACGATCGCGGCGCCCGCGATGATCGCGAGGCCGAGCTCGACCGCGCGGTCCCAGGTGATCGCCGGCAGCCTTGCGGCATAAGGCTGGAGCGCGGCGACGAGCCCGTTGCCGGCATCGGCGCCGGGAAGCGCGGCCAGCGCCAGGAGCGCGCCGACGGCGAGCCCCGCGAGCGGGGCGAGGATCGTCACGTAGCGGCGCAGCAGGCGGGCGAAGCCCGGCCCCTCGTGCTGGGGGCGCCGGAAGAAATAGGCGGCCAGCATCGGCGTGATCAGGCGGGCGACGAGGAGCGAGAAGAACACCGCCATCGCGACGGTGAGGCCGAACTGCTTGAAATACTGGCCGGCGACGCCCCCCATGAAGGAGACCGGCGCGAAGACGGCAATGATCGTCAGCGTGATCGCGATCACGGCGAGGCCGATCTCGTCGGCGGCCTCGACCGAGGCGCGGTAGGGCGACTTGCCCATCCCGATATGGCGCTCGATGTTCTCGATCTCGACGATGGCGTCGTCGACGAGGATGCCCGTCACCAGCGTGATCGCGAGAAGGCTGATGAGGTTGAGCGAGAAGCCCATGAGGCTCATCGCCCAGAAGGTCGGGATCGCCGCGAGAGGCAGGGTGATGGCGGCGACCAGCGTCGCGCGCCAGTCGCGCAGGAACAGCAGCACCACGACGACGGCGAGGAACGCGCCCTCGCCGAGCGTCTCCATCGCCGATTCGAAATTGCCGTAGGTGTAGGTGACGCTGTCGTCGATCCTGGTGAAGCGCACGCCGGGATGCGCCGTCCCGAGATCGGCGACCTTGGCGCTGGCGAGATCCGCCACCGTCGTGTCGCTGGCGCCCTTGGCGCGGTAGATCGAGAAGGCCACCACCGGCTCGCCGTCCAGGCGGGCGAAGGAGCGCGGCTCCTCGTAAGCGTCGGTGACGGTGCCGAGCTCTTCGAGCCGCACCTGACGCCCGCCGGGCAGCGAGATCTTGGTGGCGGCGAGGCTGGACACGGTGGCTGCCGAGGAGAGCGTGCGGATCGCCTGCTCCTGGCCGCCGAACTCGCCGCGGCCGCCCGACAGGTCGACATTGGTGGAGCGCAACTGCGCGTTGACGTTGGCGGCGGTGACGCCGAGCGCGGCGAGGCGGTCGGGATCGAGCCGGACCTGGATCTCGCGCTCGACGCCGCCCATGCGCTCGACGCGGCCGACGCCCTTCAGCCCCTGCAGCGCGCGCACCACCGTGTCGTCGACGAACCAGGAGAGTTGCTCGGGCGTCAGGCCCGGCGAGGAGGCGGCATAGGTGACGATCGACTGGTTCTCGACTTCGATGCGCTGGACGATCGGTTCCTCGATCGTGCGCGGCAGGTCGGAGCGGATCTTGGCGACGGCGTCCTTGATGTCGTTGAGGGCGCGGTCGGAATTGACCTCCAGCCGGAACTCGGCGGCGGTCACCGACTGGCCGTCGGTGACGGTGGAGGTGATGTGCTTGATGCCGGTGACGCCGGCGACGGCATCCTCGATCTTCTTCGTCACCTGCGTTTCGAGTTCGGCGGGCGCGGCGCCCGATTCCGTCACGGTGACGGAGATCACGGGCACGTCGATATTGGGGAAGCGGGTGATCGGCAGCGTCAGGAAGGAGACGATGCCGAGCGCCACGAGCACCACGAAGAGGAGGATCGGGGGAACCGGGTTGCGGATCGCCCAGCCGGAGATGTTCCAGTTCATCGGGCGGCCTCCACGGTCTTCACCGGTTCGGCGGCGACCGGGGTGACGCGGTCCCCGTCGCGCACGAAGGTGCCGGCGAGCGACACGACGCTTTCGCCCTCGCCGACGCCAGCAGTGATCTCGACCTCGTCGCCGGCGGAGATGCCGAGCTCGACGGGGCGCGTCTCGACGACGCCGTCCTTTACCACCTGGACGCTGGCCTTCAGCCCGTCGGTGACGACGGCGGTGCGGGGCAGGACGATGCCGGTGGCGCGCTTGGTCTCGACGGTGGCGCGCCCGAAGGCGCCGGTCCGCAGCAGCGGCGAGGCCGGCAGCGCGATGCGCACGCGCCCGAGCCGGGTGGTTGCATCGACCTTCGGCGAGACGAGGCGAATGCGTCCGGTGATGGCGTCGCCCGACGCGAGCACCACGGCGGCGCTCTGGCCGGTTTCCAGTGCGTTCAGCGCACTCTCGGACACTTCGGCGTCGAGTTCGATCAGCCCGTCGCGGGCGATCTCGAAGAGACCCCCGCCGGCAGTCGAGACGACCGAGCCGAGGCGGGCGGTGCGGGCCAGCACCAGACCGTCGGTCGGCGCCTTGATCTCGGCCTTGGCACGGCGCAGCGCGAACTCGCGGCGTGCGGCCTCGGCGCTCGCCTTGTCGGCTTCTGCCAGCGCCACGCCCTGGCGCACCGAGGCGAGGCGCGCGTTGGCCGCGGCAGCCGCGGACACGCGCTGGTCCAGAATGTCCTGCCCGACGATGCCCTTCTCGTTCAGCGAGCGCGTGCGCTGGAGCGAGGAGGTCGCTTCCACCGCGGCCGACTGCGCCTCGTCGACCAAGGCGGTGGCCTGCGTGATCGCGGCCGCGGCACGGGCGATCTGCGTGTCGGCGCGCGCGAGATCGACATCCACGAGATCGGTGGCGAGGCGCGCCAGCACCTGGCCCGCCGTGACGGTGTCGCCCTCGTCGACGGCGAGAGACTCGATGCGCAGCCCGTCGACATCGGCGCCGACCATCACCGTCTCGCGCGGGGTCAGCGTCCCCGTCACCACCACCTTCGAGACGATCTCGCGGCGTGCGGCCGAGACCACGGTGAGGCTCGGCGGCTGCGGCGCCGCGGCGGCAGGTGCTGCGGCGCCTTCGGCGAAAGCGGGTGCCGGCGGCACGCTCGAGACGAGGAGCGCGAGGGCAAGGGCTGCCAGAATGGGGCGGGCGGGAACGGCGCGAAGGGCCATGGCCGATCTCCGGGTGAGGGGGCGTGACGCCCGGATCGTGGACGCTCCGCACAGGCGGGCGAGAAGGAGGGATGCGCGCATCAGCATGGCCGAGGCAGACCGAAAAGCGCAGCGAGGACGCGGCGAAGGTCGGTCTCCAGGCGCTCGACCGCGAAGTCCGGCTCCAGCGCCAGGCGCATCTGCAAGCCGTCGCCGATCGCGAAGACCATCATCAGCACCACGTCGAGATCGAGATCGCCTGATATCTCGCCGGCCACCTGCGCCTCGACCAGCGCCGCGCGGAACGCATCGCGGACCTCGTGCTCGATCTCGTGGAAGCGCTCGCCGACCGCGGTGTTGCGCAGCGATTCCGAACAGATCTCGACCATCAGGCCGCCGGTTTCGGGATCGCGTGCGCCGCGCAGATAGTCCATCGCGACGGCCGTCATGCGGTCGACGAGCGAGCCCTCGCCGGCGAGCGCGGCCATGCAGGCGCCCGCATTGACGCGCTCTTCCTCGGCGATGGCGCCGATGATGGCGTCCTTGGAGGGGAAGTAGCGGTAGAGCGCACCGGGGCTCATCGCCGCCTCGGCGCAGATCTGGCCCATCGTCGCGCCGTGGAAGCCTTGGCGCGAGAAGCAGGCGCGCGCCGCCGCCAGGATCCGCTGGCGGCGCAGATCCTGCGCGCTCGCGAGGTCCGGCAGGTCGGGAAGTGCGGAGAGAACGGACACGGCAATTCCGGATCGGGCGCTCTGGAAAACCCGAGAGCGAACGATCGTTCGCATAGCGCGGTTTCTTTTGGGAGTCGAGTGCTGCGATGCCGCAGAGGGCCGTTCGAGCGCGGATCGACTGCGCCGTACGTGCCGATGACCGCAAACCGGCAACGCCTTAAAGCGGCCGATCTCGCGGAACGGGACGAGGTTCGTCTGCAGTCAGGACGTCGGTCGACGTCGTCCCCACAAAACAGCGCGAACGCGACTCAAGCGCAGGGACGATCAGGAAAAGTGGTGGTCGGCCGGGTCGTTCATCGCGAAGGGCGTCTGCGAGCGGAACGCGGCGAGAACCCGGCGTGCGGGCGCTCGGCGCGCCAGGAGCGATTCGATGGAGTGGCGCTGCAAGGCCCCAAGCGCCAGGAGAAGGCGCGGGTCCGTGCCCACATCGCCGTCATACCCCCGGATGCCGCGCGGTCCGGTGGCCGGTCCGTTCGCCGCATCGAACCGGGCCGCGATCGGGCGCACGGTTGCGTCGCGGTCATTGCGACCGGAAGCAGGAGGGCGTGGGGGGAACCTGAGGAATTTCATGGGGCGACGGATCGAGGTCCGGGAGGGAGGGCAGGGATCTTGGACAGGCTCAGTCCTAGCAGGAGACCTTTAAGAAATTGCGTGGGCTTTCGCGCAAGCTTCGTCTGCATCGGCGTCCGGCGGGCCGGGAAATCGGGTGGCGACTCTGAAGGACTCCATGCCGGAGCGCCGGCGTCGCCCGCATGGCGCAGACTTGACTTTCTCGCGCATCCCGGGTTTTAACGCGTCCAATTCTTGCGCTTCGTTCCGTTCCGCAAACCGCCGACCCTGCCCCTCGCCCGTTCGAGCCGCAGGGAGGTCCCCATCCGCCAGCGAGTTTCGCCCGCGGATGCGTTTCCGTTTGGTGGTTCGTCGGGTTGGATCGGGCGCGCTTCGTCCCCATTCTCCGGTTCCGGGTTCTCCGGTCTTCGGGCGAATGGAAAAGGTCTCGCGATGTTCGAATCCCTTCAGGACCGCCTCGGGTCCATCCTGAACGGCCTCACCGGCCGGGGCTCGCTGTCGGACGCCGACGTCGCGGCAGCGCTGCGCGAGGTGCGCCGCGCGCTGCTCGAGGCCGACGTCTCGCTCGAGGTCGTGCGCTCCTTCACCGACCGCGTGCGCGACAAGGCGGTGGGCGCCGAGATCGTCAAGTCGATCAAGCCTGGCCAGATGGTCGTCAAGATCGTCCACGACGAGCTGGTGGCGACGCTGGGTTCCGATCAGGTGGCGATCGACCTCAACGCGCCCGCCCCCGTCGTGATCATGATGGTCGGCCTGCAGGGCTCGGGCAAGACGACGACTTCGGCCAAGATCGCCAAGCGGATGACGGAGCGCCAGAAGAAGCGCGTCCTCATGGCCTCGCTCGACACGCGCCGTCCGGCCGCGCAGGAGCAGCTGCGCATCCTCGGCGAGCAGACGAAGGTCGCGACGCTCCCGATCATCGCGGGTCAGGGCCCGGTCGAGATCGCCGCCCGCGCCGCCCAGGCCGCCAAGCTCGGTGGCTACGACATCCTCATCCTCGACACGGCCGGCCGCACCCATATCGACGAGCCCTTGATGGCCGAGATGGCCGAGATCAAGACGGCGACGCGCCCGCACGAGATCCTGCTCGTCGCCGACAGCCTGACCGGCCAGGACGCGGTGAACCTCGCCCGCTCCTTCGACGAGCGCGTCGGCATCACCGGCATCGTCCTGACGCGCGTCGACGGCGACGGGCGCGGCGGTGCCGCACTCTCGATGCGCGCCGTCACCGGCAAGCCGATCAAGCTGCTCGGCACCGGCGAGAAGATGGATGCGCTGGAGGATTTCCATCCCTCGCGCATCGCCGACCGCATCCTCGGCATGGGCGACATCGTCTCGCTCGTCGAGCGCGCCGCCGAGACCATCGACGCCGACAAGGCGGCCGCGATGGCCAAGAAGATGCAGGCCGGCAAGTTCGACCTGAACGACCTCGCCGACCAGATCGCGCAGATGCAGCGCATGGGCGGCATGGGCGGCGTCATGGGCATGATGCCCGGCATGGCCAAGATGAAGGACCAGATCTCGGCCGCCGGCATGGACGACAGGCTCCTGAAGCGCCAGCTGGCCATCATCTCATCGATGACGAAGTGGGAACGCGCCAACCCGGACGCCCTCAAGCACTCCCGCAAGAAGCGCATCGCCGCCGGCTCCGGCACCGATTCCGCCGACATCAACAAGCTTCTGAAGATGCATCGCCAGATGGCGGACGTGATGAAGTCGATGGCTGGCAAGGGCGGCAAGGGCGGCGGCATCATGGGCAAGCTCATGGGCGGCCTCGGCGCCAAGATGGGCCTGCCCCCCGGCCTTGCTGGCGGAATGGGCGGCGGCATGCCCGACCTCTCGAAGATGGATCCGCGCCAGCTCGAGGAGATGGCGAAAGCCATGGGAGGCGCCGGCGGCTTCGGTGGACTGCCGAAGGGCCTGCCGCCCGGCTTCAGCGGCGGCGGCCTGCCGGGACTTCCCGGCGGCGGCTTCCCCGGCCTGCCGGGCAAGAAGAAATAATGGGGAGCGTCTCCAGTATTATTCTTGTCTTCGGGTTGTCTCTTCTTTCGGTCGGCCTGATCGGAGGGTTTTCGCCGTGGACGTACGAGTTGTGGATCTATTTGGTTCCAGCCGAGAATTACGGTTACAAGGACGATCTAAAGGGCGGGCCTTATCCTGAATTGTTCTTTCTATTCTTGCTGGCGCCAGCTGGCTTATTAATCGTCCTTCTCGGTGGATTATTGAAGCCGCAGAAACAAACCAGACACCGAGTCTGATAGCGGCTCGGTATCTCGAAACTTTCGATGGCTGACGAAACGTTCGGCAGCAAACTTAAATGATGGAGTGAATCAATGCCCCTGAAGATGCGCCTCGCCCGTGCCGGCTCCAAGAAGCGCCCCTACTACCACATCGTCGTCGCCGACGCCCGTTCGCCCCGCGACGGCCGCTTCGTAGAGACGGTCGGCTCGTGGAACCCGATGCTGCCGAAGGACGCCGAACGCGTCACGCTGAAGGACGACCGTATCAAGCATTGGCTCGGCGAGGGCGCACAGCCCACCGACCGCGTCCTGCGCTTCCTCGACAAGGCCGGCATCGCCAACCGCCCGGTCAAGTCGAACCTGACGAAGGGTCTGCCAGGCAAGAAGGCCCAGGAGCGCGAAGCCGAGCGCAAGCAGCGCGAGGAAGATGCCGCCGCCGCCGCCGAGAAGGCCGCTGCCGAGGCAAACGCTCCGGCTGCCGCAGAGGAAGAGACCCCCGCTTCCGAGTAAGGCGAAGGCTTCACTCTTTTGCGCTAGTGTCCGCGGCGCGTCGATCTTCCCAATGGGAAGGCCGGCGCGCCGTTTCCATGTCTGCCGGTCTGCCGGCCATCGGGGGGTTGAACAATGCAGCGTGACTTGTCGGACCCCGCGACCGGCCCCTCGACCGGAGGCTCCCCCGACGCGCACGGTTTCGACATGTTCGCCCTGGCGCCGGTGCCCTTGTGGCTGGAGGACTGGAGCGGCATCCGGGCGCTCGCCGACGAATGGCGCGCGGCCGGCGTCACCGATCTCAGGGCCTTTCTCTCCGCCGACCTGTCGCAGGTCCGCCGCTCGGCCGAGGCGATCCGCATCCTCGAGGTCAATCCGCGCACGCTGGCGCTGTTCGAGGCCGCCGACACCGCCGAACTGGTGTCGCGCCTCGGCGACGTCTTCGCCGGCGTCATGCTGGACAACCATCTCGACGAACTCGTGCAGCTCTGGGACGGGGCCACCGAGTTCACCAGCCGCGCCGTCAACCACACGCTGGGCGGCCGCGCCCTCGACATCCAGCTGAAGGGCCGCGTCCTGCCGGGTTTCGAGGCCGACTGGGGCCGGGTGCTCGTGGTCACCGAGGATGTCAGCGAGCGCGAGGCGGCGCGTCGGCAGGCGGCGGTGAGCGAGGCCTATGCCAAGTTCCTGTTCGAGCATTCGCCGGTATCGATCTGGGTCGAGGATTTCTCGCAGATCCACGTGCTTTTACAGGACGTGCGCGCCAGCGGCGTCACCGACTTTCGCACCTTCCTCGAGGTCCATCCCGAATTCTTGACGCGCTGCATGAGCGAGATCCGCGTCATCGACGTCAACCGCCAGACGCTCGCCGTCTTTGGCGCCCCGGATCTCGCGACGCTCCTGGCGCGCCTGTCGGAGATCTTCCGCGACCGTCTCGCCCAGCCCTTCCGCGAGGAGCTGATCGACCTCTGGAACGGCCGCCTGACGCAGACCCGCGAGGTCGTGAACTACTCGCTCGAAGGCGAGGAGATGCATTTCGTCATGCAGTTCCACGTCCTGCCGGGCCACGAGCACGACTGGTCGCTCGTTCAGGTGGCGCTTACCGACATCACCGCGCGCAAGAAGGCCGAGGCCTATCTCGAATATCTCGGCAAGCACGACGTTCTCACCAAGCTCTTCAACCGCTCCTTCTACGTCGACGAAATGAACCGGCTGGAGCGCCGAAAGCTGGAGACCGTCAGCGTCCTCGTCGCCGATCTCAACGGGTTGAAGGGCCTGAACGACCAGCTCGGCCATGCCGCCGGTGACACGCTGCTGCGGCGCGCCGGCGAGGTCTTCGCCGAAGCCGTGCGCGCGCCCTGCCACGCCGCGCGCATCGGCGGCGACGAGTTCGCGGTGCTGATGCCCCATGTCGGGGCCGCGGAGGCGGAGGCGCTGCTTCTGGCGATCGAGGATCTCTGCGCGATCAACTCGCAGTTCTACCCCGGCGAGCGCCTGTCGCTGTCGATGGGCGTGGCGACGCTGCGGCCCGGCGAACGGCTGGAGGAGACGGTGAAGCGCGCCGACCTTCGCATGTACGAGGCCAAGCGCCGCTACTACGCGGCCACCGGCGAGCGCCGCGGCGTGCCGCCGGCGCTCTAGCAACCTGCGCCCGGCGCGGCGCGGGTTGACGCGGGCCGGCAAGCCCCGCAGAGAAACGGCGAAGGGCGCCCGTTGCGCCCGCCGATCCCCCTAGAGCCGAGCTGTCCCCCCGTGTCCGAAACCACGTCCGCCCCCGAACCCGTCCTTCTCGGCACCATCGGCGGTGCCCACGGCATCAAGGGCGAGGTTCGCGTCAAGTCCTTTACCGAAGATCCCGAGGACATCGGTGCCTACGGGCCGCTGACGGATGCGAAGGGCAAGACCTTCACCGTCCTGTCCGCGCGCACGCAGAAGAACGTCGTGGTCGTGCGCTTTGCCGAGGTGGCCGATCGCAACGAGGCCGAGCGACTGAACGGCACCGACCTCTTCGTCGACCGCTCGAAGCTGCCGGCCGAGGGCGAGGAAGAGTTCTACCAGGCCGATCTCGTGGGGCTCGTCGCGCGCCTCACCACCGGCGCGGTGATCGGCGAGATCGTCGCCTTCCACGATTTCGGCGGCGGCGACATTCTGGAGATCGCCCCCGAGAACGGCGCCAGCGTGATGATCCCCTTCACCGAGATCGCGGTGCCGCAGATCGATCTTGACCTCGGCTTCATCGTGGTGGAGCCCGTGGCGGCCGGCCTCGAAGGCGCGGTGGAAGCGCGCGAGGGTGACGAGGACGACGAGAGCGCCTGACGGCGCAAACGCGCGTTGCCAGCGGGCGGCGGGGCGGCTAATCGCTGGAGCGTCGCGCCTCGAGGGCGCCGTCCAGGGAGGACCCAACCATGATCATCGTCGCCGGAACGCTCCAGCTCACCGAAATCGGCCTTGCCTCGATCCGCGACGCGGCACGCGCCGTGATCCTCGCGACGCGCGAGGAGGAGGGCTGCATCCTCTACTCCTTCGCCGCCGATCTCACCGAGCCCGGTCTCGTTCGCATCTACGAGGAATGGGAAAGCCGCGAGACCCTGAAGGCGCATGGCGCCAGCGCCCATGTCGCGGCCTGGCGCGAAGCCCTGAAGTCCATCGACGTGAAGAGCTCCGAGCTGCGGCTCATCGAGGTGACCTCGGTCGAGCCCTTCGCCTGATCGCGACCCGTCCGTCACCCCGCCGGTCGCTTTGATCCGAACTGACGGAGCCTCGATGAGCTTTCGCGCCACCATTCTCACGCTCTATCCCGAGATGTTTCCCGGCCCGCTCGGCGTTTCGCTGGCGGGGCGGGCGCTCGAGCGCGGCGACTGGCGGATCGACACCGTCAACATCCGCGAGTTCGGCGAGGGGCGACATCGCCTCGTCGACGATACGCCCGCCGGGGGCTCGCCCGGCATGGTGCTGCGCGCCGACGTGCTCGCCCGCGCCATCGACGCGGCGGCGCCCGAGGGCGATGCCCGGCCGCGCCTTCTGATGAGCCCGCGCGGCCGGCCGTTGACGCAGCGCCAAGTGCGCGAGATCGCGGCGGGCGAGGGCGCCGTGGTCGTCTGCGGCCGGTTCGAGGGCGTCGACGAGCGGGTGATCGAGGCGCGGGGCCTGATCGAGGTCTCGATCGGCGACTACATCCTGTCGGGCGGCGAGATGGCGGCGATGGTGCTGCTCGACGCCGCTGTGCGGCTGCTGCCGGGCGTCATGGGCAACGCGTTGTCGGGGGACACCGAGAGTTTCGAGGGCGGGCTGCTGGAGCACCCGCATTACACGCGCCCGACGATCTGGGAGGGTCGCGAGATTCCGGCCGTGCTGCGCTCGGGCGACCATGGTGCGGTGGAACGCTGGCGCCGCGCGGAGGCCGAGCGGATCACCGGGGAGCGCCGGCCCGATCTTCTCACCAAGTCCGGCGGAGCCGCGAAAGCCCGCTGAGGGCGTTTCGTTGGCGCTTCAGCAGGTGCGCACCGCGCGGGTGTTCTCTCCGCGCATCACCACGCCGTTGTCGCATCGGCCCGATGTCTGGTTTTGACGCGCCGTGCGGTCGGCCCGTGCCCGTTGGGCGCTGACGAGCGCGCGACGGTTGCGGGCGCGGTCGATCGCGGCATTCCCGGTGGCGCGGACCTGCGTATCGTCGCCGTCCGCGGCTCGCCGGTCGAGCTGGCGGCAGGCCGCCGCGCCGAGATTGCAGACGAGGCGCTGGTCGGCCGATGCGGGACGCGATGCGACCAGGGGAACCAGCACGACGAGCGCCGTGGTCCAACGGATGACGGATTCGATCTTCATGACTACAAGCTTAGTCATAAACAGGATCGAAGACGAGAGGAGACCTCGGGTCGTGTCGAAGCTCCCGGCGGTGCTCTGGAACCGCGAACTTGCGGCGACCGTGGGACGGCTGGCCGTCGTCGCCGGCGTGGCTGCGGTGGCGCTGGCCGTCGTGCTGCCGCGTCTGGGCGTCGGGACCGGCCCGGTCTTCGTGTCCGTGCGTCCGCCGCAGGTGCTGCCCGGATCCGTGCCGGCCGAGCCCGAACCCGGTTCGCAAGCGGGCGAGACCGGGCTCGTGGTGGACGATGCGCAGGCTTGGCTCCGCGACCTCGCGGTCGGGCCGGAGCGCCCGGCGTTCGAGCGCGGGGTGCGGGCGGCGCCGGGTGCCCTCTGCGCCGCCTTCGCGGCGGCGGGCTGGCGGATGGAGGGCTGGACGGGGAGTGCGCTCGGCGAGGCGCGTGCCGAATGCGCGGGCGAGCGGGTCTATCCCGCGCCCGGCGACGGCGGCGATGCGACGCGCTCCTTCGCCATGCTGCGCGGCCCCGGCCCGGAGGCGGTGCGCGAAATGCGTATGAAGCTCAATCTTCTCGACCCCGCGACGGCCGACGCCGCCGCGCGCGATGCCGCGGCGGCGGTCTCGGCGGCCTTCGAGCGCATGTCCTGGCCCGCGCCCTCCGATCTCGCCCGCAGGATCGCCGCGCTCGAACCCTTCGAGGCGGAAGACGAGGGCACCATCATCCGCTTCTGGCGCGAGGCCGGCGAGGTGCCGCGCTACAATCTGGCGATCCGCCTGCCGGGTCCGCTGGCGATTCCCGACGCCAGTCGGATGGCCCCCCGGCCGGGCACCGAGCCCGCGGGCGGCTGACGCCGCTCCCGTCGCCGGCGCCCCCTCACGTCTCGCGTCCGTCGTGGCCTGCGCGTTTCGTCGCCGTGCCGTTTCCGGTGATGCCGCGCTCGCGCGCCCAGACGATCGCGGCGCTGCGCCGGGTGACGCCGATCTTGCGATAGAGCGAGGCGACGTGGTTGCGCACCGTGTGGGGCGACAGGTTGAGGGCGGCCGCCATCTCCTTGTCGCCGAGGCCTTGGCAGATGAGGTCGAGGACGCCCCGCTCGCGCTCCGACAGGTCGTCGATATCGGCCCGGCGTGACGGATTGGCCGGGGTCTGGCGCAGCGAGGCGAGCTTTTCGACGATGCGCCGGCTGAACCAGGACGTGTCCGACATCACCGTCTCGATCGCGGCGACGAGTTCGATCTCGGTCCGCTTGCGCTCGGTGATGTCCTGCAGCACGCAGAGGACGCAGTCCTCGTCGTCGATCTGGATGCGCTCGGCGGCCAGCAGGCAGTCGACGCTCTCGCCCGAGGCGGTGAGGAGGGCGACGTCGAGGTCGCGCACGCTCGCCTCGCGCGCCAACGCCTCGCCGATCCGCTCGCGTGCCTCGCCGCCGGCCGCCAGAACCTCGGCGCCATGGCCGAGGATCTCGCCCTTGCTGCGCCCGAGAAGCTCGGCGAAGGCGTCGTTCACCTCGACGAAACCCAGCGGTTCGAGCCGGCAGATGGCACAGGCCGCCGGCGACAGCCGGAAGGCCTTGGCGAAGCGCTCCTCGCTCTGGCGCAAAGCCCGCTCGGCCAGACGCCGCGGCTCGAGATCGGCGAAGGTGAAGAGCATGCAGTGCTCGTCGGCGATGGCGATCGGCTGGCCGGCGACGAGCACGCGCTTGTCGCCTCCGTCCGGCAGCGCGAGATCGGCTTCCGTCTGCGGGATCGTCCGGCCCTCGCGCAGGCGCTCGATCGCCTGCTCCCGGTCGCGCGAGCCCGCCAGCACGTCGAGCTCGTAGGCGGAGCGTCCGACGATGTCGGAGCGCTTGTAGCCCGTCATTTCGGCGAAGCCCTGGTTGACGCGCACGAAGCGCAGGTCCGACAGGCGGCAGATGAGGGCGGGGGCCGGGTTGGCGTTGAAGGCGCTCTCGAACCGGTCTTCGGCCTCGACGCGCGCCGTCTCGTCCTCCACCACCATCACGAGATAATCGGGGTCGCCGGCCTCGTCGGTGATGACCTGGAAGCGGATCGAGTGAATGCGCAGATCGTCGGGGTCGTCGGCCGGCACCACCTCGACGATGACGGCGACGCTCTCCTCGCCGCCGATCACCCGGTCGATGGCGATGTCGTCCTGCCCGAGTGGGCGCTTGTCGCGAGTGGCGAGGCGGAAGCGCTCGCGATAGTCGTCGAGGTTGCGGCCGAGATCGGCGAGCCGCTTGACACCGTGCATGCGGATCGCTGCGTCGTTGGCCCAGAGAATCGTCTGATCGACATCGATGATGACGATCCCGTCCGTCAGGCCGGCGATCAGCTGGTGAAGCTGGCGATGGTCGCGGGTCATCTGGGGCATGGCCGTCTCCCGGCAGGTCACGTCGAGGGCGAAACGAACGGGCGGTCCGCGAGCGAGGATGTTGCAGATCGGGGCGCCGCTGACGAGAGCGGGAGAGCCGGCAAGGCCCCGCCGTCCCCGGCTTCGTGCGTCAGTCGCGCAAGCTTGCGAGCGGCACGGCGAGCACCGAGCGCAGGCCCTCGGGCTTCCAGTCGTGCCGCATCTCGCCGCCGAGCTGGCCGCTGGCACTGCGCTCGGCGAGCACCGTGCCGAAGCCGCGCCGTGTCGGAGCGCCGGTGATCGGCGGGCCACCCGATTCGCGCCAGTGGATCTCGATCGTCTCCGCCATGATCCGCGTCTCAATGCCGACCCGGCCCCCATCGAGAGACAGCGCGCCGTATTTCATCGCGTTCGTCGCCTGCTCGTGGACGATGAGCGCCATGGCGGTGGCGGCCCGCGCACCGATCGGGTGATCGGGACCCGTGATCGCGATGCGCGGCTCGTCCTCGCCGTCGCGATAGGCGTCGAGGAGGGTGGCGAGGAGGCCGTGGATCGTGACCGCCAGCGGCTCGGGCCGCGAGGCCTCGCTGTGCGGGCGGACGTAGTCGTGCGCGAGGGCCAGCGTCGAGAGGCGCTGGCGCAGGGCATCGGCATAGGGGCGCACCGCCGGGTCGCCGCGCGCCGACACGGCGACGAGACTGGCGATGACCGCGAAGATGTTCTTGATGCGGTGGGCGAGTTCGCGCGCCAGAAGATCGCCCGCCTCCTCGGCCTGCCGTCTCTCGTGGATGTCGATGCTGATCCCGGCCCAGCGCTCGATGCGCCCGGCCCTGTCGCGCACCGGCTGGGCCCGCACGAGAAACCAGCGGAAGGCACCGTCGCGGCGGCGGAAGGGGATCTCGATCTCATAGGCGTCGCCGGCACCGAGCGCCGTTGCCCAGGCCGCCTCCAGGCGCCCCCGGTGCTCGGCCGGCACCGCCTGCGCCCAGGTCTCGTCGATGCCCTGGGCCGGGTCGCATCCGGTATAGTCGTACCAGTGCGGGCTGGAATAGGTGATCGCGCCGTCGGGCCCCGCGAACCAGACGACCTGCGGCGCCACCTCGATCAGCGTGCGGAAGCGCTCCTCGCTGTCGGCCAGCGCGGTCTCCGTGCGCTTGATGGCGTGAATGTCGGTGCAGGTGCCGAACCAGCGCGAGATCTGGCCGGCGGCGTCGCGCAACGGCACGGCGCGTCCGAGCACCCAGCGATACTCGCCGCTATGATGGCGCAGCCGGTACTCGATCTCGTAGAGATCGCCAGTGGCGAGGCAGTGGCGGAAGGCGGCGAAGGCCCGCTCGCGGTCATCGGGATGGAACATGCCGTTCCAGCCCTCGCCGTCGGTGGAGCCGTGGGGCATGCCGGTGAACTCGTACCAGCGCTCGTTGTAGAAATCGTGGAACCCGTCCGGCCGCGTCGTCCAGATCATCTGCGGCATCGAGTCGGTGAGAACCCGGAACTGCGATTCGCTCTCGTTGCGCTCGCGCAGCACGCGCCGGTTTTCGATGAGCTGCATCACCTGCCGGCCCAGCACCTCCAGCGTCATCACCTGAAGATCGCTCAGGCCGTCCGGCCGAGGCTGGACGTCGAGCACGGCGAGCGCCCCGATGGCGATGCCGTCGGCGGTGACGAGCGGGCAGCCGGCATAGAAGCGCAGGCGCCCGAGCGCGGTGTCGCGGCGAAGGTCGCTGAAGCGCGGGTCGAGGGTGAGATCGGGCAGGACGCTGATGCCGGGCTGATCGAGGATCCGCGCGCAGACGGACACGTCGATCGCGGTCTCGGCGACGCCGAGGCCGATCTGCGACTTGAACCATTGGCGCCGTCCGTCGACGAGGCTGATCGAGGCCATCGGCGCCTCGCAGATGCGCGCCGCCAGCGCCACGACATCGTCGAAGGCCGGCTCGGCAGCGGTGTCGACGACATCGTAGCGAGCCAGCGCGTCGAACTGCGCCGACCCGTCCGCACTTTCACTCATCGCGCGGCCCCGCAAGCGGCCGCAACGCCACTGCGCGACGGGATCGGGGCTGTGGGACACGGAGCCGACGGCCGTCCGCAGCCTCCCGAGAAAGCCGGCTTCGCAGAAGGAAAGATCATCGTCGCGCCACGTCCGGCCAGAGCCCCAAGCCGGGAGACTAGGCCAGTCCCGGTCCGGGCGCGAGACCGGAACCTACCAGCTTCGCTAGTAGGTTTGAGCCTAAATCAAACCGCTGGAGCCAATTAGTCGACCGCGTGTGTCGCCCCGGCCGGTGCGGCGGCGGCCGTGTCGGTGGCCACGCCCGTCGCCCGCGTGTCCAGCCGCACGACGACCGACATGCCGGGTGCGAGGTCGGCGGTCGCCTCCGGGCTGCCGTCGATGGCGATCCGCACGGGAACGCGCTGGGCGACCTTGGTGAAATTGCCGGTGGCGTTGTCGGGTTTCAGCACCGCGAACTCCGAGCCCGTGGCCGGCGCGAAGCGCTCGACATGGCCGGTCATCTCGCGCCCGCCGAGCGCGTCCACGGTAAAGCGCACGGGCTGGCCGATGCTCATGCCGGGCAGCTGCGTCTCCTTGAAGTTCGCCACGATCCAGACCACGGCGGGCACGAGGCTGGTCAGCTGCGTGCCGGCCTGCACGTATTGCCCGAGCTTGACGCCGACCTCGCCGAGCCGGCCGGCCTTGGGCGCGGTGATGCGGGTGTTGCCGAGATCGATCTCGGCGAGCTGCACGGAGGCCTCGGCGCCCTCCACCGCGGCCTCGAGCGACTGGCGCCCGACGATCACCGTCTGCAGGTCCTGGCGCGAGACCTCGAGCGCGGCCTTCGACTGGTCGAGCGCAGCCGCCGCCTGATCGCGGGTGCGGGTGGCGACATCGAGATCGCTGCCGGGGACGTAGCCCTGCCGGGCGAGCGGCGAGATGCGGGCGTAGTTGGCCTCGGCCGTGTCGACGGCGGACTGGGCGCTCGCCACCGCCGCCTCGCTGGCCGCGACCTTGGCGACCCCGGAGCGGCGCTGCTGCTGCGAATTGGCGAGCTGCGCCTTCTGGCCCGCCAGCGTCGCCTTCGCTTGCGCCAGCTTCTGCGCGAAGATCCGGTCGTCGATCCGGGCTATGAGCTGGCCCTCCTCGACGCTCGCATAGTCCTGCACCGCGACCTCCGCGATGTAGCCCGCCAGCTGCGGCGAGAGCACCGTCACCTGTCCACGCACGAAGGCGTCGTTCGTGGTCTCGACGCTGGTGGCGAAGGGCGGCAGGCGCCAGGCGTAGAGCACGAGCGCGACGCCCGCGAGGCCGACCGCGAGGGCCGTGAGGGTGGAGAGCGTCTGGGAAAGCTTCATCGGGGCGACCTTGGGGCGGGCCTTGCGGGCGAACGGGCGGATTCAGGACGGGACGGCGGCAGACGGGCTGGGCGCGAGGCGGGTGCGCAGCACGGTGACCGCAAGATGGAGGAGAAGCGCGGCGAGACCCAGCGCGGCGAGCACGGCGGTCGCGAGGAACGCGTCGTTATAGGCGAGGACGTTGGCCTGCTGGGTGGCCTGCGTGCCGAGCAGCGCCAGCCCCTCCGCCTGCCGCAGGGCGGCATCGGGCAGAACCCGCGCATAGGCGGCGCCGAGCTGCGCAATGCGCGCCGCCACCACGGGATCGGAGAGCACGACCGACTCGGCGATCTGGTTCGAGTGAAACTTCTCGCGGACGGTGACGAAGGTACGGAAGACGGCCGAGCCGATGGCCCCGCCGAGCGACTGCGTGGTGAGGAAGACGATGAGGAAGGAGAGGATGTAGTTCATTCCCTTCTTCATCGCCGAGCCGAAGCCCACCGCCATGGCCGGCGGCAGGAAGAGGACGCCGGCGGCCGAGATCAACCCTTGGCTGAGATACATCTGCTCGGGCCGCGTCAGCACGGTCGCCTGCGCATCCATCAGCGATCCCGCGATGAGGAAGGACAGCGCCACGATGTGGATGTAGGGCGCGCGTCCCGGCCGCACGATGAGCGTGCAGACCAACCCGGCGGCGACGGCTGAGCCGATCATCACCAGATAGAGCGTCGTCATCTGCTCGTTCTTCAGGCCGAGCACCTGGAAGAAGCCGGTGGCTCCGCTCGCCTGCTCGGACAGGAGCAGGCGGAAGAGCAGCAGCGTCCCGGCGAAGTGCAGGATCTCGCGCGAGGTGATCCAGCGGATGTCGATGAGCGGGTTGGCGCGGTTGAGCTCGATCACCACCGCCACCGTCAGGCTGGCGACGCCGACGGCGAGAAGCCCACCGATCCACGGTGCCTCGAACCACCAGTAGAAGGGGCCGACCGTCGCCACCACAGCGATCGAGCCGAGCCCGACGGCGATGAAGACGTAGTTCACGACGTCCATCGGCTCGATCACCGGCGTCTTCGGCGGCGAGTTCAGCGGCAGGAGGCGGATGAGGCAGAAACTGACGAGCGCCAGTGCCGTCTCCAGCAGGAACAGGCCGTTCCAGTCGCCGAGATCGAGCAGGCGGGGCGAGACGAGGCGCGCCAGCGGTGCGGCGATCGACAGGTTGGTCATCGCCAAGCTGACCCCCACCGTCATCTTGCGCTCCGGCGGGAAGGATTCCAGCATGTAGAGGAAGGCGAGCGAGGACATCGGCGAGGCCGCGACGCCGGCGAAGAACCGCACCACGATCGCCGACTGGATGTCGTCGACGGTGAGGTGCAGCGAAGCGACCGCCACGAAGGCGAGGATCGCGGCGGTGGCGAAATTGCGGAGGCCGAACTGGGCGCGCATCTTCGTCAGCAGCAGCGTCAGGCTGACATTGGGCGCGAGATAGGCGGCCGAGAGCCAGACGGTCTCGTTCAGCGTGGCGCCGAGCGGTCCCTGGATCTGGTAGAGATTGGCGGTGACGAGGTTGAGGCCGAGCCCCTGCGTCATCGCGATCATGGTCGAGGCGATGATGTAGCAGGCGGCGAGCCAGGCGGGCTTGGGCACGAAGGGGGCGGGCGCCGGCATCGGCGCGCCGCGCCACCGGCGCACGGCCGAACCGTCGGGCATGAGATCGGCCGGCGCGGCGCCGCCGACCTGCGCGCTTTCGCGCAGCATGGCCGGCTCGGTGTCGCGCTCGGGAGCCTTGGCGTCCTCGGTTCTAGCGTCCATCCGCGAGCGCCTCCACCCGGCGGCGGCTGCCGGATCCGGCTTCGTCGCCGAAGTCGCCGTCGATGGCCGCGCCGATCTCAGCAAGGACGCCGAGCGCGGCGGTGATGTCGCTGACCTCGCTCCGCGCCAGCACGACGTCGCGGATGCGCGCCGAGATCGCCGACACCAGCGCGGCCTGTTCGTGGCCGTGCGCGGTCAGCGCGACCTGCTTGGCCCGTCGGTCGCCGTCGACACTCCGGCGCTCCACCAAGCCCAGCTTCTCCATGCCGTCGAGGAGGCGCACCACTGTCGGGCCCTCGAGTTCGAGCTCGCCGGCCAGTTCGCCCTGGCGCAACGGGCCGCGCCCGGCGAGCACGGCCAGCGCGCGGGCGCGCGGATAGGTCAGCCCGTGGCGCACGACTTCGGCGTTGAAGCGCGTGCGCAGCTTGCGCCCGGTCTTCACCAGCGTTTCCGTGAACTGAGCCTTTAAGGCACTGTCGATCCCCGTCATGCGAGCGGATATAGATAGGGCGCTACTCATAAGCAAGACATGAAGTCGATGGTTTTGGCGGTGGCGGGGACGTGCGCCGGTGCTTGACGCTCGACGGCACCCGGCCGACAACATGGCACCCTGTCGAACGATCGCCGGAAGAGCCTGTCATGACCCGCCCCGAGTCCATCGACGGCCTGCCCGATCCCGGCGAGACGGGCGACGCTGCGTCGGCTACGGGTCCGCGCATCACCATCCGCTACTGCACGCAGTGCCAGTGGCTGCTGCGGTCGGCCTGGCTGGCGCAGGAACTGCTCTCGACCTTCTCGACCGATCTCGGCGAAGTGGCGCTCCTGCCGGGAACCGGCGGGATCTTCGAGGTGCATTACGAGAACGATCTGATCTGGGAGCGCAAGCGCGACGGCGGCTTTCCGGAGGCCAAGATCCTCAAGCAGCGCGTGCGCGATCACCTCGATCCCGATCGCAGTCTCGGCCACAGTGACCGCTGAACTCGACAGCGAGGCTCAACGAGCGACGCCGCCACGCCCGAACGGGGCATGACGGCGTGACACGAAACCGGCCGTGCGATCCGCCCGGCCGGTCCTGACAGTCGGGGAAGGCTTACTCGGTGTAATAGACGACGCGGCGATCGGCTTTCGAGACGATCACCGGACGATTGCCGTCAGCATAGAAGTACTCGTAGTCCGGGTTCGATGGCACGGGTGCCAGCACCACGGTCTGCGGCACGCTGTAGCCGTCGACGATCTTGCCCTCCACCGTGACGGGCGTCGTCGGGTTGGCGACGACATACTGGCGCACCTCGTCGGGCGCCGAGGCCGCACCGCCGATGATCGTGCCGGCGACGCCGCCGACCACAGCGCCGATCGGGCCGCCGACGAGAGCACCGGCCACGGCGCCCGTGCCCGTGCCCGTGCCCGCCAGTGTTCCGGCCGCCCGCTCGCCGTTCGAGGCCGGCTCGGTCGTGGTGACGACGGTGGTCTGGGCGAAGGCGGGGCCGGCGAGCATCGCGGCCGCGGCGGAAACGAGAAGAAGCTTGCGCATGGTGGATCCTGAAGTCTTTTGTCCCTATGGCTTCCAAACGAACAGGCTGCCTGCGCGTTCCAGTCGCACCGTCGAGAATTCAGCGGACGACCCGCCCTGTCGGAGCCGCCGGGATCAGGCGGGTTCGCCGACCGCGATGCGGACCTTGTCGGGATAGAAGGCGACGTGATCGGCGATCTCGGTGACGCCGGCCTTCGGCTGGTCGTAGCCCCAGACCGCGTTCTCGGCGCCGTAGCCCTCTGCGGAGATCGACCAGTAGCGCGCCTCGCCCTTGTGCGGGCAGGTCGTGCGGCGATCGCTCTCGTGCAGGAAGGCCATCTCCACATGGGCTTTCGGAATATAATAGACCGGCGGATAGGACCCTTCGGTGAGGACGAGCGCGTCCTTGGTCGAGGCGATCACCGCGTCGTGGAAGAGGACCTGGACCGGGCGCGGATCGCGCTCGATGCGAATGTGGGCGTTGGACGTGCTCATGAGGGATGTCTCCTGCGCCGGTCACGGACCGGCCTCTGCTGGTGCAACCGCCGCCTTCGCCGAAGGGTTCCCCGGCACGATCGCCGCAGCTTGCGGTTGACAATCGCGCCGCGCGCTTGTTCCGGTGGCGCGCCGGCTCGAACGCCCGCGCCCCGGAACCGAACGGACATGCCGTGACGATGACCGCCGCCGATCGAAGGGACCATCTGGCCGGCCGCCTCGCGGCGGTGGCACGCGGAGACCGCGACGCGCTCCACGACATCTACGATCTGACCTCGGCGAAACTATTGGGCATCGTGCTGCGTATCTTGCACGATAGGGAAGAGTCGGAAGACGTGCTCCAGGACGTCTACGTCGCGGTGTGGAACCGCGCGGACCGGTTCGACCCGGCGCGGGCCAGTCCGATCACGTGGCTGGCGACGATCGCACGCAACCGCGCCATCGATCGGCTGCGCGCGCTCGGGCCCCGCCGCTTCGCCGCCCCGATCGACGAGGCCGGCGAACTGGCGGACGACGGCCCGGATCCGCTTGCGCGCCTGGAATCGGACGACGAGGCGCGGGCGCTGCGCCGCTGCCTCGAGACGCTCGAGGCCAAGGCGCGCGCGTCGATCGTCTCGGCCTTCTTCGAGGGCCGGACGTACGAGGAGATCGCGGCCCGCGAGAGGGTGCCGCTGGGAACGATGAAGAGCACCATCAGGCGTGGCCTGATTCGTCTGAAAGGATGCCTCGAACCATGAGCGACGCGGCCGACCCGGACCGGGACGAAGGGTTTCTCGCCGCCGAATACGCGCTCGGCGTGCTGCCGACCCGCGACCGACGCCTTGCCGAGCGCCTGATGCGCGAGGACGACACGTTCGCGCGCGACGTCGCGGATTGGGAGGGACGTTTCGCGCCGCTCGCGAGCGCGATCGATCCCGTCGCGCCGCCCACCCATCTCTGGAGCGCGATCGAGGCCGAGCTGCCGCGAGGCGCCTATGCCCGCGCCGTGCCGCCGGCGGGAGCGCGTACGCTTGGACGTCGCGTCGCCGCCATCTGGCAGTGGCTGGCGCTCGGGGCGTCCGGCGTCGCACTCGCCAGCCTCGCCGGGCTGGCGGTGATCGCCAATGCGCCTGCGCCCGTCATGATGACCGCCTCGATCGCGGCCGCCGACGGGCTGCCGCTCTTCACCGCGGTGATCGACCCCGCCAGCGGGCAGGCGACGCTCGTGCCCGTGCGCATGGAGGCCGGCGAGGGCCGCGTGCCCGAACTCTGGTTCATCCCGGCCGGCGGCATACCCATCTCGATGGGCGTCCTCGATCCCGCCTCGCCCCAGCGCATCGACCTCAGCGGCGGCCATATGGGCGACATGGACATGGGCGCGCGGCAGGACGCGACGCTCGCCGTCTCGCTCGAGCCTGCTGGCGGCTCTCCCACCGGCCAGCCCACCGGGCCGGTGGTGGGGCAGGGCGCCCTGCATTCGATCTAGCGGCGCGAAGGGCTCTCGAGAACGCCCTTCGCTTCCCTCGGCCTTGTCGATCACGGCGGCGTGAAAAATTCGCCGGCCCCCTGCATCCCGCCCGCCCGCCGCGCTCGTAGCTCTCCCGACCTTGCCCGCCGAACGGGAAGGCATCGAAGGAGACCGATCCCATGATTCGCATGCCCTCGCTCGCCGTGGCCGCGCTCATCGCAGCCCTCGCCACGCCCGCCCTCGCCCAGTCGCCCGTGATGGTCGGCGGCGCGCCGATGTATGCCTCGAAGACGATCGCCGAGAACGCGCCGAAGGCGCCGAACCTCACCACGCTCGTCGCCGCCGTGAAGGCCGCCGGCCTCGTCGACACGCTGGCCTCGAAGGGCCCGTTCACCGTCTTCGCTCCCACAAACCGCGCCTTCGACAAGCTGCCCAAGGGCACGGTCGAGACGCTGGTGAAGCCGGCGAACAAGGCGATGCTCACCGACATCCTCACCTACCACGTGGTGGCCGGTGATTATTCGGCCGCGCGGCTGATGCGCGACGCCCGCCGCAACGGCGGCGAGGTGACGCTGAAGACCGTCGAGGGCGAGCCGCTGACCGTCAGGATGGACGGCCGCCGCCTCGTGGTGATCGACCGCGCCGGCAAGGGCGCCGTGATCCAGACCGCCGACGTCAAGCAGTCGAACGGCGTCGTCCACGTCATCGGCTCGGTGCTCTCGCCCAAGCGCGGCTGAGCGCGATCGGCCTATCGACCAGTGGTCGAGCCATCGGCGCGTGATCGAGCGATCGGCAAGTGATCGGGGCCCGGCCGGCGACAGCCGGGCTTCTTCGTTTGGGAGCCGATGCCTTCCGCTCGATCCGGTGGCCCGGCGCCCCGCGACAGCGCATGCGTTTCCCGCTAGGGAGGGGCGGATGAACAAGGTCTTCTCCCTCCTGATGATCGTGCTGATGGCCGCGCAGATCTGGCGTCCCTTCGGCATTCCCGGCCTTCGCCGACGCGGCGACTTCTGGAAGATCGCGATCGCCGCGATGATCGTCTTCGGCCTCGACGTGCTCCTGCGCCCGCACTGAGACGGCGCGCCGGCACGGGCCCCGACTGTCCGTGGCCGCACCGATTTGATCGGCAGGGTTGCCTCGTGTAGGACACGCGCTTCCGGCCCCTTTCGGGGCCCTTCCGGTCTCGCCGGGCTGCGTGGCGGCGGCCCCGGTCCGTCCTCCGGGCAAACGCGCAAGGCACCTCCATGGATCGAATTCGCATTCGCGGCGGCAACGCCCTCAACGGCACGATCCCGATCTCGGGCGCCAAGAACGCCGCGCTGCCGCTGATGATCGCCTCGCTCCTGACCGACGACACGCTGACGCTCGAGAACGTGCCGCATCTCGCCGATGTCGAGCAACTGATTCGCATCCTCGGCAATCACGGCGTCGACTACACGGTGTCGGGCAAGCGTCTGGCGCTCAGCGCCGGCTCGGGCCGCACCATCCACTTCACCGCGCGCACCATCGTCGACACCACCGCGCCCTATGAGCTCGTCTCGAAGATGCGCGCCTCGTTCTGGGTGATCGGCCCGCTGCTCGCCCGCATGCACAAGGCCCGCGTCTCCCTGCCGGGCGGCTGCGCCATCGGCACGCGGCCGGTGGATCTCTTCATCGACGGCCTGCGCGCGCTCGGCGCCACGATCGACATCGACGCCGGCTACATCGTCGCGGAGGCCAAGGGCGGCCTCGTCGGCAACCGCTTCACCTTCCCGAAGGTCTCGGTCGGCGCCACGCACGTCCTGATGATGGCGGCCTCGCTCGCCAAGGGCCAGACCGTGCTCGAGAACGCCGCGCGTGAGCCCGAGGTCGTTGATCTCGCCAAGTGCCTCAACGCGATGGGCGCCCGGATCACCGGGGCGGGCACGCCGACGATCACGATCGAGGGCGTCACCGCGCTGTCGGGCGCGCGCCACCGCGTGCTGCCCGACCGCATCGAGACCGGCACCTATGCCATGGCGGTCGCGATGACCGGCGGCGACGTCGTCCTCGAGGGCACGCGGTCCGATCTCCTGCAGACCGCGCTGACGGCGCTGGGCGATGCCGGCGTCGAGATCACCGACACGGAGGACGGCATGCGCGTGGTGCGCAACGGCGGCGGCATCCGGCCGGTGGACGTCGTCACCGATCCGTTCCCGGGCTTCCCGACCGACCTGCAGGCGCAGTTCATGGCGCTGATGACGCGCTCGGACGGGGTCTCGCACATCACCGAGACGATCTTCGAGAACCGCTTCATGCATGTGCAGGAGCTGGCGCGGCTCGGCGCCAAGATCACGCTGTCGGGCCAGATGGCCCGCGTCGAGGGCGTGCCGCGCCTCGTCGGCGCGCCCGTCATGGCGACCGACCTTCGCGCCTCGGTGTCGCTGGTGATCGCTGGGCTCGTCGCCGACGGCGAGACCACCGTCAATCGCGTCTACCATCTCGATCGCGGCTTCGAGCGCTTGGAAGAGAAGCTCGGCCGCTGCGGTGCCGAGATCGAGCGCATTTCGAGCTGACCGGCTTGGCTCCGCGTCGCCTGCCGGGAGCGGCAGGGGCGCGGCGCGGCGGGCCCTGTCGGGAAGTGCTTGCAATTTGGCGGGCAAACGCCGATTTAGGGCTTCAATTCACGATACGAGGCCCTGCTCGATGGCAGGCCGAACCGTTCCGGGGTCCCGCGGATGTACCGCCGGGGCCCGATCTTTTCGAGGTCCAGTAGACGCATGGCGAAAGAAGAAGTTCTCGAGTTCCCGGGAGTCGTTGTCGAACTCCTGCCCAACGCGACCTTCCGCATCAAGCTCGAGAACGATCACGAGATCATCGCCCACACGGCCGGCCGCATGCGCAAGAACCGCATCCGCGTCCTGACGGGCGACAAGGTGCTCGTGGAAATGACGCCCTACGATCTGACGAAGGGCCGCATCACCTACCGCTTCAAGTAAGGCACCGTCCCGATGAAGCCGGCAAGCGGCCTCGTTCTCGCCTCGGCTTCGCCCCGGCGGCTCGAACTTCTCCAGCAGGTCGGCATCGAGCCCGAGCGTCTGGCGCCCACGGACGTCGACGAGACGCCCGAGCGTTCCGAGACGCCGCGCGCCCTTGCCAAGCGCCTTGCCAAGCGCAAGGCGCTGGCCGCCTACGAGGGCTTGCGGGCGCGCGGCGAGATCGCCGGGCGCTACACGCTGGCCGCCGACACGGTGGTGGCGGTGGGGCGCGAGGTCATGCCGAAGGCCGAACTCGAGGACGATGCGCTGGCCAACCTGCGCATCCTCTCGGGCCGCACGCACCGCGTCTATACCGGCGTCTGCGTCGTCACCCCCGCCGGCAAGCTGCGCGAGCGCCTCGTCGAGACGCGGGTGCGCTTCAAACGCCTGTCGCGCGAGGACATCGAGCGCTATCTCCAGTCCGGCGAATGGCGCGGCAAGGCCGGCGGTTATGCCATCCAGGGCTTGGCGGGCGGCTTCGTGGTGCGCCTCGTCGGATCCTATTCCAACGTCGTCGGGCTGCCGCTC
>NZ_BBWH01000041.1 GCF_001463705.1 Aureimonas sp. AU12 | reverse complement strand
CTCGTCGGATCCTATTCCAACGTCGTCGGGCTGCCGCTCTACGAAACGCTGGCGCTGCTCGCGGGCGAGGGCTTCGTCGCCCCGCCGATCGGCGCCGTCCCGCTCGCCTGAGCCGTTTCGGTGAGCGCCTCCGTCACCCCGCTGCGCCCCAAGCGTCGCTGCCCCGAATGCAGCAAGCCGTCGGATCGCGGAAGCTTTCCCTTCTGCTCGCAGCGTTGCAAGGCGGTGGATCTCAATCGCTGGCTTTCGGGCTCCTACGTCATTGCCGGGTCCGCCGACGACGCGCAGTCTCCGGGCGACGAGGACGACGGACGCTGACCGACAGCCACCTGAGCCCGTCAGCGCGACATGGCACTGACCATCGTGTCGGCACCCTTCTCGATCTCGACCCAGCGCGCCGGATCCTCGTTCGACTGGCGCTTCACGAAGCGATAGGGCACGTCGGCCCAGGGGCGCACCCGTGCGTCGAGATTGTCCAGCACGAAATCGCCGGACCGGGTGCGCAGGGTCAGGATGGCGTGGCCGGTTCCGTCGCGCTTGCGCACCACGGTGAGAAGCAGGTCGGAGAGCGGGATGCCCGCCGCGTGAAGCCGCTCGCGCTTCAGCAGCGCGTAGTCCTCGCAGTCGCCGCGACCGCTCGCCGGGAGGGTCCATCGCTCCTCGACACCGTAGAGTTCCTGATCCGACGCCGGCTGGATCTCGGCGTTGATCTGCTTGTTGACGCGGGAGACGAGTTGCATGAGGGCAATGTCGAGGAGAACCGGCGGCGCGGCCTCCTTCGTGGTTGTCCGGCACTCGGCCGGGCTGCGCCGGCACAGGGCGTAATGTCCGAAGGGCTGCCTTGTGGTGGCCCCGATCGGCATGGTGCCGAGCGGGCTGGCGCGGGCCGCGATCGGCGATCCGGAAAAAAGGCAAAGCAGGAGCGCTGCGCCGAACAAGCGCCGAAAAAACATTGCGATCTCCGTCAGTTGAGTGAACCGTCCTCCACCCAGACCCGCATCGTGGGTGCAGCGCGAAAAGCTGTCAATCGGCGGAAAGGGCGGGGTGTGCGGTGCAGCGTCGACTTCGGGTCAGCCTGACGGCGGATAGCGGCGACGAAATGGGCGCGTTGGCGCTATCGTCCAGAGCGCAAGCGCTGGAATTGCGAGGCGATCGAGGTTTTTTCGGGGGGGTTCGCAAGGTTGTGACGCAAACGTCACAGCGTCGTCACGAATCGGCTGCGCCGGTCAGGGCGTCTCGCGCGCCGATGTCACGAGATCGGCGAGCGCCCGCTCCATGCGCAGGAGATCCTCCTCGCGCGACAAGCGATGATCGCCGCCCTGCACCAGCGTCAGCGTGACGCCGTCGGCCGGCAGGTGGGACAGGAGCTCGAGCGCGTGCGTGTGGGGCACGTCGGGATCGTCCATGCCCTGGATGATGTGGACGCAGCAGCCCGTCTCGATCGGGCGATCCATCACCGCCATCGCCGCTCCATCCTCGATGAGCGCACGCGTATAGAGCGTCGGCTCGGACGAATACTCGGAGGGGCGCGCCACGAAGCCGTCGCGCGCGAGCGCCTCCCGGTCGGCCGCTGTCAGGCCGGGTTCCACCAGCCGGCTGGTGAAGTCGGGTGCGGGAGCCAGCAGCAGCAGGCCGCGCAGGCGCCCCGCCTCGCCGCGCTCGCGCAGGATTCGCGCGGTGAGCAGGGCGATCCAGCCGCCCATCGAGGAGCCGACGAGAACGAGCGGGCCGGGTGCCAGCGCGTCGATCGCGCGCAGCGCATCGGCGGTCCAGCGCGAAAGGGTGCCCTCCTCGAACCGTCCGCCCGATTCTCCGTGGCCGGAATAGTCGAAGCGCAGGAAGGCGTGGCCCTCGCGCCGCGCCGCCGCCTCGAGCCGTTCCGCCTTCGTGCCGCGCATGTCGGAGCGAAAGCCGCCGAGCCAGACCACGGTGGGAGCTTCGCCCGCAACCGCGAGATAGGCGAGGCGTTCGCCTTCGGCGGTGGGCTCGAGAAAGCTGGCGGTCGGCTGTGTCATCGCGGGGAAACCCGTCCCGCGCGTACCGAGACGAACGGGCCTTTCGATTTTTCTGGCGTGAGCGGCGTGAAATCCGGTGGGTGCCATGCTATATACACGTCACGTGTTCGTGCGACAGGGCGGATCACGGCGGATGTCGGCCAACCCCGACACGTCGGGAGCCCCTTTTCCGACGCGGACAGCACGAACGTCAACAGTCGGAGTCAACGACCATTCGCAGACCATTTCGCGCGCCGCCGGCCCAGAAGGAGGGGCCGCGCTCCAACCGGGACATCCGGGTTCCGCAAATTCAGCTCATCGATGCGGAAGGCCAGAACCGGGGTGTGACCAACACCGCCGAGGCTCTCGCGATGGCCGAGGAGGCGGGGCTCGACCTCGTCGAGATCGTGCCGACCGCGAACCCGCCGGTCTGCAAGATCCTTGATCTCGGCAAGCTGAAATACGAAGGCCAGAAGAAAGCCGCGGAAGCGCGTCGTCGCCAGAAGATCATCGAGGTCAAAGAGATCAAGATGCGTCCCAACATCGACGACCACGACTACGAGACCAAGATGAAGGCCGTTCGGCGCTTCTTCGAAGAGGGCGACAAGGTCAAGCTGACGCTGCGCTTCCGGGGACGCGAGATGGCGCACCAGGAACTCGGCATGCGTCTTCTCAACCGCGTCCGCGAGGAAACGGCGGAGATCTCGAAGGTCGAGGCCGAGCCCAAGCTCGAGGGTCGTCAGATGATGATGGTGCTCGCCCCCAAGGGCTGAGCCATCGGGGTCGGCACCTGCCGGCCGAACCATTGCGAGAATAGAAAGAGGGCGGCATCGAGCCGCCCTCTTTCGTTTACGCTTCGTCGATCCCGCTGGACGGCGACCGGCAACGCGTCGCCTTTGAAATGAGATCCGGCGCGGGCGTCGAGCATGCAGGTCTCGGCAGGGCTCGGCCGTCACACAATGCGCGAGCGCCGATCCATCAGCCCTGCGCCGCCAGATCGTCGAGGATCGACGCCGGCAGCGAGACCGGGCGAGCGTCGCGCCGGGTCGTCTCGTCGTTCGGACGGATCGTCATCACCACATGCTCGCAGGCGGTCCCGGCCCGGTTGCGCGTCGGCCAGTCCAGCGCGCCGGCGCCCACGCGCGAAAAGCGCAACTGCATCGGCGGCGTCCGGCCGGGCATCGGCACGTCGAGGCGCGCCCGATCCAGCGTGCCGTCGAGGACGCCACCGGCCAGACGCTCGAGATCGTCCTGCACTGCGTTCGAGGCGGCGCGCAGCGAGCCGCCGCGGCCCATCGGCCGGAACAGCGACCGGAAGGCCAGCGCGTGTTCGCCCGCGACATTGGCGAAATGGGGCCGCAGCGCCGGGGTCAGCAGGAGGACGCCGTAGGGCACGGGATCGAGGACCCGTTCGAGCAGGGCATGGGAGGGAAGCCGGGACGATTCGAGATCGAGACACATCTTGAACGCATCCCGCAGGACCGGGGCCAGCCGGTTGAGAAGGACGCCCATCCCTTCGTCGACCGTCCGCTCGCTCGCCTGCAGCACCATGCGCAGCCGAAGACGCCAATCTCCGATCCCGAGTTCCTTCAGCGTCAGGGTGGCGCCCTGCTCCGGCTGCGGCGCGGTCAGGTCGGGCTGCAGCCACTCGGCTTCGCCGGGCTCCGTCATCAGGGCGAGGCGGTTGGTCAGGCCTGCGCCGGCATCGGCCCTGGCCAGGCGGTCGCCCGTTCCGGCCAGACCAACGGCGACCGTGCGCCCGCCGCGCAGGATGAAGACAATCTCGCATTCCGCGCCGGGGAAGCGGCCCGCCAGGTCGCGTACCACGCCCTGCCACATCCGGGAATCGATCGCGGCTTCGCGGATGCGAAGCCCGAGCGTACTCACCGAGCCGGGGAAATGATGGACAACCATAGATTGGATGATATCGCTTGAAGGATCTGAACGTCCCATGAATGAGACTCCCGCGCAATGCGCCATCGCAGCGTTTGCAGCGGTTGTGAGCCTTCCGGGATACACGTCCGGTCGCGCGACCGGTTGTCGCCGATCCCCTCGCCACTCCCCGTCTCGGCTGTGCCGGGGAGTGGCGAGGGGATCGGCCGATGCGCCGGCACGGAGTTGCATCGTCGGTGATCGTCGGCTATGGAGCCCTCGTTCATGTGAACCGGCCGGCAGGGCATGCCGTGCCGGTTCTAATGCTGTCGCGACCCTCGAGCCGTTCGAGGGGTGCCCGACCCGGTCCCTCGCGGGATCGAACCGTGGCCGCTCGCGATCCTAAATCCTAGGAGAGCAAAATGCCCAAGATGAAGACGAAAGCCAGCGCCAAGAAGCGCTTCCGCATGACCGCCTCCGGCAAGGTCAAGGCGGGAGCGGCAGGCAAGCGCCACGGCATGATCAAGCGCTCCAACGACTTCATCCGGAACGCGCGGGGATCGATGATCCTGTCCGACGCCGATGCGAAGATCGTCAAGGTCTACATGCCCTACAACCGCTGAGCGGTTCGGTCTCGAGATTTTTAAGGAGCGACTACCATGGCACGTGTCAAACGGGGCGTAACGTCCCACGCCAAGCATAAGAAGGTTCTGAAGGCCGCCAAGGGTTTCTACGGCCGCCGCAAGAACACGATCCGCGCCGCCAAGGCCGCCGTCGATCGGTCCAAGCAGTTCGCCACGCGCGATCGCCGCGTCAAGAAGCGGAACTTCCGCGCCCTCTGGATCCAGCGCATCAACGCCGGCGTGCGCCAGCACGGCCTGACCTACGCGCGCTTCATCGACGGCCTGTCCAAGGCCGGGATCGAAGTCGACCGCAAGGTCATGTCGGACATCGCCATCCACGAGCCGGAGGCCTTTGCCGCCCTCGTCGAGCAGGCCAAGTCCGCGCTGGGCTACATCAAGGACCACAGCGAGACCGCGCATGCGCGCGCCGTCGGCGAGAAGATCGCGGCTTAAGTTCGCCAGCGACATTTCGCGGACCTGTCTCGGGTTCGAGAGACCGAAGGCCCGCTCCCTGATCCGGGGAGCGGGCCTTTTCCGTTGGCGGAGCCACCCGTCTTTCCATCGGCGGCGCGCCGCGATAGACAGGCCGCCTGTCCGGCGGACCGGCCCGAAGCCGGGCGCCGCCGCCGTTTTCTGGACTCCAAGCCTGAGGGTGATCCGATGAGCGATCTCGCCGACATCGAGACCCGTTTCCTCCGCGACATCGATGCGGCCGGCGACGAGGCCGCGCTCGAGACCGTGCGTCTGGCCGCGCTCGGCAAGAAGGGCGAGATCTCCGAGCGTCTGAAGGGCCTCGGCAAGATGAGCCCGGAGGAGCGCCGCGACGCTGGCCCCGCCCTCAACGGCCTGCGTGACCGGGTGCAGGGCGCGCTCACCGCCAAGCGCGACGCGTTGACCGAGGCCGCCATCGACGCGCGTCTGGCCGCCGAGCGTCTCGACGTGACGCTGCCGGTGCGCGCCTCGCCGGTGTCGCGCGGGCGCATCCACCCGATCAGCCAGGTCATCGACGAGATCACCGCGATCTTCGCCGACATGGGCTTCCGCATCGCGGAAGGGCCGGACATCGAGACCGACCGCTACAATTTCACGGCGCTGAACTTCCCCGACGGGCATCCGGCGCGCGAGATGCACGACACGTTCTTCCTCAAGCCCGACGCCAACGGCGAGCGCAAGCTGCTGCGCACCCACACCTCGCCGGTGCAGATCCGCACGATGGAGACGCAGAAGCCGCCGATCCGCATCGTCATTCCCGGCAAGACCTACCGGCAGGATTCCGACGCCACCCACACGCCGATGTTCCATCAGGTGGAAGGGCTGGTCATCGACACGTCCGCCAACATCGCCAACATGAAGTGGGTGCTGACCGAGTTCTGCAAGGCGTTCTTCGAGGTGCCCTCGCTGAACATGCGCTTCCGCCCGTCCTTCTTCCCCTTCACCGAGCCCTCGATGGAAGTCGACATCCAGTGCGACCGCTCCGGCTCCGAGGTGCGCTTCGGCGAGGGGACGGACTGGATGGAGATCCTCGGCTGCGGCATGGTGCACCCCAACGTGCTGCGCGGCGTCGGGCTCGATCCCGACGTTTACCAAGGCTTCGCCTGGGGCATGGGCATCGACCGCATTGCCATGCTGAAATACGGCATGCCCGACTTGCGCGCCTTCTTCGACGCCGACATCCGCTGGATCGAGCATTACGGCTTCCGCCCGCTCGACATGCCGACGCTGTTCGGCGGCCTCAGCCAGTAGCGGCGCGATGCCGGGCGCCGCTCCCTATCCCCAGCCCGACCCGTCGGCCTGGGGGCCGATCCTTCGCGCCGGCTGGACGGAGCAGCTGGCGCTGCGTCTTCGCGACGGGCGATACCGCCGGCGCGGACGGCGCATCGCCGAGGCCGTGCTGACGCCGGTGGCCGGGACGCCCGCGCCGGTGGCGCCCGACGCCCTCGTGCTGATCTGCGTCGTTCGCAACGCGCGCGCCTATATCGGCGCCTTTCTCGACCATTATCGCGGGCTCGGCGTCGCCCGCTTCGCGATCGTCGACGACCGCTCCGACGACGGCACGCGCGAGATCCTCGACGCTGCTGATGACGTCGACCGCTTCGCCTCCGACCAGACCTACCGCGAGGCGGCGGGTGGCCTCGCCTGGCGCGACGCGCTGATCGAGCGCTACGGGCGCGGACGCTGGTACGTCTCGGTGGATGCCGACGAGTTCCTCGTCTATCCCGGCTCCGAAACCCGCAAGCTCCCGGCCTTCGTCGCCGATCTCGCGCGCGCCGGGCTGACCCGCGCGCTGGCCCCGATGCTCGACCTCTACCCGCAGGGGCGCCTTGCCGACGCCGCCTTCGACCCGGCGCGCCATCGCCATCCCGCGGAGGTCTCGCCGATGATCGACGGCGACGGCTATCATGTGGCGCGCGAGAAATTCTCGCTGGCGATCCGCGGCGGCCCGCGCACCCGGATCTTCGGCGGCGAGAACCGCCTGTCGAAGTTTCCCCTCATCTTCGCCGACCGCGCCACCGCCTATCGCGGCGGCTCGATCCACGGGCCGCTGCCGGTGACGCGCAACTTCTCCGCCCCCGCCGCCGTGCTGCTGCACTTCAAGTTCTCGGCGGCCTCGCTCACCGAGTTCCGCACCTTCGTGGCGGAGGGCGGCCATTTCGGCGGATCGATGTTCTATCGACGGATCACCGAGCGGGCCGATTTCGGCGAGGACCTCTCGCTCGCCTATCCCGGCTCGATCCGCATCGAGGGATCCGCCGATCTCGTGCGCCGCGGCTTCATGGTGGATCTCTCAGGCCCCGCGGTTTGACGCGCGCGCCCAAGCCGGGCATCACAGCCCCGACATGCCCCTCACGAGGAGACCACGCCCATGGCCGGCGGAACCGCTGACAAGGCCCGCTTCGCGATCGTCGAGATCATCGCCGTCGTCGCCGGCGCGGTGATGGGCACGCTCGTCATGGCGCTGTTCGGCTGGCTCTTCCTGTCGCTGGCCTTCGCCACCGTCGCCGCCGTGCCGGGCACCTACATCCTGTCGCTCGTGACGGTCGCGATCTTCGCCGCGCTCTACGCTTACCTCCCGGGCACCCCGGCGACGCTGGCCTCGCTGGCGGTGGGCATCCTCCTGCCGACGGTCATCGTCAAGTTCGCCTTCGACACGGCGATCGGCCTCGGCAACCTGCTTCTCCTCAGCCTCGTCTTCGCGCTCGCCGCGCTCTCGGTCTATCGCTTCGTCCATGCGAGCGGCCTCGTACGCCGCGCCGCCGCCGACGTCGCGGACCGCACCTGATCACCTGACCTTTCGCCGTTTCGCGGCCCCGGCCGCTCTTAAAAATCCCCAGGCCCGTCATGAAATTCACCCTGTCCTGGCTCAAGGACCATCTCGACACCGACGCCCCGCTCGAGGAGATCGCGGAGCGCCTGACCTCGCTCGGCCTCGAAGTCGAGGCGATCGACGACAAGGCGAGCCTTCGCGCCTTCACGATCGCGCGCGTCCTCACCGCCACGCGCCATCCCGACGCCGACAAGCTGCAGGTGCTGAGCGTCGATGCCGGCCCCGCCGTCAACGGGGGGAAGCCGTTGCAGGTCGTCTGCGGCGCGCCCAACGCGCGCGCCGGGCTCATCGGCGTCCTCGGCCTGCCCGGCACCTACGTGCCCGGCCTCGACACGACGCTCGGCATCGGCAAGATCCGCGGCGTCGAGAGCCACGGCATGATGTGCTCGGAGCGCGAGCTGGAGCTTTCCGAGGAGCATAACGGCATCATCGACCTGCCCGAGGATGCGCCGGTCGGCCAGTCCTTCGCGGATTACGCCGATCTCGCCGATCCCGTGATCGAGATCGGCCTGACGCCGAACCGGCCCGACGCCACCGGCATTGCCGGCATCGCGCGCGATCTCGCAGCCGCCGGCCTCGGCACTTGCAAGACCCCTGACGTCGAGGAGATCGAGGGTGAGGGCGACTGCCCCGTCGCGCTTCGGATCGAGAGCGCGGTCTGCCATGGCTTCGCGCTGCGCCTGATCCGGGGTGTGAAGAACGGCCCGTCGCCGGGCTGGATGCAGAAGCGCCTGACCGCCATCGGCCTTCGCCCGATCAACGCGCTCGTCGACGTCACCAACTACCTCACCTTCGACCGCGGCCGTCCGCTGCACGTCTTCGACGCCGCGAAGGTGGCAGGCGTTCTGGTGGTTCGCGGGGCGCGCGCCGGCGAGGAGATCGTCGCGCTCGACGGCAAGACCTACGCGTTGCCCGAGGGCACCTGCGTCATCGCCGACGACAACGGCGTCGAGTCGATCGCCGGCATCATGGGCGGCGAGGCCTCGGGCTGCGACGAGGGCACCACGGACGTGCTCGTGGAATCGGCGCTATGGGAGCCGATCGCGATCGCCCGCGCCGGCCGCGCGCTCGGCATCATCACCGATGCCCGCTACCGCTTCGAGCGCGGCGTCGATCCCGCCTTCGCCGAGCCCGGCCTCGATCTCGCGACCGCGCTGATCCTGGAACTCTGTGGCGGCGAGCCGACGCGCGCGACCGTCGAGGGCATGACGCCCATCGAGCCCAAGCGTCTGCACCTGCCCTTCACGGAGGTGAAGCGCCTGACGGGCCTCGACGTCGAGCCCGAGCGCCAGGCCCGGATCCTGACGCGCCTCGGCTTCACGGTGGAGAGCGCCGACATGGTCATAGGAGGGGGCGCCGAGGTGACGGTTCCCTCCTGGCGCCCCGACATCGACGGCAAGGCCGATCTCGTCGAGGAGGTCATGCGTCTCGTTGGCGTCGATCGCATCGAGCCCCAGCCGCTGCCGGCGCTGGCCGGCGTCGGCGAGCGCATCCTGACGTCCGCGCAGATCCGCGACCACGCGGCGCGGCGCGCGCTCGCCGCGCGCGGCATGGCCGAGGCCGTGACCTATTCCTTCGTCTCAGCAGAGGCCGCCAGCGCCTTCGGCGGCGGATCCGAGGCGCTGCGCCTCGAAAACCCGATCGCCGCGGATCTCTCGGACATGCGGCCCTCGCTCCTGCCGAACCTTCTGGCCGCCGCGCACCGCAACGCGCAGCGCGGCCAGGGCGACACCGCGCTCTTCGAGGTCGCCGCGCTCTACCGCTCGCCCGAGCCCGAGGGCCAGCGCCGGGCCGCCGCGGGCGTTCGCCGCGCCACCGCCGGTCATGCGGGGGCGGGGCGCGACTGGGCGGGCCATGCCGCGCCGGTCGGCGTCTTCGACGCCAAGGCCGATGCCATCGCCGCGCTGGAAGCGGCGGGCGTGCCGGTGGACCGTCTCCAGTTCGAAGCCCCGGCCAGCGCCTGGTATCATCCGGGCCGCTCGGGCAAGATCAAGCTCGGACCGAAGACGGTGCTGGCCGAATATGGCGAGTTCCATCCGCGCACGCTGAAAAGCCTCGGCATCACCGGCGCCTATGCCGGCTTCGAAGTCTTCCTCGACGAGGCGCCGGAGCCGCGTCGCAAGCCGACGCGCACCAAGCCGGTGCTGACGCTCTCGCCCTTCCAGCCGGTGCGCCGCGACTTCGCCTTCGTGGTTCCCGCCGATGTCGACGCCTTGAAGGTGGTGCGCGCCGCCGAGGGCGCCGATCGCAAGCTCGTCGGCGAGGTCCGCGTCTTCGACGTCTTTACCGGCGCCTCGCTCGGCGAGAACGCCAAGTCGGTGGCGATCGAGGTGACGCTCAATCCGCTCGAGCGCACCCTCACCGACGAGGATCTCGACGCGGCGACGCAGAAGATCGTCGCGGCGGTGGCCAAGGCGACGGGCGGAACGCTGCGCGCCTGACGCGCGGCGACGCCGAGGATCGACGAAGGAGGGACGAGCCATGCTGCGTTGGGGCATCCTGTCGGGCGCGAAGATCGCCCGCGAGCAGATGATACCGGCCATCCTGAAGGCGGAGGGCTGCCGCCTCCAGGCGATCGCCAGCCGCGAGCGCGAGCGGGCCGAGCATCTCGCCTGGCACTTCGGCGCGCCCGACGCCTTCGGCTCCTACGAGGCGCTGCTCGAATCGCGCGAGGTCGACGCCGTCTACGTGCCGCTGCCGACCGCCCAGCACGTCGAATGGGCGATCCGCGCGGTGAAGGCCGGCAAGCACGTGCTGGTGGAGAAGCCGCTGGCGCTGAAGGCCGGTGAGATCCAGCCGCTGATCGAGGCCCGGGATGCCGCCGGCGTCCAGGTCGCTGAAGCCTTCATGGTGCGCTACCACCCGCAATGGGAGACGGTGCGCCAGTGGATCGCTGAGGGGCGCATCGGCCGGCTGCGGCACGTGCAGGGCGCCTTCTCCTACTACAACGTCGATCCCGCCAACATGCGCAACCAGCTCGATCTCGGCGGCGGCGCGCTGCCCGATATCGGCGTCTATCCGGTGGTGACGACACGGCTGGCGACGGGGGCCGAGGCCGTCGCGGCGCGCGCGCGCATCGAGCGCGACGCGAATTTCGGCACCGACATCTTCGCCGACTGCGACGTCGATTTCGGTGACTTCCACCTCTCCTTCTACATCTCGACGCAGATGGCGGCGCGCCAGACCATGGCCTTCCACGGCACCGAAGGCTTCATCGAGGTGGACGGCGCCTTCAATGCCGGGCTCTACCAGCAGGCCGCGGTGCATCTCCACGACCGCGCCCACGGCACGACGCAGACCGTTCGCTTCGGCGCCGCCGACCAGTACCGTCTGCAGATCGAGGCCTTCGCGCGCGCCGTGGCGGGCTCGGGCGAGGCGCTGTTCAGTCTCGAGCAGTCCGTGTTGAACCAGCGGGTGATCGACGCGCTCTACGCCTCGGCGGACGCCGGCGAGGCCCGGCCGGTCTGAGCTTAGATCCTCGGATCGCCGCGTTCAGCTTCGAACCACCTGCCGGCCTTAGTTTCGGCCGATCTGTCCGGCTCTCGTGCCGGACGGGACGACAGGGAACTTGAGCATGCGCGGATCGGCACGAGGAAGCGGACGGAACGTTCGGCGCGTGATGGGCGCGGCGCTGCTGGCTGTCGCGAGCGCCTTGCCCGCCGCGGCGCAGACGCCGGCCAAGGACCTCTTTTCCGCCGAGACCGGCCCCTCGGCGGCCAAGCCCCAGAGCATCGGCTTCTATTCGAAGGGCTGCATCGCCGGCGCCCTCGAAATGCCGAAGGACGGGCCGACCTGGCAGGTGATGAAGCCCTCGCGCCACCGCGCCTTTGCCCATCCCACGATGATCGCCTTCCTCCAGCGCCTGTCGCGCGACGCGGCGGCCGAGGCGAACTGGCGCGGGCTCCTGTTCGGCGACATGGCGCAGCCGCGCGGCGGCCCGATGAAGGACGGCCACGCTTCGCACCAGATTGGTCTCGACGCCGACATCTACCTGACGGAGATGCCGAACCGGCGCCTCTCGCGCGACGAACGCGACACGATGCCGCTGCCCTCGGTGATCGATAAGACGACGCGCCACATCGATCTCAGGCGCTGGCGCCCGGAGATGGGCAAGCTCATCCGCACCGCCGCCGAGGAGCCCGAGGTGCAGCGCATCTTCGTGCATCCCGGCATCAAGGAGCAGCTCTGCAAGACCGCCGGGCGCGACCGGGCGTGGCTCAACAAGGTGCGGCCGATGTACGGCCACGACTATCACTTCCACGTCCGCATCGTCTGCCAGCCGGGCTCGCCCAATTGCGAGCCGCAGGAATCGACGGGCACGGGTGATGGCTGCGACAAGCTCGACTGGTGGTTTGACGTGGCGCTCCAGCCGCCGAAGCCCTCGTCGAAGCCCTACCGCAAGCCGCCGCCGATCTTCATGTCCGGCCTGCCGAAGGCCTGCTCCGCCGTGTTGAAGCAGCCCGATGCCGGGGTGTCCGCCTCGGCTCCGTCGCCCGTCCCGGCCGCCGCGCGCGAGCCCGTGCCGGTCACCGCCTTCGAGGCCGCGCCCGAGCGCGCGCCGACACCGGCCCCCGCCGCCGCGCCCCGGCGCCTTCCGCCGCCGCCGGCAGCGGGCGCGCCCGACGGGTTCGACGCCGATGCGCCCGAAGCCGGCGGCATGCCGATGCCGCGGTTCCGTCCGGGCGGCTGAGGGCCGGCATCGATCCTCCGCGATTGTTTTGCACTGCATCAAGGCGGGACTCGATTCCCGCCTTTTGCCGGTCACGCTCGGGTGCTAATCGTCGCGCGGATTCAAACGATGAGATCCGGTGATCCAATGACTCCGACGCTCGACAGCTCCGAAGCGCTGAAATTTCCGATCCTTATCGGCGATATCGGCGGCACGAACGCCCGGTTCGCGATCCTGCTCGATGCCTTCGCCGAGCCGAAATCCTTCCCGATCGTCCAGACCGCCGACTATCCCAACATCGACGAGGCGATTCAGGCGACGGTGCTGGACAAGACCTCGGTGCAGCCGAAATCGGCGGTGCTCGCGGTCGCCGGGCCGATCGACGGCGACGAGATCGACCTGACGAACTGCCCCTGGGTGGTGCGCCCGCGCGTTCTCATCCGCGATCTCGGCTTCGAAGAGGTGCTCGTCCTCAACGATTTCGAGGCGCAGGCGCTCGCCGTCTCCGCCCTGCCGGAAACCGGCCGCAGCCAGGTCGGCCGGGGCACGGTGAAGGAGGGCGCCAGCCGCGTCGTGGTCGGGCCGGGCACGGGGCTCGGCGTCGCCGGGCTGGTGCGGGCGCGCAAGATGTGGATCCCGGTGGCGGGCGAGGGCGGCCACATCGACCTTGGGCCCCGCACCGAGCGTGATCGCGCGCTCTGGCCGCATCTCGAAGCGATCGAGGGCCGCATTTCGGCCGAGCAGATCCTCTGCGGTCGCGGCCTCGTCAATCTCTACCGCGCCATCTGCGCCGCCGACGGGACGGCTCCCACGCACACGACGCCCGCCGAGGTGACGGAGGCCGCCGTCAACAACAGGGACGCGGCGTCCGGCGAGGCGGTGCAGCTCTTCGCCGTTTATCTGGGGCGCGTCGCGGGCGATCTCGCCCTCGTCTTCATGGCGCGCGGCGGCGTCTACATCGCCGGCGGCATCTTCCAGCGCATCATTCCCATCCTGAAGGCTGCCGAAATGCGCGCCGCCTTCGAGGACAAGGCGCCCCACACCGCGTTGATGCAGGACATTCCGCTCTTCGTCATCACCCAGCCGCTGGCCGCGCTGGCCGGGCTCGCCACCTTCGCCCGCACCCCGCGCTTCTACGGGCTCGAAACCGCCAACCGACGCTGGACCCGCTGAAGCCCGGCGCAGCTCTCGCACGGAACGGCTCCATCGTGCCCGAGAGGCTCGCCGTCCGTGCCGGCGCGAGGGCGGTAGCCGCTCCCGCCGAGAGACGCTATAGAGCGGGCAATCCCGCAACCAGCCGGCCCGTGCGTTGACGAAGAAGAAGAGCCTTTCCCTGTCCGACAAGAGCGAGCGCGGGCAGGCGATCCGGCTGCTGCGTCGCATCATCGCCGAGAACGGGCGAGAGCATGTGCGCGGCTATGTGGTCGCGGGCATCTGCCTCGTGCTCGTGGCGCTGTCGACCGCCTTCCTCGCGTGGATCATGCGCGACGTCATCGACCGTATCTTCGTCGAGGGCGACCGGACGGTGTTGTTCACGCTGCCGTTTGCGGTGTTCCTGTCGTTTCTCGTGCGGGGCCTCGCCACCTACGGGCAGGGCGTGATCCTGGCGCGCATCGGCAACGACGTGGTGGCGCGCTACCAGCGGCGGCTGTTCGCCCATCTCACCGAGCTCTCCGTCGATTTCTTCGGCCAGAACCGTTCGGCCCAGCTCGCCGCGCGCATCAACCAGAACGTCTCGGGCGTGCGCGACACGCTGAACCTGACGATCACCTCGCTGGCGCGCGATCTCCTGACGCTGATCTTCCTGATCATCGCGATGATCTGGCAGGACTGGGTGCTGTCGCTCATCGCGCTGCTCGCCGGCCCGCCGATCGCCATCATGATCTCGGGACTCTCGAAGAAGCTGCGCAAGGCGACGCGCCAGTCGATCGACCTCAATGCCCGCGTGCTCGGCTCCATGCAGGAGACGGCGCAGGGCATCCAGGTGGTCAAGGCCTTCACGATGGAGCGCCTGCTGCGCGATCGCACCGAGGTGCTGATCCAGTCGGCGGAGGAGCGCTCCAACCGCATCGCCGTGATCACCGAGCGCTCCGGCCCGATCACCGAGACGGTGGCGGGCATCGCGGTCGCCGCCGTCATCGCCTGGTCGGGCTACCGCTCGATCGCCTACGGCTATTCGCCGGGCGCGATGTTCGCTTTCATCACGGCGCTACTGCTCGCCTACGACCCGGCGCGGCGCCTCGCCAAGCTGCAGGTGCAGATGGAGCGCGCGCTCGTCAACGCCGCGATGATCTACGAGATCCTCGACGAGGCGCCGCGCCAAGCCGACCGCGCCGGTGCCTCGGCGCTGATCGTCACCGGCGGCGAGGTCGCGTTCGAGGACGTCGTCTTCGGCTATCATCCCGGCGAGCCGGTGCTGCGCGGCATCTCGTTCACGGCGCAGGCCGGGCGCACCACGGCGCTGGTCGGGGCGTCGGGCAGCGGCAAGTCGACGATCGTGGCCCTCATCGAGCGCTTCTACGATGCTTCCGGTGGGCGCATCCTCATCGACGGGCAGGAGATCGGCGGCGTCACCAAGGCCTCGCTGCGCGGCCAGATCGCCTACGTGCCCCAGCACCCCACCCTCTTCGAGGGCTCGATCCGCGACAACATCCGCTTCGGCCGGCCCGAGGCCGACGATGCCGAGGTGGAGGAGGCGGCGCGCCGGGCGCAGGCCGAGGAGTTCATCCTCGCCCAGCCGCTCGGCTACGACACGCCCGTCGGCGAGAACGGCGTCACGCTTTCGGGCGGCCAGCGCCAGCGCCTGTCGATCGCCCGCGCGCTCCTGCGCGATGCGCCGATCCTGCTCCTCGACGAGGCGACCTCGGCGCTCGATACCCGTTCGGAGACGCTGGTGCAGCGCGCGCTCGACGCCGCGATGGCCGACCGCACCGTGATCGTCGTGGCGCATCGCCTCTCGACCATCGTCAAGGCCGACCAGATCCTCGTGGTGGATCGCGGGCGCATCGCCGAGCGCGGCAACCATGCCGAACTGGTGCGCCGCCCGAACGGGCTCTATGCCCGCTTCCACGGGCTTCAGGCGAGCGGCGACGAGGACCGGGTGGACGCGGCGCTCTAGGAGCCGAGACGGCCGAACGGCGGTTCCCGCGACAGGGGGCGGCCGGGCGCGCTAGACTGCGCATCCGCCGGGGAGCGATCCCGAGGCAAGGGTTGAGGAGACGGTGATGGACGCGATGAAGCTGGTGATCGTCGGGGCGGCGGGCCGCATGGGCCGCACCCTCGTTCGCGTCGTCGCCGAGACTCCCGGCGTTCGCGTCTCGGCCGCCGTGGAGCGCACCGGCTCGATCGCGCTCGGCAGCGATTGCGGAGAGCTCGCGGGCGCCGGCCATGCCGGCATCACCATCACCGAGGATCTCGACGCCGCGCTGGCCGGAGCCGACGGGGTCATCGACTTCACCGCGCCGGCCTTCAGCGTCGCCCTCGCCGCGCTCGCCGCACGGCGCGGGCTCGTCCATGTCATCGGCACGACCGGGCTCGGCCCCGCCAACGAGGCGGCGATCGGCGAGGCGGCGCGGGGCGGGGCGCGGGTCGTCAAGTCCGGCAACATGAGTCTCGGCGTCAACCTCCTGGCCGTGCTCGTGGAGCAGGCGGCACGGGCACTCGGCCCCGACCTCTTCGACATCGAGATTCTCGAGATGCATCACCGCCACAAGGTCGACGCGCCTTCCGGCACGGCGCTGCTGCTCGGCGAGGCCGCCGCCACCGGGCGCGGCGTCGATCTGAGCGAGGCTTCGGTGCGGGTGCGCGACGGCCACACCGGCGCGCGGGAGGCCGGCACGATCGGCTTCGCTACCCTTCGCGGCGGCTCGGTGATCGGCGAGCACAGCGTGGTGCTGGCCGGCGAGGGCGAGCGGATCGAACTCGTCCACCGCGCCGAGGACCGCGCGATCTTCGCGCGGGGCGCGGTGCGCGCTGCGCTCTGGGCGAACGCGCAGGCGCCCGGCCTCTATTCCATGCGCGACGTTCTCGGCCTCGCGCGCTGACCCCTCGACGCCCCCTTCTCAACGACCCCTTCCCCGCGCTCAAGGAGCCCCCGCGATGTCCCGAACCCTCGTCCTCGTCCGCCACGGCCAGAGCGAATGGAACCTCAAGAACCTCTTCACCGGCTGGCGCGACCCGGACCTGACCGAGAAGGGCGTGGAAGAGGCCAAGGCCGCCGGCCAGCGCCTGAAGGCCGCGGGCCTGCATTTCGACATCGCCTTCACCAGCGTCCTGTCGCGCGCCCAGCGCACGCTCTCGCTGATCCAGGGCGAACTCGGGCAGGAGGATCTGGAGACGATCCGCGATCAGGCGCTCAACGAGCGCGACTACGGCGATCTGTCCGGTCTCAACAAGGACGACGCGCGCGCCAAGTGGGGCGAGGAGCAGGTCCATATCTGGCGCCGCTCCTACGACGTGCCCCCTCCGGGCGGCGAGTCGCTGAAGGACACGGGCGCCCGCGTCTGGCCCTACTACATCCACCGCATTCAGCCGAAGGTGCTGGCGGGGGGCACGGTGATCGTGGCTGCCCACGGCAACTCGCTGCGCGCCCTCATCATGGCGCTCGACGGCCTCACCGGCGAGGAGATCGTGGCGCAGGAACTCGCCACCGGCGTGCCCGTCGTCTACCGGCTCAACGCCGACTCGACCGTCGCCTCGAAGGATATCCTGACGGCTTGACACCGACCCGCGAGCGGGCGGCCGCATCCCGGCCCTCCGCTCGCCACCGCCGTCACCGCCGTCACCGCGCACTTGTCGTACGGCGGCGAGCGAGATCAGGCCCGCCGGGCCTGCGCCGGTCTGGCGACACGATGCGCCAGCTCACCGGCCGCCTTCGCGTCCATCGGGCGCCCCAGGAAGTAGCCCTGGCCGGTGCCGCAGCCGAGGGCCACGATCCGCTCGAGCTGCGCGGCGGTCTCGATGCCTTCCGCCGTGGTCTCGATCGACAGTTCGCGCGCCATGCCGACCACCGCGCGCACCACCGCCGCGGCGCCGGCATCCTCGTCGGCGTCCAGACCCCCGCCACTGACGAAGCTGCGATCGATCTTGATGCGATCGATCCTGAACTCGCGCAGGTGCGCGAGCGAGGAATAGCCGGTTCCGAAATCGTCCATCGCCAGCCGGATGCCGAGCGCCCGGAACCCCGCCAGGAGGGTCGCGATCTGTCCGCCGTTGTCGACCATGGCCGTCTCGGTGATCTCGATCTCGATCTGCTTCGGCGACAGACCGTAGTCCGTCATCGCCCGGTGGATATGGGCGAGGATGGCGGGCGTGCGCAGCTGGACGGGGGAGACGTTGACGGAGACGTAGAGGCCGCTCGGCCAGGACGCGGCTTCGCGCAGCGCCTCGTCGATCACCCAGGCACCGATCCGGTCGATCGCGCCGCTGGTCTCGGCGATCGGAATGAACTGGGCCGGCGAGATCATCCCGCGCTCGGGATGGCGCCAGCGGATCAGCGCCTCGTAGCCCGCAAGATGGCGATCGGGCAGCGCATACAGGGGCTGATAGTGGAGTTCGAGCTCGCCTCGCTCCACGGCCGTCGCGAGATCGTCGGCGAAGGCCTGACGCTCGGCGGCTTCCTCGAACATGCCGTCCTGATAGACCTCGACCCGGCCACGTCCGCTGGTCTTGGCCTTGTAGAGCGCGAGATCGGCGCGCCGCTGCACCGTCGAGGCATCGTCGGAGGCGAGGATCGAAGCGATGCCGATGCTGCAACCGATCCTGACGACATGGGTTGCGATCGCGAACGGCATCGCCATCGTATCCACGATCCGGTTCGACAGGTCGACCGCCCGGTCTGGATCCATCGGCAGGAGCACGGCGAACTCGTCGCCGCCGAGACGAAAGGCCTGGTCGTCCCCCGACAGGGCCATCCGCAGCCGCACGGCGACCTGAACGAGAAGATCGTCGCCCGCCGCATGCCCGAACTTGTCGTTGACGCCCTTGAAGCCGTCGAGGTCGATCATCAGAAGATTGAAGGCGCCGACGCCCGTCGCATCCTCGATCGTGTCGGTGAAGAGGCGGCGGTTGGCGAGGCCCGTCAGGGCGTCGTGATAAGCCATGTGGGTGATCTTCTTCTGGCCTACGCGCGCTTCCGTGACGTCCTCGTAGGTCAGGATCGCACCTCCCGCGCGCAGCGGTCGGCAGACGATAGCGATGACCCGTCCGTCGTCGAGTTCCTGCTCCAGCCGCGTCGTCTCGGATCCCGCGAACCATGCGGCATGGTTCTTGACGACCCGCTGGATGCGGTCGGCGTCCCACCCGAAGCGCAGGCCGATATGGGCGAGAAACGTGGCAAGCGGCATCTCGAGGCGGATGTCCTGATCGGACAGGCGGAAGATCTCGCCGACGCGGGCATTGAAAAGCGTGATGCGGCCCGTGGACGATACGGCGACGAGACCGTTCGACATGTTGGAGAGCGCCTCGCTCGCATTGGCCCGCGAGCGATCGTCGATCATGCCGCTGGCGAAGCCCGCGCCGATGATGACGAGGGCGACGCCGGCGACGGCGAGCGCCAGCGCGCGAAGGGCGGCGGGATTGGAGAAGGATCCGTCGATCACCATCGGCTCGACGCGGAACGCGGTCATTCCCGTGAAGTGCAGGCCGACGATCGCCAGCACCAGCAGCGCCGTGCCGATGCGCGCGTTGCGCGGGGCGCGCGCGAGGCGGATCACGAAGAGGGCGGCCGCGGACAGGCTGCAGGAGATGACGATGGACGCCACGAGGTAGGGCAGGTTCCAGCTCGCGATTCCCTCGACGCGGTACCCGAGCATGCCCGTATAATGCATCACGACGATCGCCAGCCCCACGATGGCCCCCCCGGCGAGGGACGCGGAGCGACCCGCCGAGGAGGCGATCAGGAAGCCGATGCCTGCGCCGACCATGGCCACGAGCAGGGAGACGATCGTCAGGACGGGGTCGAAGCCGATGGATATGCCGGGATCGTAGCCGAGGATCGCGATGAAGTGGGTGCACCAGATCGATCCGCCGGTGATGAGCGCGGTCAGGACCAGCCAGGCCCCTCGTTCCGGCCACTGCGTGTCCGCCGCCCGATGGAACAACCGCACCGTGACCCATGAGCCGACCACGCAGACGAGGGCCGCAAGCGCGATCAGCCACGGATTGTGGTCGTTCGCGATGCAGGAAAGGACGGTCATCATGGGCAGGCGGTTCCGCGAGTGGTGCGTGCCCACCCTCGCCAAACCGAGTTGACATAAGTTGAAGCGATCATCGGCCGTGCGGACTTGTCTCGGTCGAGCGAGGCGTCTTCGAGATGATCGCGTTCGATCCACTGGGCAGCAACTGGATCAATGAACCCAGCTGCGCTCAGTTACGGCCTGAAATCTGGCGCGTTCACTCAAGAATAAAAAGCCCGTCGATCGAAGATCCGCATCAGATCGGATCGGTCGCGCAAGCGCCTGCTCGGCGAAAATCGAAAATCGACCGTACCCTTCTTGCGCCGCTCTCTCACCGCCTGTCTTGAAGCGTCGACTGGGAGGAACGTTGTTCATCTCCTGACGATCAGCAGGCCTGAAGGTGATGCGGTCCAACACTGGAGAACCATGCGCTGCTAACGGAATTGTGTTGGAAAAGTTCGGTTTCCGATCGCGATCCGGAAGTAATGAGCAACTCCCACGAGAGTATCGCATCTCTGGGTTCTGTTTTTTATCAGCAACGATCGCATGGAAACTCAGCCGACACCGAGCGACTGTCTCTCAAGCCTGGCGCGCTCCGGGGCCGAGGCGACCGAAGAGGCGGGCGCGTTCGCGGTAGAGCGCCGGCAGGGCGAGGAGCGCGATGCATCCGAGGGCGATCGCGGTCTTCAGCGGCTGGCCGAACTTCGGCGTCTCGAAATCCACGAAGCGCACGAGATAGACGATGACGACGTGCCAGACGTAGACCTGCAGCGAATGTCGGCCCAGCAGTCGCAGGAACGGCAGCCGGAAGAGGCGCGAGAGAAGGGCGGCGAAGGCGCGCACCCGCCGCGAGGCGTGGCCCGGTCCCGCAACGAGGAGCCATGCGATCCCGGAGGCAGCGGCGGCGAAGTTCAGGAAGTAGACGAGGCCGAATTCAGAGCGGTTCTCGTAGCTCTGGAAGGGGCCGAGCATGTCGATCGGCATGGAGTCGTGGGCGGTCGCGAAACGGAAGGGCAGGAAGAAGAGGCAGACCGAGAGCGCGGCCAGCGGAACGAGCCTGTCGTCGGACCGAAAGACCCGGGTCCAGTCGATCCGGTTCGTCGCCGTGAGGACGCCGAAGACGAGGCCGAACGTGAACACGACCTGCCAGGCCATGAGGTTGAAGTTGACGCGAAGGCCATGGCCGCTGTCGCCGGCGAGCCATGTGTTCAGCGCCGCCGTGACCGGACGCTGGATCGCGAACTGCGCCGCCAGCCACAGGAGCAGCGAGCCGATGAGAACCTCTGGCCAGCGCTGGGCGAGACAGGCCCGAACGAGGAAGGGCGCCGCCAGCATGTAGACGATGTACTGGGGCAGGATGTCCATGTAGGTCGGCTGAAACAGGAGCAGCGCCGCACTGGCCATGCGGACGGGATTGCGCCAGTCGAGATCGCCGATCCAGTCGACCCAGGCCAGCTGGGCGGCGGGCACCAGCAGGACCATGGTCATGGCGAAGGCCAGAAGCAGCAGGGTCCGGCGGTAGAGGTCGCCCGCGCGCCGCCAGATGGTGCGCGCCGTGGCGGCAAAGCCGAGGCGCTCCATGCGGGCTGCATAGACGAGACCGACGAGCAGGCCGGACAGGAAGACGAACCCCTGCGCATCCTCGACGAAGGCAAGCTGGCGGTGGTTGATCTCCACCAGCCAATAGCCGCCGTCGAATGCGAGGTGGTTGATCAGCATGAAGACGAGGAAATAACCTCGCAGCCCGTCGATCACGTCCAGTCGCTTCATCGTTCTACCGTTCAAGGGGCGGCTCGCGTCTCGTCTCGCCCGGACCTCTTCTTCGCGTTGTCGACGACCTTCGATCCGCTGGGTTCTTCGGGGCTCGGGGCCGCTTCCCGCGGTGAAGCGATCCCGCTCCTGTTGGAGACGCTCTAGCTCACGCCGACGGCGAACCGCAACCGCGGATCGAACTGTGGTTCCCCGTGCCTTGCCGCAGGACGCCGAAACCCGAGCCCTCGCGCCGGGTTTCGAATGCGTACGGCTGGGTCCGGCCCGACCCTCAAGCGCGAGACCCATGGTTTGCCCGTCCCGGGGCCGACGCCAGGACCGCCGCCCCCATGATGCCTGAGAGAACGGAGCCCATGATGACGCCGAGCTTCACTTCGTCCTGAAGAAGGGGCGAAGTCGGGAAGGCGAGGAGGCCGATGAAGAGGCTCATGGTGAAGCCGATGCCGCACAGCAGCGCCACACCGTAGAACTGGCGCCACGTCGCGCCCTCGGGAAGCTTGGCGAGCCCCGCTCGGATCGCGATCCACGACACCCCGAACACGCCCGCCTGCTTACCGAGGAAGAGCCCGGCGGCGATGCCGAGCGGCACGGGATCGAGCAATGCGGCTGGCGTGAAGCCGGCAAACGAGACGCCGGCATTGGCGAAGCCGAAGATCGGCACGATGACGAAGGCGACGGCGGGCTGGATGGCGTGTTCAAGACGGATGAGCGAGGAGTTGCCGGTCCGCCGGTCGACGGCGAGCGGGATCGTCAGCGCGAGAACGACGCCCGCCAGCGTTGCGTGGATGCCCGACAGGAAGACGAGGACCCAGAGCGCGACGCCCGGCACGAGATAGGCCGAGAGACGATGCACGTCGAGGCGGTTCATCACCATCAGCCCGGCAACGACGAGCCCGGCGCCGGCGAGCGCCGGGACGTTCAGGTCGGCCGTGTAGAAGAGGGCGATGATGACGACGGCGCCGAGATCGTCGATGATGGCGAGCGCCGTCAGAAACACCTTCAGCGACAGGGGCACGCGCGGCCCGAGCAGCGACAGGACGCCGAGCGCGAAGGCGATGTCGGTGGCCGCAGGGATGGCCCAGCCGCGCAGCGTCTCGGGCGAGCCGCCGTTGAAGGCGAGGTAGACGAGCGCCGGCGCGGCCATGCCGCCGAGCGCCGCCAGCCCCGGAAGAACGCGCTGCGGCCAAGTGGCGAGCTGACCGGTCAGCACCTCCCGCTTGATCTCAAGTCCGACCATCAGGAAGAACAGCGCCATCAGCGCGTCGTTGATCCAGTGCAGCACGGAAAGGCCGCCGACATCGGCGTGGAGCGTGTCGAAATAGGCGGTGCCCCAGGGCGAGTTCGCGACGACGAGGGCGAGCGTCGCGGCCGCCATCAGGATAATGCCGCCGAACGCGGCATTCTCGACGAAGGCGCGCAGGAGCGATCGCTTCCGCGGCTGCGGCGCAGGGGTGTGTCTGGACATGGGTCTGCAGTCCCTCGGAAAAGGTTTCGCCGTTCTCCGTCGGTTTAGGGGGCATCCCATGGCGCACGCAGCACACGCCAGTGGCTACAATTCTATCGTCGAACCGGCTGAAAAGCCATCGAAAGCGACGTCGATCGCGTGTGACCACCCGCAAGCGAGAGAATGGCCTGGTACACGTCTCGCCTCGGCTGAGAACTCCCGAACCCTCGGAAAGCCTGCCTCACGCAAACCCGTCAATTTGCCGCAGAGCCGCCGGCCCGGCTTTCCCGCGGTTGCCGGACGAGCGGCCGACCGGGACGCGGGTCGGGCCTTTATCGCCGGGACGAGGCCGGTTATCGTCACCGATCGATGTCGTCGATGCGACAGGAGGCCGGCCATGTATGTGGATTATCGAAACTGGCGGCCACCCGAGCCCTGGAAGCCCGAGCGCCCGAAGCGGCGCCTGACGAAGCGCCAGGAAAAGACGATCGTCGGCATCGTCGGCTTCAACATCCTGATGCTGCTGTTCGGACCGCTCGCCGGCTTCACCCTGTTCGACGCGGCCTGGGCTCTCTTCACCCGCTGACGAGAGCGGCGGCGCGACCCAACATCGCGGCGCCAGAGCAGGGCCAGAGCAAGGCCAGAGCAGGGAATGCATCGGGCTGGACGACGCCGCTCGCTGCATCCCATGGGGTTCTTCGCCGTCGATCGGCAAGGCGGTGGTCAGTCGGTCACGCCCGTTCAGGCCAGATCGAGGGTCGAGCGTTCGATCCGGGCCGTCGTCTCGTCTTCGCCGTCGATCTCGCCGGACTCCGGCTTCAAGTCGTCCATCGCGGGATCGTCCGCCTGCTCGTCGCCGAGCAGATCGCGCTCGTTGCGATCGGAATGGCGGATCTCCTCGATATCCGGAGTGATCGGGCTGATGCCGGGGGTGTTGCTCATGATGGTCTCCAGCGCGGGTTGGCTTTCGATCAAGCGCGATTTGCGCTTCATGGTTCCGCGCGCGGGCTCGCGGGATTGGGTGCAACGCAGCGAGCGGGGCGCCGTCGCCATCCGCGCCGTCCGACCCATCTATCGCCGTCGAACCCGCGCGGCACGCGCGTCAGGAGACGATCGCGATGACCCCCGAGACCCACGTCTATTTTCCACGCACCGGAGCCGAATCCACCCGCTTCATCCTTGTTCGCCTGTTCGAGAAGTCCGGCGAGGCCAAGGCCGAAGCCTCGATCGCCGGTCCCGTCGGAGACGGCGAGGACGTGCGCGAGGCGCCGGTCGAGGGCGATCCGCAATCGGTGTTGCGCGACGCGCGCGAGCGGGCCGGGCTGACGGGCCTCGATCTGCGGATCGAACTCGACGGCGTCGAATGGAACGGTGATCTGGGGTCGCTCGTCGATCCCCAGTAAGCGGATCCTCGTCGCGCGGTCGCCGGATGGAAACGCTTCCTTCATCATAATCGGGCTATTCCTGTGTCGGCGAGCGGAAGTGGTGTTGAGTACCGCTCGCCCCTCTTCCCTTCCGGAAAGAGACGTCGGCTTCGCCGTTGCGGCGACCCGTTTTGCGAAGGGGCCGCCTTCCCATGGGAACCCGGGTACGCCCGGTTTCGGCCCGTTGCGCGAAGCCCGTTCCCTTCATCCCATCCAGAGCCGGCTCGAAGTCGAATCGGGCGCCGAAGCGGCGGAAACGGTTGAGCGAGCGTGCGCGGGGCTTCATGCTGGGCACGACCCGTTTCCTTCGGGAACCGGGTGAAGTGGCAGGAGACATCGGCATGGCGGAACGGGAGGAGGGCGGCGTCGCCACGTTGCGCGACGTGGCGCGGGAGGCCGGCGTCAGCCTGGCGACGGCCGATCGCGTCGTCAACCGGCGGCCCGGCGTGCGGGCGGCGACGATCGCCCGCGTCGAGGCGGCGGTGGAGAGCCTGCGCTTCGAGCGCCATCCCGGCGCCGCGGAACTGGCGCGCCGCGTGCGCTTCAAGGTCTCCGCGGTGCTGCCGCGGGGCACCAACCCGTTCATGGCGCGGCTGGCCGAGGAGTTGCGGCAGGCCGCGCGCACGCTCGGCGCCCGCCGAATCGATCTCGCGCTGATCGAGGCGGACGGCTTCCGGCCGGACCGGCTGGCCGCGGCGATCGCGCGCGCGGCGGCGGCAGGCGACGCGGTGATCGCGGTCGGTCTCGACGATCCCGGCGTCCTGGCCGCGATCGATGCGGCGCAGGCCTGCGGCGTTCCCGTAGTGACGCTCGTCTCCGACGTGCCGGGCTCGGCCCGCCATCGCTATGTCGGCATCGACAATCGGGCGGCGGGACGCGTCGCGGGCGCGCTGGCGGGCCGCTTTTTGGGTGCGGCGCCGCGCAGCGTCGCCGTGCTGCTCGGCGCCCGCGCGCTGCGCGATCACCGCGACCGGCTCGACGGATTTGCGGAGGCGCTGACTGAGCGCTTTCCGCATCTCGCGATCTCCGGCATCGTCGAGGGGCAGGACGATGCCGACGCCGCGCATGCCGCGATATCGGCGCTTTTCGCCTCGGGCGCGGCGCCCGCCGCCGTCTACAGCGCGGGGGCCGGCAATGCCGGCCTCGTGCAGGCGCTTCGTGATGCCGGCTCGACGGCGCTGGTGATCGCCCACGAACTGACGGCCGAGACGCGCCCGCTGCTCGAAGACGGTGCGCTCGACGCCCTCATCGTCCAGGATCCCGGCCACGAGGCCCGCTCGGCGGTGCGCGTCGTGCTCGCCGCCCTCAACGGTACCGGGGTCGACGAGGACCAGGAGCGCATCCGCATCGAGATCCTGCTGAAGGACAATCTGCCGTTCTGAGCGAACGCGACCCTGCCCGACCTGACATCGCGAGGAGGGGGATTGCCGTCCCGATCCAGTTTGAGGTACGTAACTCAAGACGGCGAATCCGCAGAGGTGTCGTCGAAACGGTTTCGGGAGGACGGCATGGCGGGCGCAGACAATTTCTTCGACATGGGCGAGGCCGCGCGCTTCGTCGGCGAAGGCTCGACCGATCCGCTGCAGTTCCGCTTCTACGACAAGGACCGCACGGTCATGGGCCGGCGGATGGAGGACCAGCTCCGCTTTGCCGCCTGCTACTGGCACTCGTTCACCTGGCCGGGCGGCGATCCCTTCGGCGGCGAGACCTTCCTGCGCCCCTGGATGGCGGCGGGCGACCCGATGGCCCGCGCCCGCGAAAAGGCAGACGTCGCCTTCGATCTCTTCCGTCTGCTCGACGTGCCCTTCTTCACCTTCCACGATGCGGACGTCGCGCCCGAGGGCGAGACGCTGCAGGGCTCGATCGACAATCTCAACGCCGTCGCCGACCTCTTCGAGGAGAAGATGGCGAGCGCCAAGGTGCGGCTCCTCTGGGGCACGGCGAACCTCTTCTCGAACCGCCGCTACATGGCGGGCGCCGCCACCAACCCCGATCCCGACGTCTTCGCCTATGCCTGCGGACAGGTGAAGGCGGCGCTCGACGTGACGCACCGGCTGAAGGGCGAGAACTACGTCTGCTGGGGCGGGCGCGAGGGCTACGAGACGCTGCTGAACACCGACATGGGCCGCGAGCTCGACCAACTCGGTCGCTTCCTGTCGATGCTCGTCGAGTACAAGCACAAAATCGGCTTCCAGGGTCCGATTCTCATCGAGCCCAAGCCCAAGGAGCCCTCGAAGCACCAGTACGACTTCGACACGGCGACCGTCTTCGGCTTCCTGCAGAAATACGACCTCACCGCCGACGTGAAGCTCAACCTCGAGCAGAACCACGCCATTCTCGCCGGTCATTCCTTCGACCACGAGGTCAAGCTCGCCTATGCCAGCGACCTGTTTGGCTCGCTCGACATCAATCGTGGCGACGATCTCCTGGGCTGGGATACCGACCAGTTCGCGATGGACGTGAAGGAGATGACGCTCGTCTTCCACGAGGTGCTGAAGCACGGCGGCATGACCACCGGCGGGCTGAACTTCGATGCCAAGATCCGGCGCCAGTCGATCGATCCGCAGGATCTGGTGATCGCGCATGTCGCCTCGATGGACGCCTGCGCCCGCGCGCTGCTGGCCGCCGAGCGCATGCTGACGGACGGGGCGCTGGAGACGCCGCTCGCGGCGCGCTACGCGGGGTGGGACGCGGCGGAGAACCGTGCGATCCTCGCCGGCGAGCGCACGCTGGAGGCGGTGGCGAGCCGGGGCCTGACGCTCCAGCCGCAGCCGCGCTCGGGCCGGCAGGAATATCTCGAGGGTGTCCTCAACCGCTACGTTTGAGCGAGGGAGGACGGGTCGGGCGGATGCGGGGGCATGGGCCCGCCTTCGCCGGACGCCGAAGGGACTGGAATTCGTTCGCCGCGATGGCGTCCATGGAGGGACGCCAGCGTCGCGGACGGGGCAGTGGTTGGACGAAACCTTGAGGGGCGAGGCGGGAAACCTCGGCCCCTGATCTCTGGGAGGAGACGCATCATGACATCCATCAGGACACTTCTGGCCGGCGCTGCGATGGCGCTGACGCTTGCCGCGCCTGCGCTGGCGCAGGACAAGGGCGCCATCGGCGTCGCCATGCCCGACAAGACGGTCGCGCGCTGGATCGACGACGGCAACAACATCGTCAAGCAGCTGACCGAAAAGGGCTACGCGCCCGACCTGCAATATGCCGACGACGACATCCCGACGCAGCTTAGCCAGATCGAGAACATGGTGACGAAGGGCGCAAAGGTCCTCGTGGTCGCCTCGATCGACGGCACGACCCTCACGGACATCCTTGGCCAGGCGCATGCCAAGGGCATCAAGGTCATCGCCTATGACCGCCTGATCCGCAATTCGCCGGATGTCGACTACTACGCGACGTTCGACAACTTCCAGGTCGGCGTCATCCAGGGCACCTCGATCGAGCAGAGCCTCGGCCTGAAGGACGGCAAGGGCCCGTTCAACATCGAGCTCTTCGGCGGCTCGCCGGACGACAACAACGCCTTCTTCTTCTACAATGGCGCGATGAGCGTGCTGCAGCCCTACGTCGATTCCGGCAAGCTCGTGATCGGCTCCAAGCAGGAAGGCATGGAAACGGTCGGCACGCTGCGCTGGGATGCGGCGACTGCGCAGTCGCGCATGGACAACATCCTGTCGGCCTACTACTCCGACAAGGCGGTGGATGCGGTGCTGGCGCCCAACGACGTGATCGCGCGCGGCGTCATCTCCTCGCTGAAGGGCGTCGGCTACGGCTCGGGGACCCGCAAGATGCCGGTGATCACCGGCCAGGACGCCGAGCTGCCCTCGATCAAGTCGATCATCGCCGGCGACCAGACCTCCACCGTCTTCAAGGACACGCGAGACCTCGCCAAGGTGACGGTCGACATGGTGGACGCGATGGCGGCGGGCACCGAGGTCACCGTCAACGACACCAAGAGCTACGACAACGGCTCGAAGGTCGTTCCGTCCTACCTGCTGAAGCCCGTCCTCGTGACGAAGGAGAACTACAAGCAGATCCTCGTCGACGGCGGCTACTACACCGAAGACCAGCTGAAGTAGGCATTTCTCGACATGTCGAGGCGCCGGTTCCGGATCCGTCCGGGGCCGGCGTTTCGCGTTGGGGCCTTCGCCGAATGGCGCGCGGAACGCCAGGGCCGGCGGCCGGGAGTGTCGCGGCCCGCATCCGCATGCAACGAAGTGCGGCGCTTCGCATTCGCCGCAGAGGAGATCGCCACGGACGGGGCGGGCAGCGCGACGCGCGAGGGGGCGCCGTCGATTGGCGTGGCCTGCGGTTGCTGATAGGTCGCTTCTCGGCGATCGCGAATGGGGGGACGGCGTGGGCGAAGAGACAGAAGCGGTGTCCTGGCCGACCGATGCTTGGAAGGGCGAGACCGGGGCCCTCGCCCGCGACTTCGACTGGAGCGCGACGCCGCTCGGCCCCCTGTCCGGATGGCCGCGGGCGCTTCTCGCCATCGTCTCCTTCGCGTTCGAATCCGCCCAGCCCGCCTATATCGCATGGGGGCCGGACCTCACCTCGATCTACAACGACGGCTACATCCCGTTTCTCGGCACGAAGCACCCGCAGGCCTTCGGCACGCCCTACCGCTCGACCTGGGCCGAGATCTGGGAGGAATACGCCCCGGTGGTCGAGGCAACGCTCGAGGGGCGCTCGCAGCGGTTCGACGACCAGCCGATCGCGCTCGCCGGGCGCGAGCGCGACGTCACCTATTTTTCCTTCTCCTATACGCCGCTGCGCGACGACGAGGGCCGCGTCGTCGGGCTCCTGACGATCGCCACCGAGACCACCGAGAAGGTGCTGGCGCTGCGATCGGTGGAGGACGAGCGCGGGCGTCTGGCGCAGATGTTCGAGCAGGCGCCGAGCTTCATGACGCTGCTGCGGGGCCCCGAGCACCGGTTCGAGCTGGCCAACGCCGCCTATCTGCGCCTCATCGGCGAGCGCGACGTCGTCGGGCGCACCCTGCGCGAGGCACTGCCGGAAACGGTGGCGCAAGGCTATGCCGATCTCCTCGACCGGGTGCGCGCCAGCGGCGAGGCGTTCTCTGCGGCCGGCGCCGCCTATGCGGCTCAGGAAGAGCCCGGCGGCCCCCTGGTCGAGCGCTTCGTCGACTTCGTGTTCCAGCCCGTCCTCGATGGGGAAGGCCAGGTCGATGCGATCTTCGTCGAGGGCTCCGACGTCACCGAGCGGATGCGCGGCATCGCCGCGCTGAAGGACAGGGAGCAGCGCCTCAGCGCGCTGGCCGCGGCCTCGTCCGAAGCCTTCTTCTCGATGGATCCGGACTGGCAGCGGCGGCGACCGCTTCTGGACGGCAGGATCCTGCCGGATCAGGTCGAACCCGACGCGAATTGGCTCGACGATCTCGTCCACCCCGACGACCACATCCTCGTTGTCGCCGCGGTCGGGCAGGCGATCGGCACCAAGGGCCTGTTCCAGTGCGAGCACCGGGTGCTACGCGGCGACGGCAGCACCGGCTGGACGCTCGCGCGTGCCGTGCCGCTCCTCGATGCCGACGGCACCGTGCGCGAATGGTTCGGCGCGGCCACCGACGTGAGCGAGCGACGACAGGCCGAGGAGGACCTGCGGACGCTCACCGCGGCGCTGGAACTGCGCGTCACCGAGAGAACCCGGGAGCGCGACCTCATGGCGCGTATCCTGGAAAACACAGACGCCTTCGTCCATGTGGTCGATCTCGACTATCGCTGGCTGGCGATCAATCCGGCGGGCGCGCGCGAGTTCGAGCGGGTCTTCGGCGTCTGGCCGAAGGTCGGTGACCGCATGCTCGACCTTCTCGCCGACCAGCCCGACCAGCGGGCGGGGGCAGAGGCCGTCTGGTCGCGCGCGCTGGGCGGCGAGGAGTTCACCGCGGTCGCCCGCTTCGGCGATCCCGAGACCGCCGGCGGCTACTACGAGATGAAGTTCAGCGTGCTCCTGGACGAAAGCGGACGGCGCGTCGGAGCCTCGCAGATCGTCACCGACGTCTCCCGGCGCATCGCCGACGAGACTGCGCTCGCCGACGCGCAGGAGCAGCTGCGCCAGTCGCAAAAGATGGAGGCCGTGGGCCAGCTCACCGGCGGCATCGCTCACGACTTCAACAATCTTCTCGCCGGGATTTCCGGCAGCCTCGACCTCATGCAGGCGCGCATCGCGCAAGGGCGCGTCAACGATCTCGACCGCTACATGGTGGGGGCGCAGGGCGCGGCCAGGCGCGCCGCGGCACTGACCCACCGCCTTCTCGCCTTTTCACGCCGCCAGACGCTCGAGCCCAAGGCCACCGACGTCAACCGTCTGGTGTCGGGGCTGGAGGATCTCGTGCGGCGCACCGTCGGCCCGGCGATCACGCTTGAGACGGTCGCCAGCGGCGGGCTCTGGTCGACCCTCGTTGATCCCAACCAGCTCGAGAACGCGCTTCTCAACCTCTGCATCAACGCCCGCGACGCCATGCCCGATGGCGGCCGCCTGACGATCGAGACCGCCAACCGCTGGCTGGACGAGCGTGCGGGCCGCGAGCGCGATCTGCCGCCCGGCCAGTACGTCTCGCTCTGCGTTTCCGACAACGGCACGGGCATGGCCGCCTCGATCATCGAACGGGCCTTCGACCCGTTCTTCACCACCAAGCCGATCGGCGTCGGCACCGGTCTCGGCCTGTCGATGATCTACGGTTTCGTGCGCCAGTCCGGCGGTCAGGTGCGGATCTATTCCGAGGTCGGGCAGGGCACGATGGTCTGCCTCTACCTGCCGCGCCACCATGTCGACGAGGTCGCGGACGCGCCGATAGCAGCCCTGGTGCCATCGTCGGCTGATGCCGGCGAGACCGTGCTGGTGATCGACGACGAGCCGATCGTGCGCATGCTCGTGGTCGATATCCTCGAAGATCTCGGCTACGTCGCGCTCGAGGCCGGCGACGGGCCGCAGGGCCTGAAGGTCATCGCCTCGGATGCGCGCATCGACCTCCTCGTGACAGATGTCGGCCTGCCCAACGGCATGAACGGACGGCAGGTCGCCGACGCCGCACGCGAGCTGCGCCCCGGTCTGAAAGTTCTGTTCGTCACCGGCTATGCCGAGAACGCCGTTCTCAGCCATGGCCATCTCGACCCCGGCATGCAGGTGGTGACGAAGCCCTTCGACGTGAACGCGCTGGCGACCCGCATCAAGACGATGATCGCCGGCGGTTAGAGCATTTCCAACGAAAGCCGAGCCGGCTTTCACGTTGGGGCAGTGCGACAAACGGCAACCGCTGTCGGCCCCAGGATCTGGATCGGATATCAGGTTTGCCGGCTTATCGATGTGCGAAGCGAGCGACCAGCCGTTTTCGAACGCTTCTCGTCCGTCAGCCGGCGGTCGGCTTGATCGCACCCTGCAGGTGATAGTGCAGGCCCGTGGCTTCGAAGCCGATCGCGCTTTCGCCGGAGAAGTAGCTCGGCACGATGCGCTCCATCAGCCGCGAGCCGAAGCCGCTGCGGGTGCGCGGGATCACCGACGGGCCGCCGCTCTCGCTCCAGTCGAAGGCGAATGCGCCCTCCGGCGACAGCGTCCACGACACGTCGACGCGGCCCTGCGGCGTCGACATCGCGCCGTATTTCACGGCGTTGGTGCACAGTTCGTGCAAGGCGAGCGACAGCCCGAGGGCCTGCTGGGCGGTCAGGGTGAGGCTCGGGCCGGACACGCGGATCTGTTCGTCGTCGGGGCGGTGCGGGCGCAGCGCGCCCTCGACGACGTCGTGGATCTCGGCCTCTTCCCAACTCGTGCGGAACAGGATGTCCTGCGCCAGCGACAGGGCGCCGAGCCGTCCGCCGATCGCCTGCGCGGCATCGGGCAGCGTCGGCGCGCTGCGCAGCGTCTGCGAGACGATCGCCTGCACCATCGCCAGCGTGTTCTTCATGCGATGGGCGACCTCCTGGGCCAGCTCGTCGCGCTGCTCCTCGGTCCGCTTGCGATCGGTGATGTCCACGGCCGCGCCCGAGAATCGGATCGGCTTGCCCGCGGCATCGCGCACCAGCTTGCCGCGCGCCAGCAGCCAGCGGACGGACCCGTCGTCCTGGAAGACGCGATACTCGGACGAGAAATCCGACGCACCGTCGAAGAGGCGCGCCAGTTCCACCTCGAAGGCGGGCATGTCGTCGGGATGGAAGTTGCGCGTGTAGTCGGCAAGCGGCGCGCCTTCGGCAGCGCGTGCGGGATCGACCCGGTAGATGCGGGCGAAATGCTCGTCGGCATGGACGAGGTCGGTCTCGAGATCCCACTCCCAGGTGCCGATCATGCCGGCGGCGCCGAGCGCGAGGTTCAGCCGTGCCTGGCTGCGGGCGAGGAGGGTCTGCGCCTCGCGGGTCTGCGACACGTCGCGTGAGACCGACAGCAGCTTTTCCGGCTTGCCGTCGGGCCCGGGGATCGCGGTCACCTGAACGTCCCAGGTCCGCGTGTTGCCCTTCATCGTGTCGGCGATTCCCTGGAAGCGACCGACGCCGCCGGCGCGCGCCGTCTCGAGCGCCGCCTTCGCGGCGGCGTTGCCCTCGTTCTGCCAGAAGTCGGGCCAGGGGCAGCCGACGATGGCGTTGAAGTCGGACACTTCCATGACACGCTGGCCGCCCTCGCTCATGAAGGTGAGGTTGGCGTCGAGATCGAGGACCTTGATGCAGTCGTCGGATGCCGCCAGGACCGAGCGCATGAACTCGGCGTCCGCGCGCTGGCGCTCGGCGTCGAGGCGCTGCTTCGTGCGATCGCGCAGAATCTTGAGATAGCCGACATGGCGTTCGTCGGCATCGCGCAGCAGCATGATCTCGCCCGAGGCGAAGAAGCGGCTTTCGTCCTTGCGCTGGTGCCAGCGCTCGTCGGCACCGCGGCCCGCCTGGCGCGCCGTGCGCATCTCGCGTTCCGGCACCCCCTCGTCGGCATCCTCGGGAATGAAGAACAGGCGCGCGGGCTTGCCGCGCATCTCCTCTTCCGTCCAGCCGAGGATCCGCTCCGCGCCGATATTCCAGGACGTGACGAGACCATCGAGATCGAAGGTGATGATGGCGAAATCGATGGCGCTGTCGACGATCTGCCGGTGCAGGGCCTCGCGCGCCTGCGCCTCGCGCAGCGCCTGCTTCAGCGCTTTGACGGACTGTCCATCCCCGCTGCTCTTCGAAACGTCCAAGATCGATGTCTCCGCGGGGTCTGCGCTTGCCCCCGCTGCGGTTTACACCGCGACCGGGGCAGGTGGCAAAGTTTCGGCACGATTTTTCACGGCGATCCGCCCGCCTCGACGATTTGGTTGCGGCCGATCCCCGAATGCCGCGCGAGCGGCGAGGCGCCGGCGTCGACCTCGCACCAAAGCGGCATCGCCTTCGCCTCGAAACGGGCCCAAGCCAGCCGAACCGCTTCGTCCCTAGAGGCTGCCATGCGCGGCGGTTCTACGTCCCGCACGGCAAACGATTCATCTCGGCCGCAGGCGGCGACAAGCCGAACGCGTCGACAGCGAAGCTGCTCGCATCCTTGACTCGAGACGAGGCCGCCGATCGCTCATCGACCAAAGCCGGCTCGACGTTCAGCGCTCACGGACAACATCCGCCATCACCAGGACAATGGCAGAACCTGCAAAAATTTTTGAGTGAGATTTTTGAATTGGAGCGGGCGATGGGATTCGAACCCACGACCCCAACCTTGGCAAGGTTGTGCTCTACCACTGAGCTACGCCCGCCCGCTCCCCGCTGCCGTCGCCCTGTTGAGCGTCCGCTGCGGATGAGCGGCTTATCGCCGATTCGATCGGGCTTTGCAACAGGGAAATGACGTCGATCGTCGGAGATCGTCGCGGTCCCGTGCGGCGGGCTTGAACACCCGCTCCAGAGGCGCCTTGACGCCGCAAGCAGAGACGGCAGATCTGAAGTCTCGTCGGGACGGTCCGCTCGGCTTCCCACAGGTTCTTCGACGGAGACGCAGCATGAAGCCCCATTCACCGCCGGAAACAGATCCCGCGTCCGGCGCAGCGGCAGCGCTGCCGGATGGCGGAGATCGGGCCTGCCCCGACCCGGTGCTTGCTGCATTGGCGCCGTCGCTCGCCGCCTTCCTCACCGAGGTCGGCCTGAAGACGCGCACGCTCGAACACGAGCCCGTGCACACGGTGGACGAGTCGCAGGCGCTGCGCGGGGCGATCCCCGGCGCCCACACGAAGAACCTCTTCCTCAAGGACAAGAAGGGCCGGCTGTTCCTCGTGGTGGCCGACGAGGACTGCGCGGTGGACCTGAAAGTTCTGCACACCCGGATCGGCGGGCAGGGGCGTCTCTCCTTCGCCAGCCCCGACCAGATGCGCGAGCGGCTCGGCGTCGAGCCGGGCTCGGCCACCGCCTTCGCCCTTCTCAACGACCGCGAGGGCGCGGTGCGGCTGGTGCTTGATGAGGGGCTGCTTGTATCCGATATCTGGAACTGTCATCCCCTGACGAACCGGGCGACCACCTCGATCGCCCGTGACGATCTCATGGCCTTCTTCGCGCGCACCGGGCACGAGCCGCTCATTGCCATGCTGGGAACGGCCGACCACGACGACGCTTCGAACGGACGGTCCTCATGAGCAACAACCCCTACGGTGCCGGCCTTGGCGGCGGATACGGGCAGCAGACCACCAGCACCGCCGGGGCACAGCCCGGCCGCGCCGCGCCCGTGAGCGCGGCGGGCGGTGGCTTCGCTGCCGCCGGATCGACCGGTCCGGCCCCCGCCGGCGACCTCGTCATAGAGACGACCACCGCGACCTTTGCCGCCGACGTCATCCGCGAATCGCGCAATCAGCCGGTGCTCGTCGACTTCTGGGCGCCCTGGTGCGGGCCGTGCCGGCAGCTGACGCCCATCATCGAGCGCGCCGTGCAGGCGGCGGGCGGGCGGGTCAAGCTCGTGAAGATGAACATCGACGAGCATCCCTCGATCGCCGGGCAGCTCGGCGTCCAGTCGATTCCCGCCGTGTTCGCCTTCGTCGACGGCCAGCCGGTGGACGGCTTCATGGGCGCGCTGCCCGAGAGCGAGGTGAAGGCCTTCATCGATCGACTGACGGGCGGGGCCGCGGGTGCTCCCGGCGGCGATCCGGTGGCCGAAGCGCTGACGCAGGCCGGCGAACTCCTCACCTCAGGCGATGCGTCGGGGGCGGCCCAGATCTTTGCGGCCGTTCTCCAGCACGACCCCGAGAACGCCAAGGGCGCGGCGGGCCTCGCCGAGTGCTATCTCGCGGCGGGCGATACCGAACGCGCCAAGGCGGTGGTCGACCAGCTGCCGCCGGAGATGCTGAACGACGCCGCTTTCGCCACGGTGAAGACCAAGCTGAAGCTCGCCGAGGAACTCGCAGGCCTGGGCGATGCCGCGACGCTGCAGGCGCGCCTCGAAGGCGACGCCGACGATCACCAGGCGCGCTACGATCTCGCCCTCATCGCGCAGGCCAAGGGCGACCGTGCCACCGCCGCCGGGCATCTTCTGGAGATCATCCGCCGCGACCGCGCCTTCGACGACGATGGCGCCCGCCGCAAGCTCCTCGAGTTCTTCGACGTCTGGGGGCCGACCGATCCGGCGACGAAGGATGCGCGCCGTCATCTGTCGTCGCTGCTGTTTCGCTGAGCGCGCCGCCCCCTTGTCGGGTTCGATCCGGCGAGGGGGCGGCCGGCTGCGTCGAGGTCGCATGCCCTTGAGTTCGGCGACGGGCGCGCCAGTTCCGGGGTTCGACGAGGGAGAAGCGCTTTGGTTCAGGCTGGAAACATCAACTACCGCAGGGAAAGCGATCTTCCCGCGACGGTCGCGGTCTTTCCGTTGTCGGGAGCCCTCCTGCTGCCGGGCGGGCAGATGCCGGTCAACATCTTCGAGCCGCGCTATCTCGCGATGATCGACGAGGCGATGGCGGGCGGGCGCATCATCGGCATGATCCAGCCCCGCCTCGACGGCGGGATGAACGAGGCCGGCGAACCCGAACTTTGCGCCGTCGGCTGCCTCGGCCGCATCACGTCGCTGACCGAGACCGGCGACGGTCGCTATCTCCTCAACCTGCAGGGCATCGTGCGCTTCCGCATTCTCGAGGAACTCGGCGAGAAGAAGCCTTACCGTGTGTGCCGCGTCGCACCCTTCGCAGCCGATCTCGATCCGGGCGAGGGCGCCGAGGATGTCGATCGTGATTCGCTTCTCAAGGCGTTCCGGCTCTATCTCGACGCCAACCAGCTGGAGGCGGACTGGGAGAGCGTCGTGAAGGCATCGAACGAGACGCTGGTGAATGCGCTGTCGATGATGTCGCCCTATGGCGCCGCCGAGAAGCAGGCGCTGCTCGAAGCGCCCGACCTGAAGACCCGGGCCGCGACGCTCGTGGCGATCACAGAGATCTCGTTGGCGCGCGAGAATTCCGAGGACGGCGGTGGCCAGATCCTGCAATAGGCGTGGGGGCTTCGCGCGCCTGCGCCGATGCTGCGCAAGACGGGAATGACGATCATGAGTGAGCACATCGCGCAAACCAGCCGGCCCGATCCCAAGCTCCTGGAGCTTCTGGTCTGCCCGTTGACGAAAACGACACTGCATTACGATGCCGAGCGCAGCGAACTCGTGTCGCAGGCCGCCCGTCTCGCCTATCCCATCCGCAACGGCATCCCGATCATGCTGCCGTCCGAGGCGCGCGAACTCGATTGAGATCGTGTCGGGTCGCGTGATTCGATCGGAGATCGCATGCCGGCGGGCGAGCGGGACAAGGTGACGACGGACCGCAAATGACAGTCAGTGCCGTGGCCCCACCATAGCTGGCTAAAACGAGCGGGATCTGTCGCACGCGTGCCCTCTAGCGCAGCCGTCAGCCAACCGGGACGCCGGATGCGACGGCACAACGATCTGAACCGTTCAGATCGCCCAACCCACAACCCCCAACCCCGACGACCGGAGACCCTGTTCATAGGTTGCCATGGAAGCGCGGCTTTCTTCGAAGACCTGATGGGCGCTTCTACCCGCCCGAGCTATCCCGGCGGCCATCAAGTCTGCCGCCGCCTGTTCGGCATCTTGAGGCATCGTCACCGACGCCCCGATCTCAGTTCGTCTCCGATCCGCGACGCGGTCAGATGCCGGCGCCGTCGCCGACGTCGGTGGGATCGAGCGGGCGCGTCTCCGTTTCGGCGGGCACCATGATCCGGCGCAGGAGCGGACGCAGCGCGAAGTCGAGCGCGCCGAGCAGCACCGCCTTCCAGAGCGCCAGCCCCAGGATCAGCGCGATGATCGCGACGCCGATCGCAGCGGCGGCCCGGAAGGCCGTGACGCCGCGCGCGCGCGCCGCGTCGGCAGCGAGGGAGGGGCCGAGCCATTCCGCCTTCAGGCGCTCGCCCGCCGTGCGCGGCGGAGCCGTGCTCGCCAACGGCGGCGGCACGGGCGCGGCGGGGGCGACGTCCGGCTCGCGCGGCACGCTGGTGACGATGCCGAGCGCCACCGTCTCGTTCGTCAGTTGGTCGACGAGAATGAAGGCGCCGAGTTCGCGGCTTTCCGCGTAGGTCGTCGAGACCGGGGGCCGGTCGAAGGCCAGCGTGATGCGGCCGATCTCGTTCATCAGGAGCGCGTTGGCCGGGCGCGGCTCGTAGGAGTGAATGTCCACCGCCTCGTTGAGCGAGCGCACGTTGGCCGGCGTCTGCGCCGAGCCGATGCGCGCCACGAAGCGCCCACCCGGGATCAGCGGCCGCTCCACCATCCAGAGGATCTCGGCTTCAACCACCTTGTGGGCGGCGATCGGATCGTCGGCCCGCACGATGACGTCGCCGCGCGAGGCGTCGATCTCGTCGTTGAGGGTGAGCGTCACCGCCTCGCCGTCGGCGGCCGAGTTCACCTCGCCGTTCGGCCCGTAGACGGCGCGCACCGTCGAGCGGGCCCGGCTCGGCAGCGACAGGACCGTGTCGCCCTTGGCGATGCGTCCGCCCGCGATCGTGCCGCAGAAGCCGCGGAAGTCGAGATTGGGGCGGTTCACCCACTGCACCGGCAGGCGGAAGCGGTCGGAGCCCGAGACGAGCGTCTTCGGCTGCACGCTCTCCAGCGTCTCGAGCAGCGTCGCGCCCCGATACCAGGGCGTGTTGACGGAGCGGGAGATGAGGTTGTCGCCGTTCTTGGCCGAGAGCGGGATGTAGGTGACCTCGGTGAAGCCGAGGAGCGGACGCAGCGCCTCGTAGCCGGCGACGATGGCGTCGAAGGTCGCCTGGTCGAAATCGACGAGGTCCATCTTGTTGATCGCCACCACCACCGACTTGATGCCGACCATGGAGGTGATGAAGGAGTGCCGGCGGGTCTGCGGCAGGATGCCCTTGCGGGCGTCGACGAGGATCACCGCCAGTTCGGCCTGGCTCGCGCCGGTGGCCATGTTCCGGGTGTACTGCTCGTGGCCGGGCGTGTCGGCGATGATGAAGGCGCGGTGCGCCGTCGAGAAGTAGCGATAGGCGACGTCGATCGTGATGCCCTGCTCGCGCTCGGCGGTCAGCCCGTCGACGAGGAGCGCGAAGTCGAGATCCTCGCCCGTGGTGCCGAACTTCTTCGAATCGCGCTTCAGCGCGTCCATCTGGTCGTCGAAGACCGAATTGGTGTCGAAGAGCAGGCGCCCGATCAGGGTCGACTTGCCGTCGTCCACCGAGCCGCAGGTGATGAAGCGCAGAAGCGAGGCCTTCGGCGCGGTGATCGCCAGCGCATCGGGGATGAGCGCCGCGGAGATCACGGCCTCGTCCGGGGCGGGGCCGGCGAAGATCTCGGCTTCCGCGATGGCGGCGGGGCGGGCCACCGTGTCCAAGACGGCGTCGCCCTCCGGCGAAGCGTCGAAGTCACGTGCCGGATCGAGGTCGCGGGAGGTGTCGGGCCGGATCGTGGCGGACATCAGAAATATCCCTCCTGCTTCTTTTCTTCCATGGAGGCGCCGCCGTCGCGATCGATGACGCGGCCCTCCCGCTCGGAGGAGCGCGAGGCGCGCATCTCGGCGATGATCTCGGGCAGCGTCGCGGCGGTGGAGCGGACCGCGCCCGTCAGCGGATAGTCGCCGAGCGTGCGGAAGCGCACCACCATCTCCTCGATCTCCTCGCCCGGCAACAGCTTCATCCGGTCGTCGTCGCGCATGATCAGCGTCCCGTCGCGCTTCACCACGGGGCGCGGCTTGGCGAAGTAGAGCGGCACCACCGGAACGTTCTCGAGCGCGATGTAGTCCCAGACGTCGGCCTCGGTCCAGTTCGACAGCGGGAAGACGCGGAAGCTCTCGCCCTGGCGCTTGCGCGTGTTGAAGAGGTGCCAGGGCTCCGGGCGCTGGTTCTTGGGCTCCCAGCGGTGCTCGGCCGAGCGCAGCGAGAAGACGCGCTCCTTGGCGCGGCTCTTCTCCTCGTCGCGCCGCGCGCCGCCGAAGGCCGCGTCGAACTTGTGGATGTTGAGCGCCTGCTTCAACGCCTCGGTCTTCATCACGTCGGTGTGGACGCGCGAGCCCGAATCGAACGGATTGATGCCGGCCTTCAGGCCTTCCTCGTTGGTGTAGACGATGAGGTCGAGGCCGTAATCCTTGGCGATACGGTCGCGAAACTCGATCATCTCCCGGAACTTCCAGGTCGTGTCGACATGCATGAGCGGGAAGGGCAGCTTGCCCGGGGCGAAGGCCTTCATCGCCAGATGCAGCATCACAGCCGAATCCTTGCCGATCGAATAGAGCATCACCGGATTCTCGGCGGTGGCCGCCACCTCGCGGATGATGAAGATCGATTCGGCTTCCAGCCGCTGCAGATGGGTCATCGGGTTCATCGGTGGTGCATCTCCGGCCGTCGGCGCCCTTGCGGCGCGTCCGGCATCATCGCGGAAGCGCCCGACCGGGAAGGGCCGGGCGAGAAAGGGGTCAAGGCGGGGTCAGGACGGGATGGTCTCGAATGCGCTGTCGCCCGGGGCGGGCCCGCCGTCCTCGGCGCGCACCGGCTGGCCCTCGCCGTCGACATGGAGGCCGCATTCCTTGCGGGTCTCCTCCTCCCACCACCAGCGGCCGGCGCGCTCGACCTCGCCGGGGCGGATCGCCCGCGTGCAGGGAGCGCAGCCGATGGAGAGGAAGCCTTGCGCATGCAGTTCGTTGACGGGAACCGCGTTGTCGTCGGCAAAGACGCGGATCTCGTCACGCGTCCAGTCGAAGAGCGGGTTGGCCTTCACGATCTGCCGGGCGCCGTCGAAGGTCACGAAGTCGAGCCGCTCGCGGTTGACCGACTGGTCGCGGCGAAGACCGGTGATCCAGGCCGCCGCACCCTCCAGCGCGCGGGCCAGCGGCTCCACCTTGCGCACGCCGCAGCAGGCCTTGCGCATTTCCGGCGCGAAGTAGAGCCCGTTGATGCCCTGGTCGTCGATCAGCTCTTCGAGCGCCTCGGCCTGCGGGTACTTGGCCTTGATGCGGCGCCCGTATTTCTCTTCCGTGCGCTGCCAGAGCGTGTAGGTCTCGGGAAAGAGGCGGCCGGTGTCGAGCGTGACGACGCTGATCGGCAGGGCGTTCGAGAAGATCAGATGGGTGATCATCTGGTCTTCCAGGCCGAGGCTGGTGGTGAAGACGATGCGGCCGGGCACCTCCGCCACGAGCCGCTTGAGGCGGTCGAGCGGCGAGAGCGCCGCGAAGGCCTCGTTGAGGCCGGCTGCGATCGCATCGAGCGGATCGGAACGGTGGTCCATGACGTCAGGCTCCCCGTGCGGCGGCGAGGCGCTTCTGAAGGATGCTCGCATCCTCGCCGTAGCCGGTCTGGTAGTGGTCGTGGACGATGGATCGGGCCTTGGTCCACTGCTCGGCGGGCTGGCGCGCGGCCATCTCGGGCGGCAGCGCCACCTCGTCGAAGCCGCAGGCGAGCGCCTCGGCGAACTGGTCGGCGATGATCGGCCCGCTGGCGCGCAGCGTGCCCGAGAAGCCAGCACGCCGCAGACGCTTGGCGAGCGACAGGCCGCGCCCGTCGGAGAAGGACGGGAAGCCGATCGAGATCAGCGCCAGCGCGCCGAAATAGGGCTCGATGGCCGAGACCTGCGTGTCGTTGGCGACGTGCAGCCCGAGCGGGGTGTTGCGCCGGTCGGCGATCGCCTGGTCGATCACCGTCAGCGGCACGATCACCGCGCCGGCCTGCAGCGAGAGTTCGGTGCCGTCCTCGATGCGTACGAACGCGTCGTCCTTCGGCCCGGCGGCATCCAGAAGCAGGCTCATGCCGGCTCTCCGACGCGAGCGACATAGGCGGTGAAGCCCTGCTTGAAGGGCTCGAGGCCCGTGCGGCGCACGGTCTCGATGAACTCTTCGCCGCCTTGCCGCTCGCTCATGTAGACGGCCACGAGCGCCTCGATGGCGCCGGGCACCTGGTCGCCGTCGATGCCGGGCCCGACGCGCTCGCCGAGCGCCGCATGCTCGGAGGCGTCGCCGCCCACCGTGATCTGGTAGTTCTCGCGGCCGGACTTCTCCAGCCCGAGAATGCCGATATGACCGACATGGTGGTGGCCGCAGGCGTTGATGCAGCCGGAGATCTTGATCTGCAGGGGGCCCAACTCGCGCTGGCGCTCTTCGCTCGCAAACGTGGTGGCGATATCCTGCGCGATGTTGATCGAGCGGGCGGTGGCGAGCGCGCAATAGTCGAGGCCGGGGCAGGCGATGATGTCCGTGACGAGCCCGGCATTGGCGGTGGCGAGCCCCGACGCCTTCAGCGCCTCGAACACGGCCGGGACGTCGTCCTGGCGCACATGCGGCAGGACGAGGTTCTGGACATGGGTGACGCGAAGCTCGTCGAAGGAATAGCGCTCGGCGATATCGGCGAAGGCGCGCATCTGCTCGTCGCTCATGTCGCCGGGCACGCCGCCGACGGGCTTCAGCGACACGGTGAGCGCGATGTAGCCGGGCTGGCGATGGGCGAAGCCGTTCTGTTCGACGAAGCGGTCGAGCTCCGGGTTGCCGGCGCGGGCCGCGGCCAGCGCGTCGGAGGCGGCCGGCAACGTCTCGTAGGCGGGCGGGGCGAAGTAGCGGGCGATGCGCTCGACCTCTTCGGCCGGCGCGTTGATCGTCGGGCCGTTCAGCTGCGCGTATTCGTGCTCGACGCGGGCCTTGAACTCGTCGGTGCCGATCTCGTGGACGAGGATCTTCACCCGCGCCTTGTACTTGTTGTCGCGGCGCCCTTCCGAATTGTAGACGCGCATCACCGCCTCGAGATAGGCGAGGAGCTCGGCCTTCGGCAGGAAGTCGCGGATCACCTTGCCGACCATCGGCGTGCGACCGAGACCGCCGCCGACGATCACCTCGTAGCCGACCTCGTTGGTCTCGCCGTGGCGCAGGACCCGCAGGCCGATGTCGTGGACCTTGATCGCCGCGCGGTCGTGCTCGGCGCCGGTCACCGCGATCTTGAACTTGCGCGGCAGCCAGGAAAATTCGGGGTGGAGGCTCGACCACTGCCGGATCAGCTCGCCGGTCGGGCGGGGATCCTCGACCTCGTCGGCGGCGACCCCGGCGAACTGGTCGGCCGTGACGTTGCGGATGCAGTTGCCGGACGTCTGGATGCAGTGCATCTCGACGTCGGCGAGGAGATCGAGGATCTCCGGCACGTCCTTGAGCTTGGGCCAGTTGTACTGGAGGTTCTGGCGCGTGGTGAAATGCGCGTAGCCCTTGTCGAACTTCTCGGCGATGAGGGCCATCTGGCGCAGCTGCTTCGAATTCAGCGTGCCGTAGGGCACGGCGACGCGCAGCATGTAGGCGTGCAACTGGAGATAGAGACCGTTCTTCAGGCGCAGTGGCTTGAACTCGTCGTCGGACAGCGAGCCGTCGAGGCGACGTTCCACCTGGTTGCGGAACTGCGCCACCCGCTCGCGCACGAAGCGCTCGTCGAACTCGTCGTAGCGATACATCTCGTCGTCCTTGCCTCGCGCCGCCTTCAGCCCGGCGTCGCACCTGTCATCGGGGGGCGGCGCGTCCGCCGCGTCCCCAGCCGAATATGGTCAGAAATCCGCCTGCTTGCCGTATTGCGGGAGCACCGTCGGCCCCTTCTGCCGGATCGCCTCGCGAAAGTGCGAAGCCACCGGAAATCCATCCGCCGCGCGTTCAACCGGCACCAGGTAGGGATCGACGATCCGGTTGGCCTTGAAGCCGGCCCGGCCTTCCTCTTCCATCCAGGCGGCGGTCTCGGCGTCGTCGGCGATGAGCGCTGCGTGCGGATCGAAGCTCCAGCCCTCGCGCGTCAGGAACACGACTTCGCCGTCGAGGAGGTCGTTGGCGGTCATGATCACCGGGAGCTTCGGTCCCTTGGTCTTCGCGTTCGCCTTGACGTCGGTTGCCATGCTGCGTTCGGTCCCCTCGTGCCCGCCGGCCGAGCGATCCGACCCATGCCGAATGCCCGCCGCCCCGTCGTGTTCGGTGCTGCGAGCGCTTGTACAGGTTCTAAATAGGCCAACGCCAGATGGGTTGCGCCGACGCCTGTTCCAAAGCCGAGCCCCGCAGCGGATGATTTTGCCCCGTCCCGCGCTCCCGGCGCAACCGGCGGGGCGCGGGGCTCCTCAGATCGGCTCTCCCTTCAGGAGGCGTGGGGAGGGCCCGCTGGTCAGGCCCGACGCCTGCTTGATGAAATGGGCCTTGGCAAACGGCGCGCGATCGACGAGCGACAGGCCGAAGGAGCGGATGCCGCGCAGCAGCGCGTTGTCGTTGGAGAAGAGGCGATTCAGGAGGTCGGTGGTGATGCCCATCTGCACCGTGTCGAAGCGGCGCCAGCGGCCGTAACGCTCGAGAACGTCAAGCGCACCGATGTCGAGCCCGAGGCGGGCGGCGTCCACCACGACCTCGGCGAGGGCCGCTGCGTCCTTGAAGCCCAGATTGAGGCCCTGTCCGGCGATCGGGTGGATGCCGTGCGCGGCGTCGCCGGCCAGCGCGATGCGCGGGCGCACGAAATCGCGCGCCAGCGTCAGGCCGAGCGGGAAGGCCCGCGGCTTGCCCTCGACCTCGATCTTGCCGAGCTTGAGGCCGAAGCGCTGCTCGAGCTCCAGTTCGAACACCATCTCGTCGGCGCGCAGCAGGCGCTCGGCCTCGCCGGTCGATTCGGTCCAGACGAGCGAGGACCGGTTGTTCTTCAAGGGCAGGATGGCGAAGGGGCCGGCGGGCAGGAAATGCTCCTCGGCGCGCCCGTTGTGCGGGCGCTCGTGGCGCACGGTGGCCACGATCCCGGACTGGCCGTAGTCCTGATGCACGGTGCGGATGCCCGCCATGTCGCGGATCGCCGACTTGACGCCATCGGCGGCGACGAGAAGCCGTGTCTCGATGATCTCTTCGCTTAAGTGCACCGCGAGGCCGACCGGGCGCTCCTCGATGGCGGTGACGGCGGTGCCGGAGCGGATGGTGATGCCGAGCGCGGCCGCGCGGGCGCGCAACGCGCCGTTGAGCGCGACGTTCGGCACCATGTGGGCGAAGGGCTCGCCCGGCTCGGCCTCGCCGCCAAAGGTCAGGAACACCGGGCGCACGGGATCGCCGGCGCGCGAATCGGTGACGATCATCTCGCGGATCGGTTCGGCCTCGTCGCGGATCTCGCTCCAGACGCCGAGTTCGTCAAGCATGCGCACGGCCGCCGCGGCCACCGCCGAGGCCCGCCCGTCGCGCCGCCAGACATCCTCGGGCGCGGCGTCGACCACGGTGAGGATCAGGCCAGGCGCCGCCTGCTTGATCGCCACCGCGACGGACAGCCCGACATAGCCGGCGCCCGCGACGACGATGTCGGTGCGGGCCAAGCCGGGCCCGGCCTGATGATCCTGGAAGGAGGCGTCGGACATCGTGGATCTTCCGTTCGGGTCGGTGCGCCGCGCCGGGCCTCTCGGCCTCCCACGCGCCTGGGAATCGTGATGACCTGCATCTAGAGACTGCAACCCGCCTTGCACAGGGTGCGCGCCGCGCATGCGCTGGCCTGCGGCGCCTTGCCGGACGGCGTGCGAGCGGACAGTTAAGGTCAGGAGCCACCCACTTCGCCAAGGGGCGTGGCCGGGCCGAACGGGAAGCATCATCGATGAACGACAGCGTGGCCGGCCTTCTCGAAACCCTCGATCTGGAGCGCCTGGAGGAAAACCTCTATCGCGGCACCAGCCCGGATGTCGGCTGGCAGCGCATCTTCGGCGGGCAGGTGATCGCGCAGGCGCTCATCGCCGCGCAGCGCACGGTGCCGGCGGATCGGCCGGTGCATTCGCTGCACGGCTACTTCGTGCGGCCCGGCGATCCCGGCGTTCCCGTGATCTACGAGGTGCGGCGCATCCGCGACGGCGGCTCCTTTACCACGCGCATCGTCGTCGCCATCCAGCACGGGGCGGCGATCTTCACGCTCTCGGCCTCGTTCCAGCGCTTTGAGGAGGGGCTCGACCACCAGATCACGCGGCCCGACGTGCCCGGCCCCGACGCGCTGCCCTCGGGCGAGGCGCTCACAGTCGAGATCCTGGCGCGGGCGCCCGAGGCGATCCGGCGCTACTGGACGCGCCCGCGCCCGATCGAATTCCGCCCCGTCTCGACCGAGCACTACTTCACCGACGCCAAGCTGGCGCCCGAGCAGCGCATCTGGGTGCGCGTCCTCGGCGAGATCGGCGACGACCCCGCGCTCAACGCCGCGGCGCTGGCCTATCTCTCGGACATGACGCTCCTCGACACCTCGCTCTTCGCCCACGGACTCTCGGTCTTCGACGCCCGCATCCAGGCGGCGAGCCTCGACCACGCCATGTGGTTTCACCGGCCGGTGCGGGTGTCGCAATGGCTGCTCTACGCGCAGGACAGCCCGAGTTCGTCGGGCGGGCGCGGGCTCACCCGCGGCTCGCTCTTCGACGAGGCCGGCGTGCTCGTCGCCTCGGTGGCGCAAGAGGGCCTGATCCGTCCGCGCCGCTCGAAGCCTGGCGAGACGGCATAAAAAAAAGGCAAATGCCGTTTAATGAGGCGCCCGATCGATGTCGGCACCTTGGCGACTGACTACCGCGCGGGCAGCGAAGCCGCTTCGCACCGCACAATTGCGGCGGGATCCGGGCGGCCGCCCAATTGGCACGCATCTTGATTGATGAACCCTTGTTCCCGGTCGGCATGCCGTCCGCCGGGTCATGTCTTGGCCGGACCCCCGACGGGCGGTTCGTTCGCTACGGGTTCGAGGTGCACATGAAAATCGTGATGGCCATCATCAAGCCATTCAAGCTCGACGAGGTGCGCGAAGCGCTCACCGCCGTCGGGATCCAGGGTCTGACCGTGACCGAGGTCAAGGGCTACGGCCGCCAGAAGGGCCACACCGAGATCTACCGCGGCACCGAATATGCCGTCAGCTTCCTGCCGAAGCTGAAGATCGAAGTCGCCGTCGCCGCCGACATGGTGGACCGGACGGTGGAAGCGATCGCGGCCGCGGCCAAGACCGGCCAGATCGGCGACGGCAAGATCTTCGTCTTCGGGATCGACCAGGCGGTTCGCATCCGCACGGGCGAAACCGACTCGAACGCGCTCTGAGGGGATACGAGATCATCATGCGTCTTCTGAAGACATTGACCCCGGCCTTCGCCGCGAACGCGCTGTTCGCCGCCGCGGCCTTCGCCCAGGACACCGGCATCGCGCCGGCGCCCGAAGCCGTACCGGCCGATGCCGTCGCGGTGGTCGCCGATGCGATGGACAAGGGCGACGTCGCCTGGATGCTCATCTCCACGGCGCTCGTGCTGTTCATGATCATCCCCGGCCTCGCGCTGTTCTACGGCGGCCTCGTGCGCGCCAAGAACATGCTGTCGGTGCTCATGCAGTGCACCATGATCACCGCCGTGGTGATCATCATGTACGTCCTCTACGGCTACTCGATGGCCTTCGGCGGCTCGACGAGCCCCTACTGGGGCGGCCTTGCGAAGGTCTTCCTCTCGGGCGTCGACGCGTCCTCGATGTCGGCGACCTTCACCAAGGGCGTGGTCATTCCCGAATACGTCTTCATCGCCTTCCAGATGACCTTCGCCTGCATCACGCCGGCGCTGATCGTCGGTGCCTTCGCCGAGCGCATCAAGTTCTCGGCGGTGATCCTGTTCACGATCCTGTGGGTGACCTTCGCCTACTTCCCGATCGCGCACATGGTGTGGGACGCCAACGGCCTGATCTTCGGCTGGGGCGCGCTCGACTTCGCCGGCGGCACGGTCGTCCACATCAATGCCGGCATCGCCGCGCTCATCGGCGCCTTCCTCGTCGGCAAGCGGGCGGGTCTGGGCCGTGACAACATGGCCCCGCACTCGATGACGCTGACCATGGTCGGCGCCTCGATCCTCTGGGTCGGCTGGTTCGGCTTCAACGCCGGCTCCAACCTCGAAGCCAACGGCGGCGCCGCGCTCGCCATGATGAACACCTTCACCGCCACCGCCGGCGCCATCGTCGCCTGGGGCCTCATCGAGACCTTCGCCCGTGGCAAGGCCTCGATGCTCGGCGCCGCGTCCGGCCTCGTGGCCGGTCTCGTCGCCGTCACCCCGGCGGCCGGTACGGTCGGTCCGGTGGGTGCGATCGTGCTCGGCGCCATCGCCTCGGGCGTCTGCTACTTCTTCGTGGCTGTCGTGAAGCCCAAGGCCGGTTACGACGACTCGCTCGACGTCTTCGGCATCCACGGCATCGGCGGCATCATCGGCGCCGTCGGTACCGGCATCTTCACCGCGCCTTCGCTCGGCGGCACGGGTGCGGCGGCCGGCGCGGACTACGCCATGGCCGCGCAGACCGTCACCCAGATCTGGGGCATCGGCGTCACCGTTCTCTGGTCCGGCGTCGTGGCGTTCATCGCCTACAAGATCGTCGACGTCGTCATCGGCCTGCGGCCGAGCGTCGAGGCCGAGCGCGAGGGTCTCGATCTCACCTCGCACGGCGAGGTCGCCTACCACTCTTGATGCGCGCTTGAGCGATCAGGACTTGAACGAAAGGCAGGCGGAGCGATCCGCCTGCCTTTTTCCGTTTCCGCGCCGAGCGATGCCGGGCCGCGATCGAGCCGTCAGATCCGTCCGAACGGCTTCTTCTCGCGCACCGAGATGTCGGCATAGCGCTCGGGATGGCGCTCGAAGAGCCGGCGTACGTAGGAGCAGGCCGGCACCACCTTCAGCCCCTGTGCCCGGGCGTACGTGACGCCTGCTTCCACCAGCTTCTCGGCGATGCCTTGGCCGCGCAGGCTCTCGGGCACGAAGGTGTGGTCGAAGACCAGCGCGTCCTGCAGGCCCGCCGGCGAATAGGTCATCTCGGCCTGGTTTTCGCCTTCGCCGGCAATGAATCGGCCGCCGCGACCGCGATCCTCGCGAACGATGTCCATGATATCTCTCCTTTTCGAGCCCGCCACGCGCAGCACGTGACAGCTCAACGCGTCTGGCGAAACGACGCGCCGGGGGCCGTCGGGGTTCCCGATCGGGCGTTGAACTCGCCGTGTGCGGCAAGTCGTTCCCGGTCCGTTTCGCGGTGGAGGCGCGCCCTGCCGAACCCGTCCGCAGGGTCAGGGTTAAAGGCGCCTTAACCAGCTTCGTTTACCGTTCGACGCAACGCACCACGACGTGATGGTCGAGCGGCCGGCCTCTCCTTCGGGAGGGGCGGGGCCGCCCGCGTCGGCGCTGCGAATCAGACCAACGGGCGGGCGGCCTGCGCGCCCGCAAAGCTTTTAGGGCTTAAGGGCATGACGATGGCATCGATCGACGCGAGGGACGAAACCACGGGCGCTCTCAGTCGTCCGGCGCGCCTGGCGCTGGGCACGGCGCTGGTGCTGGCCGCCGGCTGGCTGGCGCTCGCCTTCGCCACCTGGACGATCGACGACCCGTCGCTGAGCTATGCCAACGGCAATCCCGTGCGCAATCTGGCCGGCGGCGCCGGCGCGGTGGCGGCCGACATCGGCATGCAGGTCTTCGGCCTCGCCGCCGTGCTGCTGCCGCTGGTGCTCGCCATTCGCGGCATCCTGCTCTTCGCCGGACGGCGCGTCGGGCGCACCGGCGGCCGCGCCTGGTGGGCGCTGGGGGGGCTCATTCTCGCCGCCGCCGCGCTCGGCTCCATCGAGGCGCCCGCCGGCTGGCCGCTGCCGATCGGTCTCGGCGGCATCTCCGGCGACCTCATCCTCAAGATCCCGGCGCTCGCCACCGGCGCCTATCCCACCGGCACGTTCGGCCTCGTGCTCGCGGTCCTCTTCGCCCTGCCGGCGCTCTGGTGCATCCTCAACGGTGCCGGCCTCGTCGGCCGGGTGCCCGAGCCGATGCCGCTGAGCGCCAGCCGGTCCAAGGCCGCAGGCGCTGCCGCCTACGGCGACGAGGAAGACGAACGCGAGGGCGGTCGGCTCCAGCTTCTCGCCGGCATTGCCGGCCATTGGGCCTACTCCGCCCGCTCGGCCGTCGCGCGCCGGATCGGCGACGTCTCCGAGATGCGCCGCCGCCGCGAGGATCCGTTCGCGCACCGCACTTGGGACGCCGACGCACCGCTGCTGCCGCCCGCGCCCGAGCCGCGCATGCGCGATCCCCGTCAAGCGCCGACCGCCGCCGCAGCCGCCGCTGCGCCGCGTGAGGTCCGCGTCGTGCAGCCGCCCTATTTCGACGATCCGTTCGAGGTGGCCGATCCCGATCCGCAGGAGGAGCCGTCCTTCGTCATGCCGACGGCGAACACCCGTGGCTTGGCTGCGGAGGGCCGCGCTGTGGCCGCGCCGCGCGCCGCCGCTCCGGTCGAGTCCGCCGCCGTGCCGCGTCGCACCGTCGACACCAGCCGCGCCACCGTTCGCCACGGCCGCTCCGACTGGAACGGCTCCTACAAGATGTCGCAGCGCGAGGCCCGCGAGGCCGCCGCGAGCGGCCGGTCCGATCCGTCCTTCGGCGCGGCAGCCGACGACGAGGGTCGCTTCGACGACGAGCGTTTTGATGACGAGCGTTTCGACGATGGGCGCGATCAGAACGAGGCTGGCTACGGCAACGGCCCCATGGACGATGCCACGGATTACCGCGACGACGAGGACGCCGACCGGCGCGCTGACGCGTTCGAGGCCGAAGAGGGCGACGACAACCCTTACGAGTTCGGCGCCCGGCCCGATCTCGGCGACGAGGACGCCCCGACGCTGGAGGAGCGGATCGCGCTCGAAGCCGCGGCGCACGAACCCGACGAGCATCTCGGGTCGCCCGGCGAGCGGCTGGCCGCATCCGGCGGCGAGGAGGAGACCGGCGGCTGGCGCGGCTTCATCGCCAACAACATCGTGGCCTTCCCCGGTCTGAAGCGGAAGGTGGAGCCCGAGATCGTCCGCGCGCCGGCCCAGGTCGCGCCACCCGCCGCACCCTCGATGCGCGCGCCCGTGCAGCCGGCGATGCGCCCGGTCGCCCCGGCCCGTCATGAACCCGCTTCGCCGCCGGCCCGCGTCGTGATCCCCTCGCGCAACGATGCCCAGTCCGGCCAGTCCTCGCGCGCCCGGCTCGCCGAGCTCGGCCATCCCGAGATGAACGCCCGGTTCGAGCTGCCGCCGATCGACCTCCTGTCGCCGCCGCGCCCGCGCAACCGCGACAACTCGCTGACGCCCGAGATCCTCCAGGAGAACGCGCGGCTCCTCGAAGGCGTGCTCGACGATTTCGGCGTAAAGGGCGAGATCATCGAGGTGCGGCCGGGCCCGGTCGTCACCCTCTACGAACTCGAGCCCGCGCCCGGCATCAAGTCGAGCCGCGTCATCGGCCTCGCCGACGACATCGCCCGCTCGATGTCGGCGATCGCCGCGCGCGTCGCCGTCATTCCCGGCAAGAACGCCATCGGCATCGAACTGCCGAACCAGCGCCGCGAGACCGTCTACTTCCGCGAGATGCTGGCTTCCGAGGCTTTCACCAACACCAAGGCCAAGCTCGCCTTGGCGCTCGGCAAGACGATCGGCGGCGAGTCCGTCATCGCCGATCTCGCCAAGATGCCGCATCTGCTTGTGGCCGGCACCACCGGCTCGGGCAAGTCGGTGTCGATCAACACGATGATCCTGTCGCTCCTTTACCGGATGACCCCGGCGGAGTGCCGGATGATCATGATCGACCCCAAGATGCTGGAACTCTCGATCTACGACGGCATCCCGCACCTTCTCTCGCCGGTGGTCACCGACCCGAAGAAGGCCGTGGTGGCTCTGAAGTGGACGGTCCGCGAGATGGAGGACCGCTACCGCAAGATGTCGAAGGTGGGGGTGCGCAACATCGACGGCTTCAACTCGCGCGTCGCCACCGCCATCGAGCGCGGCGAGACGATCTCGCGCACCGTGCAGACGGGCTTCGATCGCGAGAGCGGCGAGCCGATCTTCGAGTCGGAGGAGTTCGACCTCCAGCCGCTGCCCTACATCGTCGTCATCATCGACGAGATGGCCGACCTGATGATGGTCGCGGGCAAGGATATCGAAGGCACCGTCCAGCGCCTCGCGCAGATGGCGCGCGCCGCCGGCATCCACGTGATCATGGCGACGCAGCGCCCCTCGGTCGACGTCATCACCGGCACGATCAAGGCCAACTTCCCGACCCGCATCTCTTTCCAGGTCACCTCGAAGATCGACAGCCGCACCATCCTGCAGGAGCAGGGCGCCGAGCAGCTGCTCGGCATGGGCGACATGCTCTTCATGGCCGGCGGCGGTCGCATCCAGCGCGTCCACGGCCCCTTCGTCGACGATGCCGAGGTCGAGGAGGTGGTGCGCCATCTCAAGGCGCAGGGCGTGCCGGACTATCTCGACGCGATTCTGGAAGACGACGACGAGGACGGCGCGGCGGCAGCCGGCGCCAAGGACGGCGGCGCGGCCGGCGGCACCGACGAGGGCGCCGACCTCTACGACCAGGCGGTGGCCGTGGTGCTGCGCGACGGCAAGGCCTCGACCTCCTACGTCCAGCGCCGCCTGCAGATCGGCTACAACCGCGCCGCCTCGATCATCGAGCGGATGGAGCGCGAGGGCATCGTCGGCCCCGCCAACCACGCCGGCAAGCGCGAGATCTTGGTGCCGACGGACAATGCCTGACAGCCAAGGCCGGGCCGTGGCCTGACCGCAGTGCGGGACCCGCCGGCGATCACTGAAAGCATCTCGCTAAGGATCGCAAATGAGGGCGGCCGGGCTTTTCGAAGCGCCGGCCGCGTCCCATCTCACGAGAAAGCGATGGCCGCCGCCGCATTCGCGCCGAAGCCCTGTCCTAGACCCGGGACACGTGCCGAACGCCGAGCCGCGCGGCCCCCACGAGACGCGCCGACCACGCCCAAGGTGGGCGGCGCGATGCCAGCGAGGATCTTCGATGACCAGCCCCACCACCGCGACACGCGCCCGTTCGAACCTGCGCCGCCGGATCGCCGGAGCCCTCTGCGCAGCCGCGCTCGCCGTGCCGGCCACGATCGGGGCCGGGGCGGTGCTGGCGCCGATGCCGGCCCATGCGCAGGCGGCCGCGACGGCCCAGCGCGTCGCCGACCATTTCTCCGCGGTGAAGTCGATGAAGGGCAACTTCGTCCAGTTCGACGCCGCCGGAAACCAGACCGAGGGCTCGTTCTTCATGGAGCGCCCCGGCAAGATCCGCTTCGACTACAAGGGCTCGCCGGTGCGCGTCATCTCCGACGGCAGCCAAGTCGCGGTGAACAACCGCAAGCTCAACACCTGGGACCTCTATCCCCTGTCGAAGACGCCGCTGAAGCTGCTGCTCGACCAGCGCATCGATCTGTCAGCCGCCAACATTCAGAGCGTCAAGGAAAGCTCGGACCTCACCACGATCGTGATGGGCGACAAGTCGGTCTTCGGCAATTCGCGGATCACCATGATGTTCGATCCCTCGACCTACGATCTGCGCCAGTGGACGATCCGCGACGCGCAGGGCAAGGACACGACGGTGATGGTCTACGACGTGCAGGACGGTGTCTCCGTCGACAACGACCTCTTCGCCATCCCCTACTCGGCGATCGCCACCGGCCAGACCGGCAGGCGCTGATGTCAGAGGCGCCGCACCGATCGCCCGCAAGTGGACGATGCGGCACGACGCCTATCTAAAGGTGGACCGTTCCCTCAGACCTTCGAGCGATCCGATGCGCGTCCTCCCCCGTCTCGTCCTCCTCGCTTCGCTGGCAGGGCTCACGGCCTGCACCACGATCACGCCCGAGGAGCGACGCGGACAGGACGAGGCGCGCTGCGCCGGTTACGGGTTCCGCCGCGGCACGGACGCTTTCGCGGCCTGCCTGCAGCGCATCGATCTGGCCCGCTACGCCGATCGCCGCGCCCGGCTCTACGACGACACCTGGTATCCCGGGGGCGTCGTGCCAGGTTCGGGCTACGGACGCGTCTGGTAGGCTCCCAGCCCCGCAGGTGTGGGGCCCTGAGACCTCAGCGTTCGAAGAAGGACCGCATCGCCCGCAGCGTCGGCTTGGGCGCCTCCTCCACGAGAAAGTGCCCGCTTTCGATCGCCTCGCCCTCGACGGTCTCGGCCCAGTTGCGCCAGATCGCCAGTGGGTCGCCGGTCGAGGCCGGCGTGCCCTCGGTACCCCAGAGAATGAGCGTCGGGCAGGTGATGCGCCGGCCGCTCGCGCGGGTTTCTTCGTCGTGCGCCCGGTCGAGCGTCGCGCCGGCGCGGTAGTCCTCGCAGGCGCCGTGCACCGCGCTCGCGCTCGAGAAGCACTTGCGATACTCCGCCAGCGCGTCCGGGGCGAAGGCTGCGGTGGAGCGGCCCTTCGTCCAACTCGCCAGCGTGTGGTCGAGATAGAACACGGGATCGGCCGAGATCAGGCGCTCGGGCAGCGGGTTGGGTTGGGCGAGGAAGGCCCAGTGATAGGTCGACAGCATGCGGGCGGCATCCACCCGGTCCCACATTTCGAGAGTGGGGATGATGTCGAGAAGCACCAGCTGCTCGACCGTACCGGGATGGTCGAGTGCCATCCGGTAGGCGACGCGGGCGCCGCGATCGTGGCCGGCGACGCGGAAGCGCTCGAAGCCCAGACCCGCCATGACCGCCACCATGTCGGCGGCCATGCGGCGCTTCGAATAGGCTTCGCCTCCGGTGGACTCAGGTGTCGAGGACTGCCCGTAGCCCCTGAGGTCGGCGACGACCACCGTGAAGCGCTGCGCGAGATCGCCGGCGATGCCGGCCCACATCGCGCCGGTCTGCGGGTAGCCGTGGAGGAGGAGGAGAGGAGGTCCGGACCCGGCGATGCGGCAGGAAATCTCGGCACCCTCGCCGGGCAGGATGCGCGTCTCGAAGCCTTCGAACATGATGCGATGCCGTCTCCCGTTCGCGGCGGCGCCGATCCGCCGCGCGCGCCTCCTGTCGTTCAACGCCAACCCCGACGTTCCGTTGCGCGAGGGGCGTCGCCGGACGGCGATGGACGCAGCGTCCCGGCCCTTGTGGCGAGGGGGCGCATCGCCTAACCCACCGGCTTCGAGCCTCGCCTCTCCGAAAGTCGCCGATGCCCTTCACGATCGCCACCTGGAACATCAACTCGGTTCGGCTGCGGCTGCCGATCGTGGAGGACTTCCTGCGCCGCTTCGATCCCGACGTCCTCTGCCTGCAGGAGACGAAGTGCCCGAACGACCTGTTCCCGCACGCCGCCTTCCATGCGCTGGGCTACGATCATGTCGCGATCCACGGGCAGAAGGGCTATCACGGCGTCGCGACGATCTCGAAGCGGCCGTTCGACGACGTGGTACGGCAGGATTTCTGCGCCATCGGCGACGCGCGCCACCTGTCGGTGCGTCTCGATGCCGGCGAGCGTCGGATCCGCATCCATAACCTTTACGTGCCGGCCGGCGGTGACGAGCCCGATGCCGCGATCAACCCCAAGTTCCGCCACAAGCTCGATTTCCTCGAGGAGATGCGGGCGATGCGCGCTTCCGGCGAGCCGGACGTTTCGGCTATCCTCGTCGGCGATCTGAACATCGCGCCGCTGGAAGCCGACGTCTGGTCGCACAAACAGCTCCTCAAGATCGTCTCGCACACGCCGGTCGAGACCGAGGGCATGACGCGGGTCATCGCAGAGGGCGGCTGGTCCGACCTGATGCGTCACCACATTCCCGAACCCGCGAAGCTCTACACGTGGTGGAGCTACCGGGCTAAGGATTGGGACGCCGCCGACAAGGGACGCCGTCTCGACCACATCTGGGGATCCGGCGATCTCGTGGCCGACCTCCGGGACATCGAGGTCCTGCGCGAGGCGCGCGGCTGGGAGCGCCCGTCCGACCACGTCCCGGTCATCGCCCGCTTCGCCTTCTAGCCGCGCGGCCGCAAACCCGCCTCATCGCCCCTTCACGCCCCGCGGCCGCGCCTTCGCAGGCATGGCTGCAAAAGGGCGCGGGCATGCAGCGCGCGCGGAACTGGCCGTGGCTTACGATCAGTCTGTCTTGCAAAATTAGGAGACCCGCAACCACGTCCTCGAACTTCGAGGCCGGGGGTGCCGACACACGCTGGAAAAGAACCTTGGGTTGCCTGATATGTCTCTGGGTTACATCCCAGCAGACATCGTATGGAGGCATATTATGCTACTCGACAATGTTCTCGGCAATACGGTCAACCTCATCGACCTCTTGGCAGGTCTGGGCGGCGGCACGTCCGGCGGCACATCCGGCGGCGCGTCCCCCAATCTTTCCAGCATCCTGAACCCTTCGGCCGTCAGCCTTCTCGACCTCAAGGCGTCGCTCCTGTCGGGCGGCAGCCTCGTCGTGGTCGATGGCAACGTTCTGCAGAAGGCTGCGAACGGGGCGCTCATCGATGTCGGTCTCGACATCGGCGGCAGCACGTCGAACAGCCCGCTCGTCTCCGTCGGCGGCAAGATCCTCGCGCATGGTGCGAACGGGTCCCTCATCGACCTCAACCTCGGCATCGGGGCGGGGGGCGCCATCATCGAGGTTCCGCCCACGGGTGGAGCCGGTGCGGCCCATGACGACGTCTACCGCTTCTACAACGTCGAGACGGGCGTCCACTTCTACACGGCGAGCGAGAGCGAGCGGGATATCGTCATCGCCCAGTCCCCGCAGTTCCACTTCGAGGGCAATGCCTTCGACGTCGCGGCGAATGCCGATGCCGGCCCCGAGGTCTTCCGCTTCTACAACCGCGACACCGGCACCCACTTCTACACGGCGAACGAAGCCGAGCGCGACCTCGTGAAGGCCACCCTTCCGAACTACCAGTTCGAGGGCGTCGCCTACACGGCCTATGCCGACGACGGCGGCGGCGCGCACGAGGCACTCTATCGCTTCTACAACACCGAGACCGGTGCGCATTTCTACACGGCGAGTGAAACGGAGGTCGCGCTGACCAAGCAGAATCTTCCGCAATATCACTACGACGGCATCGCCTATTACGTCGATGCCGCGTGAGGGCTGCGGCCCTCCGGTGAACGACAAGGCTGCTCCCGGCCGGCCGGGGCCGGGAGCACGAATGCCGCGGGGATCCCGCCGCCGCGAAAACCGGCGTCGGCATCGCCGCCCGCCCGATCCCCCCACGCCCTTGCTGCGATCCCGAACGAACGAGCCATCCGCACCCCGTGGAGACCGATCATGCAGCCCATTCTCAAGACCGCCGCCGTTCGACCGGGCCACGAGGCGACCACTCGCCTCAAGCGATCCCGCATTCGCCAGATCATCGAATCCCACGCCTTCCGGACCGCCTACCAGCCGCTCTTCAGCCTCGCCGACAACCGCATCGAAGGCCTCGAATGCCTGACGCGGTTCGACGTCGAGCCTTATCAGTCGCCCGACCAGTGGTTTCAGGAAGCCGACGAGGTGGGGCTCGGGCTCGAACTCGAGTTCGATACGATGGCGGCCGCCCTCGGCGGCCTGCGCGCCATTCCCTGCAGCGACTATCTCGCCCTCAATGTCTCCCCAGAGGCGCTGTGCGATTTCCGGCTCGCCACCGTCCTCTCCGCCGTCGATCTCCGCCAGATCGTGCTCGAACTGACCGAGCACACGCGGATCGACGACTATGCGTCCATCGTGCGTGCCCTGAGGCCGCTTCGCGAGCGAGGCGTGCGGGTGGCCGTCGACGATGTCGGCGCGGGCTACGCCAACATGCGGCACATCCTCAGCCTGCAGCCGGACCTCATGAAGCTCGACGTCAGCCTGACGAAGGACATCGATCGCTGCCCCGCCCGCGTCGCGCTCCTCACCGGCCTCGTGCATTTCGGCCGGGCGATCGGCGCCCGCACGGTGGCTGAAGGCGTCGAGACGGTGCTCCAGCTTCGCACCCTGCGAACGCTCGGCGTCGACGCGGTGCAGGGCTACCTCTTCGGTCATCCCGTCTGATCCTTCTCGGCCGTCTGATCCCTTTCGGTTCGGAAGGACGTGTGCGCCGCGGATCGGCTCTGGAATGGGTTCCGGAACCTGTGGCCTGATCGCATCGGAGACCCAGCGAAACGACGAGCTGCAAGCGCATCTCGTTGCTACCCCCGGTCGCCAAGTTGTTGACCGGACCGCCGAATCGCGCTCGAACGGGCTCTTTTGGGAGTGCCCTCATCCCAGGTTCTGAAATTGACTCGTTTACTCATGTTTACGTAGCGATAGGCGGTCCGCCGGAGCATCGGGTCCCGGCCAACCGGCAGCGATGCTCATGTCCTCTCGTCCGATTCGTCCCGTCCTGGCCTTCTCCCTTGTCCGGCGATCGGAAAAACGGATGCGCAGGGTTCGGCTGGGCACCAGCGTCCTCGCGCTGCTGGCGGCAGGCGCACCCGCATTCGCGCAGGATGTCGTGCTCGACACCGTGACGGTGGATGCCGGTGCCGAGGTCACGGGCAAGGGCAAGGGCGGCGGTGTCGCCGGCGCCTCGGCGGACGGCTTCGTGACCGACGGCTACGTCACCACCACTACCGCCAGCGCCACGAAGACGAACACGCCGCTCCTCGAAGTGCCGCAGGCGGTCTCGGTCGTCACCGAACGCCAGCTCGATGACCGCAATCCCCAGACGCTGGCCGATGCGATCGGTTATGTGCCGGGCGTGCGCATCGGCGCCTACGGCCTCGACCCGCGCTTCGACGCCTTCTTCATCCGCGGCCTGCCGGCGACCTATACCGGGCTCTTCCGCGACGGCCTGCGCGAGTTCAACTTCGGCTTCTCGACCTTCGACATCGAGCCCTACGGACTGGAGGGCCTGTCGATCCTCAAGGGTCCGTCGGCCGGCCTCTACGGTTCCTCCAACGCCGGCGGCATCGTCGATCTGCGCTCCAAGCGCCCGACCGTGGCGCCCTTTCGCGAGGTGGAAGCGCAGGTCGGCTCCAACAGCCGGGCGCAAGTCAACTTCGATGCCGCCGGCCCGCTCGGCGGGTCCGAGATCGCGCAGTACCGCGTGACGGGCGTGGCGCGCGATGCCGACACCGACTACGCCTTCGCCTCCGACGACCGGCTGACGATCGCCCCCGCCTTCTCGATCCAGCCCGATGGCGACACCTCGCTGACCATCCTCGGCGAACTGACGCGCTCGCGCTCGGGCGGCACCTTCGCCTATGTCAACGACAACAACCGCGTCACCGACGTCGCGGCCGGCGATCCCGCCTTCAACGATCTCGACCAGACGCAGGGGCGCATCGGCTTCGAACTCGAGCGCAAGCTGGACGACACCTTCACCTTCCGCCAGAAGGCCCGCTATCAGGCGCTCGACGTCTACGGCGAGTATGTCTACGCCTTCGGAGCGCCGGTGAACGGCGTGGTGTCGCGCGGCTCGGGCAATCTCGACCAGACGCTGAAGGGCGCGGTCTCCGACACGCAGCTGCAGGCCGATTTCGACACCGGCCCCCTGCGGCACAAGCTGCTCGGCGGCGTCGATGCCTCGATCGCTTACTTCAAGGATCTCGAAGGCTATGGTTCGGCGCCCTCGCTCGTCGTCTCGGCGCCGCGCTATCCCGGCCCGGTGCCGACGCCCGCCTATTCTGTCGCCTCCGAGCAGACCCAGTCGCAGGTCGGGCTCTATCTCCAGGACGAGGTGGCGATCGACCGGGTGCGGCTGACCTTCGGCGGGCGCCACGACTGGGTGTGGACGAACACCGCCGCGGGCACGCCGGAGACGCTGACGGATGCGCCCGAGCAGCGCGATTCGAAGTTTTCGGGGCGGGTCGGCGCCAGCTATCTCTTCGACAGCGGCATCGCCCCTTACGTCAGCTACTCCACCGCCTTCACCCCCAACATCGGCACCGGCCCGAGCGGCGAGGCCTTTGTGCCGACCACCGCCGAGCAGGTCGAGGCGGGCGTCAAGTACCAGATCCCCGGCTGGAACACGCTGCTCACCGCCTCGGTCTTCGACATCACGCAGAAGAACGGCGTGTTCTTCGACGTGAACCAGCAAACCGGAACGAACGAGGCGGTACAGCGTGGCGAGCTTCGCTCCCGCGGCTTCGAGCTGGAAGGGACGGCCTCGCTGATGGAGGGGCTGAACGCGACGCTCGCCTATGCCTATACCGATCTCGAGATCGTGGAAGGGACGGCGTCGACGACCGGCAATACGCTCTCTTCGACGCCGCGCCACACCGTGTCGCTCTGGGGCGACTACACGATTCAGGGCGGCGCGGCCGAGGGGCTCGGCTTCGGCGCGGGTCTCCGCTACCTCTCCACCAGCTTCGGCGACGACGAGAACAGCTTCGAGAACGACGCGCGCATCTTCGTCGATGCGGTGGCCCATTACGACGTGCCACAGGTCGAGGGGCTGCGACTGCAGGTGAACGGCACCAACATCTTGGACGAGGATGCGCAGGTCTGCTCGTCAAGCTTCTGCTACAAGGAGCCCGAGCGCAACGTCATCGGCTCGGTGCGCTACCGCTTCTGACGAGGACGACGTCCCGGCCAGCTCAGGCGGCCGGGACGTCGTCCTCGTCGTCCTCGAACACGTCGGCCAGCGCCAGGATGCGCGCGGCCATGTCGAGGAAGTCGGCGCGGATGCGATCGTGCAGCGCGCCGGCGATCTCGGGATATTCCTGCAGCATGCGCCGGAACAGCGGGCGCGAGATGCGGATGAGGTCGCAATCGGTGGCCGTTACCGCCGAAGTCGGCCGGCGCGTGTCGGCCATCAGCGCCATCTCGCCGAGCAGCGTACCGCGGCCGACGGTGCGCACGACACTTCTGGCCTCGCCCTCGCCGGTCACCAGATGGACGTCGCCCGAGGCGACCACGAAACCGGCATCGGCGCGGGCCTCGGCGCGGAACAGGATCTCGCCGGTGCGCAGGAACCGGTGCTCGGCGCCGAAGGCGAGGAGGCGGAGCTGGTCGCGCGTCAGATCCCGAAACAGGGAGACCTCGCCCAGAACCTCCATGTCGCTTTCGAGGCTCATACCGGACCGTTCAACCCCTTGCCGCGCCCCCGCCGGGAGGCGTCACCGTCGCGAGGTCGTCCCGACACCGCATCGCATGCGCGAAGCCGGGAAACGCCTCCTGTCCGACATCGCAAGAAACCGCGTGATCCGAAAGCCCTTTCGAACGCTGACGCCCGCAAAGTCCCAAAACGCCACTCTGGCGTTTCCCCGATGCCACAAGGGCCGGAGCGCGCCGACCAAGCGACCCGGGCGGCGACCCGGAGGCCGTCAGGGCATCAGCTTGTAGCCGCCCGATTCCGTGACGATGAGCCGGGCGTTCGAGGGCTCGGGCTCGATCTTCTGGCGCAGGCGGTAGACGTGGGTTTCCAGCGTGTGGGTGGTGACGCCGGAATTGTAGCCCCAGACCTCCTCGAGCAGCACGTCGCGCGTGACCACGCGGCGATCGGCCCGGTAGAGATAGCGGATGATCGCCGTCTCCTTTTCGGTCAGACGGATCTTGCCGCCCTTCTCGTCGATCAGCACCTTCTGGCTCGGCTTGAACACGTAGGGGCCGACCTGGAAGGTGGCGTCCTCGCTCTGCTCGTGCTGGCGCAACTGGGCGCGGATGCGCGCCAAGAGCACCGCAAAGCGGAAGGGCTTGGTGACGTAGTCGTTGGCGCCGGCCTCGAGCCCGAGAATGGTATCGGCATCCGCATCCTGCCCCGTCAGGATGATGACGGGCGCCTTGAAGCCGGACTTGCGCAGCACCTTCACGGCCTCGCGTCCGTCCATGTCGGGCAGACCGACATCCATGAGCACGAGATCGACGATGCCGGTTCGGGCGGCGTTGATGCCGCGCGTCGCGTTCGACTCCTGCGAGACGGCGAACTCCTCGTGCAGAGAGAGCTGTTCGACGAGGGTGTTGCGAAGCTCGTCGTCGTCATCGACGATCAGGATGCTACGTGCGCTCATTCAAGGTTCCCGGTTATAGCCGTGGGTGCCGCCGGAAATGGCAAGAGGCGGCAGCCTGTCTGAAACAATTTGTGAGCGCGATGGCGATTTTTCCAGTCTCCGGGTCCCGAAATCCGCAAAACGCCGGCGAAATCGTCGTTCGTGCCGCCCCGATGGACAAAAATCAGGGCATTCTCGTCGCCGGGCCGCTGCGGATCCGCTGCGCGCTCGGCCGCTCCGGCATCGGGACGGCCAAGCGCGAAGGAGACGGGCGCACGCCGCTGGCCGTGATGCGCCTTCTGTCGGCCTACCGGCGGGGCG
>NZ_BBWH01000040.1 GCF_001463705.1 Aureimonas sp. AU12 | reverse complement strand
CCGGCGGGGCGGCCGGCCCGGCCTGCCGCAATGGACCCTGCCGACGCGCCACATCCGGTCGGACGACGGCTGGTGCGACGCGGCCCGGCACGGCGCCTACAACCGGCCCGTTCGCCTGCCGTTTCCCGCCAGCACCGAACGCATGATGCGCGACGACCGGCTCTACGACGCCGTGGTGGTGCTCGACTGGAACGTGCGGATGCGGGTGCGCGGGCTCGGCAGCGCGATCTTCCTCCATATCGCGCGGCCCGGCTACCGGCCGACGGAGGGCTGCGTCGCCGTCTCGCCGCGCGACATGGCCCGTCTCGCCCCGTTCCTGCGGCCCGGCATGCGCCTCGTGGTGCGCCGCTGAAGGTCACCGTGCGGTCATCGTGCCGCGTGGGCCCGATTGGGAGGGAACTTGTGTCGCGTGCGAGCGGTTCACGGATGAGACGAAGTGCGAGCGGATCGGGCCACTCCGATCCGCCTGCCGGCAGCCAAGGACGTGACGCGATGGACCGCAGCGAGATCCAATCCAAGCCCCGGGTCGAACCCTATGACGAGCCGACGGGCGGCTGGGGTTCGGTCAAGTCTCTCGCCACGAAGAGCCTGGCAGAAGGACTGGCGGTCTCGACGATCTGGAACACCCTGTTCAAGCAGAACAAGGCCGACGGCTTCATGTGCGTCTCCTGTTCCTGGGCCAAGCCCAAGGACGGACACGCCTTCGAGTTCTGCGAGAACGGCGCGAAGGCGACGATCTGGGAGCAGACGAAGAAGCGCACCGACAAGGACTTTTTCGCCAAGTACCGCGTCAACGAGCTCCTGACGTGGACGGACTACGAACTGGAGAAGAACGGGCGCCTCACGACGCCGATGCGCTACGACCCCTCGCTCGACCAGTACGTGCCGGTGACGTGGGAAAGCGCCTTCGCCGAGATCGGCCGTGAGCTGAAGGCGCTCGATCCCAAATCCGCGATCTTCTACGCTTCGGGCCGCGCCTCGCTCGAGACGACCTTCATGTACCAGCTCCTGGCGCGGGTCTACGGCAATGCCAATCTGCCGGACTCCTCGAACATGTGCCACGAATCGACCTCGGTCGGCCTGCCGCTGTCGATCGGCTCGCCGGTGGGCACGATCCAGCACGAGGATTTCGCGCTCTCCGACATGATGCTCTTCTTCGGGCACAACACGGGCACCAACGCGCCGCGCCTGCTGCATCCGCTGCAGGAGGCGAGGAAACGCGGCGTTCCTGTCTACACGTTCAACCCGATCGAGGAGCGGGGCCTGATGCGGTTCAAGAACCCGCAGGCGCCGACCGAAATGCTGTCCCCCGACGAGGGGACGAAGATGTCGACGGAGTATTTCCAGGTCCGCTGCGGCGGCGACATCGCGGCCATCACCGGCATCGCCAAGGCGGTCTTCGCCCTCGACGACGCCGCCAAGGAGACCGGACGCGAGCGCGTGCTCGACGTCGACTTCATCGCCGAGCACTGCCACGGCTTCGAGGCGTTCGAGACCTTCGTGCGCGAGGCCGACTGGGACGAGATCGTGCGCGTCTCCGGCCTGCCGCGCGCCGACCTCGAGGAGGTCGGCCGCGTCTACGCCCGGTCGAAGGCGGTCATGGCCCATTACGGCATGGGCCTCACCCAGCACCGGCACGGCGTCGAGAACGTGCAGATGGTGGTCAATCTCCTTCTCATGCGCGGCAATATCGGCAAGCCCGGTGCCGGCATCTCGCCGATCCGCGGCCATTCCAACGTGCAGGGTCAGCGCACGGTGGGCATGACCGAGAAGCCGGAACTCGCCCCGCTCGACAAGTTCGCCGAGTTCTACGGGTTCGAGCCGCCGCGCGAGAAGGGCATGGCGACGGTGGAGGCCTGCGAGGGCATCATCGACGGATCGGTGAAGGCCTTCATCGGCCTCGGCGGCAATTTCTCGCGCGCCGTCCCCGAGACCGGCAAGATCGAGGAGGCGTGGCGCCGGCTGCGGCTGCACGTGCAGATCTCGACGAAGCTCAACCGCAACCATCTCCTGCCGGGCGAGGTCACCTACATGCTGCCGTGTCTCGGCCGTATCGAGCGCGACACGCAGGCGACCGGCGACCAGACCGTGTCGATCGAGGACTCCACCGCCTGTATTCACGGCTCGAAGGGCTGGCGCCCGCCGGCCTCGCCCGAGCTCCTCTCGGAGACGAAGATCGTCGCCGAACTCGCCAAGGCGACGGTGGCGGGCCAGAGCACCATTCCGTGGGACGACTGGGTGGCCGACTACTCGCGGGTGCGCGACGAAATCGAGCGCTGTTACCCGCAATATTTCAAGGGCTTCAACCAGCGCTTCCTGCAGCCGGGCGGCTTCCACCGTGATCTGCCGGCCTGCGAGCGCATCTGGAAGACGGAGAGCGGCAAAGCCAACTTCCTGCTTCCGGAAAACGGCTTCGACGTCGATCCCGACATCAATGTTGAGGGCCACGACGTCTTCAAGCTGATGACGCTGCGCTCGAACGACCAGTTCAACACCACGGTCTACGGCTATGACGACCGCCTGCGCGGCATCTCGGGCTCGCGCATGGTGCTCCTGATGAACAAGGACGACATGGCGCGCATGGGCCTGCGCGATCAGGACTTCGTCGACGTCGAGACCCATGCAGACGACGGGGTGGAGCGCCGCGTCGAGGGCCTGCGGGTCCATTCCTACAAGCTGCCGACCGGCAATGTCGGGGGCTACTATCCCGAGCTCAACAAGCTCATCCCGCTCTGGCACCACGAGAAACAGGCGCATGTGCCCGCCGCCAAGTCGGTGCCCATCCGCGTGGTGCGGGCCCTCGTGCCGGCGATCGCGGCGGAGTAGCGAAAGGGGGGCGTGGCTGTTCGGCTGCGTCCCCTTTGATCCAGATGCGGACCGGCGCTGGTCTGTTGGCTTATGGAACGCTCGGCACCGCCGCCGGTCGGGTAGACCGCCCGGGATCAGGCCGTCCGACGCCAGCCGAGGGCGAGAAGCCCCGCCGAGATCATCAGCGTGCCGCCGGTGCGGTTGACCGCACGGCGAACGCCGGCCCGCCGGATGTGGCGACGGGCGGCGAAGGCGAGGCCCGCATAGAGGCCGGCATTGATCGTCGCGAGCACGAGGAACGTCGCCTCGAAGACGATCATCTGCGGTGCCAGCGGCGCCGACGTGTCGAGGAACTGCGGCAGGAAGGCGACGAAGAAGACGATGCTCTTGGGGTTGAGCGCCGTCACGGCATAGGTGTGGAGGAAGATGCGCAGGGCGGAGACCGCTTCGCCCGCATCCTCTGTCGCTTCTGCGGCGTCTTCGCCGACCGGCGCCCGCCAGAGCTTGATCCCGAGATAGATCAGGTAGGCCGCGCCCAGCCATTTCAGCCCGGTGAAGAGGAGCGCGGAGGTCGCGAGCAGCGCGCCAAGGCCCAGCATCGAGGTGGTCATCGCCGTGAAGTCGCCGAGCGCCACGCCCGCCATCGAGGCACGCGCGACGCGGCGTCCATGCGTCAGCGCGTGCGAGACGACGAGAAGGATCGTCGGGCCGGGAAGGGCGAGCAGCACTGCGGACGCTGCAGCGAAGGCAAGCCAGTGTTCGATCGTCATGTTGAATCTCCAAAGAAGGAGGATCCATCCATCGATCGCGTGGACACGCAAGAGCCAAGAGCGGCAGACAATACGATCTTCGGCGAACGGAGGCTCTCCTACCGAGAGCCCGGCGGCATCCAGCGCCAGACCGTAGTGCGCTTTACGTCGGCATCCTCCAGCGCCCGCGTGACCGGCACCTCGTAGACGGCGCACTCCGTCACGTGGGCGCGCGGCAGGTAGGCACGGCCGGGATCGCCGACGAGGATGCGTGTTCCCGCTTCGGCCAGATGATCGAACCAGGGCGCGAGACGTTCCGCGAAGGCGCGGTCGTAGAAGACGTCGCCGGCCAGCAGGATGTCGGCCTCGACAACTGAGCCCACGAGATCCGCCGAGCGAATGTCGAGCGCGACGCCGTTCGCCTCTGCGTTCAGCCGCGTCGCCGCGAGTGCGAACGGATCGACGTCCACGGCGCAGACATGCGACGCGCCCGCCATCGCCGCGGCAATGGCGACGAGGCCCGAACCCGAGGCGAAGTCGAGGACGCGGGCACCGCGGACTTCGGTGGGGTGATCGAGCACGAAGCGAGCGAGGCCCTGCCCGCCGGCCCAGGCGAACGCCCAGAAGGGCGGCGGCAGGCCGATCGCCTCCAGCTCCTCTTCCGTACGCAGCCAGAGATCGTGCGCCTCGTCGGCCAGATGCAGCACGATCTCCGGCACGTGCGGTGAGCGAAGCCGCGCTGTCTGCGCCTCGACGAAGCGGCGACGAGGATCCTCGCTCGGCAGGGCAGGAGGCGTCATCGGCGGAACCGGGGAGGAGGGAACCAGCAGACGCGGCGCTGGTTGGTCAGAAGACGAGTTTGGCATCACAGGCAATGGAGCAGGGCAATGATGAAGGGTGGACTTATGTGGCTGATCGGGATCCCGATCCCCATCATCCTTCTCCTGTGGGTCTTCGGATTCCTGAGCTGAGCTGCAGGCATGGGGACCGGCGGCTGACGTTTGCGGTTGTCGATCACGGACCGACCAAAAGAAAGCCGCCCCGACCAGGGCGGCTTTCTTTGTTGGTGACAAGATCGATCAGGACGCGTTCTTCAACCGCTGGCTCTGGCCCTGAAGCTCGTCGATCAGCTTCGAGGCGTCGGCCTTGTTCATCTTCGGATCGAACTCGTGGCCGGTCTCCTCGCAGAGCGTCTGGAGATAGGAGCCCTGCGCCCCCGTCATCGGCTCGCCGCCGGTGGTCCAGGTGTCCGGATCCTTCTCGGCATTGGAGGGGGCGTCGGCCTTGGGATTGTCGCTCGTCATCTCGTTCACTCCGAAAACGCGTGGGTCTGTTTCCGGAATGTTCTCAGGCCGGGCGGGTTCCCATCGCCTCTGCGGCATCCAGTCCCCCCATCTCGCAGACGACCCGGAACTCGGCCACCGTCACCGGCTGCACCGAGAGGCGCGAGTTGGTGGTGAGCACCATGCCCTGCAGGCGCGGCTCGGCCTTGCAAGCGTCGAGCGTCACCGGGTTTGGCACATCCATCACCGCGCGAAGGTCGACGCACTCCCAGCGCGGGTCGTCGGCGGTGGAGTCGGGATGGACGAGGGCGCAGATCTCGACGATCCCCACCACCGCCTTGCCCTCGTTCGAATGATAGAAGAAGCCGCGTTCGCCCAGCATCATGGTGCGCATGAAATTGCGCGCCTGGTAGTTGCGAACGCCCGTCCACTCGGTGCCCTCCGTGCCGCAGGCCTTCTGCTGCTCGAAGGACCACTTGAACGGCTCGGACTTGAAGAGCCAGAAGGCCATGGCGACGCGGCCCCCTCAGGCGTTGTCGGGATTGTTGACGGTCCAGTTCCAGCGCCTCACCGTGACGGAGCCGAACAGGCCGGCCTTGGCATAGGGGTCGGCATCGGCGATGGCGCGGGCGGCCTCCGGGCTCTCGGCCTCGACCACGAGGAGGCTGCCCGTCGGCTTGCCGTCGTCGCCGAGGAAGGGGCCGGCAAAGCGCAGCACCGGGCCGAGCGCCTTCAGGTGCTCGAGATGGGCGGCGCGGGTGTCCGCGCGCAGCGTGCCGGCATCAACGCGGTCTTCGCAGAGAAGGGCGAACAGCATGTCTTCAGTCTCCCGTTGTGATCTGAGGTCGGATGATCTGCCGTCGGCGTCTATCAGCCCTGCGCCCGGTTTCAATCGAATTCGCGCTTCAGTGGGCGTGCCAGCAGCGCCGACACCGCTTCGCCGGCAGCGATACGCCCATCCAGAATGGCAGCGACGGCCTCGATGATCGGCGCCTCGATGGCGTGTTCGCGGGCCAGCCGCGCCGCAACGCCGGCTGAATGGACGCCTTCGGCGAGCTTCAGGCCACCGAGATCGTCGCCGCGCCCGAGCGCCAGCCCGTAGGCGAAGTTGCGCGACTGGCTGCCCGAGCAGGTGAGGACGAGATCGCCGAGGCCCGAGAGACCCATCAGCGTTTCCGGCCGGGCGCCGAGCGCTTCGCCAAGCCGGCGCAGCTCGACGAAGCCGCGCGTGACGAGCGCCGCCCCGGCGGAGGCGCCGAGCCCGAGACCGGCGGCCGCGCCGGCGGCGAGCGCCAGGACGTTCTTGAGCGAGCCGCCGGCCTCGACGCCGAGAACGTCGGTGCCGGCATAGATGCGGAAGGTGGCGGTGGACAGGCGCCGTGCCAGCCGGTCGGCCTCGGCGGCGTCAACGCAGGCAAGCGTCACGGCGGTGGGCAGGCCGCGCGCGACGTCGGCCGCAAAGCTCGGCCCCGACAGCACCGCGACGGGATGGCCGGGAAGTTCGGCGGCGACGACGTCGGAGGCAAAGAGCCCGGTCGCCGCCTCGATGCCCTTCGAGCAGAGGACGAGGGGCACCTGTGCCGGCAGACGCCCGCGCAGCGCGCCGCAGACGGTGCGCAGCGTCTGTGCCGGCACCACCGCGAGCACGGCTTCGGCCTCGGCCAGCACGAAGCCGAGATCGTCGCTGGCCCGCAGATGCTCCGGCAAGGCGATACCCGGCAGATAGCGCGGGTTCTCGCGCACACCGTTCACCGCCTCGACGATGGCGCTGTCACGCGCATAGAGCCGCACCTCGGCGCCCTCGCGACTTTCGAGGGCGGCCAGCGCCGTGCCCCAGGCGCCTCCGCCGATCACCGCGATCCGCATGTGCTTCTCCTGCGCCACGCTCACGCCTTGGCGCCGCGTTTGCCGAACCCGACGAGCGGGGCCGCGGTCTCGTCCAGCGGCCAGCGCGGGCGCACCGGCGCCGACATCGCATCGATGAGCCCCGCTTCCAGCCGTTCGAGGCCGGCATAGGCGATCATCGCGGCATTGTCGGTGCAGAGCGCCAGCGGCGGCGAGACGAGCCGAACACCGTGGCGCGCACACGCATCGGCCAGCACGGCGCGGATTGCGCCGTTGGCAGCGACGCCGCCGGCCACGGCCAGCACGGGATCTGCGAGACCGGGATGATCGGTGCGATAGCGCGCGAGCGCCAGCGTGACGCGGTCGCGCACCGTGTCGGCGGCGGCGGCCTGGAAGCTGGCGCAGAGATCGGCGACGTCGCCTTCGCTCAGCGGCGCATGGGCCTGCGCGGCCTGCCGCACGGCGGTCTTGAGGCCCGAGAAGGAGAAGTCGAGCCGCTTCTCGCCGCGCAACGGGCGGGGCAGGATGAAGCGGGCGGGATGGCCGCCCGCCGCCATGCGCTCGACGTTCGGCCCGCCGGGATGGGGCAGTTCAAGGAGCTTGGCGGTCTTGTCGAAGGCCTCGCCCAGCGCGTCGTCGATCGTCGTGCCCCAGCGCTCGTAGCGCCCCAGCCCGGCGACGAGGAGGATCTGCGTGTGACCGCCCGATACGAGCAGCAGAAGATAGGGATAGGCGAGGGCGTCGGTGAGGCGCGGCGTCAGCGCGTGGCCCTCGAGATGGTTGACGCCGACGAAGGGCAGGCCGCGCGAGGCCGCGATCGCCTTGCCGGTCATCGCGCCGACGATCAGCCCGCCGACGAGGCCCGGCCCGGTGGTCGCGGCGACCGCCGAGATGTCGTCCAGCGGCACGCCTGCTTCCTCGAGCGCGGCCCGCACGATGCCGCCGATCGCCTGCGTATGCGCACGCGCCGCGATTTCCGGCACGACGCCGCCGAAGGCCGCGTGCTCCTCGACCTGGCTGAGCACCACGTTCGACAGGATGACGGCACGCCCGTCCGCGTCGCGGCCGACGACGCTCGCGGCGGTCTCGTCGCAGCTCGTCTCCAGCCCGAGAACGAGCGTCGCTCCCGGGGCGGGATGCGGGATGGGCGTTGGACGGGACAAGGGCGGATCGCTTCCATGGCAGCGTGAACGTCCAGCCGACATAGAGCCTGGCGCCGGTTCGCGCCACTCCCGCCGGGTTCGTCTCCGGCGGGAGTCGTCTGGAGCGGGGGGCCTTACATCGGCGGGACGATGCCTTCCGTGCCGACCACCACGAAGGCGGTGGAGAGCGTGCCGTCGGCGGCCTTGGTCGCGGGCACGAAGACCGGTGCGCCCGGCTTCAGGTCGGCGGTGCTGGCCTCGGTGAAGGTGACGACGGGGATGCCGGCGGGCAGAGTCACCTGCTTGGTTCCGGTCGGGTAGGAAAGCGTCAGCTCGCGGCCCGAGACGTTCTCCACCGCGTTCGAGACGGTGGCGTTCGTCATCGTCGAGTTGGGCTTGAGGTCCCAGGGGTAGCTGCCCTCGCCCGCACCCTTCATCGCGGCGGGAAAGATCAGCACTTCCAGCGCGCCCGCCTTGCCGCCCTCGCCGGGCAACGAGGCGACGCCGACGTAGTCGCCGGCCTTGATGTCGGCCGCGTTCGCTGACGTGACGCCGCGCACGCCGACATCGGGCTTCATGGCGATCGCCACCACCGGGCCTTCGCGCGAAGTGACCGACAGGGTGCTGCCGTCGACGGCGGCGATGACGCCGCGAACTCGCGAGGGCTGGGCGTCCTGAGCACTTGCGAGCGAGGCGGAGAGCGCGAGGGCAGACAAGGCGAGGACGGGCATTCGAAGGGCAAGGCGCATGGGGGGAAAGCTCCTGTGCGGCAATCCAGTGGATCGCCTCGTAATCGATCGCCCATCAGGGAGCGCGCAAACCGACCGTTTCAAGGCCGCTGCGTCGCCCCGGCGCGGGATTGGCTTCGCCGGGCGGTCCCCAAGCGGCGCATCCTGTTGTAGGAAGCGGGAAAACGGGGCGCCGCGCGGGTGCCTGCTCCTTCGAAAGGCCTCCATGACCGGCACGTCCCTCATCCGCATCGGCACCCGTGGCAGCCGGCTCGCGCTGGCGCAGGCGCACGAGGTCCGCGACCGGCTGATGGCGGCGCATGGCCTGCCGGCGGAGGCGTTCGAGATCGTGGTGCTGTCGACCGCCGGCGACCGGATCCAGGATCGCCCGCTCTCGGAGGTCGGCGGCAAGGGCCTGTTCACGCAGGAGATCGAGGAGTCGCTTCTCGAAGGCCGGATCGATCTCGCCGTTCATTCCTCCAAGGACATGGCGACGCAGGTGCCGGACGGGCTGGCGCTCACCGCCTACCTGCCGCGCGAGGACGTGCGCGACGTCTTCATCGGCCGCCGCGTCGAGACCATCGCCGACCTGCCGCTCGGCGCGCGCGTCGGCTCGGCCTCGCTGCGGCGCCAGGCCCTGCTGCGGCGGCTGCGTCCCGATCTCGACCTCGTCATCTTTCGCGGCAACGTCCAGACGCGCCTTGCCAAGCTCGCCGCTGGCGAGGTCGAGGGCACGCTGCTGGCGCTGGCCGGCCTGAAGCGGCTCGGCAACGAGGCAGCCGCGACCGAATTCCTCGATGCCGCCAGCTTCCCGCCGGCGCCGGGGCAGGGTGCGATCTGCATCGAGGCGCGGGCCGGGGACGCGCGCACCGACGCGCTCGCCGCCGCCATCGACGACGCCGACACCCACGCGGTCCTCAAGGCGGAGCGAGCCTTCCTCGCCGTCCTCGACGGCTCCTGCCGCACCCCGATCGCCGCCCACGGCACGCTGAACGGCGACCGCTTCCGCTTCCACGGCATGATCCTGACGCCGGACGGAACGCGCATGCACGAGACCCATATCGAGGGCGAGCGCGGCGAGGCGAAGGAACTGGCCGAGGACGCGGCGTTGCGGCTGGTCGCCGAAGCGGGCGCCGCTTTCTTCGAAGACTGGAAGCGGTAGGTCCGAACGATGGCGCGCATCCTCGTTCTGCGAGAGACCGGCAGCGCCGCGAGGACAATGGCCGCGCTGGCGGCGCATGGGCACGGGGGACTGAGCCTGCCGCTGCACGAGATCCGCCCGCTCGATCCCAGACCCCCCGGCGGGCTCCTCGCCGGGCTCGTCGCCACGAGCGCGCATGCGGCACCTTGGCTCGCCCGGCATTTCGGCGACAGCCGCCTGCCCGTGGTGGCGGTGGGCGAGGGCACCGCCGCGGCGCTGCGGACGTCGGGCCTGCGTGAGATCCGTATCGGCGCCCATCGCGCGGCCTCGCTCCCGCCGATGCTGGCCGGGTTGGGCGCCCGGGTGGATCGTCCGGTGCTTTATGCGGCAGGTCGGGTCCGCCGGCCGGATCTGGAATCAGGCTGCGCGCGAAGGGGCGTCCCGCTCGTCGTCGCCGAGGTCTACGACACGCTGGCGCGTGCGGTCGGCTCGGCCGAACTGGCCGGCGTGACGGCGGGCGGCGCGCCCGACGGGGTGCTTCTCCTGTCGGGCGAGCAGGCCCGCGCCTTCGCCGAACTCGCCATGCGGCATCCCGGGTTGCTGGCGCCCGGCGCGACCCTCCACTGCCTGTCGGAGGCGATCGCCGAGGCTCTGCCGGAGCCGATGCGGGCGCAGGCGCAGGTGGCACGTAGCCCGGAGATCGATCGGCTGATCGCCGCAATCGTCTGAGATGGTGGACCCAAGTTTGATTATGTCCGTTGCAGCTTGCGCGGCGCACGCTAAATCAGCATCGATCGTGGGATGTGCGTCGCCGGTTTCGCCGGTGCCGCATGTCTCGCCAACCCGTCCGGTCCGGGATCGACAGTGACGTGAAGGAGTTCCTGGATGGCCCATCGCCCACGGCGGTCGAAATCTGGCGGAAGACCCGAAACCACGATCGATCTCGATGCCGAGCGGGTCGAGGGCGCCGACGCGGCAACGTCGCCGACAAGCCCCGACGACACTCCCTTTCCGATTGACGAAGGACGAACCGAAGCGATGAACGGCGGATCCGGCACCGGGCGACCATCCGATCTCGAGGCAGACGAGGCTGCGGCCGTGACCGGCGGGGCGCATCGCGACGACCTGCCGGCAGAGGCCGACCGGATCGCCGAGGGCGACACGGCGGCCGAGACGGGCCGCGTCCATTCGGCGGCAACGGACGACGCGCCGATCGGCACCGCCGAGCATCTCGACCCCGTCTCCGGCGACGTCGTGCCGGGCGGTGTCGCCGACGCGGCCGCGAGTGACGAGGAGACCAAGTCCAGCGAGGCGCCCGAGACCGAATTTGCGCGCGAAGAAGGCTTCGTTGGTGCGGGAGCGACGCTTCCGCCACGCCGCGACCTCGGCGAGTTCGAGGACGACGACACCGTTCCCCATACACCAGAGCCCGAGCCGTCCGGCCCCGATCCGTTGGCGACGAGCCCCTATCGCGCGGCGCCCGACGCTGAGTCCCCCCATCGCGGCCGCGGCTTCGGCTCGCTGCTTGGCGCCGGTCTTCTCGGCGCGGCGCTCGCGGTCGGCGGCGGTGCACTTCTTCTCACCTCCGGCGCGTTGACGATCCCCGTCGCCGAGACCCCGGCGGCCAACGTCCAGCAGTTCGCCACGGCCGGCGAAGTCCAGCAGGTCACCGGCGACGTCGCGACGTTGCGCGGCGCCGTCGAGCAGTTGCAGTCTGCGCAGGCGGCCGGCGGCGCGGGATCGGGCATGGTCTCGACCAGCGATTTCGCGCAGCTGAGCGACCGCGTCGCGGCCGCCGAGCGCGCGGTGCAGAGCGGCGGTGCCTCGACCGGCGACGCGGCGAGCGCCGCGGCCTCCGCCACCGAGACGGCCAACGCTGCCCGCGACACCGCGAGCGCTGCCGAGACCACCGCCAACGCCGCGCGCGACGCGGCAGCGGGTGCCACCACGGCGGCCGACGGCGCGCAGAGCGCCGCGCAGGCTGCCCAGCAAGCGGCGCAGAACGCCCAGACCGCCGCCAACGAGGCGCGCACCGCCGTGGACGGTTTCGCTTCGCGACTTTCGTCGATCGAAGAGGCCAACCGCCGCGCGGGCGTCGCGTTGTCGGCGGCCAGCCTCAAGACCGCGATCGACCGGGGCACGCCCTTTATGAGCGAGCTCGAAACCTTCGCGGGGGCCGCCGGCAATCCGGAGGCCGTCCAGTCGCTGCGCGATTTCGCCGCCTCGGGCGTGCCGACACCCTACGCGCTGACCGCGCAGTGGAACGAGGCAGAGGGGGCCATTCTTGCCGCGCTCCGGCCGGCCGACCCGACCGCCGAACTCGGCAGTCAGGTTCTTTCGGGTCTGCGCTCCCTCGTGACCGTTCGCCCCGCCGGCACCGCCGTTTCCTCGGCGACGCCCGGTCCCGAGGCGGCCGTCGCCCGTATGGACGCTGCGATCGCCGGAGGCGACTACGCCGCCTGGACGAGCGAGTGGACGGCCTTGCCGGACGCTGCCAAGACCGCCTCCCAGGACTTCGCCGACAAGGTGAAGGCGCGCACGCAGGCCGATGGCATCATCGACCAGACCATCAACAGCGCCATCGGCGCCTCCGCGTCGCAGGGCTGATATGCTGCGTATCCTCGCATTCTTCCTCATCGTCCTCGCTGCCGGCCTCGGCTTCGCCTGGCTCGCCGACAATCCCGGCTCCGTGTCGCTCGTCTGGCAGGGCCAGGAGGTCGGCACGAGCTTCACCGTGTTCGTCATCGTCGAGATGCTGCTCGTCGCCGGCGCGATCGCGCTGTTCTGGCTGGTGCGCGGCTTCTTCAAGGCGCCCGACCGCGTCACGCGCTTCTTCTCCAACCGCCGCCGCGACAAGGGCTACCGTGCCCTGTCGGCCGGCATGATCGCCGCCGGTGCGGGCGATGCCCTGACCGCGCGGCGTATGACGACGCAGGCCGCCAAGCTCCTGAAGAACCGCCGCGAGCCGATGCTGCGCTTTCTCGACGCGCAGACGGCGCTGATCGAGAGCGACCACGCCCGCGCCCGCTCGATCTTCGAGACGCTGGAGGCCGAGCCCGAAACCCGCCTCGTCGGCCTTCGCGGCCTGTTCCTCGAGGCCGAGCGCCTCGGCGACAAGGATGCGGCCCGCAACTATGCTGAGCGCGCCGTGCGCATCGCGCCGCACGTGCCTTGGGCCGGCGGTGCCGTGCTCGACCTCAAGGCCGCCCAGGGCGACTATGACGGCGCTCTCGCTATCCTCGAGGCGCAGCGCGATTCGCGGCTCGTCGACAAGGCCGAGAGCCGCCGGCTTCGAGCCGTCCTCCTCACCGGCAAGGCGCAAGGTCTCGCCGACGCCGATCCGACCGGCGCCAAGATCGCGGCCCGCGAAGCGCAGAAGCTCGCACCGGACCTGACGCCGGCTGCCGTCGTCGCGGCCAAGGCGATGATCCGCCTCGGCGACGCCAAGGGTGCCTCGAAGGCGCTGGAATCGGCCTGGAAGGCCGAGCCGCATCCCGAGATCGCGGCGCTCTACATCCATGCGCGGCCCGCCGATGGCGTCGCCGAGCGGCTGAAGCGGGCGCGTGTGCTCGCCGCCCTCCAGCCGGGGCACGTCGAGTCGCGACTGGCGGTGGCACACGCCGCGCTCGACGCACGCGAGTTTGCCCTGGCCCGTACCGAGGCGCTGGCGGCCGTGGACGCGGCGCCGCGCGAGAGCGTCTTCCTGCTTCTCGCCGACATCGAGGACGCCGACACGGGCAACGAGGCGCTCGTCCGCCAGTGGATGAGCCGCGCGCTTCATGCGCCGAAGGACCCGACCTGGGATGCCGACGGCGTGACAGGTCGCCAATGGCTGCCGGTCTCGCCAGCCACCGGTCGTCTCGACGCGTTCCGATGGGTCGCACCCAAGCCTGCGGCTCTGGCACTCGGCGACGAAGCCGCCGATCCCATGCGTGAGATCACCTCGCATTATCCACGATCGTCCAACAGCGTGTCGGCGAACGGCGTCGGTTCGCCGAAGACGGGCGAGATGACCCTCGGTGAGACGTCGCGGCCCGTCGCGCCGATCGCGGAGGCCAAGGCCGATCATCGCGATCAGACCGTCGGCGTCTGATCGCCCAACCGATTCGCGCATTCGAGGCCGGCATGCTCGACACGTTCAGGGATTTCCTGAAGACCCTCGCAGGCGATGAGCGCGGTCGCTCCCACGGGGACGACCCGCGCATCGCCGCAGCGGCGCTCATGCATCACGTGAGCGAGGCGGACGGCATCGCCACCGCTGCCGAGAAGGCGCGTCTGCGTGATCTTCTCGCCGCCGAATACGGTCTGGCGGCGAGCGAAGCGAGGGCGATGGAAGCGGCGGGCGAGGAAGCCGATCAGGACGCTGTGGACCTCTTCAGCTTCACCAACGTCTTGATGCGCCATCTCGGCGAGGCTGAGCGGATCCGCTTCGTCGAGCTTCTCTGGGAGATCGTCTTCGTGGACGGCGACGTCCATGAACTCGAGGACAACGTCGTCTGGCGCATCGCCGAACTCCTCGGCGTGTCCTCGCGCGACCGGATGCTCGGCAAGCGCGAGGCGGCGGCCCGGCGACGTGCGGCCGATGGTTGACGATCTCGTTCGCATCGATCGGAACCAGGCTCTTCCGGATGGGCTCGTCGAGCGATCGTCGGCGATGGGACCTGACACCGGAAGGCTCGAGTTCACGCCTGCGTCCCCGAGCCTCGCTGACAAGCCGCATGCGCCGACGCGCTTCGTCCTGCGACAGAAGGACGAGGACCGCCCGGTGCTGGTGGTTCTCCATCAGGAAACCTCGACGCCGGGGCGGGTGGGTCAGGTGCTGGAGGCGGCCGGGATCCGGCTCGACATCAAGCGTCCAGTGCTGGGCGAACGCCTGCCGGCGACGCTCGACGGCCATCGCGGCGCCATCGTCTTCGGCGGACCGCCGAGCGCCAACGATCCCGACGCCCATCTGCGGCACGAGATCGACTGGCTGGAAATTCCGCTGCGCGAAGACCGGCCCCTTCTCGGCATCTGTCTCGGCGCGCAGATGCTGGTGAAGCATCTCGGTGGCACCGTCGGCCCGCACCCGGAGGGTCTCGTCGAGGTCGGCTACTATCCGGTGGAGGCAACGCCCGAGGGGCGCCACCTCATGCCGCATTGGCCGGGCATGGTCTACCAGTGGCATCGCGAGGGCTTCAGCCTGCCGCACGGCGCGACACTTCTGGCCCGGGGCGAGCGCTTTCCCCATCAGGCGATCCGCTACGGCGAGAAGGCCTACGGAGTCCAGTTCCATGCCGAACTGACGCTGGCCATGATGCATCGCTGGACGACGCATGGCCATGCGCGCCTGTCGCTGCCGGGCGCGCAAGGGCGGCGCGAGCATTTCTCGGGCCGCGCCATCCACGATGCGCCGGTCAAGCGCTGGCTGGAGCAGTTCCTCGGCCTGATCTTCGGACGGACCGCGACCGAGGACGACACGCGTCGCGGCTGAACGCTTCGCGAAAGCCTCTTTCGCTATGCAGCATGCGGGCGGCCTGCATTCGGGCCGACATTAGTCCCGTCCTTCGCGGAGCCGAGAACAGCCTCATGTCGACCTTCGACCTCGTCGTGATCGGGAGCGGCCCGTCGGGGCGGCGCGCCGCCATCCAGGCCGCCAAGCTCGGGCGCACCGCACTGGTGATCGAGAAGCACAAGAAGGTGGGCGGCGTATCCGTCCACACCGGCACGATCCCGTCGAAGACGATGCGCGAGACCGTGCTGAACCTCTCGGGCTGGCGCGAGCGCGGCTTCTACGGCCGCGCCTATCGGGTGAAGCAGGACATCTCGGCCGCCGACATTCAGTCGCGCATGGAAAAGACGCTGGAGCACGAGGTCGACGTTCTCGAACACCAGTTCGCCCGCAACGGGGTGAAGACGATGCGGGGCGACGCCGCCTTCCGCTCGGCGCACGAGGTCGAGGTGACGCTGCCGGACGGCGAAGTGAGGGTGGTCACCGGCGGCGCGATCCTGATCGCGGTCGGCACCCATCCGTTCCGGCCCGACTACGTGCCCTTCAACGGCGAGAACGTCTTCGATTCCGACGAGATCGTCGCCATTCCGAAGCTGCCGCGTTCGCTGGCTGTCATCGGCGCCGGGGTCATCGGCGTCGAATATGCCACGATCTTCTCGGCGCTCGAAGTGCAGGTGACGCTGATCGAGCCCCGCGCCACCTTCCTCGACTTCGTCGACAAGGAACTGATGGAGGAGTTCATCCACGAGCTGCGCGACCGCAACGTGGCGCTGCGCCTCGGGGCGGAGGTGACGAAGATCGAGTTCGACGCGCAGGGGCGTCCGGTCTGCCGCATCGCCACCGGGCGCGACGTGACGAGCGAGGTGCTTCTCTTCGCGGCCGGGCGCATGGGGGCCACCGAGGGGCTGAATCTGGCGGCCGCCGGCCTCACGAGCGACCATCGCGGGCGCATCACGGTCGATCCCAAGACATTGCAGACCGCTGTCCCGCACATCTATGCCGCTGGCGACGTCATCGGCTTTCCCTCGCTCGCCTCGACCTCGATGGAGCAGGGGCGGCTGGCAGCCTGCCATGCGTTCGGCCTGCAACCGCCGCCGCCGCCGGAGTTCTTTCCCTATGGCATCTATTCGGTGCCGGAGATCTCGACCGTCGGCATGAGCGAAGAGGACGTCCGCAAGCGGGGCATCCCCTACGAATGCGGCATCGCGCGCTTCCGCGAGACCTCGCGCGGCCACATCATGGGGCTGCAGACCGGCATGATGAAGATGATCTTCTCGAAGAAGACCCGGCGCCTGCTCGGCGTCCACATCGTCGGCGAGGGGGCGACCGAACTCGTCCATATCGGGCAGGCGGTGCTCAACCTGAAGGGCACCATCGACTACTTCATGGACAACACGTTCAACTATCCGACGCTGGCGGAAGCCTACAAGATCGCCGCCCTCGACGCCTGGAACCGCGCCTTCGGGCCGGCAGCCGCGCCGGTCGTCTGATCCGGCCTAGTCGCTTGGGGTCGCCGGGCTCAGGTCCGGGCCGCGAGGCTGCGCGCCTGGCGCAGGCCCGGGAAGGCATAGGCCCAGATCGCGGCGACGCCCATCGTCGCGACGCCGCCCACCACCACGGCCGGCACGGCGCCGATCAGCGCCGCCATGACGCCGGCGCGGAACTCGCCGAGCTCGTTGGAGGCGCCGACGAAGACGCTGTTGACCGCGTTGACGCGCCCACGCACCTCGTCCGGCGTCCAGAGCTGCAGCAGGATCTCGCGGATATAGACCGAGATCATGTCGGAGGCGCCCATCAGCGCCAGTGCCACGATCGAGAGCCAGGGCGCGGTGGAGAGGCCGAAAAGCACTGTGAAGGCGCCGAACAGGGCGACGAAGGCGAACATCACGAGGCCCGCACGGTCCTTCACCGGATGGGCGGCGAGCCAGAGCGCCACCGCGAGAGCGCCGACGCCGGGCGCGGCGCGCAGCATGCCGAGGCCCCAGGGTCCGACCTCCAGCACGTCGCGCGCGAAGACCGGCATGAGCGCTACGGCCCCGCCGAGAAGCACGGCGAAGAGGTCGAGCGAGATGGCGCCGAGCACCACCTTTTCCCGGAAGATGTAGCGGAAGCCTGCGACTACGGTTTCCAGGCTCGCAGGTTCGCCGGCCTTGCGTTGCGCCGGCGCCGCGATCGACAGGACGAGGCCCGCGCCGACTGCGAAGAGCACGAGCGCGACGGAATAGGACAGGTGCGAGGAGAGCCCATAGAGAAGGCCGCCCGCGACCGGGCCGACGATCGAGGCGATCTGCCAGGAGGAGGAGTTCCACGCGATGGCGTTGGCCAGTTCGTCCTTCGACACGAGATTGACCACGAGCGAGGAGGCCGCCGGGCCGAAGAAGGCACGGGCGATGCCGAACATCACGAGAATGGCGAAGACCGGCAGGGGCGAGACGAGATCGAGGAAGGTCAGCGTCAGCAGCAGGCCGGCGGCGAGCGTCTCGGCAACCAACGCCAGCGCCATGATCCAGCGCCGCGAGAAGCGGTCGGCGACCGTACCGGTGACGAGCACGAGAAGAAGCGCCGGCAGGAACTGGCAGAGACCGACGAGCCCGAGGTCGAGCGGATCGCGCGTCAGGTCGTAGATCTGCCAGCCGACGGAGACCGAGACGATCTGCGTGGCGAAGGCACCCGCGAAACGGGCGAGCCAGTAGCGCAGGAAGCGGGGATTGCGGAAGGCGGCGAAGCGGTCGTCGTCGGGTTTCGGCGCATCGGACGGTCCGGTGGCGGCCTCGAGGGTCCGGTCGTCACTCATGCAGGCGCTCGGTCTCTGGCGGCGGGGCCGCCGACGTTCGGCTCTGGGATGCGCTGGAAAGAAAGACCACTGGTGGAGCTGAGCGGGATCGAACCGCTGACCTCGTCATTGCGAACGACGCGCTCTCCCAACTGAGCTACAGCCCCGTCCACCGGTGCCGCGCATTTAGATCAGGGCGGGGAGGGGTGTCAAGCGGCGTTCGCAGCCGGTCCGGCCGTCGCGCGACCCATCCCAGCCGTTGCGGCGCACCAAGCGGCGATGACGCGGAATTTCCTTGGCATCCGTTAGGAAAATCCCCATGTCGCTCGCCTATGGTTCGATCCCGACCCGTGGCGACGCAAAGCGCCGCGACTCCTTCGAAAAAGGCTGTTCACCCGACATGCTCGCCGTCGTCCAAGTCCTCCTCCTGGTCCTCAACATCGCTTGGTGGATCATCATCGCGTCGGCGATCCTGTCCTGGCTCCTCGCCTTCAACATTCTCGACGCGCGCAACCAGTTCGTGCGCACCATCACCGATTTCCTCTACCGGATGACCGAACCGCTGTTCCGCCCGATCCGGCGGATCCTGCCGACCTTCGGCGGGCTCGACTTGTCGCCGCTGGTGGTGCTGCTCATCATCTTCTTCATCCAGCAGATCATCTTCATCTACGTGGTGCCGGCGATCTACCGCGCGGGCATCTGAGCGACGCTTCGTCCATGATCCTTCGCGTGCGTCTGACCCCGCGCGCAATGAGCGACCGGATCGACGGCGCGACCGAGGACGCGGCGGGCTGGATCGTTCAGGCCCGCGTGCGGGCCGTTCCAGAGAAGGGCCGCGCGAATGCAGCGTTGATCGCGCTTCTCGCAGAGGCGCTGCATCTGCCGAAATCGGCGCTGTCGCTCGCCGGCGGCTCGAAGTCGCGCGAAAAACGCGTGCGCATCGACGCCGCCGCCGATAGCATCGGCCATGCTCTCCGCGCTCTTCCTCCTCACGGTGCTGGCGGCCGCGCCTGACGCGGGGTCGCAGCCCGTGGCGCCCGCCGGAATCGCCGCCGCCGCCTCGCCCCTCCTGCCACGCTACTGCGTGCCCGCGCCGACGCCGAGCGATCCTGGCGTCCTGCGTTGCGCCGGGCTCATCGGCACCGATGTGTATCTTGCGGGAGATGAGGCGAACCGGCGCGTGGCTCTCGGCGCGCCCGCCGGCTTCCCGCCGCCGCTACCCGCGCCTGCCATGCTCGGGCGGACCCTCGACTGGCGCATCCTCGGCGCCCGGCCGATCGCCGGCATCTTTCTCTATCGCCTGACATCGGGAGACGAAGCGCTGCGATGGCTGGTGGTGACGAAGCCCGGCAGCATGGAGCGGCCGGGCTGCATCGTCGCGCTGTTCGACGGGAATGCAGAGCCGGAAGCCGACGTCAGGGCCGCTTCCTTCGCCGACGCGCGAGCGCCGGGCTTTCGCTGCGGCATCGATCGCGCCACCATCCAGGGCCGCGCCGCAGACACCACCCGCCGCCTTGGTGCCGCGTGGCTTCAGGCCGCCGGTCGCTGACATCCTACGAGGCCGCGGCGTTGGCTATCGAGACACCCAACGCAAGAAGGGCGCGGTCCTCGATGGTCCGCGCCCCTCGATCGAGCTGTCTCCCACGCACGCCGGCTTGCGGCGTACCTAGGGAAGGGTCAGGCGTTTTCCTGGCCCACCGGGGTCGGGTTGCGCTCGGATTCCTTGGCCGCGTCGTGACGGACCACCGCCTCGCGGATCAGTTCCTTGGCTTTCGCCGAGCCGTGCCATCCGCCGATCTTCACCCACTTGCCGGGCTCCAGATCCTTGTAGTGCTCGAAGAAATGCTCGATCTGCTTCAGCGTGATCTCAGGCAGGTCGGTGTGTTCGTGAACATTCTGGTAGCGCTGGGTCAGTTCCGGCGAGGGAACCGCGATGACCTTCTCGTCGAGACCCTTGTTGTCTTCCATCATCAGGACGCCGATCGGGCGGCAGTTAATGACGCAGCCGGGGAAGAGGGGCCGTGTCGAGCAGACCAGCACGTCGATCGGATCGCCGTCGTCCGACAGGGTGTGCGGCACGAAGCCGTAATTGCCGGGATAGGTCATCGGCGTGTAGAGGAAGCGATCGACGAAGAGCGCGCCAGCCTCCTTGTCCATCTCGTACTTGATCGGGTGACCGCCGACCGGCACTTCGATGATGACGTTGATGTCGTCTGGCGGGTTCTTGCCGCGGGCGATGGCGTCGATGCGCATGGAATCCTCCGATTGGCCGTCCGAGCGTCTCTACCGTCTCGTCGGGGCGGAGGCAATGCGCATGCAGTTCGTACACGCATGCCGCGTGCGACTTCCTCAGGCGAAGGTGAATGCGACCTTCCTCAGCGTCACGCCGTCGAAACATTCCGAGCCGGCCGCGACATCGACGCCGCCCGACGCCTCGTAAAAGTTCAGGGCCGTCTCGTTGTCGGCCAGCGCCCAGACCGCCAGACCCCGGAGTCCGCGCGAGCGAAGCAGCATCCGACAGGCGTCGAACAGACGCCGACCGAAGCCGATGCCCTGGAACTCAGGCCGCAGATACAACTCGTAGATCTCGCCCTCGACGGTGAGCGCCCGCGTCCGATTTCGGCCGAGCGTCGCATAGCCGACCGTTTCGCCGCCATACTCGACCACGAGGATCGTCGCTCGGTTCTCGATCGCCTGCCGCCACCAGTCCGGTCCGCGCCGTTCCAGCATGCGGCCGAGCGCCTTGTGCGGGATCAACCCGCCATAGGCACCCCGCCAGGAGGCCTCGTGGACGGCGGCGAGCGACCCGGCATCGCGGGCCTCGGCGAGGCGAACTTCTGCGGCGATCGTCTTCATGATCCGTTAACCATGAAGCCCGGGCTTTCGATCCTCTACCGAGAACAAAAAGCGGGCCGGTCCGATGCGTCGTGCTGTCATGGGGCGGGGGTAGCCGGTGGAGCGCATGGCGACAACCACCTGCCCCGACTTTCCACGACCCGTTAACGCCTCAGCACACCGCCGGCGAGCGCCTTCTGGATGCCCGGCAGGTTGGCGCCGCGCGAGAGGTTCTGCAGGAACGGCTGCGCCTGTCCCGCGACCCAGATCCGAAGCTCGGCATCGGTGTCGAAGGAGCCGGCGGTCTCGACCGAGAACATGGTGATCGCGCGGTAGGGGATCGAATGATAGGCGCGCTTGCGCCCGGTCATGCCCTGCTTGTCGACGAGGATGACGCGCCGATCGGTGAAGACCATCTGGTCGCGCATCACCTGGAACGCCACCTCGATCCCCTCGTCGGGGAGGAGCACGGGTTCGAGTTCGCGGGCGAGCGCATCGACGTCGACGTCGCTGGCAAGGCCGAGCAGGCCGGAGAGAAGTCCCATCGTGGTTCCTTCGAAAGGGGCGGGGTCAGGCGAAAGGGGCGGGGTCAGGCCGGCCAGCCGGCGAGGACGGTCTTGCCGATCGTCGTTCCACTCTCGGCCAGCGCGTGGGCCTCGCGCACCGTCGCGGCCGAGATCGGCTGCAGGGTGCGGGTGCGCGTCGAGCGCAGGCGCCCGGCATCCACAAGCCGCGAGACCTCGGCGAGAAGACGATGCTGTTCGATCATGTCGGCGGTCTGGAACACGGGGCGGGTGAACATGTACTCGAAATGCAGCGACACCGATTTCTGACGGATCGGCGCGAGATCGAGATCGGCGCTGTCGATGACGCAGAGATGGCCGAAGGGGCGGATGAGGGCGCCGATATCGGCCATGTGGCGCGGCGTCTGCGTCACGGCGAAGACGTAGTCGACGGGCGGCAGGCCGAGCGCCTCGATCTGCGGTGCCATCGGCTGCGCGTGATCGACGACATGGTGGCAGCCGTGGTCGAGGGCGAAGCGGCGCGTCTCCTCGCGCGAGGCGCTGCCGACGACGGTGAGGCCGGTCAGTTCCCGGGCGAGCTGCGTGGTGATCGAGCCGACGCCCCCGCTGGCGCCGATGACCAGCAGCGTGCCGCGCTCGCTGCGGTCGGGCTCGATGCGGAAGCGGTCGAAGAGGGTTTCCCAGGCGGTGATCGCCGTCAGCGGCAGGGCGGCGGCATCGGCGAAGTCGAGACTGGCCGGCCTGCGGGCGACGAGCCGCTCGTCCACGAGCTGGTACTGCGCATTCGAGCCCTGCCGGTCTACCGCCCCGGCATAGAACACCGCGTCGCCCTCGCGAAACAGCGTGGCGTCGCTGCCGACGGCTTCCACGACCCCAGCGGCGTCGAAGCCGAGAATGCGCGGCAGGCGCTTTTCGTCGGCGACGGGGCCGCGCTGCTTGGTATCGACGGGATTGACCGAGACTGCCTCGACGCGAACGAGGAGGTCACGGCCCGTGGCGAAGGGCCGTGGCAGATCGAGATCGACCAGATGCTCCGCCGACTTGTCCGGCGGCGATGCCGCATATCCGACCGCCCGCATCGACCTGCCTCCCCGATCTCGACCCCGCGAGGCCGCCGTGACAGACCCTGCCCGGCGCCAAGCTGGTGTTCTGTCGTGACGTAGACGCCTTCGCGCCGCGATCAAGCCCGGCAGGGCGCAACAAAAAGGGCGGAGCCTTGCGGCCCCGCCCTCGATCGTCACGCCGGATCCTTGAAGGATCAGGCGACCTTGCGGCTCTTGTCGAAGCGCTTGCGCTCGTTCGAGTCGAGATAGAGCTTGCGAAGGCGGATCGTCTTCGGGGTCACCTCGACCAGCTCGTCATCCTGGATCCAGGACAGCGCACGGTCGAGCGTCATGCGGATCGGCGGCGTCAGCTTAATCGCCTCGTCCTTGCCGGATGCGCGCATGTTGGTGAGCTTCTTGCCCTTCAGCACGTTCACCTCGAGATCGTTCTCGCGGGTGTGGATGCCGATGATCATGCCGGCATAGACCTTGACGCCGGACTCGATCACCATCGGCCCGCGATCCTCCAGGTGGAACATCGCGAAGGCGACGCTTTCGCCGGCATCGTTGGAGATGAGGACGCCGGTGTTGCGTCCCGCCAGCTCTCCCTTGAACGGCTGATAGGAATGGAACAGGCGGTTCATGATCGCCGTACCGCGCGTGTCGGTCAGGAGTTCCGACTGGTAGCCGATGAGGCCGCGCGTCGGCGCGTGGAAGACGAGACGCTGGCGTCCGCCGCCGGAGGGCCGCAGCTCGACCATCTCGGCCTTGCGCTCGCTCATCTTCTGCACGACGACGCCGGCATGCTCCTCGTCGACGTCGATCACGACCTCTTCGATCGGCTCCAGCGTCTCGCCGGTCGCCTCGTCCTTCTTCATGACGACGCGCGGGCGGGAAATGCCGATCTCGAAGCCTTCGCGGCGCATCGTCTCGATGAGCACGGCGAGCTGCAGCTCGCCGCGACCCGACACGTAGAAGGAGTCCTTGTCTTCCGATTCCTCGATCTTCAGCGCGACGTTGCCCTCGGCTTCCTTGAGGAGGCGGTCGCGGATGACGCGGCTCGTCACCTTGTCGCCCTCGGTGCCCGCGAGCGGCGAGTCGTTGACGATGAAGGACATGGTCACGGTCGGCGGATCGATCGGCTGCGCGACGAGGGGCTCGGTGACGGCCGGGTCGCAGAACGTGTCGGCGACCGTGCCCTTCTGAAGGCCCGCGATGGCGACGATGTCACCGGCTTCGGCGTATTCGAGCGGGGTGCGCTCGAGGCCGCGGAAGGCGAGGATCTTGGAGATGCGGCCGGTCTCAAGAACCGTGCCGTCGCCGTGCAGCACCTTCACCGCCTGGTTCGGCTTGATCGAGCCGGACTGGATGCGCCCGGTGATCAGGCGCCCGAGGAAGGGGTTGGCCTCGAGGATGGTGCCGATCATCTTGAACGGCTCGTCCTTGCCGGCCGTGTCGGGCTCGGGAACGTGCTTGAGGATCAGGTCGAACAGGGGCTCGAGGCCTTCCTCGCGCGAACCGTTCGGGGTGGTGGCCATCCAGCCGCCGCGACCCGAGCCGTAGAGGACGGGGAAGTCGAGCTGCTCGTCGGTGGCGTCGAGATTGGCGAAGAGATCGAAGATCTCGTTCAGCACTTCCTCGTGGCGCTCGTCCGGACGGTCGATCTTGTTGATCGCGACGATCGGCTTGAGGCCGACCTTTAGCGCCTTGCCGAGCACGAACTTGGTCTGCGGCATCGGGCCTTCCGACGCGTCGACGAGGATGACGGCGCCGTCCACCATGTTCAGGATGCGCTCGACCTCGCCGCCGAAGTCGGCGTGGCCGGGCGTGTCGACGATGTTGATCCGGGTGCCCTTCCACTCGACCGAGGTGGCCTTGGCCAGAATCGTGATCCCGCGCTCCTTTTCGAGGTCGTTCGAGTCCATGGCGCGCTCTTCCTGGCGCTGGTTCTCACGGAACGATCCCGACTGGGAAAGGAGCTTGTCGACGAGCGTGGTCTTGCCATGGTCGACGTGCGCGATGATCGCGATGTTGCGAAGCTTCATATTGGGCCACCGGAAGGAGTTGGAACGCGTGAAAAGGCGCGTTTCAAGAGAAACGGCCCAGGGACGTCGCGGTCAATGGGCCGTTCCATAACGGATTTTTCGCAAAAGCGAAAGGCGTCTTGCGCGAGGCCTGCGCCTCAGGCCGCAAAACCGCGCTTGCGCATCATCGCCTGCGGGTCCGGCCCGCGCCCGCGGAAGGCCTCGTAGAGCCTGGCCGGGTCGGCGGAATTGCCGGCGGCATAGACGTTTTCGCGAAGCCGCGCGGCGGTCGCGGGGTCGAAGGCGTCGCCGGTCTCCTCGAACGCCTCGAAGGCGTCGGCGTCGAGGACTTCCGACCACATGTAGGAGTAATATCCCGCCGAGTAGCCGTCGCCCGAGAAGATATGGGCGAAGTGCGGCGAGCGGTGGCGCATCACCATCGCGGCGGGCATGCCGAGATCGGCGAGGATCTCGGCCTCGCGCGCCATCGGGTCGGCAGGCGCCTCAACCCCGCGGTGCAGCAGGATGTCGACCAGCGCCGAGGAAGTGAACTCCACCGTGTTGAAGCCGGCATCGAAGGTCGCGGCAGCCTTCAGCTTGTCGACCTCGCCCTGCGGCAGCGGCTCGCCGGTCTCGGCATGAAGGGCGTGCGCTTGAAGGATGGCGGGTACGGTCAGCCAATGTTCGAAGAGCTGCGAGGGCAGTTCGACGAAGTCGCGCGCCACGGACGTGCCCGCGAGCGAGGGATAGGTGACGTTCGAGAGCAGCCCGTGCAGCGCGTGGCCGAACTCGTGGAACAGCGTCTTCGCGTCGTCCACCGAGAGGAGGGCGGGCTGGCCTTCCGCCGGCTTGGCGAAGTTGCAGACATTGTAGATCACCGGCGTCTGGCCGCCGTCGATGCGGTGCTGCGAGCGCAGCGCGCTCATCCAGGCGCCCGAACGCTTCGAAGCCCTCGCGAAATAGTCGCCGAGGAAGAGGCCGACCGGCGAGCCGTCGGCGGCCAGGACACGCCACACGCGCACGTCCGGATGCCAGGCGGCGACGCCCGGCAGCGCCTCGAAGCGCAGGCCGAAGAGGCGCCCGGCGACGTCGAAGGCGGCCTCGATCATCCGGTCGAGCTGGAAGTAGGATTTCAGCGCGCTCTCGTCGATCGCGAACTCAGCACGGCGCCGCTTCTCGGCATAATAGCGCCAGTCCGAAGCCGCCAGCGGCCGGTTCGCTCCGTCCGCTGCCGCCAGGGCGCCGAGAATGGCGCCATCGGCGACGGCACGCTCGCGCGCCTTGTCCCAGACCCGGCGCAGGAGACCCTCCACCGCATCCGGCGTCTTGGCCATCGTGTCGTCGAGCTTGTAGTCGGCAAAGCTGGCGAAGCCGAGTAGCTTGGCCTTCTCGGCCCGCAGCGCGAGGATCTCGGCGAGGATCGGCCGGTTGTCGGTCGCGCCGGCGTTCTCGCCGCGCGCGGTCCAGGCCGCGAAGACCTCGGCCCGTAGGTCCGCATCCGGGCAGAACTGCAGGAACGGCACCACGATCGAGCGCGACAGCGTCACCACGTGGCCCGGCAGCGAGCGCTCGCTCGCGGCGTCCGCCATGGCGGAGACGAGGAAGGCGGGGAGGTCGGCGAGATCCGCGCCGGCCACGGGCCGCGCATAGGCGCGCTCGTCGGCGAGAACGTTCTGCGAGAAGAGGGTGCCGAGTTCGGCGAGGCGCGCGTTGAGATCGGCGAAGCGACGGCGGGCGTCGCCCTGGAGCTTGGCGCCCGAGCGCACGAAGCCGCCATGGACGCGCTCGACGAGGCGCAGCTGCTCGGGGTCGAGGCCAAGCTCCGTGCGGCGCGAGAACAGCCGGTCGATCCGGGCGAACAGTGCGGCGTTCAGCGCGATCGCCGAACCATGGCGCGAGAGCTTCGGGGCGACCTCGCGCTCGACCCCCTGGAGCGCATCGTTCGTATGGGCGCCAGCGAGCGCGTAGAACAGCGAGGCAACGCGCGATAGCGGCCGGCCCGAGCGCTCCAGCGCCAGGATCGTATCGTCGAAGGTCGGCTCGGACGTCGCGGAGGCGATGGCGTCGATCTCGGCCAGCTCCAGCGGCATGGCCCGGTCGAAGCCTGCCGCGAAGTCGTCGGGAGTGATGGCCGCGAAATCGGGCAGGCGGTCGGGTGCGGCGAAGGAGAAACGCGTATCGAACGCTGCGATGTCGACTTCCGGCATGGATCGGTCCTTTATATCGTCTCTCTCTGCTTACGATGAAGCGGAGCTCGTTCGGAAGGGCTTCCCGTCAGACGCGCAATCGGATAGGTCGCGGTGCGGCGCACCTAAACTTAGCGTACGTCAAGTTCAATCATGAGCCAGGCGCGCCGTGCGCCTCCGGCACGAAAGGCAGGACGGGCGTGCCAGAGCTTACCACCGGGAATGCGTTCGGCTTTCTCCTGACCGACACGTCGCGCCTCTTCCGGCAGTTCTTCGAACGCACCGTGGCGGAGAACGGTCTCGGGCTGACGCCAGGCGAAATCCGGGCGCTCGGCTTTGTCATGCGCTTTCGCGGATCGCGGCAGGCGGCTCTGGCCGAGCATATGGGCGTCGAGCCGATGACGCTGTCGGCCTATCTCGACCGGTTGGAAGGGCGGGGCCTGATCGTGCGGGCCGTCGATCCTTCGGACCGGCGCGCCAAGCTGATCGAGCCGACCGAGGCGGCCTTCGACATCATGCAGAGCCTCGATCCGCTCTTCGACAAGATCTACGCCCATGTCACCGAGGGGCTGACGAAGACCGAGATGACGGCGATCGCCACGGCGTTGCAGAAGATGCGCGCCAACCTCACGTCGGATCCGCAGATCGCCGCCAAGATCGACCTTCTCCATCCGCCCACCGCAAGCGCCGGCGTGGTGCAAGCCGGTGGTGCGGCCCGGATGGCGGGCGTCGAGGACGCCGCCGGCTAGGCCGCCGAAGGCGTCGTTCTTACTCGGCAGCCTGCCGCGTCTCGCCCTGCGAACCCAGCCCCTGCATTGCCTCGGCCGCCAATGCGAACGAGCGCACGCGCGCAGCGTGGTCGTGGATTTGACCGGTAATGACGACCTCGTCCGGATGGTAGCGATCCACCAGTCGGCCGAGCTGGGCGGCGACCGTCGGTAGCGAGCCGACCGCCGAGATCCGCAGCGCCTCGTCGACCATCGCCCGCGCGCCGGCATCGAGCACCGCGTCGACATCGTCCACGGGGCGCGGCAGCGGGCCGGGATGGCCCGAGCGCAGCCGCGCGAAGGCCTGCTGCATCGACGACTGGAGGCGCCGGCCCTCGGCGTCCGTCTCGGCGGCGAAGACGTTCACCGCCAGCATGAAATAGGGCTCGTCCAGAGACTCGGACGCTCGGAACGTCTGCCGGTAGACCTCGATCGCCTCATCCAGCGCCCCCGGCGCGAAATGCGACGCGAACGCATAGGGCAGCCCGAGATGGGCGGCGAGCTGCGCGCCGTAGAGGCTGGAGCCGAGGATCCAGACGGGGACATGCGTGCCTTCGCCCGGAACCGCGCGCAGGCGCTGGTTCGGTGCGGCGTCGGCGAAATAGGCGAGGAGTTCGAGAACGTCCTGCGGGAAGTTGTCGGAATTGTCGAGCGAGCGGCGCAGGGCCCGCGCCGTCATCATGTCGGTGCCGGGCGCGCGTCCGAGCCCCAGATCGATGCGGCCGGGATAGAGCGTCGCCAGTGTGCCGAACTGCTCGGCCACGACGAGCGGCGCATGGTTCGGCAGCATGATGCCGCCCGAGCCGACGCGGATCGTGCTGGTACCCGCGGCGACATGGCCGATTACGATCGCCGTCGCGGCGCTGGCGATGCCGGTCATGTTGTGATGCTCGGCCAGCCAGTAGCGGTTGTAGCCGAGGCGCTCGGCCTGGCGGGCCAGATCGAGCGTGTTGGCCAGCGCATCGGCGGCCGTGCCGCCCTCGGGGATGGGCGAGAGGTCGAGGACCGAATAGGGGATCATCAGCATACCTTCCTGTCTGAGCCATCAGATGGGGAGGCCGATGCCGGCTGTCGAGAGAGGCCGCGACGGACCTTCCGGACGTGCCGATCGTGCCAGACGCGATCGGTCGGCGCGCACAGGCGCCAAGGCCCGGCATCTGCCGGATGTCGCGCAACACGCCCGGCGCGCAGTCTGGCGCTTCGCAACGGAGCGCCCGATGCCGTTCTCCCCTCAGACCGCGGATCTTCTGGCCTTCGCGGGCACCTATTCCCTCGTCGTCGCGACGCCCGGGCCGAACCTCTTCGTCGTGGTGCGCGCCAGCCTCTCGCCGCGCCGCCATGCCGGGCTTGCCGCCGCCCTCGGCGTCGCCGCCGGCGCCGGGTTCCTGGCGCTCCTGTCCTCGATGCTCGCCACCACCGTCAGCCTTGGCCCGGCCGCGCGCCCGGTGGCCCATGCCGTCTTCGCCGGCCTTCTCATTCTCATGGGCTGGCGGGCGGTCGCCGCCGCCCGATGCCCGGCCGGCGCGAAGGCGCCGCCGACGCCGCGCACCCGGAGCCTCGCCAGCTTCGGTCTCGGCTTCGCCACCGCCGCTACCAACCCGATGAGCGCCGTCTTCTTCGGAACCTACCTCATCTCCGGCGACTGGGCCGGCGCCGTCCGGCCCGCACCCTTCGAGGCCGCCCTCGTGGCGGCCGGCGTCGCCTTCCTTTGGTTCGGATGCGTGGGCACGGCCCTGTCGAACTGCCGCCTTCCGGGCCTCCAGCCGCTGCATCTCAGCCGGATCGACGGCGCCCTCGGCATCGCCCTCTGCGGGATCGGGGTGTCGATCCTCCTGCGCCTCTGACGGTGTGCGCCCGGGGCCGGTGCCACGCGGCTTGACGGCACCGAGACGCGGGACCACACTTCTCCCCGCGAGCGATCCGAAGCGGGGCGGCCATGCCGAAACCAGACGTGGACGTTCTGTCGGAAACGATCGGTCTCATCTACGCCGCCGCCCATCGCCCCGACGCCTGGGCTGGCGTGGTGGAAGGGGTCCGGGATCTCTTCGGTGGATCGAAGGCCTGCATTTCGAGGCTCGGCCCCGCGCTCGGGCCGCAGGACAGCGTCTCCACGGCGTCCGATCCCCGATTCACCCGGATGATCGTCGAGGAGTTCTGTGCCGAGGGCGAGCCGCTGAGCCCCGCCGTCTCGATTATGCCGATCGGCGTCGTCTATCACGACCATGCCCTTGTCGGGCGCGAGCGCCTGCGCAGCTCGCGCTTCTGGAACGAATGGATGGCGCCGCAGGACATGTATGGCGGGCTCGGCTGCCGGCTGGCCGTCTCCGGTCCGTCGAGCTGGTTCGTCGATGTCCAGCGCGGCCGGCGCCAGCAGAGTTTCTCCAACGAGGATGCCGCGATGTTCGCGCGCCTCGTGCCCCATTTCGTCCAGTCGCTGGCCCTGTCGCGCCGCTACCGCGAGGCGCAGGCCTCTCTCGCCGCGCTCGACCGCGTGCCCTTCGGCGTCGTGCTCGTCGATGCTCGCCTTCGCATCGTCAGCGAGAACGCGGCCGCTCGCGCCCTTCTCGATCGCCGCGACGGCGCCCTCGCGCGGCGTGCCTCCGGCCATCTCGGTGTGACCCGGACGGGCGAGACCGAAAGCCTTCGCCGTCTCGTCGCGCGAGCCTGCCAGACGGACGCCACCGAGATCGCGGCCGGCCGGATGATCGCGGGATCGGCGCTGTCGCCGGGGCGGGGCGATCTCGCGCTCTCGGTCGCCCCGCTCGGCGCCGACCCCGACGAATGGCTGCCGGGTGAGCCGCTCGCCGTGATCTCGATGTGCGAAACCGGGCCGCGTCCCGTCGCGGGGCTCGCCGAGGAAGCCCGCCGCGCCTTTCGCCTGTCGCCGAAGGAAGCCGCCGTCGCCGTCGGGCTCGTCTCCGGCCTGACCCTTCGCGAGGCCGCCGAGCGCGAGGGCATCGCCTTCTCCACCGCAAGATCCTATCTCGAGACGATCTTCGCCAAGACCGGCACCCGCCGCCAGTCGCAGCTCGTCGGCCTGCTCGAACGCATCGACACGATCCGCCTGCCGGACTGAGCGGCCTGTGGCTGCGGCCGCTGCGCTTTCCTCCCGATACGAAAAAGGCCGGCCTCCTCATGAGACCGGCCCTTCATCTTGCGTCGGAAAGCCTTGGACCTCAGAGGCCCTGGCGCTTGGCCAGCGTGCGCAGGCGCAGCGCGTTCAGCTTGATAAAGCCCGCGGCGTCCTTCTGGTCGTAGGCGCCGTGATCGTCCTCGAAAGTGACGAGCGCATCGGAATAAAGCGTCTTGGCGCTCTCGCGGCCGATGACGATCGTGTTGCCCTTGTAGAGCTTCAGCCGCACCGTGCCCTCAACATGCTCCTGGCTCTTGTCGATCGCCGCCTGCAGCATCAGCCGCTCCGGCGAGAACCAGAAGCCGTTGTAGATGAGCTCGGCATAGCGCGGCATCAGCTCGTCCTTCAGATGCGCCGCGCCGCGGTCGAGCGTGATGCTTTCGATCGCGCGGTGCGCCGCCAGCAGGATCGTGCCGCCCGGCGTCTCGTAGATGCCGCGCGACTTCATGCCGACGAAGCGGTTCTCCACGAGATCCAGCCGCCCGATGCCGTTGTCGCGGCCGAGATCGTTAAGCCTCGCCAGCAGCTCATGCGGTGCCATGGCCACGCCGTCGATCGACACCGGGTCGCCCTTGACGAAGCCGATCGTGATCGTCGTCGCCACGTCGGGCGCCTCCTCCGGGCTCACCGTGCGCTGGAAGACGTAAGGCGGCGCTTCCTCGGCGGGGTCCTCCAGCACCTTGCCCTCCGAGGAGGAGTGCAGCAGGTTGGCGTCCACCGAGAACGGCGCCTCGCCGCGCTTGTCCTTGGCCACCGGGATCTGGTTCTTCTCGGCAAAATCCAGAAGATCGGTGCGCGACTTGAACTCCCATTCGCGCCACGGCGCGATCACCTTGATGTCGGGGTTCAATGCATAGGCCGAGAGCTCGAACCGCACCTGGTCGTTGCCCTTGCCCGTCGCCCCGTGCGCGATCGCATCCGCGCCGCACTCGCGCGCGATTTCCACCAGACGCTTGGAAATCAGCGGCCGCGCGATCGAGGTGCCGAGCAGATAGGTGCCCTCATAGACCGCGTTCGCCCGGAACATCGGGAACACGAAGTCGCGGCAGAACTCCTCGCGCACGTCCTCGATATGGATCTCCTTGATCCCCATCATCTCGGCCTTGGCGCGCGCCGGCTCCAGCTCCTCGCCCTGGCCGAGATCCGCCGTGAAGGTCACCACCTCCGCGCCCAGCTCCGTCTGCAGCCACTTCAGGATGATCGAGGTGTCGAGCCCGCCGGAATAGGCGAGGACGACCTTCTTGACGTTGCTGGGAAGAGCCATGGTGAACCGATGTCCTGTTGGCGAATGACACTCCCGCCGATGTGACCGAAGATCGCCCGCGGCGCAAGCGCTTGGCGGGTTGGCGGTGGCAAGACGGGGGCGCTGCCCCCGGCCCCGCCCCCAGGGCGAGCCACGGGTCTCGCCCGTCCTAACGGACGGCCTGAGGCCCTTGGAACCCCATCTGTTGTTTCCCACAACGGGGAGGGCCGCTGGCCCTCCCCGTTGTGGGACAAGAGAGAGCGGGGGCTCCGGGGCGTCAGGCCCCGGACGGGGTTCGGGGCAGTCGCCCCGCCATGCCATCGCGACCGCCGAAAACGGGTGGTAGCGTGAACGGCCTCGGCGTATGGAAGGCCGGTCGATCGCTGGAGTTGGCCGTCATGGATTTCCTGCCCGAACCGTCTGCGCTTCTGGCTTTCACGCTGGCGGCGGTGGTGCTGACGATCACGCCGGGACCGGACATGACGCTGTTTCTGGGGCGCACGCTGGCGCAGGGGCGCGCGGCGGGGTTCGCGGCCATGCTCGGCGCGTGTTCGGGGGTGCTGGTGCACACGACGCTCGCGGCGGTGGGCCTGTCGGCGCTGGTGGCGGCCTCGCCTGAGGCGTTCCTGGCGCTGAAGGTGGCGGGCGCGGCCTATCTGGCGTGGCTGGCGGTGCAGGCGATCCGCAAGGGCTCCTCGCTCAGCCTCGATCGCGAGGCGGGCGAGCGGCAGTCCTTGTGGGCCAACTGGCTGACGGGAGTGGGGATCAATCTCCTCAACCCGAAGATCATCCTGTTCTTCGTGACCTTCCTGCCGGTCTTCGTCGGCGCGGGCGATCCGCATGCGGGACAGAAGTTCTTCTTCCTCGGCGTCTATTTCATCCTGATCGCGGTGCCGATGTCGATCGCGATGATCGTGGCGGCGGACCGGATCGCGCTGGCGCTCAAGCGGCGTCCGAAGGTGATGCGGATGATCGACTGGGTGTTCGCCAGCGTCTTCTCGGCCTTCGCGATCAACATCCTGATGGCGCGGGTCTGATGGACTGGCTCGGCTGGGCGCTGGCCTCGGCCGCGTTCGCCGCGTTGACGGCGATCTTCGGCAAGGTCGGCGTCACCGGCATCGCCTCGGACTATGCGACGCTGATCCGTACGGTGGTGATCCTCGCACTGATCGCGGGCATCGTCACGGCGAAGGGGCAGTGGCAGAATCCGGCCGGGCTGCCGGGCCGGGCGCTTCTGTTCCTCGTCCTGTCGGGGCTCGCCACGGGGGCGTCGTGGCTCTGCTACTACCGGGCGCTGCAATTGGGGCAGGCGGCGCAGGTGGCGCCGATCGACAAGCTCTCGGTGGTGCTGGTGGCGGTGTTCGGCGCGGTCTTTCTGGCCGAGCGCCTGACGCTCGCCAACTGGGCGGGCGTCGCGATGATCGCCGGCGGGGCGCTGCTCGTGGCGTGGCGCTGATGGCCGCGCGCCGCCGCGCCGGTCAGGCGTAGGCGTAAGGCCCGCCGCGCGCGAGCGCTGCCCTGTAGGCCGGGCGGGCGTGGATGCGGGCGAGGAAGGCCGAGAGCTGGGCGCGCGGGCCGAAGCCGATGCGCGAGCCCGCGGCCTCGATCGGAAAGCTCATCATCACGTCGGCGGCGGAGAATTCGGGACCCGCGAACCAGCCGGTCGGCGCCAGCGAGCGCGCCCAATGGTCGAGATGGGTGGCGATCTGGGCATCGAGCAGCCGCGCGTCCACCGCCTTCACCGCGGCCTTCAGGATCGGCCGAGCGAAGAAGGGCGCTTCCTTCGGCATGCGCGACAGGATCAGCTTCAGAAAGAGCGGCGGCATGGCCGAGCCCTCGGCATAGTGCAGGAAGTGCTGGTAGTTCCAGTAATCCCTTGAGCCGCGCTCCGGCACGAGGCGGTCGTCGCCATGGGTCTCCAAGATGTAGGTTACGATGGCACCGGTCTCGGCGATCGTCAGGTCGCCCTCGGTCAGGATCGGCGACTTGCCGAGCGGATGCACGGCCTTGAGCGCCGGGGGCGCCTGCATCGACGTCTGCCGCTCGTAGCGCTTCACCTCGTAGGGAACGCCCAGCTCCTCGAGAAGCCAGAGCACGCGCTGCGAGCGGGAATTGTTGAGGTGGTGGATGGTGATCATGCCGGGGATCTGGTCCCGCCCGTCCCGAAGGCAAGCGAGACCCCAGCGCTGTCACGGGACATGTCCGGGCGAAGCATCGTCGCATCACGCCGCTTAGACAGAGATTTGGGGACCGTCCGGCGGATCGATGGTCTCGGGACGGTGCCGAGATCCGGTCAGAGACCGGCGGCCGTCCTCAACGCAGCGGCCATGCGGTCCTGCCAGCCCGGTCCGTCCGCCTGGAAATGTTCGAGCACGTCCGCCTCGATCCGCAGCGTCACGCTCTCCTTGACGCCGGGCACGCGCGGCGCCTCCGCGCTGCGCGCCGGGGCCTTGGCGCTGGCGGGCTTGAACATCGCCTCGGCGGCGTCTCGCGGATTGATCGGGCGACGGGACATGGGGGAGCCTCGAAAAGGAGGAGGGATCAGGACGTGAAGGGCGGAAGCGGGGCGGCCGGCGTCGGGGCGGTGCGACGCCAGCGGCCTGCTGCGCGCCCGGCCACGAGCCAGTAGACGAGCGCGAAGGAGAGGCCGGCGACGACGAAGGCCGTCTGCAGGCTGAGCTCGGTGGGGGCGCCGCCCGGCGAAAGGCGCAGGGCCGCAAAGCCCCCGGCGATGCCGGCTCCCATGTGGAGAAGGATCGAGCGCAGGCCCATGATTTCGCTCAGCGCCATGAACAGGCCCCAGGGCAGGAGCGCGGCGGACCCGACCTGCGCGGCCTGCGCGGTGAAGAACACCAGAAGCTCGAAGACTAGGAAGGGATCGGAAAGCGCCCCGTCGGGCAATTCGAGGAACGGCCAGAGCATCGCGAAAGCCGCCGCGAAGCAGGCCAGCACGAAACCGATGGGAATGACGAAGAGGAAGCGCAGGACGGTGGTCATGCCCGCTCCCGGCCACTCGCGCGAACGGACCGCATCCTCAGACCGCGACCGCCGCCTCCAGCGCCAGGCGGTCGCCCTTCTTCATCCGCTCGCTTTCGGACTTGAGCTGGCCGCAGGCGGCGAAGATGTCGCGTCCGCGCGGAGTGCGGATGGGCGAGGCGTAGCCGGCCTGGTTGACGAGTTCGGCGAAGCGCTCGATCTGGTCCCAGTCCGAGCACTCGTAGTCCGATCCCGGCCACGGGTTGAAGGGGATGAGATTGATCTTGGCGGGGATGCCCTGCAGCAGCCGCACGAGCTGGCGCGCGTCGGCGAGGCTGTCGTTGACGCCCTTCAGCATCACGTATTCGAAGGTGATGCGGCGGGCGTTCGACAGGCCGGGATAGGCGCGGCAGGCCGCCATCAGATCAGCCAGCGGGTACTTCTTGTTGATGGGCACGAGCACGTCGCGCAACTCGTCCGTTACCGCATGGAGCGAGATGGCGAGCATGACGCCCATCTCCGCGCCGGTCTTCTCGATCATCGGCACGACGCCGGAGGTCGAGAGCGTGATGCGGCGCTTCGACAGAGCGAGCCCGTCGCCGTCGGAGACCACCGAGAGCGCCGACTTCACGTTGTCGTAATTGTACAGCGGCTCGCCCATGCCCATCATCACGACATTGGAGACGAGGCGTCCCTCGCTCGGCACGATGGCGCCCTGCGGCGTCGAGGCTTCGGGGAAGTCGCCGAGCTGGGCGCGGGCGGTGAGCACCTGGCCGACGATCTCGCCGGGTTCCAGGTTGCGCACGAGGCGCTGGGTGCCGGTGTGGCAGAAGGTGCAGGTGAGGGTGCAGCCGACCTGGCTGGAGACGCAGAGCGTGCCGCGTCCTTCCTCGGGAATGTAGACGGTCTCGATCTCGACCGGGCGCCCGGCGCCGCGTGCGGGAAAGCGGAACAGCCACTTGCGCGTGCCGTCCACCGAGATCTGCTCCTCGACGATCTCGGGCCGGCGGATCTCGAACTTGTCGTCGAGAAGCGAGCGCAGGTCGCGCGAGACGTTGGCCATCTGCGAAAAGTCGGAGACGCCGCGCACGTAAAGCCAATGCCAGAGCTGCTGAACGCGCATGCGCGCCTGCTTCTCTGGAACGCCGGCCTCCATGAGCGCGAGGCCCAGATCATGGCGCGAGAGGCCGAGCAGCGAGCGCTTGGATTGGCTTGCGGCGGGGGCGGCCGCCATCGCCGCCGCCGGGCGGGGACGGGCGTCGGCGGAGGTCAGGTCGATCGTCGCGCTCATGGAAACATCCTGCCGCACGGGACGAACGCACGGGAGCTTGGCGCCGTCGAGGGGGGTCGAAATCGTTCGGATGGCCTTCAAATGAGCCGAAAACGGAAAAATCGCAAGGGCCGCGCCGTGCGAGCGCAGGGTCGCGAGGGCAAGCGGATACGAAAAAGCGCCGGCGAGGAGCCGGCGCTCGGGTCTTCAACTGCGCCGGAAACCCGGCCGGCCTACTTGCAGCTCTTGATCGAGTTCAGCGCGGCGGTGACGCCGGCGAGCGAGTAGGTGTAGTTGGTGGCGGTGCCGCGCTGCGAGGTGGCATCGACCTTCATCGCCTTGCCGTTGCGAAGGGCGGCGACGAGCTGCGGCTCCTCGGCGGCGTTCTCCATCCAGGCGCTTTCGCCGCGCACGAACATCGAGAACTTCTTGCCGTCGATGTCGACCACGACCTTCGAGCCCTCGCGCATCGGATAGCCCATCACGACCTGCGGCTCGTAGGCGGCGGCCTTGCCGGGCTTCTGCGAGACGAGAAAGAAGATGTCGCCGTGATCCACCGAGGGGGGCTGCATCGTCTTGGGCGTCGAGAGCACGTAGCAGACCTTGCCGCCGCTCGCGTCGTAGGAATAGGAGCCCCAATCGTTGAACTGGCTCACGCGCGTCGGGGTCTGCGCGGCGCTCGCCGCACCGGACAGCGTCACCATCACCGCCGCAGCCGTCAGAACGTATTTCATGGAGTTCGTCTCCCCGCCTCGTCTTCAATCGCATGGGTCGCGCTCGCGCCGCCGAAAGGGCGACTGCGCAAGCGATGTCGAGCGGGCAGGGTGGGCTTCGAGCCCTTTCCACAGGGTAAACGATCGGCAAATTTCTGCCCGACAATACCCATCAAATCCGGGAAGGCCCTCGGCCCCGCAGTCCGCACGATCCCGCCAGTCGAGATGACGGGCGGGATCCGATGGTCGTCAGACCAATCGGCCCAATATGGCGACAGTGTGGTCCGGCCTCTTCACGCCTGCGCCAGCACCCCGGCGCGCCCGGCAGGGGTCAGGCCGACGCGCCGGCCCCTGTTTCGCCCTTGTCGTCCGCTTCCGAGCGCAGCGTCTCGCGGGCGCGGTCGTAATGCTCGGGGCGGATGTTGGAGCGCACGGCCGACAGCGCCGCGAGCAGCACCGCGGCGTCGTCGGTGAAGCCGAGGCCGACGATGAAGTCCGGCACCACGTCGAAGGGCAGCACGAAATAAGCGAGCGCGGCCAGCAGGATGCCGCGCGAGGCGGCGGGCGTCTTGGGATCGAGCGCGCAATGGTAGGAGGCGACGACGTCTTCGGCGAAGGGGATATGGCGCATCGCCCGCTTCAGCGTGCCGAAGAAGCCGCGACGCACCTTGTGCTCCTGGCGCGCCTGCTGTTCCTCGCTTCCCGGCAGGAGCACCTCGCCGACGAGCGCCTCGCGTCCGGCCAAGACGGTGGTGCCGTCGCTGCCGCTCGGGGCAGCCGTGCCGGTCTGGGTCTCGGTCTCCTGCATTGTCTCGCCCGGTGCCGCCGTTGCGTCCTGATCGCCCGCCATGTCCGCTCTCCTCTGCCGCCTCGCCGGCTCATATGGCGCAGCGGGGCGCCGGTTCAAAGAGCCGGCGACCGGGCGTCAGCGATGGGCCTGCTCGAACATCGGCAGGCTCGCCGGTTCGCAGCGCGCCGGAAGATGCGCGCCTTCGCGCGGCGCTTTCAGCGGGAAGGACTCCTCCAGCACGTACGGGCCGCCGCCGACCGAATCGCGCGAGGAGTAGAGCACGAAGCGCCCGACGGAGAAGGCCTGCGTGCGGAAGTCGCCGCGCCCGGCCAGATAGCGCGCGACCTCCTCGGCCTTCGGGTTGCGCAACCGCGCCAGCGTCACGTGCGGGGTGAAGCGGCGGGTGTCGCAGGGTTGGCCGAGCCGCTTCACGATCCGGTCGATCTCGCCCTGCAGCAGATCGAGCGGGCCGGACGGGGCGACGCCCGCATAAATCGAATGGGGCTTCTTCGAGCCGAAGGCGCCGACGCCCCGCAGCGCGATCTCGAAGGGCGCGCGCGCCACCCGGTCGAGCGCGGCGACGATCTCGTCGGCCGTGCGCGGCTCGACATCGCCGATGAAGCGCAGCGTCAGGTGGTAGTTCTCGGCGTCGATCCAGCGGGCGGAAGGCAGGCCACCGCGAAGAAAGGACAGCGAGAGCGCCGCATCGCGCGGGATCTCAAGGGCGGTGAACAGTCGCGGCATGAGAAGTCCTTCCCATTTCTCAGGACCGCTTCGCTCGACGGGCCGACCGGGTCCTGCCCGGCCTCAAGCTTCGACGAGTTCCACGACCTACGATGACGTTCCGACACGCCATGATTTTCATCACAGGAAGCTGACTTCAAGATGGCGCATGGGTGCCATGCACAGATCCCCGCTATCCGTTGCTGCATTGCACAATTACATCGGGGCTCCCGACACTTCCCGAAGCCGCGTCCCGATGCCCGATCTCGCCCCCCGTTCCGACGCGTCCCGTCCCATGCCTGCGCAGGGGATCGTGCGTCGTCTCGCCGGCGCCGATCGCACGTTGCTGCGGGATCATCTCCTGCGGCTCGACCCGGCCTCTCGGCGCCAGCGCTTCGGCGGTGCCGTCGGCAACGATCGCCTCGAGGTCTATTCCGGGACCGCGATCGGTCCCGACACGCTGGTGAAAGGCCTTTTCGTCGACGGTGTGCTGCGCGGCCTCGCCGAGCTGCGCTTCGTCGATGGCGGGCGCGGAGCCGCCGAACTCGCCTTCAGCATCGAACGCGGCTGGCAGGGCCGGGGGCATGGCACGCGGCTCGTCGCCAGCCTTCTCGATGGCGCACGCAATCGCGGCGCGCATCGCCTCGTCCTGCATGTCGGCCGCGACAACGCGCGGATGCGGGCGATCCTACGCCGTCACGGCGCGGTGCTGGCCTTCGAGGGCAGCGAGATCGTCGCCGAAATCCGCAGCCCGGCGGCCGACGCCGCCTCGCAGTCGCGCGAACGGGACGAGGATCGTGCGAGCGCGATCGAGCGTGCGGTGCGACGCGGCCTCTATGCGCTGGCATCCGGCGCCGGTGTCGATCTCAGCCTCCGCGCCGCCTGAGCGCCTCAGGCACCCTTCGCGGCGTCGAGCGCCTCCATCACCAGCGGCAGGATCCGCTCCACGATCACGCCGACGCCGCGCGCGTTCGGGTGCATGTAATCGGCCTGGTTCATGCCTTCGACCGAGGCGACGCCGTCGAGGAAGAACGGATAGAGCGGCACGTCGTACTGCTTGGCGAGGTCGGGATAGATGGGGTTGAAGGCGCTGGCGTAGTCGGCGCCCATGTTGGGCGGGGCGATCATGCCGGCGAGGATGACCTGCGTTGCCGGCCGGGTCTTGAGCTTGGCGAGGATCGCATCGAGATTGCGCCGCGTGACGTCGGGCGAGATGCCGCGCAGCGCGTCGTTGGCGCCGAGTTCCACGATCACGACGCTCGCCGTCTCCGGCACCGACCAGTCGAGGCGGGCGAGGCCCCCGGTCGTGGTGTCGCCGGAAACGCCGGCATTCGTCACGCTCGCACTGCGCCCGGCCTTGACGAGGGCGGCGGCGAGCTGCTCGGGAAAGCTCTCGCCCGGACCCACCCCGTAGCCGGCCGAGAGGCTGTCGCCGAAGGCGACGATCTCGGGCGTTGCTGGTGCCGGCGCCTGCGCGCGGGCCGGCAGGGGAGCGAGAAGGCCGAGACCGATCGTCACGAAGAGGAGAAGCGATTGGAACCGCGCCATAAGCCACCCATATCCTTGCACTGCGGCATGATGCGATCCGCATCGAACGCCCCGGCCGTCCTTCGACGGCCTGACGACGGGCCATTTCCGTCCTCAGCGGCATATAGGAAGGTGGACCCTTGGCAGAACCGGCGATCCGATTACGAAAGGTTCATCTGACGCTCGGATCGGGCCATAGCGCCGTCCATGTCCTCAAGGGCGTCGATCTCGACGTCGCACGCGGCGAGTCCGTCGGTATCGTCGGTCCGTCGGGATCGGGCAAATCAACGCTGCTGATGGTGCTGGCGGGTCTGGAGCGGGCCGACGAAGGGCTGGTCGAGATCGCCGGACAGGCGCTCGGCTCCTTGAGCGAGGACCAGCTCGCCGCCTTTCGCGGCCGCCACATCGGCATCGTCTTCCAGTCCTTCCATCTCATCCCCAACATGACCGCGCTCGAGAACGTCGCCGTGCCGCTCGAACTCGCCGGCCATCGCGATGCTTTCGCGCGGGCCGAACAGGAACTGGCGGCCGTCGGCCTCGGCCACCGCGTGACGCATTATCCCGGCGAGCTGTCGGGCGGAGAGCAGCAGCGCGTGGCGCTGGCCCGCGCGCTGGCGCCCGAGCCCGCCATTCTCATCGCGGACGAGCCCACCGGCAATCTCGACGGCGAGACCGGCCAGCAGATCGCCGACCTGCTTTTCGCCGAGCAGCGCCGCCGCGCCATGACGCTCGTCCTCGTCACCCACGACAAGTCGCTCGCCGCGCGTTGCGGGCGCGAGGTCGCGGTGCGCTCCGGCGAGATCGGCGGCGGTGTCGCCGCACCGAGCCGCGTTTCCGATCTCGCCGGGGCCGCCTCTTGAGCGCCGCGACCGAGGCGGGCCTCGTCCAGCCGGCGGTGCGAGCGGGCTCGCGCGGGCGGGCCGGCGAGTTGCGCCTCGCCCTGCGGTTCGCGCTGCGCGAGATGCGCGGCGGGCTGCGCGGCTTCGTGATCTTCCTCCTCTGCCTGACGCTCGGCGTCGCCTCGATCGCCGCGGTCAATTCGGTGTCGCAGATGATGACCGGCGGCATCGAGCGCGAGGGGCGCACGATTCTCGGCGGCGACATGCGCTTCGGTCTCAACCAGCGTCGCGCGAGCCCCGATGAACGCGCCTTCCTCGCTGGCTTGGGCCAGGTCGCCGAAAGCGCGTCGCTGCGCTCGATGGCGCGCCTGCCCGACGGCTCGAACCAGACGCTCGCCGAGGTGAAGGCGGTGGACGCGCGCTATCCGCTCTACGGTGCTGCCGAGACGAGCCCGTCCGATCCGCTGCCGCTTCTGCTGGCCGAGCGCAACGGCCGCTTCGGCGCGGTGGTGGCGCCCGAATTCCTCGACCGGCTGGGGTTGAGCGTAGGCGCCACGATCCGGCTCGGCTCGGCCGAGATCGAGATTCGCGGCGTTCTCGACCGCGAGCCCGACGTCCTCTCGGACGGCTTCATCTTCGCGCCGCGCCTTATGGTCTCGCTTGATGCGCTCGACGCCACCGCCCTCGTGCAGCCCGGCTCGCTTGTCGAATACGACTACAAGGTCCGCTTCACCGAGGACGGCACCGATCCCGCGGCGGTCGAGGCGCAGGCAGGGCAGCAGTTCCCGCAGGCCGGCTGGAGCATTCGCGACGCCGGCGAAGCCGCGCCCTCGCTCCAGCGCAACATCGAGCGCTTCTCGCAATTCCTGACGCTCGTCGGGCTCACCGCGCTCATCGTCGGGGGTGTCGGCGTCGCCAATGCGGTGGCCGCCTATCTCGATTCCAAGCGTTCGGTCATCGCCACCTTCAAGAGTCTGGGCGCCGGCGGCTCCTTCGTGGTGACGATCTATCTCATCCAGATCCTGGTGCTCGCCACCGTCGGCATCCTCGCCGGCCTCGTGCTGGGGGCGCTCGCGCCCTTCGCCACCGCCGGCTTCCTCGAAGCCTACATCCCCGTGGCCGCCAACGCCTCGGTCTATCCCGGCGCGCTCCTCGTCGCGACGCTGTTCGGCTACCTGACGGCGCTGGCCTTCGCGATCCTGCCGCTCGGGCGCACGCGCGACGTCGCGGCGACCGCGCTGTTCCGCTCGAACGAGCAGCCGGGCTCGATGCGCATCCGCTGGACCTATGCCGCCGCAGCCTTCGTTCTCGCGGCTTGCATCGCGGGCCTGGCGCTCTTCATGGCGAGCGACAAGGGCGTCGCCGGGGTCTTCCTCGTCGCCACGGCCGTCGCCTTCGCGGTGCTGCGCCTCGTCGCCTTCGCCATCCGCAAGGGCGCTGCGCGCCTGCCGCGCGTGCGCTCGACGCCGCTGCGCCTCGCCATCGGCAACATCCACCGTCCCGGCGCGCTCACCTCTTCGGTCGTGCTCTCGCTCGGCCTCGGCCTGACGCTGCTCGTCACGCTGGCCACGATCGACACGGATCTGCGCCGCGAGATCGGCAGCGGGATCGCGGCGCGCGCGCCGAACTTCTTCTTCGTCGATATCCAGTCGGCCGAGATCGACACGTTCCGCTCCGAGGTCGATCGCCTCGCGCCGGGCTCCAGCCTCGACGCCGCGCCGATGCTGCGCGGGCGCATCGTCCAGCTGAACGGCGTCGACGTCTCGCAGATCACCGTGCCGCCGGAAGGCGCTTGGGTGCTGCGTGGCGACCGGGGCGTGACCTACGCGACGGAGCGGCCCGAGAACACGACGATCACGCAAGGCGAATGGTGGTCGGCGGACTATGAGGGCGAGCCGCTCGTCTCCTTCTCGGCCAAGGAGGCCGGCGAACTCGGCCTCAAGGTCGGCGAGACGCTGACCGTCAACGTGCTCGGCCGCAACATCACCGCACGCATCGCCAACTTCCGCACGGTGGAGTGGGAATCGCTGTCGATCAACTTCGTCATGGTGTTCTCGCCCAACACCTTCCGGGGCGCGCCGCACGCCTGGCTGGCGACGCTGCAGATCCCCGACGACACCGCCGAGGTCGAGCGCGGCGTGCTGCGCGGCATCTCCAACACGTTCCCGGCGGTGACGACGGTGCGGGTGAAGGATGCGCTCGACGCCGTCAACGCGCTCGTGGCGCAACTGGCGCTGGCGATCCGGGCCGCTGCCGCCGTGGCGCTCGTCGCCTCGGTGCTCGTCCTTTCCGGAGCGCTCGCCGCCGGAAACCGGGCGCGCGTCCACGACGCGGTGGTGCTGAAGACCCTTGGCGCGACGCGGGCGACGCTCATCCGCGCCTACGTGCTCGAATATCTTTCGCTCGGCGCCGTCACCGCCATCTTTGCGGTGGCGGCCGGGGCGCTCGCCTCCTGGTATGTCGTCGCCCGCATCATGCAGCTTCCCTTCCATTTCGACTGGACGGTGGCGATCGCGACGCTGGTGGGCTCGCTCGTCCTCACCGTCGGCTTCGGGCTGGCGGGAACCTGGCGCGTGCTCGGCCAGAAGGCGGCACCGGTGCTGCGGGAGCTGTGACCGGCGCAATCGGCGTCGCATAACGCAAAATTAATCGGCCGGGGCCCGAATCCTCGGCCGGATCTGGCCCCGGCCCTTGTGGGAGGGGGCGGACCTTCGCATATTCGGGGTCAAGGCTTGCTGGGCGTTCCGCCAGCGGCGCATGGGAGAGCCACGAGAGGCGCCCCGACACCGGTCGGAACTCCGAGGAAAGGGAAATTGCCATGGCTGACAAATGGAATGCGGGTCTGCGAAGCGTACCCGCTGCCGGAAGCCGCACCGACGCGACGATCGACCAGGGCCTTCGCGCCTACATGCTGAAGGTCTACAACCTGATGGCGGCGGGTCTCGCCATCACGGGTGCCGCGGCCTACGGCGTCTATTCGCTGGCGACCACCACCGTCGCCTCGAACTCGGTCGGTGAACTCAACGGCGTGATGCTCACGCAGTTCGGCGCGACGGTCTACACCTCGCCGCTGAAGTGGGTGCTGATGCTGGCCCCGCTTGCCATGGTGTTCTTCCTGTCGATGCGCATCAACCGCATGAGCACGCAGGCCGCTCAGGCGACCTTCTGGGCCTATGCCGCCCTGGTCGGCGTCTCGCTGTCGACGATCTTCCTCGTCTACACGCAGGATTCGATCACGCAGGTCTTCTTCATCACCGCCGCGTCTTTCGGAGCCCTCTCGCTCTTCGGCTACACGACGAAACGCGACCTGTCGGGCATGGGCTCGTTCCTGATCATGGGCGTTGTCGGCATCGTCATCGCGATGATCGTCAACATCTTTCTGCAGTCCTCGGCGCTCGCTTTCGCCGTGTCGGTGATCGGCGTCCTCGTTTTCGCCGGCCTCACCGCCTACGATACGCAGCGCATCAAGGAAATGTACTTCGAAGGCGACGACGCGCTCGTCGCCGGTCGTAAGGCCATCATGGGCGCCCTGTCGCTCTACCTGAACTTCATCAACATGTTCATGTTCATGCTGCAGCTCTTCGGCAACCGCAACTCCTGACGCGGACGGCCATACCGGACGATCGAAGGGCGGCCCTTGGGCCGCCCTTTTTCGTGGGCGGTGGGTGTCATGGCGGGGCTGCCGCCCCGGCCCCCGCCCGAGGGCTGGCGCCCCCGGACCCCCGCTTCTTTTGATCCTCCATCGGGGAGGGCCGCCGGCCCTTCCCGATGGAGGATGGAAGTGATGGGGTTCCAAGGGCCTCAGGCCCTTGGCGGGTCGGGGCAGCGCCCCGTCTTTCCACCCACCGACTACGTTGAGCCGCCCGGGCGGCGCGCCTATGGTCGGCGGCAGTGATTCCCGACAGGCGAGGTCCTTGGTTCATGAGTGCATTCACCCTCCGCGACGCCGGTCTCGACGACGTGCCGGCGCTGCAGCGGATCTACGAGGACGCGGTTCTGCACGGCACGGCGACCTACGAACTGATGCCGCCGGACGAAGCGGAGATGACGGTGCGGTTTCGCAACCTGACGGGGCAGGGCTACCCCTACATCGTCGCGGTCGACGCGCATGGGGAGGTGGTGGCCTATGCCTATGCGGGGCCGTTCCGGGCGCGGCCGGCCTATCGCTGGTCGGTGGAAGATTCGATCTACATGCTGCCGCAGGCCAAGGGCCAGGGCATCGGCACGGCGCTCCTGCGACGGCTCGTGGAGCTGTGCCAGGAGAAGGGGTTCCGTCAGATGATCGCGGTGATCGGCGGCTCCGATCACCAGCCCTCGATCAAGTTGCACGAGCGCGTCGGCTTCCGGCACATCGGTCTCTTCGAGGGTTCGGGGTTCAAGTTCGGCCGCTGGATCGACACGGTGTTCATGCAGTACCGGCTCGGCGACGGAAACGGGACGATGCCGGACGAGACGGTGTTTCCGGGCACGCTGGGCTGACGGGACCGGCGCGGGCCGAGCGCGGGAAGTCCGATCGATGGCGACGGTGATGATCGTCACCCATCCGGAGGTGATCGTCGATCCCGCACGGCCGGTGCCGTCATGGCGCTTGTCGGAGCGCGGCATCGCGCGCATGCGCGGCCTGGCGGAGCGTCCCGGGTTCGAGCCACCGGCGGCGGTCTGGGCGAGCCGGGAAGTGAAGGCGATCGAAGCCGCGGGTCTGTTGGCAGCGCCCTTCGGCCTGCCGGTTGGGGTGGACGAGGATCTCGGCGAGAACGATCGCTCCGCGACGGGCTTCCTGCCCGCACCGGAGTTCGAACGGACGGCGGATGCCTTCTTCGCAACGCCGGACGAGAGCGTGCGGGGCTGGGAACGGGCGGTGGATGCGCAGGCGCGCATGCGAGCGGCCGTTGCGTCGGTGCTGCGGGCCTCGCCCGCGGGAGACGTCGTGATCGTCACCCATGGCGGCGTCGGCACGCTGCTGCTCTGTCACCTCCTGGGGCTTGCGATCACGCGGGCCGAGGATCAGCGGGCCCAAGGCCATGTCTTCCGGTTCGAGCGCGAGACCGGCACCGTGCTGCATCGCTGGCGCTCGATCGAGGCGGCCTGACCCGGCGACCCTGCACTTGGCCTCAGGGGAGGCCGCGTGGCTCGATCGAGCGGGGCTTCCGGTCGGCGTCGATGGCAACGAAGGTGAACTGGCCGCGCGTCACCTGCTCGGTGTCTTCGCTTTCGCGAGAGCGGCGCCAGGCTTCGACGGCGATGCGCATGGAGGTGCGGCCGACCGCGACCACCTCGGCATAGAGGCTGACCTCGTCGCCGACATAGACGGGCTTGAGGAACTGCATGGCGTCGATGGCGATCGTGGCACAGCGGCCGCGGGCGCGCCGGGCGGCCGCGGCGCCGGCGGCGAGATCCATCTGCGCCAGCAGCCATCCGCCGAAGATGTCGCCGGCGGGGTTGGTGTCGGCCGGCATGGCGATCGTGCGGATCGTCGGCGGGTTGCGCTCCGCCTGGGGTGTCTCGTCGCCGTTGCTCATCGAACCCTCGCCCTTGCCGGAAAACCCGCGCACGCCCTCCGTTCTGCCGTTTGTCGGTTGCCCGAACCCGTCGCGATCTCGCCGGCTGCCATCCCTCCGGCCGCTCGGCGCTCGCAGCGGCATTTCGCAGACGCGACGATTGTGACCGGCGAAGGACTGGCCATCGGCGACCCGAAACCGTATGTCCCCCTTGCGATTCCCATCGAAGGTGTCACGCCGTCCGGCGGCCCGGCTCGTCGCCGCCCGTGAAGCGTTCGTTTCGATCCCATGTCGGTTCAGTCTCCCAGCGTCGGCCTTGCCGGCATCGCGCCCGCCCGGCGCAACTTTCGCACCGTCGCCCTCATCGTCGCCAGCGCCATGTTCATGGAGCAGCTCGACGCCACCATCCTGGCGACGGCGCTGCCCACGATGGCGCGTGATTTCGGCGTCGGCGCGCCCTCGATGAGCATCGCGCTCACCTCCTACCTGATCAGCCTCGCGGTGTTCATTCCCGTCAGCGGCGCGGTGGCCGACCGCTGGGGCTCGCGCACCGTGTTCCGCGCCGCGATCGGGGTCTTCGTCGTCGGCTCGGTTCTGTGCGCGCAGGCACCCTCGCTTGGCTTCCTCGTGGTCGCGCGGCTGCTGCAGGGCCTCGGCGGGGCGATGATGATGCCGGTCGGGCGCCTCGTGCTGCTGCGCTCGGTGGAGCGGCGCGACCTCGTCTCGGCGATGTCCTGGCTCCTCGTGCCCGCGCTCATCGGGCCGATCCTCGGACCGCCGGTCGGCGGCCTCATCGTCACCTATGCGGACTGGCGCTGGATCTTCTACATCAACGTGCCCATCGGCCTCATCGGCATGGTGCTCGTCAGCCTCTTCATCGACGAGACGAAGGGCGAGCGCACCGGTCCGTTCGACGCCGTCGGCATGGTCCTGTCGGGCGTCTCGCTGGGCTCGCTCCTCTTCGGCTTCGAGAGCGCCAGCCGCGACGGCGAGGGGCTGATGGCGCTGGCCTTGATCGCGGTGGGTCTCGTCACCGGCGGTCTTTATCTTCGCCATGCGAAGGGTCACCCCGCGCCGATCCTCGATCCCGCCCTGATGCGCGTGCCCTCGTTCGGAACCTCGGTGATCGCGGGATCGCTGACGCGCATCACGCAAGGGGCGCATCCGTTCCTGCTGCCGCTGATGATGCAGCTCGGCTTCGGGCTTTCGGCGGCGACGAGCGGTCTGATCACCATCGCCACCGCGATCGGCTCGCTGATGATGAAGGCGTTGGCGCCCCGGCTGCTGCGGCGCTTCGGCTTCCGCAACGCGCTGGCGGCGAACGGGATCGTCGCGGCGCTGCTTTACGGCGCCTGCGCCTTCTTCCGGCCGGACTGGCCGCTGCCGTTGATCTTCGGGGTGCTGGTCTGCTGCGGCTTCTCGATGTCGTTCCAGTTCACCGCCTACAACACGGTGGCCTACGACCGGATCTCCCCGGCGCAGATGAGTTCGGCGACGAGCTTCTACACGACCTTCCAGCAGCTGATGCTGTCGCTCGGCATCTGCGTCGCCGCGCTGGCGCTGAACGGCTCGATGCGCGTCCAGGGGCACGGCGAGCCGCAGCTCTCGGACTTCTCGGCGGCCTTTGCGGTGGTGGTGGCGATCTCGCTGGCGGCGACGGTCTGGAACCTGCGCTTTGCCGCCGATGCCGGCCGCGAGATCAGCGGCCACGGCCGGATCGCCGAAACCGTGAAGCGGCCGGCGGCCGAGGTCAGCGAGAGCCTCGAACACACCCGGTAGCGCCGCAGGGCGTAACGCTTCAGTCTTCGACGAGCTTCAGCGACTTGTCGAAGACGCGCAGCACGAGGGCGAGGTCGTGGCCGCGCTTCATCACGAGGCCGCCCGCGGCCACCACGCTGTAGGCGCCCTGCTTGCGGGCGAGTTTGGGGTTCTTCTCGACGCGGTAGAGCGGCATCTCGCTGAAGCGCCGGAAGATCGAGAACACCGCGCGGTCGCGCAGGGTGTCGATCGCGTAGTCGCGCCATTCGCCGGCCGAGACCATGCGCCCGTAGACGCGCAGGATCTGCCCGAGTTCGTGCCGATCGAAGGAGACCACGGGAAGCGCGTTCGCCCCCCGGATCTCGGCGAGATCGATGAGGGCGGCGGAACGCTCGTTCGTCACTTCGGTCAATCGTCTTCCCCTTCGAGGGTCGCACCCGGTCTCCGGCAAGAGTGCGACATCATCCTGTCATGAAGATGGGGACCGCGACGTTCGTTGCAACGCGCCGCTGGTGGCGGTTCCGACTGCATCGCGCCGCGTGGCGGCGGCGGGCGTCGCAACGCGCTGGTTCGGATCAGAATTCGAGCGAGGCCGCCGCGAGGATACGGCCCGGCTTGTTGCCGGGGCCGACCGCCTGGAGCAGCGCGGCGCAGCCGGTGCGCAGGCCATCGGGGTCGGCCAGCAGCCCGATCGGCATGTCGATGCGCATGTCCTCGTCGGTCACGGTGCCCACCACCCGCCAGTCGCGCACCGCATGGGTGTTGACGAGCTCGTGCCCGGTGTTCTCGCCGCGCGTCACGGCGGTGCGCGTCTCGTCGATGAAGGTCACGAAGATCAGCACCGGCGGGCGGTCGCCCGGCGCGAGCGGGCCGCTGCGGGCGAAGACATGCAGCGTGTCCCCCTGCGTTTCCAGGCGCACCTCCGGCACGGTGCCGCCCGAGCCCGGCCCGCCGGCCAGCGGCTCGGTCTCAAGGATCCGCCGGATCGCCGCCTCGTCGCCGCCCGCCACGGCCGCGACGCCGTTGACCACCGCCTGCGGCGTCGTCAGGGCGCCGGTGCGCAGGCGCTTGGCATAGGTCTTCTGGCGCTCGACATTGTTGCGCGAGCCCAGCGGGTCCTCCCAGCCGATATAGTCCCAGTAGTCCACGTGATAGGCGAGGGCGACGATGCCCGGCCCCGAGAGGCGGGCGAGCAGCGTGTCGGCGGGCGGGCAGGAGGCGCAGCCCTGGCTGGTGAAAAGCTCCACCACCCCCGAGACGCCGCGGCTCGTCGCGGTGCTGTCACCGGCCAGCGCCGGGCCGGGGCGCACGATGGTCGCCCAAGCCAGGAAGCCGATGGTCAGCGCGGTGGCGGCCGTGTTGCGCACGATGGCGATCGCTCCTGTTCGTCTTCGTCGCATCGAGAGATGGCACATCCCTCGCAGAACCCAACCGCCCGCGCCATCGCGCCGGCTTCACTTGGGGGTGATGCGCCGGGCGCCGCCGGCTCCGCGGGTTGCGCCAAGGCATCGGCAGACGAAGCGGACAGGCTTCGTCGTCGGACCCGGCGGACCAAACGAGACCTCGATCACATCCGGCAAACCCATGTTCGCTGGACGTGATCGCGGCATGAAAACGCCGCCGCCCCCGGTCGGGAGGGCGGCGGCGCGATGAGGCGAGGGGCCGAGAAGCGGCCCCCAAGCCGTTTTCAGGCGGCGAGCTGGCGCAGCACGTAGTGCAGGATGCCGCCGTTCTTGAAGTACTCCAGCTCGTCCAGCGTATCGATGCGGCAGAGCAGCGGCACATTCAGGACCTCGCCGTCGGCACGGGTGATCACCGCCGTCATCATCTGGCGCGGCTTGACCGTGGTCAGGCCCTCGATGGTGACGGTCTCGTCGCCCTTCAGGCCCAGCGTCTGCCAGGAGGTGCCTTCCTCGAAGACGAAGGGCACGACGCCCATGCCGACGAGGTTGGACCGGTGGATGCGCTCGAAGGACTGCGCGATCACGGCGCGAACGCCCAGCAGCACGGTGCCCTTGGCCGCCCAGTCGCGCGAGGAGCCGGTGCCGTATTCGCGGCCGGCGAAGACCACGAGCGGCACGCTCTCGGCCTGGTACTTCATCGCCGCGTCGTAGATCGGCATCACCGCCCCGTCGGGGAAGTGCTTGGTCATGCCGCCCTCGATGCCGTCCAGCATCTGGTTCTTGATGCGGATGTTGGCGAAGGTGCCCCGCATCATGACTTCATGATTGCCGCGGCGTGCGCCGTAGGAGTTGAAGTCGACCGGGCGCACCTGATGCGAGACCAGATAGTCGCCCGCCGGGCCGTTCTTCTTGATCGAGCCGGCCGGCGAGATGTGGTCCGTGGTGATCGAATCGAGGAAGAGCGACAGGATGCGCGCGCCGTGGACGTCGGTGACGGGCTCCGGCGTCATCGTCATGCCCTCGAAATAGGGCGGGTTCTGCACGTAGGTCGAGCGGTCGTCCCAATCGTAGGTCAGGCCGCCCGAGACCGCGATCTTGCGCCAGTGCTCGTCACCCTTGAAGACGTCCGAGTAGCGGCTCTCGAAGAGATCGCGCGTCACCGTCTTGCGGACGATCTCGGCGATTTCCTGCGTCGTCGGCCAGATGTCCTTGAGGAAGACGTCCTTGCCGGTCTGATCCTGACCGAGCGGTTCGGTGGTGATGTCGACGAACATCGAACCGGCGATGGCGTAGGCCACCACGAGCGGCGGCGAGGCGAGGTAGTTCGCCCGCACGTCCGGGTTCACGCGGCCCTCGAAGTTGCGGTTGCCCGAGAGCACCGAGCAGGCCACGAGGTCGTTGGCGTTGATCGCCTCGGAGATCTCCTCCGAGAGCGGCCCGGAATTGCCGATGCAGGTGGTGCAGCCGTAGCCGACGAGGTTGAACCCCATCGCGTCCAGATCCTTCTGGAGGTCGGCCTTCTCGAGATATTCGGTGACGACCTGGGATCCCGGCGCCAGCGAGGTCTTGACCCAGGGCTTCACCTTGAGGCCGAGCGCATGTGCCTTGCGGGCGACGAGGCCGGCGGCCACCAGCACGTTCGGGTTCGAGGTGTTGGTGCAGGAGGTGATTGCGGCGATCACCACGTCGCCGTCGGAGATGCCGTGGTCGCGGCCCTCGACGGCATGGCGAACGGTGTCGGGCGTCTTGCCGGGGGGCACGGCGCCCTCGTCCATGAAGCGGGAATCACCCACCGAGGAAGGCAGTTCGCTCTTCTTGCGGCCGCCCTGCAGTTCGGTCAGCGCGACGCGGAACTTGGCGGCGGCGTCGGTCAGCGCGACGCGGTCCTGCGGGCGCTTGGGGCCGGCGAGCGAGGGAACGACGGTCGAGAGGTCGAGCGACAGCGTGTCGGTGAAGACCGGCTCCTGCGACGCGGCGTCGAAGAACATGCCCTGCGCCTTCGCATAGGCCTCGACCAGCGCGATGCGGTGCTTGTCGCGGCCCGTCGCCTCCAGATAGGCGAGCGTGTCCTTGTCGACCGGGAAGAAGCCGCAGGTGGCGCCGTATTCCGGGGCCATGTTGGCGATCGTCGCCTGATCCTCGAGCGTGAGGTTGGCAAGGCCGGGGCCGTAGAACTCGACGAACTTGCCGACGACGCCCTTCTTGCGCAGCATCTCGGTGACGGTGAGCACGAGATCGGTCGCGGTGGTGCCCTCGGGCAGCTTGCCGTCGACGCGGAAGCCGATGACCTCGGGGATCAGCATCGAGATCGGCTGGCCGAGCATCGCCGCTTCGGCCTCGATGCCACCGACGCCCCAGCCGAGGACCGACAGGCCGTTGACCATGGTCGTGTGCGAGTCGGTGCCCACCAGCGTGTCGGGATAGGCGATCGTCTCGCCGTTTTCTTCCTTCGTCCAGACGGTCTGGGCGAGATATTCGAGGTTCACCTGGTGGCAGATGCCGGTGCCGGGCGGCACGACGCGGAAGTTCTGGAAGGCTTCCGAGCCCCAGCGCAGGAACGTGTAGCGCTCGCCGTTGCGGTCGTACTCGACGTTGACGTTCTTCTCGAACGAATCCTTCTGGCCGAAATAGTCGACCATCACCGAGTGGTCGATCACCAGATCGACGGGCACCAGCGGATTGACCTTGCGGGGGTCGGCGCCGAGCTGCTCGGTGGCGTCGCGCATCGCGGCCAGATCCACCACGGCGGGAACGCCGGTGAAGTCCTGCATCAGGACGCGCGCCGGGCGATAGGCGATCTCGTGACCGGTCTTGCCCTTGTCCTCGAGCCACGTCACCATGGCGCGGATGTCGTCGGCCTTGACCGTGCGACCGTCCTCGTTGCGCAGCAGGTTCTCGAGGATGACCTTCATCGAGAAGGGCAGGCGCGAGGCGCCCGTCAGGCCGTTCTTCTCGGCTTCCTTCAGGTCGAAATACACATAGGGCTTGCCGTCGACGTGAAGCGTCTTGCGGCTCTTGAAGCTATCGGGGTGGGACATTGGGGCTCTCGTTCCTTCTCGAACCATGACATGTCCGAAAGGCGAACGACCGCCGCACCCGCGAGACGCGGGCACGTTGGAAGATGCGGGTACGACCATTTCCGCCCGTCCGCCCCGGGACCCGCCACGCAGGCAGGCCACTTGAGATCGGCGCTGATGACTCCACGCCGGTCGCTGGAGTGGTTGAGCGCCTTATAGGCAAGTTTGTAATGGCTATAAAGGCCCCAGCACGCCTGCGACCCCCGAAAATCCGGCCTCGCGTCAACTTCGCGTGCGCTGCGGGACCAGCGGGTGGCATGGCGGGGCTGCCGCCCCGTGCCTCGTCCGGGACAGAAGTCCCGGACCCTCCTTTTCTTTTGTCCATCATCAGGGAGGGCCGCCGGCCTTCCCTGATGATGGAAACAGCAGATGGGGTTCCAAGGGCCTCGAGGCCGTCCGTCAGGACGGGCGAGACCCGTGGCTCGCCCTAAGGGTGGGTCGAGGGCGAAGCTCCGTCTTGCCAACGCCCCCGCCGCGCGACAGAACGCGGGGAGGACATACCGAGGAGGCCGGGCCGTTGATCACGCTGCGTTTGACGGGACTGGCGGCGGGGCGGGGCGGGCGCGTGGTCGTGCCGCCGATCGATCTCGTGCTGCCGGCGGGGTCGGCGCTGTTGGTGACGGGGGCGAACGGGGCGGGCAAGTCGACGCTGCTGCGAACGATCGCCGGATTGCTGCCGGCGCTGGCGGGATCTGTGAGGGTCGAGGGCGCGGTGGCGGCGGATGGTGAACCGGCTTGGGCCGTGGCGGAGGTCGCGCATTATCTCGGCCATCGCAACGCGCTGAAGGCGGGGCGCACCGTGGCGGAGGAGCTGGGCTTCTGGCGGCGGTTTCTCGGCGGCACGGGGCTCGGCGTGCGCGAGGCACTCGAAGCGGTGGATCTGGCGGGAGCCGGCGACCTGCCGGCGGGCGTCCTGTCGGCGGGGCAGGGGCGGCGGGCGGCGATGGCGCGGCTGCTGGTGAGCGACCGGCCGGTCTGGATCCTCGACGAACCGACGGCGGCGCTCGATGGGGCGGCGCAGGCGCGGTTCTCTTCGCTCTGCCGCGAGCGCCAGCGATCGGGGGGCATCGTGATCGCCGCGACGCACCAGCCGCTGGAACTCGACGCGCCGGTGGAACTGCGGCTGGAGGCGATCGCGCCGAACGCTTTCGCGAGTTCCGCACCCGGCGAACCCGGATCGTGGGACGAGATCGGGTGATGCGGGCCTTGTTCCTGCGCGATCTCAGGCTGCAGCTGTCGGGTTCGGGCGGCGGCATGGCGGGCATCGTGTTCTTTCTGGCCGTGGTCGCGACGATCCCCTTCGGCGTCGGCCCGGATCTGGCGCTTCTGACGCGCATCGGCCCGGCGATCCTCTGGATCGGGGCGCTGCTGGCGACGCTGCTGACGCTCGACCGGCTGTTCCAGGCCGACCGCGAGGACGGCACGCTCGATCTCTATCTCGCCGGGCCGCTGCCGCTGCCGCTCGTGGTGCTCGCGAAGGCGGGCGCGCTCTGGTGCGCGGCCTGCCTGCCGCTGGTGCTGGCCTCGCCGCTCCTCGGCCTTCTCCTGGCGATCGAGCCACGCGCGCTGTTGGCCACGGCGCTGACGCTTCTCGTCGGCACGCCGGCGATCGTCCTCATCGGTGCGGTCGGCGCCGCGGTGGCGGCGGCGCTGCCGCGCGGCGGCGTGCTGGTCTCGGTGCTGGTGCTGCCGCTGGTGCTGCCGGTGCTGATCTTCGGCGTCGCCGCGACCTATGGTGCGGTGAACGACGCCGAGCCGTTTCGCGCGCCGTTCCTCATTCTCCTGGCGCTGACGCTTCTCTACGGCGTCCTCGGCACGATCGCCGCCGCCGCCGCGCTCCGCCTTTCCGCCGACTGACCTGACGGACCCGACAGCCCATGCCCTTCGATCCCGCGCTTTACACATTCACCGCCGAGACGCCCCCGGTCGACGACTATCGCCGCCTTCGCGCCGTGTCCGGCCTCAGCCCGAAGACGCAGGACGCCGCGCTTCGCGGCCTGCCGGGCACCTGCCACGGCGTCGTCGTGCGCTTCGAGGGCCGCGCGGTGGCGATGGGCCGGGTGATCGGCGACGGCGGCTGCTTCTTCCAGGTGGTCGACATGGCGGTGGAGCCGGCGCACCAGGGCCACGGCCTCGGCAAGCGGATCTTCGGCGACCTCATGGCGTGGCTGCACGAGAACGCCCCCGAAAGCGCCTATGTCAGCCTCGTCGCCGACGGCGAGGCGCGCCATCTCTATGCGAAGTTCGGCTTCGAGCCGGTGATGCCGGCCTCGATCGGCATGGCGCTGCGAATCGGCGGTCGGGCCGGCGAGGGCTAAGCCGACGCAAAGTTGAGCGCCGCCGTCATGGACGCTGGGCTCGAGTCGTTCTAAACCGCTGGGATACGGACCTCAGCCGAAGCCCCCATGAGCGACCTCGCCGCACGCCCCTCCCGTTTCGCCCTCCTCGCCAACCCGACGCGCTTCCTGGAGCTGACGGGTAAGCTGGTGCCGTGGGTCTATGCCCTGGCGATCGCGTGCCTGGGCTTCGGGCTCCTCTACGCGCTGCAGGCGCCGGAAGACTACCAGCAGGGCATCACGGTTCGCATCCTCTTCATCCACGTGCCCTTCGCCTGGCTGTCGATGATGGTGTGGACGGTGATGAGCGTCTCGGCGCTCGGCCTCCTCGTCTGGCGTCATCCGATCGCGGAAGTCGCCATCCGCACGGCGGCGCCGATCGGCGCGGTCTTCACCTTTCTCTGCCTCTTCACCGGCTCGATCTGGGGCCGGCCGATGTGGGGCACCTGGTGGGTCTGGGACGCGCGGCTGACCTCGGTCTTCGTGCTCTTCCTGATGTATCTCGGGCTGATCGCGCTGACGCGCGCCTTCGAGGAGCCGCAGCGCGGCGGGCGGATGGCCGCCGTCTTCGTCGTGGTCGGCTTCGTTGTCATCCCCATCATCAAGTTCTCGGTGGACTGGTGGAACACGCTGCATCAGCCCGCCAGCGTGCTGCGCATGGGCGGGCCTTCGATGCCCGCCACCTATCTTTGGCCGCTGTTTCTCTGCGCCGCCGGCTTCACCGCGCTGTTCTTCGCCCTGCACCTGACGGCGATGCGCACCGAGATCCGCCGTCGCCGCTGCCTGTCGCTGGCGCGCCGGCAGGCGTTGAGCGTCGTCTGATGGCGGCCGACTACGCCGCCTTCGTCGCCGCCGCCTACGGCATGTCGGCCCTCGCGCTCGTCGGGCTCGTCGCCTGGATCGCCCGCGACGCGCGGCGCACGAAGGCGCGGCTGGCCGAGCTGGAGGCGTCCAGCCCGCGCAAGCGCCCGGCGGCGCCGCTTCCGTGAGCGCGCCGGACGAGACCGCCTCGCCGCTGCGCCGTCGCCGGCCCTGGATCGCCTTCGCGCCGGTCGCGATCTTTGCGGCGCTCGCCGGGCTGTTCCTCTACCAGCTGGCCTCCGGCCACGATCCGCAGACGCTGCCCTCGGCGCTGATCGGCCAGCCCGCGCCGGCCACCGTGCTGCCGCCGCTGGCCGGCCTGACGGGTGCGAACGGGATGCCGGTGCCGGGCCTCGCGATCGCGGCGGGCGGCGACGGGCGGCCGCGCCTCGTCAATGTCTTCGCGTCCTGGTGCGTGCCCTGCCGCGAGGAGCATCCGCTGCTGCTCCAGCTGTCGCGCGATCCCGCGCTCGAGGCCACGGGGCTGGAGATTTCGGCGATCAACTACAAGGACAAGCCGGAAAACGCCGCCGGCTTCCTGCGCGATCTCGGCAATCCCTTTGATGCCGTGGGGGTCGACGATGCCGGGCGCTCGACGATCGACTGGGGGGTCTACGGCGTGCCGGAAACCTTCCTCGTCTCGCCGGGAGGCACCATCCTCTGGAAGCAGACGGGGCCGCTGACGCCTCGGGCGGTGGCGGACGGACTGCTGCCGGCCCTGCGCGCGGCGAGCGCCGGGAACGCGGCGCCCCCGAACTGACGGGCGGGCCTTCGCGGCCCCGGCGATTTTACGCCGCCGACGTCGCCGACCCACACGGCTGCGCCATCTAGAGACTCATGGACACGACCCCCTCCTTCTCGCTCCGCATTCCCGAAGGCGACGGCCTGCCCCGCAAGGTCTGCGACCATTGCGGCTTCGTCGCCTACGACAATCCCAAGATCGTCGTAGGCTCGGTGGTGCGGTTTGGGGGCCAAGTGCTGCTGTGCCGGCGCGCCATCGACCCGCGCTCGGGGTTCTGGACGATCCCTGCCGGCTACATGGAACTGAACGAGACGCCGGAGGAGGGCGCCCGTCGCGAGGCGCGCGAGGAGGCTGGCGCCGACCTTCGCATCGAGCGGCTGCTGGCGGTCTATTCGGTGCCGCGCATCAGCCAGGTCCAGCTGATCTTCCGGGCCGAACTCGCCGATCCCCGTATCGAAGCGGGCATCGAGAGCCTCGAAGTGAGGCTCTTTGGCTGGGACGAGATCCCCTGGGAGGATCTGGCCTTTCCCTCCGTCCACTGGGCGCTGAACCATGAACGCGAGGCGCAAGGCGGCGCGTCGCCCGTGCCCTTCGGCAATCCCGGCGACGCGTCGGGCGACCGGATGCCCGACGGTCGACGGCTGGCGACGGAGGAGTTCTAAGCGCCGCGGGAGGAGCTACGCCCTACCGGACGAGGTCGTGCGGCCGGTCACGCGTGCGCTGATCGGGTTGGTCGCAAAACGGAAGCGACGGGCTGAAGCCCGCCGATCCCGTTTCAGGGGCCCATGGCCAGCATGTCCTGCCGGTCGGGCCCGTTGAGGGCACGGGCCATGTTCCCGGCCTCGACGAGCCCCATGCGGGTCATCAGGACACCGTTGATGATGACGGCCTCGCCGGTGCGAACCTCGTAGACGGTCCAGGTGCCCCGCTCTTCGTGGCGCAGGTCGTAGGCGGTGGCCGCCACGATCGCTGCGACGCGCGGACCGGTCGCCTTCAAGCCGGCGGGAAAATCGTCGCGCCCGTAGAGGGCTTCGATCGCATCGTCCTCGTAGCGGTCGTCGGCGGTATCCACGGCGCAGCGGAAGCGCTGTTCGCTCTTGTCGTCGATCACGAAGCGCACGGCCTCCGACAGCGTGTCGAAGCTCTTGAAGCGCATCGACCCCTGCCGCGTCAGGCGGCGGGCGGAGGACGACCAGAAGACGTCGGCGGGAACGGTGAAGTCGACCAGGATCGGGACCGCCTCACCGTCGCCGGGCAGGGGGCTGAGATCGAGCGCGGCGGGCGCGGCTGCGGTCGGGGCGAGCGTGCGGGGGGAGGCGGTCATCGGTCGTTCGTCTCCGGGAGGGCTGGTCCGACAGGGGGCGGAGCGGGGAGCCGGATCGCGCTCGCCTGATCCTCGACGGCCATGCGCAGCGTTCGAAGCCGCATGTTGCGGGCGCGGATCGCGGCAGCGCCCGTGACGACGCTGGCAAAGGCGGAAGTTGCGGGCGCGGCGGCGGGCTTGGCGCGCGAGGCGAGGATCGGCGTCGACTTAATCATGGCAGGTCCTTCCGGGGATGGTCGTCAGCGCTTGGGCTGGAGCTTCAGCGCAGCGTTCTCCTGGTGTCAGCCGCGGCGAGCGGCGCGAGCACGGCGTCTCAGAAGGTCTTGCCTCTCGTCCATTCATGAACTTCGGCATCGGCGGCGGTGCGCGACAGGTGCAGGCGGTCGCGGACCATCGTGGCGAGCTGCTGCTCGTTGTGGATGGTGGTGACGTCGAACTTGGTCAGGAAGGGCCAGCGGATCCGGGCTTCGCCCATGTAGACGCGCTTGCGGGCGACCGTCTCGTCGCTTTCGCCACCTTGATATCCGAACATGATGTTGGTCCTGGCGAGCGGTCGGCCGGAGGCCCTGCGACCGAGGCGGCCTCGATCCGGCCGCTTCGGCGTAAATTCGCTCACATCATGAATATGGGACAGTTGCGCAAAAATACAAGAAAATCATAATATTCGGTTTGAAACCAGAAAAACTGATGGATGCGCAGTCGATCGAAGTCTTTCGCAATCGATTAAAGTCGGTTTCGAAGAATGACTTGCGTTCTTTCGGCCATCGACGAAGCGCGGCGTTCCAGGCCGCGCGGCTCTCGCCTCGGCGCGATCAGGCCTCGCTGAACTCGGCCGGCAATTCGCCGTGACGGGCGAGAACCGCGGGCTCCTCCAGCACCTCGCCCGTGTCGGTGTCCACGGTCTGCTGGATGGCGACGACACCCACCACCCGCGAGGCGTCCCGGTCGGCGCGTGCGGCGGCCTCGCCCGGCGTCTTGAAGCTCATCTGGCGTCCCGCGACGAGCCGCTTTCCCATCTTCTCGAACTGCTGGACGATGTAGAGGGTCTGGACGGGCATCGCGCGTGTTCCTTGAAGTTGCCCGGCCCATAAGCGCGAAGCGGCGGCCGCTGGAAAGGGGCGATCGTGCGCATGGCTCGGCCATCGGCACGAAAACGCCGCGGGCCCGGCGGGCGATGCGGATCGCTCGGGAGCAGGCGGCGCGTTGGCGTCGGCGAATATCGCCGGGGGGAACGGCGCCGTCAGGCGGCGCCGCTGTCCTTCAGACCCATGCGCTTGTTGTAAGCCAGCGCCGCCAGCGTGCAGGCGGCGCCCGAGAAGAGGTAGACGCCCACCGCCACGAGGCCGAACCGCGAGGAGAAGCCGAGCGCCACGAGCGGCGCGAAGCCGGCGCCGATCAGCCAGGCGAGGTCGGTGGTCAGTGCCGAGCCGGTGTAGCGGTTCTGGTTCGAGAAGTTCGACGCGACCGAGCCCGCCGCCTGTCCGTGCGCGAAGCCCAGCAGCGCGAAGCCGACGAAGACGAAGGTGGTCTGTCCGGCGGTGCCGCCGCCAAGCAGGAAGGGCGTGACGATCGAGAAGACGCCGATCCCCACGGCGCAGATGCCGAGCAGCTTCCGGCGTCCGATCCGGTCGGCGATCGTGCCCGACAGCGCGGTGCAGACGAGGCAGAGAACCGCGCCGGCCATCTGGGTAAGCAGGAACTCGCCGGGCGAGCGGTCGGAATAGATGTCGATGTAGGAGAGCGGGAAGATCGTCACGAGATGGAAGAGCGCGAAGCTCGCCAGCGGCACGAAGGCGCCCAGCAGGATGGCGCGCCCCTGTTCACGCAGGAGCTCGAAGACCCGCACCGGCACGAGGTCGCGGCGCTCGAAGAGCTGCACGAACTCCTCCGTCGCGATCAGGCGCAGCCGCGCGAAGAGCGCCACGACGTTGATGGTGAAGGCGACGAAGAAGGGATAGCGCCAGCCCCAGCCGATGAAGTCCTCGGTCGAGAGGTTGAGCACGAAGAAGGCGAAGAGCCCGCTGGCGATGATGAAGCCGATGGGGCCGCCGAGCTGGGGCACCATGGCGTACCAGCCGCGCCGGTTCTCCGGCACGTTGAGCGCCAGCAGCGAGGCGAGGCCGTCCCAGGCGCCGCCGAGCGCGAAGCCCTGGCCGGCGCGGAAGACGATGAGCGAGACGATGGCCCAGGAGCCGATCGTCTCGTAGCCCGGCAGGAAGGCGATGGCCGCCGTCGAGCCGCCGAGAAGGAAGAGCGCGATCGTCAGCTTGACGCCGCGCCCGTGACGGCGATCCACTTCCATGAAGAGGATCGAACCGACCGGGCGCACCACGAAGGCGAGGCCGAAGATGGCGAAGGAATAGAGCGTTCCCGTCAGGTGGTCGGCGAAGGGAAAGATCAGCGCCGGGAAGACGAGGATGCAGGCGAGGCCGAAGACGAAGAAGTCGAAGGCTTCCGAGGCGCGACCGATCACCACGCCGATGGCGATCTCGGTGGGCGAGACGTGGCCGTCGGACGAGACCTGTCTTGCGTCGTCCTCCAGGCCGGTCGACGAGGCCATCCCTTGAGTTGTCGCCGCCATGGCCGCATCCTCCTGCCGTTCCGACGCGCCGCGCCGGACGGCGCCGGCTGCGGCATCTTGTAGTGGTTTCGAATAGGGCCGCGGGCGGGCCCTCGTCAAACGATCCGGGGTGGACAAAACGTCCAATCCCATTCCATGCCTCGTGCCAGTAGATGGCAGTCTATCGCATTGGAGGTGAGATGGTCGTTTTGCGCGCGAAAATTCTGCGCATCCTCGGGATGCTTCCGCTTCTCGGCTTGCTGGGCGGCTGCAACATGGTGGTGATGAGCCCGTCGGGCGACGTCGCCTCGCAGCAGCGCGACCTCATCGTCGTCTCCACCATCCTGATGCTGCTCATCATCGTGCCGGTGATCGCGGCCACGCTGCTGTTCGCCTGGCGCTACCGCGCCTCGAACAAGACGGCGACCTACGATCCCGACTGGCACCACTCGACCGGCCTGGAAGTGCTGATCTGGACGGCGCCGCTGATGATCATCATCGCGCTCGGCGCGCTGACCTGGATCTCGACCCATCTCCTCGACCCCTACCGGCCGATCGGGCGCATCGACGCCGCGCGCCCGGTGACGGCCGAGATGGAGCCGCTGACGGTCGAGGTCGTGGCGCTCGACTGGAAGTGGATGTTCTTCTACCCGGAATACGGCATCGCCACGGTCAACGAGCTCGCCGCACCGGTGGATCGCCCCATCGCCTTCAAGCTGACCTCGGCGGCGATCATGAACTCGTTCTTCGTGCCCGCGCTCGCCGGCCAGATCTACGCCATGCCGGGCATGCAGACGCAGCTCCACGCCGTCATCAACAAGCCCGGCATCTACGACGGGTTCTCGGCCAACTACAGCGGCTCGGGCTTCTCGCGCATGCGCTTCAAGTTCCACGGGCTCGACACCGCGGGCTTCGACGCCTGGGTGGCGAAGGTGAAGGCCGACGGCCAGACGCTCGACCGCGCCCGCTATCTCGAGGTCGAGAAGCCGAGCGAAGCCGAGCCTGTACATTACTACGCCTCGGTCGAGAACGGGCTCTACGACGCCATTCTCGGTCTCTGCGTCGAGCCCGGCAAGATGTGCATGGCCGAGATGATGCAGATCGACGCGGCCGGCGGCGGCGTCGAAAATCATGAAGGCAACCGCGAGCGGCTGGTGCATGATCGCTCCGGTTCGCACGAGGGCTTCGGCCACGGTCTGGCGCATGGCGAAGGGTCGGAGGCGCCGGGCGCCACGTTCCCGGCCTCGGGCCGCACGCCGAAGTCCGAGGTCCAGCCCGAGGGCATGCAGCCGGCCGCGGCCTCTCCGGCTGCTGCCGGATCGTCCGCGGCGCCGGCCGGACAGGGCCATGAAGGCCACGCGATGCCGGGCATGTCGCACGACAGGCCGATGCCGGATGCCGGGTCCGGCGAGACGGGGTCGTCCTCGCCCGCTCCCGCGCAGCTGAACCAGTAAGTCCGCCCGAAACGGCAACGATCGAAGAACGGGTCCACCATGTTTGCCAACACGGATCTCCAGCAGCTGATCTTCGGGCGCCTGACGCTCGAGGCGATCCCCTATCACGAGCCGATCCTGCTCATCACCTTCGCGGTGGTGGCGCTCGGCGGGCTCGCGCTCGTCGGCGCGCTGACTTACTTCAAACTCTGGGGCTATCTCTGGGCCGAGTGGTTCACGAGCGTCGATCACAAGAAGATCGGCATCATGTACATCATCCTCGCGCTCATCATGCTGATGCGCGGCTTTGCCGACGCGCTGATGATGCGCGCGCAGCAGGCGATGGCCTTCGGTCAGGTCGAGGGCTACCTGCCGCCGCATCACTACGACCAAGTCTTCACCGCTCACGGCGTCATCATGATCTTCTTCGTGGCGATGCCCTTCGTCACCGGCCTGATGAACTTCGTGGTGCCGCTGCAGATCGGCGCGCGTGACGTCGCCTTCCCCTTCCTGAACAACTTCTCCTTCTGGATGACGGCGGCCGGCGCCGTGACCGTGATGATGTCGCTCTTCGTCGGCGAGTTCGCGCGCACCGGCTGGCTCGCCTATCCGCCGCTGTCGGGCGCGGCCTACTCGCCGGGCGTCGGCGTCGACTACTACATCTGGGCGCTGCAGATCGCGGGCATCGGCACGCTGCTCTCGGGTATCAATCTCGTCGTCACCATCGTCAAGATGCGCGCGCCGGGCATGTCGATGATGAAGATGCCGGTCTTCACCTGGACCTCGCTCTGCACCAACGTCCTCATCGTCGCCGCCTTCCCGGTGCTGACGGCGGTGCTCGCGCTGCTGACGCTCGACCGCTATGTCGGCACCAACTTCTTCACGAACGATCTCGGCGGCAACCCGATGATGTACGTGAACCTCATCTGGATCTGGGGCCACCCGGAGGTCTACATCCTCATCCTGCCGGCCTTCGGCGTGTTCTCCGAGGTCGTCTCGACCTTCTCGGGCAAGCGCCTCTTCGGCTATGCCTCGATGGTCTACGCCACCGTCGTCATCACCATCCTCTCCTACCTCGTCTGGCTGCACCACTTCTTCACGATGGGCTCGGGCGCGTCGGTGAACTCGTTCTTCGGCATCACCACGATGATCATCTCGATCCCGACGGGCGCGAAGATCTTCAACTGGCTGTTCACCATGTATCGGGGCCGCATCCGCTTCGAGGTGCCGATGCTGTGGACGCTCGGCTTCATGGTGACGTTCACGATCGGCGGCATGACCGGCGTGCTCCTCGCCGTGCCGCCGGCCGACTTCGTGCTCCACAACTCGCTCTTCCTCGTCGCCCACTTCCACAACGTCATCATCGGCGGCGTGCTGTTCGGCATGTTCGCGGGCACCACCTACTGGTTCCCCAAGGCCTTCGGCTTCAAGCTAGATCCCTTCTGGGGCAAGACGAGCTTCTGGTTCTGGTTGACGGGCTTCTGGTTCGCCTTCATGCCGCTCTACATCCTCGGCCTGATGGGCGTGACGCGCCGGGTGCAGCATTTCGAGGATCCCTCGCTGCAGATCTGGTTCATCATCGCCGCCTTCGGCGCCTTCCTCATCCTGCTCGGCATCCTGTCCTTCCTGATGTCGATCGTGATGGCGTTCCTGCGCCGCGACCAACTGGCCGACCACACCGGCGATCCCTGGGACGGCCGGACCCTCGAATGGTCCACCGCCTCGCCGCCGCCGGTCTACAACTTCGCGTTCACCCCGATGATCCACGACCACGACGCCTTCTCGGACATGAAGCGTCGCGGCTACAAGCGGCCTCTCGAAGGCTTCAAGGCGATCCACATGCCGAAGAACACGGGCGCGGGCGTCGTCCTCGCCGGCCTCAGCGTCGTCTTCGGCTTCGCGGTCATCTGGTACATCTGGTGGCTGGCGGCGCTCTCCTTCGCCTCCCTCATCGCGGTGGCGATCGGCCACTCCTTCAACTACGACCGGGACTTCCACATTCCCGCCGAGGACGTGGTGCGGGCGGAGAACGAGCGCACCAGCATGCTCGCGGCGAGGGTCTGAACCATGGCGAACGCGATCACCACGGGCGTGCCCGCAGCCGAGGAAGACCTGAAATTCTACGTGGCCGAGGAAGACGGCCATGCCGAAGGCGGCACGCTGCTCGGCTTCTGGATCTACCTGATGAGCGACTGTCTCATCTTTGCGGTGCTCTTCGCCTGCTACGGCGTCTACGGGCGCTCCTATGCCGCCGGCCCGACGCCGGCGGATCTCTTCGACCTGCCGCTCGTCGCCATCAACACGGCGATGCTGCTGTTCTCGTCCATCACCTATGGCTTCGCCATGCTGGCGATGGAGAAGGAGAACAAGCGGGGGACGCTCGTCTGGCTGGCGGTCACCGGCCTGTTCGGCCTCGCCTTCCTGTCGCTCGAACTCTACGAGTTCGCCCATCTCATCCATGAGGGCGCGGGCCCGCAGCGCTCGGCCTTCCTCTCGGCCTTCTTCACGCTGGTCGGCACCCACGGACTGCACGTCACCTTCGGCGTGATCTGGCTGGTGGTGCTGATGGTGCAGGTGGCCCAGCGCGGCCTGCTTCCGGAAAACCGCCGCCGCCTCATGTGCCTGTCGCTGTTCTGGCACTTCCTCGACGTCATCTGGATCGGCGTCTTCTCCTTCGTCTACCTCCTGGGGGTGCTGCAATGAGCGCCAAGACCGCCACCACGGCCAGCGGCAGCGCCGAGGTCCACGTCCTGCACGACGAGCATCAGGTCGGCCACGGCACGATGAAGGGCTACATCACCGGCTTCGTGCTGGCGGTGATCCTCACCGTCATGCCGTTCGCGCTGGTGATGGGAGACGTGTTCGCCAATCCCCGCGTCACCGCCTTCCTCGTGATGGGCTTCGCGGTGGTGCAGATCGTCGTCCACATGGTCTACTTCCTCCACATGAACACGAAGTCGGAGGGCGGCTGGAACATGCTGGCGCTGATCTTCACGCTCGTTCTCGTGGTGATCACCATCGCGGGCTCGCTCTGGGTCATGTACCACCTCAACACCAACATGATGCAGATGCCCGGCCATGAGATGAACGAGGGCGGCATGATGACGGGCCAGGGCATGGACGCCATGCCCGGCCACGACATGAGCCAGATGCCGTGACCACCGCGCGGGCGCCAGGCGGAGGTTCGGCGCCCCGCCGCAGCTCGCGCGGCGCCCTTCTGGCGCTGGGACTTGTCGCCCTTGCGGTCTTCGCTGGCCTCGTCTCGCTCGGCACCTGGCAGGTCGAGCGCCTCGCCTGGAAGATGGATCTCATCGCCCGCGTCGACGCGCGTCTGGCCGCCGCGCCCGTCGAGGCGCCAGGTCCCGCCGACTGGGCCGGCGTTACCGCGGAGGCCGACGCCTATCGCCGCGTCGAACTCGCCGGCTCCTTTCTCCACGACCGCGAGACCCTGGTTCAGGCCGTCACCGAGCGCGGCGCCGGCTTCTGGGTGCTGACGCCGCTGCTCCGTGCCGACGGCTCGTTCACCCTCGTCAATCGCGGCTTCGTGCCGACGGAGCGCCGCGACCCCGCCAACCGCAGCGCCGGGCAGGGGGGCGGCCCCGTGGACGTCGTCGGACTGCTCCGCCTGAGCGAACCCGGCGGCGGCTTCCTGCGCGCCAATGATCCCGCAGGCGGTCGCTGGTACTCGCGCGACGTCGCGGCCATCGCCGCCGCCAAGCTGCCGGGCGAGGCGGTCGCGCCCTTCTTCGTCGATGCCGATGCCACGCCCAATCCCGGCGGATGGCCGGTGGGCGGGCTCACCGTCGTCGCCTTCCGCAACCACCATCTCGTCTACGCGCTCACCTGGTATGGTCTCGCCGCGATGCTGGCCGGCGCGATGGTCTGGGTGATCCGCGACGAGCGACGGCGCCGAAGCGCGCCGGGCCGGCCCTCGGTACCGCCTGCGTCCGGCGCCGGGCGGGCGCGGTGAGCGCCGCCGATCCGGCGCCGGCCCCGTGGCGCGAGGCGCTGGCACGCGTCTTCGCGGACGCTTCCCAGCGCCGCTCCGCCCCCGTCGTCACCTCGGCGATCGACCACACCGGGCGCAAGAACCTCCTGCTGCTGATCCAGCTTCGCTGGATCGCGGTGGCCGGCCAGATCCTCAGCATCCTCGTGGTGCGATACGGCTTCGGCACCGAACTGCCGATGGCGCCGATGGCGGCGGTGATCGGGGCGCTGATCTCCCTCAATCTCGCCAGCCTCCTGCGCCTCTACCGGCGCACCCGCGTCACCCCGCTCGAACTCTTCGCCGCGCTCCTCTTCGACGTCGCCGGGCTCACCGTGCAGCTCTATCTCAGCGGCGGCACCGACAACCCGTTCACGCCCCTCTACCTCCTCCAGGTGACGCTCGGGGCGGTGCTGCTCGAAGCCTGGTCGATGGGGGCGCTCGTCGGCTTCGCCATCCTCTGCTTTGCTGCCCTGTCGCGCTTCCACCGGCCGCTCGACCTGCTCGAGGCGCAGGGCTACGGTCTCCTCAGCCCGCACACCTTGGGCATGCTCATCTGCTTCGTCATCAATTCGGTGCTGCTCGTGGTGTTCGTCACCCGCATCAACCGCAATGCGCGCGAGCGCGACGAGCGTCTCGCCTACCTGCGACAGCGCGCCGCCGAGGAGGATCACATCGTGCGTATGGGGCTTCTGGCGTCTGGCGCCGCGCACGAACTGGGCACGCCGCTCTCGACGCTCTCGATCATTCTCGGCGACTGGCAGCGCATGCCCCAGCTCACCGCCGATCCCGAACTCGCCGGCGAGATCGAGGCGATGCGCGCCGAGGTCGCGCGCTGCAAGTCGATCGTGACGGGGGTGCTGCTGGCGGCGGGCGAGGCGCGCGGCGAGTCGGCAGCCGTCACCACCATGTTCGCCTTTCTCGACGGGCTGGCCGCCGACTGGGGGGCGACGCGCCCGCAGGCGCGGCTCGTCTACGAGAACGGCTTCGACGAAGACCTGCCGATCGTCTCGGAATCGACGCTCCGCCAGGGCGTCTTCAACGTCCTCGACAACGCGTTCGAGGTCTCGCCGGACTGGCTGTGCTTCGCCGCCTCGCGCGACGGCGAGACCCTGGTCCTGCGCGTGACCGACCGGGGACCGGGCTTCGCGCCCGAGATCCTTTCGCAGATCGGCCGACCCTATCAGTCGACGAAAGACCGGCGCGCCGCAGGCCTCGGCCTGTTCCTCGTCTTCAACGTCGTGCGCAAGCTCGGCGGCGTCGTCGCCGCGCGCAACCGCGAGAGCGGCGGGGCCGAGATCGAGATGCGACTGCCGCTCGCCGCGCTCGTGATCGAGGATGAGGAGGACGGCGATGACGCGTGAACGCTTTCTCGTGGTGGTGGACGACGATGCGGTCTTCGCTGCCTCGCTCAAGCGCTCCTTCGAGCGCCGCGGCTACGAGGTGGAGGTGGCGGCAACGCCCGACGATCTCGCGGCGCTTCTCGCCCGCCGCACGCCCGGCTATGCCGTGGTGGACCTCAAGCTCGCGACGTCCTCGGGTCTCGCCTGCGTGCGAACGCTCCACGCCCACGATCCCGCGACGCTCATCGTGGTGCTCACCGGTTTCGCCTCGATCGCCACCGCCGTCGAGGCGATCAAGCTCGGTGCCTGCCACTATCTCGCCAAGCCTTCCAACACCGACGACATCGAGGCGGCCTTCTCGAAGGCGGAAGGGGACGTGCGCGTGCCTCTCACCGAGCGCCCGACCTCAATCAAGACGCTCGAGTGGGAGCATATCCACGAGGTTCTGGTGGAGACCGAGTTCAACATCTCGGAGGCCGCGCGCCGGCTCGGCATGCATCGGCGCACGCTGGCGCGAAAGCTCGAGAAGCGGCAGGTGAAGTAGGCTCAGCCCTGCGACAGCGTCGCCACGAGACGGCAGCGCAGGCCGTCCGGCTCGTAATCCAGCGTCGACGATCCCGCCGAGAGCCCAGCGCGGATCAGGCGGCTGCCGAAGCCTTGGCGCGAGGGGGTCTCGACCGGAGGACCGCCGGTTTCCTTCCAGTCGATCTGCAGCACCGGTTGTGCGGCCTCTCCCGAGCCGATCATGGCCCACTCGATGAGCACGCGTCCGTCGGGGTTCGACAGCGCGCCGTATTTCAGGGCGTTCGTGGCGAGCTCGTGGACGACGAGTGCCAGCGACAGGGAGTCCTGCGCGCCGAGCGCCACGTCGGGACCCTTCATGTCGATCTGCCCGGCAATGTCGTGGAGCGACACCGCGCCCTCCAGAACGTTGCGGATGGCGGCAGCGTCGCGATGGCCCGACAGCAGGATGTCGTGCGCGGTCGACAGCGCCTGGATGCGGCGGTTGAGCGCGAGGCGTCCGACCTCGGTGTCGGTGGCGAGGCGCAGGGTCTGGTTGGCGATCGACTGCACGATGGCGAGCGTGTTCTTCAGGCGATGCGCGAGCTCGGCATTGAGGAAGAGGCGCTGGTCCTCGGCGAGCACGCGGTCGGTCACGTCGCGCACCGCGCCGACCAGCCGCACCGCTTGGCCGGCCGCGTCCTTCACGACCCGGCCCTTGATGTAGACGTGGCGCAGCACGCCGTCGTCGACGCCGATCACCCGGTACTGCGCGTCGATCTCGTCGAGGCGTCCGGCCTTGAGGTCGAGCACCAGCCGGTCGATCATCGGCCGGTCGGCGGGATGGGCGGCGGTCACGGCTATCGCCATGTCCAGCGTGCGGCCCGGCGCCACCCCGTAGAAGCGGCGGACCTGCTCGTCCCAGAACAAAGACCGCTTCACGAGGTCGATGTCGAAGATGCCGACGTCGCCGACCGCCACCGCGAGGTTTCGCCGGTTCTGCAATTCCTGGAGATCGGCCTCGGCCCGCTTGCGGTCGGTGATGTCGAGGGAGACGCCGACGAGGGACCCCGCCGTCCCGTCCTCGGCAAAGCTCGTCTGGCCGCGCATCTCGACCCAGCGGATCTCGCCGCCGGGCAAGGGCACCCGGAACTCGACCTCCAGTTCGCCCGGCGGCATCAGCGAGGTCGCCACCGCAAGCTCCCAGACCTGCAGGTCGCCGGGATGGATGATGTGCAGCAGGTCCTCGTAGGTCAGGACGGCGTCGTCCTGCCGGCCGAAATTGCGCTTGCACAGCGCCGAGGCTTCCAGCCGGTGGGTTGCGAGATCGAGCGTCCAGGCGCCGAGCCGTCCGGCCTTCAGCGTGAAGCGCAAGCGGTCTTCGCTGCGGGTCAACTCGTCCATGCGGCGTGCGATCTCGCTCGCCAGTTGTGCGCGGCCGGCCTGCGCCTCGCTCAGCTGCTCGCGCTCGCGCGTCACGTCGAACTGCGATGCGAAGAAATAGGCGAGCTTGCCGGCCTCGTCGAAGACCGGCGAGACGAGGACGCGGTTCCAGAACGTGGTGCCGTCCTTGCGGTAGTTCAGGATCTCCGTCTCGATCGGCTCGCGCCGCGCCGTCGCCGAACGGATGGAGGCGATCACGTCCGGATCGGTGTCGGGTCCCTGCAGGAAACGGCAATTGTGGCCGAGAACCTCCTCGCGGGCATAGCCCGTGAGCTTGGTGAACGCGTCGTTGATGAAGACGATCGGGTTGTCGGTCTTGGCCGGGTCGGTGATGACCATCGGCATGCGCGTCGCCCGCACGGCGGAGGCGAACGGATCGGTCGAAGGCCCGCTCTGGTGGATCTCGTCTTCGATGCGGCGTTCGTCGTGGGTGCCGTGCAAGATGGATCTCGTCGAGGATAAGCGGGCGATGGCCCTTCTCTACAGGACATTTCGGCCGTGCGCGACCGATCTCTTGCGGGTTCTCGCAACCCGCGCGAAGACGGGCGCTAGTCCGACTTGGCGATCGAGGCGGTGAAGCGCGGCCGGTTGGCGGCGAGGTTGCGATGCTCGCCGCCCGACACGCCCGCCACCGCGAAGATCGGCGCGAAGGGCACGCGGGTCTCCACCAGCACGAGCGAGTCGCCGTCGGCGACGAGCGGCAACTGGGCGAGCGGAATATCCGCCGCCTGCAACGGGTTGAGCGGCGCCACCGCGTAGGACCAGGCCACGGTGAAGCCGGTGCCGACCCGCCGGATGCTGCTGATGCGAAACCCCTTGTCGGTCGAGCCGTCCGAGAGCATGCGCTGGAACAGGGCGTGCTGGGTATCGAGGAAGGCGGTGCTCACGCTGGTCTGGCGCGACACGATGTCGGCGACGGTGAAGGTCGCCTTCTCGGCGTCCTGCGAGCCGCGGAATAGCGCGAAGAGCGTGACGCAGCCAAGGAGGAGGGCGACGACCACCGGCCCGATGATCGCGAACTCGATGCCCGCCACGGCTCGCCTGTCGTGCCAGACGCGCGTGGCGAGGCGGAGAAGCGGCACGATCACGTGCTGGGTTCCGCAACGAAGGCGCCCGAGGACTCGAGGCGGTAGCCGCCGCGCGAGTCCTTCGGCAGGTGCAAGGCCAGTCCCAGAAGCGGGGTCAGCGGATCGGAGACGACGCAGGCGCGGATGAACACGGTCGCGGACCGTTGCGCCGCCCGGAAGTTCACCACCGGCTGCACCGCGGCGCCTCGATCGATGCAGGTCGCGGCGGTGGAAGGAAAGTCGGCCGCCGTCGTGACCGGATTCATCTCGATCGTCAGCGACTTCGCGCAATCGAGAAAGACGAGAGCTTCGGCGCACACGGCGTCGCGAATCTCGCTCTGCGTCTGCGGCGCCCCGGTGCCGCCGATGCGAATGTCGCGCACGGTCACGTCGAGGGCCCGATCGAGCAGGGTCGCCTTCGTCATCATCCAGCCGGCCTCGAAGGTTGAGAAGACGAGACCGAGGAAGAGCGGGGCGACGAGCGCGAATTCGAGGGCGGTGACCCCGGAACGGTCGCCCAGCGCGGTTCGGACCGTGAAGCAGCCGCGCATCAGTTCACCAGCCGGATCTTCTGCATCGTCGTGGCGATGGACTGGAAGGCCGAACCCATGTCGAGCCCGTCGACCTTGTAGGCGTAGGACGGATCGCTGGCGCAGGTGGCGATGTTGGCGGCAATCTCCGGCGTCACCTTGAAGGCGATGGTGAAGATGACGATCCCCTCCTTCTTGGCGTAGGTGCAGACCCGCTTGTAGAAGGCGATCGCCTGCGTATCGCTGTAGAGGTCGGGGACGCGGTGGTAGCCGCTGTCCTTGGCGTTGCGGTCGGTGAGGACGTAGGTCCCGACATTGGTCCGCGGCTGGAAGCCGATCTGCCCGTCGGTCATGAGCACGATGAACTTCAGCGTGTCCTTGTCGTCGAAGGCGGCCGGGCGGCTCCGGAAGGCCGAGGGGATCGGGGCGAGGTTCTTGTCGCCGATCGTCTTCATCGACTCCCGCATCGAGGGATTGAGCAGGAGTTCGGCCCATTTCATCCCGTAGGCCGTACCGGTTCCGTCGAAGGGCCGCAGCGCCTCGATCTGCGCCTTGAGATAGGTGAGATCGTTCGTCGGATAGGTGATCGCAGCGTCGTCGGTCGGGCACCACCACGGCTGCTTTCCCGCGACGTTGTAGTTGTAATAGGTGAAGTGCGGCACCTGATCGCGCAGCGCGAAGGCCGGCGTCCCCGGCGAGAAGTCGGCGTCGAGCATCTCGAAGCAGGACGAGTAGCCGTGCTTGCGCAGGTAGGCGGGCCCGGCGAAGAGGTCGAAGACACCCTTGCGCAGGTTCACAGTTCCCGCGAACGGAACGATGGACACCGAGGTGACCGGTCGCACCTCCTCCTTCAGGACGATGTCGAGAAAGCTCTTGGCCGCCGGCCTCAGCTGGTAGATGCCGCCATTGTCGAGCATCGACCCGGAAATATCGAGGACCATCGACATCTCAATGTTCTGCCGCGCCTCCTGGGCGGTAGCGTTGGCTGCGACGTTCAGGGCCTGCAACTTGGCCAGTCTCAGGAACGTCGTCTCGTAGGGGATCGAGACGCTGGCCGAGATCTTGCGGAAGTTGGTGCGCCGCTCTTCACTGATGGTGAGAACCGCCCTGGCGCTTCCGGGAACCGATTTGAGATAGCTGGTGATCAGCGCCTTGGGGTCCTCGGTCTGCGTCAACGAGGCGGCAGCGAGGACGCCCCGGTCGAGCGCATCCTGCAGCGCGACGCGGATCTTCTCGTGGGCGACGAAATCCACCGCCCCGCCGGCGGCGAGCGTCATCGGGATCATGAGGAGCGCGGTCATCACGGGAATGCTGGCGCGCGTTCCCTTGGCAAACCTCCTCATCATGCGATGCAACTGGATCATTCGACGTTCGTCTCCCCGACCATCAGCTTTGCTGACAAAGCTTGTGATCCACTTAAAGCTTTGGAGGAGACTGGATCGGACGCGATGGAATCGAGCGGTTCTCCGGCGTCGGCTGCCGCTTCGATCCTTGAGGAACGCGCACCGGCATGCGTCTATGCGGGCGAAGACGAGAGAGAAGAGGGAAGCGCCATGGGCATCTATCGGCTGGGCGACGCGGCGCCGCAGATCGGCGAAGGCGGCTGGATCGCGCCGAGCGCCGACGTGATCGGGCAGGTCGTGCTCGGCGCCGAGGTCGGTGTCTGGTTCGGCGCGGTGCTGCGCGGCGACAACGAGCCGATCACGGTGGGCGCGCGCACCAACATCCAGGAGATGGTGATGATCCACACCGATCCCGGCCACCCCGTCGCGATCGGCGAGGGCTGCACGATCGGCCACCGCGCCATCGTCCACGGCTGCAGCATCGGCGACAACACGCTGATCGGCATGGGCGCCACCATTCTCAACGGCGCGCGCATCGGGCGCGACTGCCTCATCGGCGCCGGGGCACTCGTCACCGAGGGTAAGGCGATCCCGGACGGCAGCCTCGTGGTCGGCGTGCCCGCCAAGATCGTGCGCGCGCTCGACGCCGAGGCGATCGAGGGCCTCAGGCGCTCGGCCCGCACCTATGTCGCGAACGCTCGACGCTTCGCGGCTGGTTTGCGGCCGGCCTAGTTCGACGCATTGTCCGGGCGTGAAAGCCGACACGGACTTTCACTGCTAATGCTCTAGCCCCTGTCGCGCGGCAACGATCCCGCCGCCGGGACATCCGCGATCGACAGGATCGTGCCGCCGGCGCGAAGACTCGCCGCCACGTCCGCGTCGATGCCGTCGTCGGTGATCACCTCCGCGATCTGCGAGAGCGTGGCGAAGGTGCAGAAGGCCGGCGCCTGGAACTTGGCGCTGTCGGCGAGCACGATCGTGCGCCGCGCCGAGCGGATCATCGCGCGCTTGATCGAGGCGACCTCCATCGAGGCGTCCGTCAGGATCGTGCCGGTCACGGCATAGGTGCCGGTGAAGCAGATGTCGGCATGGATCGTCTCGAAGAAGGATTCGCCGGGTTCGCCGAGCATGATGTCGGAGCCCGGCCGCACCGTGCCGCCGGTGCACACGACCCGCCAGCGCGGGACGCTCGATCCGATCCGCGCGATCTCGAGGTTGTTCGTCACCACCGTCAGCGTCAGGTCGCGCAGCGCCGCCGCCTTCACCGCCTCGATCACGGTGGAGCTGGAATCGAAGATGACGCTCTCGCCGCCCTTCAGCCGCGAGGCGGCGAGCCCCCCGATGGCGGCCTTCTGGGCATGCTGGAAATGGGCGTTGAGCGAGGGCTCGCGCTCGAACGTGGCGCGCGCGAGGGGCACGAGCAGCGCGCCGCCATGGGTGCGTTCGAGATAGCCGCCCTCCGTCAGGTGCTCGAGGTCGCGCCGGATGGTCGATTGCGAGCCGCCGATCGCGTCGGTCAGTTCCTGGATCGAGGCGGTGCCGCTGACGCGCAGATATTCGAGGATCATCGCCCGGCGCTTGGCCGGGATGATCTCGATCCGTCGCGTGGCGACCGGACCGGTGGCCGCGTTCGCCGGCTCGGCAGGGGGCTCGGCCTCGGGGTCCGGGTTGGCGTCGATGGGATGCTCCTCGCCTTGAATGGAAGCGGTCTGCCACCCCGCCGGGAAGCCTCACGCGTAACGGAGAAGAAGCGGCGCTACCAGATCGTGTAGCCGCAATCCACCACCACCACGGAGCCGGTCATGGCGCTGGAGGCGTCGACGGCGAGGAAGAGGATGGCCGAGGCGATCTCGTCGGCCCGCGCCACGCGCCGCATCGGGGTGCTGTCCATCCAGACCGGGAACAACGCGTCGTCGGTGAAGCCGCCGCGCGACATGGCGGTGTCGACATAGGTCGGCGCGATGGCGTTGACGCGCACGCCGCGATCGGCCCATTCGCCGGCGAGCGAGCGGGTCATGTGGTGCACCCCGGCCTTGGCGGCGTTGTAGTGGACCTGGCGCTGGGGCTTGTTGGAGATGAGGCCCGACATCGAGCCGATCGTGACGATCGAGCCGCGCCCGCGCGCCAGCATGGCGCGGCCAAACTCGCGGCACGACCAGTAGCAGCCGTTGAGATCGACATCGACCACCTTGTGCCAGATCTCGTCCGACATGCTTTCGCCGGGCGTATCGGGCCAGGCGATGCCGGCATTGGCGACGAGGATGTCGATCGCCCCGTGGCGCTCGTTGGCCGCGGCCGCCGCGCGGGCCACGGCGGCGGAATCGGTGACGTCGAGCGGCACGGTGTCCACCCGCCAGCCCTTGGCCTCCAGCTCGGCCCGGCCGGCTTCGAGCACGGCGGGGTCGCGGTCGGAGAGAACGACGGTCGCGCCGCATTCGAGCAGGGCCTCGGCGGCCGAGAGCCCGATGCCGCGGCCGCCGCCGGTGATGAAGGCGGCGCGGCCGGTGAGGTCGTATTTGTCCTTGTACATCAGTCGTGCTTCCGTGTGCGAAGGGGGATCGCGGCGCCGGATGCCGCGGGGCTGTGGAGGGGAACGGCGCGCCCGTCCGGACCGAAGAGATGCAGGCGGGCCGGGTCGAAGGCGAGGCGCACGGCCTCGCCGACGCCGGCCGGCGCGGTCTCGGCGGTCTTGACGGTGACGAGCCGGTTGCCGGCGATCTCGACATGGGTCAGCGTCTCGCCGCCCAGATGCTCGACCACCGTGACGCGGCCGGGAAGCGGGCCGGCGGCCGAGACGCTCACCGCCTCGGGGCGCACGCCGAGCGTCACCGCCTCGCCCTCGGCCAGCGGGGGCGCGAGCGGCAGCGGGATCGTGGTGCCGTCTTCGAGAAGCACCGCGGCGCCGCCGGCGAGGCGCAGCAGCCGCCCGGCGAGAAGGTTCATCTTCGGAGCGCCGATGAAGCCGGCGACGAAGGCGGTGGCGGGGGAGGCGTAGATCTCCATCGGCGCGCCCACCTGCTCGATGCGCCCGCCATTGACCACGACGATGCGGTCGGCGAGCGTCATCGCCTCGACCTGATCGTGGGTGACGTAGATCATCGTGGCATCGAGCTCGCGGTGCAGCCGGGCGAGTTCGATGCGCATCTGCATGCGCAGCGCCGCGTCAAGATTGGACAGGGGCTCGTCGAAGAGGAAGACCTTGGGCGAGCGCACGATGGCGCGCCCGATGGCCACGCGCTGACGCTGACCGCCCGACAGCTGGCCGGGCTTGCGCTCGAGATAGGGTTCGAGCTGGAGGATGCGGGCGGCGTCCCCCACCTTGCGCGCCCGTTCGGCCTTGCCGACCCCGGCCATGCGCAGCGCGAAGCCCATGTTGTCGGCGACGCTCATGTGAGGATAGAGCGCGTAGGACTGGAACACCATGGCAAGGCCCCGCGCGTCCGGTTCCACCTCGTTGACGCGCCGCCCGTCGATCGAAAGCTCGCCCGAGGTGATCGTCTCCAGCCCCGCGATCATGCGCAGGAGCGTGGTCTTGCCGCAGCCCGAGGGGCCGACGAGCACGATGAACTCGCGGTCGGCGATCGTCAGGTCGACGCCCTTCACGACCTCGAGCGCGCCGTAGCTCTTGCGGATGTCGGCGAGGGTGACGGTGGCCATGGCGGGATCCTATTTCACGGCGCCGAAGGTCAGGCCGCGCACGAGCTGGCGCTGCGTGAGCCAGCCGAAGACGAGGATCGGCCCGATGGCGAGAAGCGAGGCGGCCGAGAGCTTCGACCAGAACAGTCCCTGCGGACTGGAGAAGGAGGCGATGAAGGCGGTCAGCGGGGTCGCCTGCGACACCGTCAGGTTGATGCTCCAGAAGGCCTCGTTCCAGGCGAGGATGATCGAGAGCAGCGCGGTGGAGGCGATGCCGGGCGCCGTCAGCGGCAGGAGGAGATAGAGGAACTGGCGCAACGGCTTGGCGCCGTCGAGCCGCGCGGCCTCGAGGATCTCCTTCGGCACGTCGCGAAAGAAGGTGAAGAGCATCCAGACGATGATCGGCAGGTTCGACAGCATGTAGAGGAGGATCAGCCCGAGCCGGCTGTCGATGAGGCCGCCGGCCTTGTACATCAGGTAGATCGGCACGAGGACGCCGACCGCCGGCATCATCTTCGTCGACAGCATCCAGACGAGGATGTCCTTCGTGCGCTGGCCCGGAAAGAAGGCCAGCGCATAGGCCGCGGGCAGGCCGACCGCGAGGCCGAGCAGCGTCGAGCCGACCGAGACGATCACGCTGTTGAGGAAGAAGTGCGGGTAGTTCGCCCGGTCGAGCACGACCTGGAAGTTGCGCAGCGTCGGCTCGAAGAAGAGCACGGGGGGCGTCGCCACCGCCAGCGGCTCGGGCTTGAAGGCGGTGAGCGCCATCCAGAAGATCGGAAAGAACATGACGAGCGCCACGCCCCATCCGGCGAAGGCGGCGAGAAGGCGCTGGCGCAGGGGTTTTTCCATGGGTCAGCGATCCAGATTGTGGGCGATGGTGCGCACGAGGAAGAACGCCACGATGTTGGCCAGGACGATCGCCAGCACGCCGCCCGCCGAGGCGCCGCCGACGTCGTAGTCGAGGAGCGCGGTCTTGTAGATGAGGAAGGGCAGCGTCGTGGAGGCGTTGCCGGGCCCGCCCGCGGTGGTCACGAGGATCTCGGCGAAGACCGAGAGGAGGAAGATCGTCTCGATCATCACCACGATGGTGATGGAGCGGGCGAGATGCGGCAGCGTGATGAAGGCGAAGAGGCGCAGGCCCCGCGCCCCGTCCATGCGCGCCGCCTCGATCTGGTCGCGGTCGAGCGACTGGAGCGAGGTGAGAAGAATGAGCGTCGCGAAGGGGATCCACTGCCAGGCGACGATGATGCCGACCGAGAAGAGCGGCCACTGCGCGAACCAGTCGATCACCGGCAGGCCGAGGCTGCGCGAGACATAGGCGAAGAGCCCGTTCACCGGGTGCATCAGGAGGTTCTTCCAGATCAGCGCGCTCACCGTCGGCATCACGAAGAAGGGCGCGATGCAGAGAAGCCGGGCGATGCCCTGGCCGGGAAAGGACTGGTCGAGCGCCACCGCGCAGGCGAGGCCGAACACGACCGAGGCGACGAGGACGCCGCCCACCAGCAGCACCGTGTTGAGGAGCGCGTTGCCGAGATTGGGGTCGGAGAAGAGAAAGGCGTAGTTGCCCCAGCCGACGAAGCCGCCGACGGACGAGTCGAGAAGGTTGTAGCGCTGCACCGAGAACCACAGGGTCAGCACCAGCGGCACGATCGACCAGACGAGCAGCAGGCCGACGGCGGGCGCGAGCAGCGGGCGCGTCGAGACGGCGGGGCCGAGGCCGTCCTTGGGTCCGGGCGGGGGAGGGGGCATGGCGGGTGTTTTCCGGGACGGCGGTGATGGCCTCGGCAGCCTCGGCCAGGGGCCGGGGACGAAAGCCAGGGGCGATGGGGCGCGGCGGCCCGCCGAGGGCCGGCCGCCGCGCTCGGCGCTACTTCTTCGGGTAGCCGGCCTGGCTCATGGCGCGCACGGTGAGGTCCTGCGAGGCCTTCAGCGCATCGTCGACCGACTTCTGGCCGGCGATGGCGGCGGCGAATTCCTGGCCGACCGAGGTGCCGATCGACTGGAACTCGGGAATGCCGACGAAGGAGATGCCGGCATAGGGCACCTTCTCCTGCGTGGCGTCGGTCATGTCGGCGGTGTTGATCATGTCGAGCGTCAGCTTGGCGAAGGGCGCGGCCGCCGTGTACTCGGCATTGTCGTAGGTGGACTTGCGGGTGCCCGGAGGCACGGTGGCCCAGCCGGTGTCCTTGGCGACGAGCTCGATATAGTCCTTCGACGTCGCCCAGTAGATGAACGCCTTGGCGGCCTCCTGCGACTTCGACGAGGCGGGCACGGCGAGCGCCCACGACCAGAGCGAATGGTTGCCCTTCTCGAACTTGCCGACCGGGGGGTGGGTGTAGCCGACCTTGTCGATCACCGTGCTCTGCTCGGGATCGGCGAGGAAGCCGGCCGAAACGGTGGCGTCCACCCAGATGCCGCATTTGCCGCTGGCGAAGAGCGCGAGGTTCTCGTTGTAGCCGTTCGAGGAGGCGCCGGGAGGCCCGTAATTCTTCAGGAGGTCGACATAGGTCGTCAGAGCCTCCTTCCATTGCGGGCTGTCGAGCTGAGCCTTCCAGTCCATGTCGAACCAGCGCGCGCCGTAGCTGTTGGCGACGGGCGTGACCTGGCCGACATTCTCGCCCCAGCCCGGCTTGCCGCGCAGGCACACGCCGTAGACCCCGTTCGCCGGGTCGTGGATCTTGGCGCCGATCTCGCCGATATCCTTCCAGGTCGGCTGGTCGGGCATGGTGACGCCGGCCTTCTCCATCAGATCCTTGCGGTAGAAGGTCATCTGGCTTTCGGCATAGAAGGGCAGGGCGAAGAGCTTGCCGCCGCTCGACAGGCCGTCGCGCACCGACTGGAACACGTCCTGAAGGTCGTAGTCCGCCGGCACGGTGTCGAAGGCGGAAAGCCAGCCGCGCTCGCCCCACATCGGCGCCTCGAAGAGGCCGATCGTCATCACGTCGTACTGGCCGCCGCTCGTCGAGATGTCGGTGGTCAGGCGCTGGCGCAGGGTGTTCTCCTCCAAGACCACCCAGTTCAGCTTGATGTCGGGATGGGCCTCCTCGAACGTGTCGGAGAGGCGCTGCATCACCACCATGTCGTTGTTGTTGACGGTGGCGATCGTCAGCGTCGTCTCGGCCAGCGCCGGCATCGACACGGCCGCCAGGAGCCCGGTCATCAGGGTTCGCATCACTCTCATCGTTTCCTCCGGTTTGCACCGTCCGGTCGGACGGCGGTTGCGCGGATCTTGAGCGTCCGCCTTGTTCGAACGGTTGGCCGGTCTCAGGCCGACCTGCGTACGGGCATCGCCGCGCGCGACGCCGCGGCACCGAGGATGAGGAGGCAGCCGCCGGTGAAGCTGTCGCCGAGGCCGAGCGTCGTCGCCGGCTGCGCCAGATAGGGAGAGGGGCAGGAGACGAGGTGCCAGCGGCCCAGCCTCTCGCCGGGCTCGAAGGGCGAGGGGTGGAACCGCGCGCCCTCCGGCACGCCGTGCGGCATGACGGGAACGCCCGCGGCCGAGCGCGCGCTGGCAACGAGGCATCCGGTCATCAGCGCTTCGTGCTCGGTGCCGGGATCGCCGAGCGTCGCGCTGGCGGCCCAGTGATCGGCGTGGACGCAGACGCGCCCGCATTCGAGCCGTTCGCCGAGCGCGGCGAGTGCCCGCCCGAAGGCCACCGATCCGCTCCAGGGACCGGCGAGATCGTCGAACTCCGACAGGCTCATGCCGATCGAACTGACGGCGCCGCGGGCCGCCGCCAGCACCGTGTCGCGCGAAGTTGGATCGGCGAAGCCGCTCATCTCCAGATGGACGGTTCGAAGGCCCGCCGCCTGCCAGCGGCGCGTCAGGGCGAAGATCCGTGCGGTCTCGCCGCCGAGCTCGGCCGGCGGGACGCCGTTGAAGCCGGCCACCAGTCCGGCGCCGGCGGTGGCCGCCGCGCGCTCGCTCAGCGCCTCGAACGCCTCGTCCCGGTCGAGGCCGGGATCGCCGAAGCGCACGATGATGCGCGAGGAGCGCGCCGGCACGACCGGGCCGACCGGGACGCCCGCCGTGTATTCGAAGATGAAGATGTCGGGCCGGCGCTCGCCATGGGGTATGACCCCATCGGCGCGCACGGCCTCGCCGGCTTCCGCCAGGAGCAGGCGCGGCGGCAGATGCGCCAGCATGTGAGCGCTGCGGTCCTCGAGATTGACCAGCGCGGCGGCGCCGAGCGTCGCGAGCACCCAGCCGGCCTGTGGCCCGACGCCGCCGAGCGCGGTGCGCGGCGCCAGTCGCTCGGTGAGCCAGGCCGGTCCCTCCGGCCAGTCGACCCGGACCTCGCCGCCGACGCCGCTCGCGGCGCGCTCGAGAAGCAGCCGCGCCAGCGCCGCGGCTTCGGGAGGTTCCTGCGCTTCGAGAAGGGGCCCGATCGAGCTCATGTCGAGCCGGGCATCGATGCAGGCGCTCATGCCGCACAGCGTCACGGGAGCCGTCCGGGCGAGATCCGGCAACCGCCCGGCCAGCGCTTCGTAGCGGAGTTTCATGTCGGGAAGCAGGGGCTGCGAGGACATGGTGGTCTTCCGAGACGAGGCCTCAATGCGTCTCATGTGTTTGCAAGATGATCCAAGCGTCAATCAAAAACGTTCATCGTCCTGCAACATGGCGTGGTGCGTCGCACTCTGCGCGCCTTATGGAAAACCCATGCAGTAAAGTGCTTTGAGGCGGAACGGTACGGATTGCGCGCATTCGCATCGTCGGCCATCTCCGCAACCCGTTCGAGATAATGTGCCTATCTTTTGGAATATTTTGGAATTATAGGGTTCGGGCCGCAGCGCCTCGTCGGGTCGCCGCCGGATGGGAAAGGGCAGGACCGTCGGCCGTCGCCGCGCCGCCCCGTCCCGCAACCGCCAGGGAGAGATGCCGTGTTGAGGCTGGACCAGAAACTCGCCAACATCCGGTCGGGGCGCTACACGCGCTCGGACTTCATCATCGCCGACGCCAAGGACAGCGACATGGGGTCGGGCGTCAGCGGCACCGGCTTCCTGCGCGGCGCCGACGGGCGCCCCGGCCGCCGCCGGACCCGCGACGAGTTCATCGAGGCCATCGAGGCCGTGGTGAAACAGGACATCGTCGACATCATGCTGCTGTCGGCCTCCAACCTCGACCTCCTGCACGAGCGCGGCACCTTCAAGGGAAGCGCGGTCAAGCCCGCCATCCGCGCCAACGAGACGACGGACTGCTGGGGCGGCGTGCGCCACAATCGCTATGTCCAGACGATGTCGCTGCCCTTCCGCACCGCCTATCTGCCCCAGGTCATGTACGGCACCGAGACGCCGCAGCCGGGCGCCCCGATCACCGGCACCGATCTCGGCCTCTACTCCGTCACCTTCAACAACGATCTCGACGCCGACGTGCGCTCGCTCGAGGCCTTCGCCGACTTCCGGCGCGACGCGGCGGCCAACGGCTTCAAGTATTTCTACGAGGTGTTCAATCCGAACGTGCCGACCGATCTCGCACCCGAAGCCCTCGGCGAGTTCATGAACGACTGCATCCTGCGCTCGCTCGCCGGCGTCTCGAAGGCCAACCGGCCGGAATTCCTCAAGATCGTCTACAACGGCCCGAAGGCGCTGGAGGAACTGGCCGGCTTCGACTCGACGCTCGTCGTCGGCGTGCTCGGCGGCGGCGTCGGCACCACCCGCGATACGTTCGAACTGGTGGCGCAGGCCGAACGCTATGGCGCCCGCGTCGCGCTGTTCGGACGCAAGATCAACCTCGCCGAGGATCCGCTGGCGATGGTCTCGCTCATGCGCCAGGTCGCCGACGGCGCGGTGACGCCGGAAGAGGGCGTGCGCGCCTATCACGGCGAGCTGCAGAAGGGCGGTTTCGTGCCGACCCGCTCGCTTGACGAGGACCGTGCGATCACCGAGGCGCCGCTGAAGTCGGCGGGGATGCTCAAGGCCGCCTGACGACATTTCGCCCGACATCGGACCCGAACGCCCGGCGACGCGTTGCGTGCGCCGGGCGTTCGGGCTGGGATCGGCGCGTTGCATCCCGTGTGGTCGATGATGACGGGGAACAGGCAAAGCTCATGCGGAGCCGGAAGCGGGCAAGCCGGCTCGGCCGCGAGCGTATGATTCTGCACGCCGGGTCGACCGGATGCACGCGTTCAGCTGCCCGCAGCGATAGGCCGGACTTGCTGCCGGACGTGAACCCGACGGGCGGCCGATGCGCTCCGGTACGCGACAGTCGCCAACGGGACTGATGGTCGGCGAACGCCGCATCGTTGCCTTGCAACGGATATTTTCCCGCGCCGCTTGAAAACACTCTCGATTTTAAAGGGCTTGCATATAACCTGAAGTTATTAGCATGGCTTGCGTGGCATTCTCGACGAAACCGCCTCATCAGCCGGATCACGCAAAGGTCGGGTTTTTTTTGGAACGCGCTCGCTTCCCTTCGTCTGATGCGTTCGGGACCGGTCGCATCGTGCGCCACGATGTCGACGAGACCCTCAGCAGTCTTCGGCGCCATCTCGGCATGGACGTCGCCTTCGTCTCCAACGTCGTCGGCGAGCCGTGGATTGCCGGGCCTGTCGATGCCGGGTCGCCTGTCGCACTCGTTCAAACCGGCGACGGCGTCCTTCTCGACGATGACGATCCTGTGCGTGTTCCCGACAGAACGCTGCCGCAGGCGGGCCGCGACACCACCGGGGTCACCGAGGCTGTCGCCCTTCCTTCCATGTCGGAGGGGGTGGTCGGATCGCGTCTCAGCGTGCCCCTCGTCCTGTCGGACGGCAGCCTCTACGGAACGTTCTGTTACGTTGGACACCGGCAAGACGGGTCTGTGGCGAACCGCGATCTGGATACGCTGCGGGTGGTCGCGGACCTGATGATCCGCCATGTCGAGGCCGAGGATGCCGAGCGGCGCCTGCTTCTGTCGAAGACCGCGCGCATCCGCGCGGTGCTCGACGCCGGCGGTCCCGACATCCTGTTCCAGCCGGTCGTGCTGCTGGCGGACGGGCGGGTCGCGGGCGTCGAGGCGCTCGCACGGTTCGCCGCCGAGCCGAAACGCACGCCCGACCTCTGGTTCGCCGAAGCCGCGGAGATCGGCCTCGGCGTCGAGCTCGAGCTTGCAGCGCTGCAAAATGCGATCGCGCTCTGGAAGCCGATCTGGCAGCATCATCGTCTGCAACTCGGCCTCAACTGCTCGGCGCAGACCGTGGTCTCGGGTGCCTTGGACGATCTCTTCGACGACGATTTCGCCGACCGCATCGTTCTCGAACTCACCGAGCACGAACTCGTCGAGGATTACGGCGAGCTGGAACGGGCACTGGCGCCGCTGCGCGCGCGCGGCGTCAAGGTGGCGATCGACGATGTCGGCTCGGGCTATGCGAGCATGCGCCATATCCTCTTCACCAAGCCCGACATCATCAAGCTCGACATCAGCCTGACGCATGACATCGACACCGATCTCATGCGCCGTTCGCTCGCGGCGGCCATCGTGCAGTTCGCGGAGGGCTTCGCCGGGCGCGTCGTGGCGGAAGGCGTCGAGCGCGGGGGCGAACTCGAGACGCTGCGCCGGCTCGGCGTCCAGGCCGCGCAGGGCTATCACATCGCGCGGCCGCTCAGTGTCGCCGAGTTCCGCCGCTTCCTCGCCAGTCGCTGAGCCGCGCCCCTTCGGCTTCCCCGCGGGGGGTGGGGGGCTCGCCTCGCCCGGCGCGATCGGCCATGATCGGCATAGCGTCCATCCGGGGAGGTTCTCGATGTCGACACCCGCACCCGGCGCCGCCGCGCATCCGTCGGCGCCCGCGCCTCCGCAGGACGCGCTTCTCGACTGGATCCTGCGCGAGGCGATGGCGGGCTGCGAGCTGACGGCCCTCATGGCGGGGATCGGCGAGGCGCTGGTGCGCGAGGGCCTCGCGTTGGCCCGCCTGTCGCTCGCCATGCCCGCCGTCGATCCGACCATCCGCTCGCAATCGGTGGTCTGGCGACGCGGACAGGCGGCGCGGATCGAGACGACCGATCACGGCGAGAGTGCGATCGCCCTCTTCGAACGATCGCCGGTTTTTCATCTCCTGGAGACCGGCCTCAAGGAGAGCCGCTGGGTGCTCGCCGACCGCGAGGGGGTGGATAATTTCGCGCTCCTGGCCGATCTCGCGGCGCAAGGGTGCACCGACTACCGGCTGACGCTGCTCGGCTTTCCCGCGGGAACCGCGATCAGTGGCGCGGCGGTCTCGGTGGCGAGCGACGCGGCGGGCGGCTTCGCACCGCAGGAGCTCGCGCGCATCGACGCGCTGCTGCCGGCGCTGGGCCTTGCAGCCTATGCGATCGCCGTCGTGCGCTCGGCGTCGGAAGCGCTGCGGATCTATGTCGGGGCGCGGCCGGCCGAGCGCATTTTGGCAGGCGAGATCCTGCGCGGCACCGGCCACCCGATCCGGGCGGCGATCCTCCTCGCGGACCTTCGCGCCTTCACCGCCCTGAACGAAGCCCATCCCGCCGAGAGCATCATCGGCTGGCTGAACGAGCATTTCGAGGTGCTGGGCGAGGCCGTCGCGGCGGAGGGCGGCGAAATCCTGAAGTTCATGGGCGACAGCGTGCTGGCGATCTTCCCGGTGGAGGAAGGGGTCGGGGATGCGGACGGCCCCGCTGCGGCCGCTGCGCTTCGCGCCGCCGAGCGCGCGCTCGCCGGCACCGCGGCGCTGAACGGGCGGCGCGGCGATCTCGGCCATCCCGCGATCGCCGTCGACATCGTCCTGCATCTCGGCGAGGTCTATTACGGCAATGTCGGCGCGGCGCGGCGGCTCGACTTCACCGTGATCGGCTCGGCGGTGAACGAGGCGGCGCGGATCGAGGCCCTGTGCGACCGGCTCGGCCGGTCGCTGCTTCTCTCGGAGCGCTTCGTCGGCGCCTGCGAGGGCCGGTTCGAGGCGCTCGGGGAGCATCCGCTGCGCGGCGTGTCACGGCCGCACCGGATCTTCGGCCTGGCGCTCCCGTAGGGCTCGGCCGTCAGCGCGCGTTGCGACGCGCGAGATGGGCTTCCCAGGCGAAAGCATGCTCGACGATGCGCTCGAGATCGTCGTGGACCGGCTCCCAGCCGAGCGTGCCGCGGGCGAGCGAGGCGTCGGCGACGATGGCGGAGGCATCGCCCGCCCGCCGTCCGGCGACCCGCACGTCGAAATCGTGACCGACGACCTTGCGCACGGTATCCAACACTTCGAGCACCGAATAGCCGTGGCCATAGCCGCAATTGGCGATCAGCGAGGCCCCGCCCTCGCGCAGGTAGCGCAGGGCTTGGCGATGCGCGGCCGCGAGATCGGAGACGTGGATGTAGTCGCGCACGCAGGTGCCGTCGGCCGTGTCGTAGTCGGTGCCGTAGACTTCGAGGAAAGGCCGCTTGCCGAGCGCCGTCTCGCTGGCGACCTTGATCAGGTGCGTCGCGCCCTTCGTCGACTGGCCGGTGCGGCCCTTCGGGTCGGCGCCCGCGACATTGAAGTAGCGCAGCACCGCGAAGGTCAGCGGATGGGCCGCCGCCGTGTCGCACAGCATCAGCTCCGTCATCCACTTCGAAGTGCCGTAGGGCGATTCCGGCGCGGGGGTCTGCGTCTCGTCCACCGGCATCTGTCGCGGCGAGCCGTAGACGGCGGCGGTCGAGGAGAAGATGAAGTGCTTCACGCCGGTGCGCACGGCCGACTCGATCAGCGCCCGCGAGGCGACGGTGTTGTTGAGATAGTAGCCGAGCGGGTCGGCGACGGATTCCGGCACCACGATCGATCCCGCGAAATGGATGATCTCGTGGACGCCGTGCTCTTGGATGATGCGCTCGACGAGCGGCTGGTCGGAGATTTCGCCGACCACCAGCTTGGCCTCCGGCGCCACGGCCCAGTCGAAGCCGGTCGACAGTCGGTCGAGGACGACGACCTCCTCGCCCGCGTCGAGGAGATCCCACACCATGTGGCTGCCGATATAGCCTGCGCCGCCCGTCACCAGAACCGTCATCGCCTGTCCTTCCTCGCCGCCGTTCACCGGCGGATCGGGCGACGCTCGCCCGGGGATCTCCGGCCGAGTCTTATGCAGGATGCCGCAATGCGGCAAGGCGGACGACGAGGGTCCCGTCGCCCGCCCTGCGGTCGTCCAGCTGGATGCGAGGCCGCCTACTTCTCGCGGAAGGCGCGAGAGAAGGAGTCCTCGAGGGGCTTCAGCAGATACTCGAAGAAGGTTCGGTCACCCGTGCGGATGTAGGTTTCGACGGGCATGCCGGGATAGATCTGGGCCCGGTCGATCGAGGCGGGCAGGGCATCGGTGATGCGAAGCCGGGCGAGGTAGTAGGGCTGGTCGGTGCGCTGGTCCATCAGCCGGTCGGGCGACACGTAGGTCACGGTCGCGTCGACCGTTGGCGTCAGGCGGTTGAGGGCGGTGAAGCGCAACTCGGCCGCCTGGTTCATGTGGACGGAATCGATGTCCTGCGGCGTCAGCCGCGTCTCGACGATGAGGCTTTCGCTCGTCGGCAGGATCTCGGCGAGCGACTGGCCGGAGGAGACCACGGATCCCGGCGCGTTGTAGTTCAGCTTGACCACCACGCCGTCGCTCGGCGCGCGAACTTCGCTGCGGGCCAGCACCTCCTGCGCGGCGGCGAGCTGCTCGTCGATGTCGGAGATCTTGGTGCGAACGTCGTTGAGCTCGGCCGCGGCCTCCTCGACACGGCGGCTTTCGAGCCGGGCGACCTGTTCGGCCTTTTCGGCGATCTGCGTGCGCGAAGAGAGGATGCCGGCGCTGAGCTGGCCGATCTGGCCGGTCAGCTGCGACTGCGACAGGAGGAAGTCGGTGTAGTCGCGCCGGTTGGCGAGGCCCTTGTCGAGCAGCGACTTGCGGCGCCCGAGCTCGTCGGTGACCACCGCGATCTGGTTCTCGGCGGCGGCCTTCTGGTCGGACGTGCCGGTGATCTGCTCGTTGAGCGAGGCGATCTGCTGGCCGAGGATAGCGAGCTCGCGGCGGTGGCCCTCGAGCTTGGTGGTGAACTCCTTGCGCTGCTCCTCCAGGATGCTGGCGAAGACCGGATCCTCGGCACGGCTCAGAAGCGAGGCCGAGAAGGCCAGCGCGCCGTTGCCGTCGCGTTCGGCCTCGAGGCGGGCTGCGCGGGACTGGAGCGCGAAGAGCTGGTTGGACAGGCGGTTGCGCAGCGCCGTCGCGGCGGTGGGGTCGAAGTCGAACAGCGTCTGGCCCGCCTTCACGGCGTCGCCTTCCTTGACGTGGATGGCGCGGATGATGCCGCCTTCGAGATGCTGGATCTGCAGGTTGCGGCCCGAGGCGGCGACGTAGCCGTGCGAGATCGACGCGCCGGCGAGCGGAACCGTGCCGGCCCAGATGCCGAAGCCACCGACGAAGGCGAGGCTGGCGATCATGCCGATGAGGGTGATCTTCGAGGAGCTGGTCTGGACCGTGTCGGCCCAGTGCCGGCGCGGACCCTTGCGCACGACGGTCGCCGGCATGCCGACGGCGGTGGAGGCGTTGATCGGTGTCAGTGTGGTCGAGCTCATCCGATGGCCCCCTGCGGTTCGATCTGGGCTGTGGCGCCGAACTTGCCCTGCACGACGGCGCCGTCGGCGGGACGCGCGGCTGCTGCGGCGGCGGCCGCGGCCTGCCGGGCATCGTCCTCGGCCTTCTTGCGAGCGGCCTGGCGGCCGTAGACCTCGGACTTGCTGCCGAAATCCTCGATCATGCCGTCACGCAGGATCATGATCGAATCCGCGAACTCGGCGACGTTGCGGCGCTGCGTGACGATCACCACCGTCACCTGCTGCGACTTGGCGAGGAGCAGCGCGCTTTCGAGCGCCATGTCGCCTTCAGAGTCGAGATGGGCGTTGGGCTCGTCGAGGACGAGAAGGCGCGGCGAGCCGTAAAAGGCACGGGCGAGACCCACGCGCTGGCGCTGGCCGCCCGAGAGCTGGTGGCCGGCGGGGCCGAGCTGCGTGTCGTAGCCCTTGGGCAGGCGCTGGATCAGTTCGTGGACCTGCGCCTTGCGGGCGGCCTCGACGATCTCGGCGTCGCTCGCCTGCGGATCGAAGCGGGCGATGTTCTGCGCCACCGTGCCGGGGAGGAGCTCGACGTCCTGCGACAGGTAGCCGATGCGCCGTCCCAACTGCTCGGGATCCCAGTTGCGGATATCGGCGCCGTCGACGCGGATCGAGCCGGCGCGGATCGGTACGGCGCCGACCACGGTGCGCACCAGCGTCGACTTGCCCGCGCCCGAGGGTCCGATGAGCGCCATGCAGGTGCCGGCCTTTACATAGGCCGAGATCTTCTTGATCAGCGGATCGCCGTTGGGATTGTGCGGCGGCATGACCACGAGCTGGTGGAAGGACAGGGTCCCGACGGGATCGGGCAGCTCGGTCGCCTTCGGGCGGTCGGCGACGAAGGCGAGGGCGCGCTGCAAGCGCTCCCAGGACTTGCGCGTCTCGACGAAGCCCTTCCAGCCGCCGATCACCTGGTCGATCGGCTGCAGGCCGCGACCGGAGATGAGCGAGGAGGCGAAGATCATGCCGCCGGTCATCTCGCGCTGGAGCACGAGATAGCCGCCGACGCCGAGAATGGCGATCTGGAGGCCCATGCGCAGCGTCTTCGAGATGCCGGAGAACCAGGAATTGATGCGGTTCATGCGGTCCTGCGCCGCCAGCGAGCGCGCTTCCGACGCGCCCCAGGCGTCGATCGCATTCTCCATCATGCCCATGGCGCGGATGCTCTCGGCATTGCGCACGAAGGACTGGGCCGACAGCATCGCGGTCACCGTATGCTCGCTCGCCTCCTGCGCCACGCGGTTGCTGGCCCACTGGTTGAGCAGGGCGAGGATGGTGAGGACGATGGCGCCGACCAGCGTCAGGGCGAAGAGCACCGGGTGGATGAACCAGAGGATGGCGATGAAGAGCGGCGCGAAGGGCAGGTCGAGATAGGCGAAGATGGCGCGGTTGCCGACGAAGCCGCGCACCGTCTGCAGGTCGCGCAGCGGCTGCACGTCGCCGATCGAGGCGCGCTGGCCGAGCATGGCGGCGATCAGCGTGTCGTTGCCGGCCTCCACCTCCATGCGCGAGGCGATGCGCCCGGCGATGATGTTGCGCACCGCGTCGAGAATACCGAGGAGGAGCAGAGCCGCGCCGGCGAGCAGCGAGACGTAGAGCAGCGTGTCGAGCGAGCCCGAGGAGAGCACGCGGTCGTACACCTGCAGCATGTAGACGGGCTGGACGAGGAGCAGCAGGTTCACCACGAAGGTGAAGACCATCAAGCTGAGGACCCCGCTCCAGACGACGTTCCGAACCCGCTCTATCGCATTCATTCCAGCCACCCGTCTTCGCCAGGCGAGACACCCGACATCGTATCTGTTCTTAGAATGCAGAGCGTCAGCGCACCCTTAAGGGCACCCTATCGAAGCCAATCATGGTTTCTCCGTGCCTAAAAAGCGCGGCGACACTCTAAATTTGCAGCCGGACGTCCGATGATGGACAACCGCAAGCAGAATTGCCAGTCAGAGATGCGCTTCCGCTAGGGAAAGCCCCCGCCGGACCAGCTCCGCCGCCTCGATTTCGCCGGGCGCCTCGGCATAGCAGCGCAACTCCGGCGCGTTGCCGGAGGCCCGGAAATGCACGACGTCGCCGCCCGCCAGCGTCACCCGCACACCGTCGAGCGCGTCCACTGCCATAGGGGCGCCGAGCGGCAGGAGGAAGGTGCGACGGAAAGCCTCGTCGCCGGCCAGACTCGCCAGGAACGCGGCCGAGCGCTCCGCCGGCACGTTCTGCAGGCGATGCGAGGCGGAGGCGCGGATGCCGAGCCCGGCGACGAGCGCGGAAATGCTGATCCCCGCCCGCCGCGCGGCCGCCGCGACGCAGAGCAGCGGCAGCAGCGCGTCGCGCGTCGCCAGCGCCGGCAGCGTGCGCCCGTCGATGATGGCGTCGGTGCCCTGGATGAAGCCGCCATTGGCCTCGAACCCCGCAACGCCCAGCGCACCGCTCTCGATCGCGGCCTCGATGCCGGCGATCACGAAGGGCGAGCCGACGCGGGTGCGGCGGACCTCGCCGACGAGCCCGCTCGTCTCGATCGCCGAGGAGGAGGTGACCGGCGTCACCAGCGTGTCGACGCCGAGAAACGCGCTGGCAAGAAGGCCGATTACATCGCCGCGCACGATCTCGCCGCGCTCGTCGGCCAGCAGCGGACGGTCGGCGTCGCCATCGGCCGAGAAGACGGCGTCGAATCCGTCCGACGCCTGCTTGCGCAGCAGCGCGCGGTCCTCGTCGCGATAGGCTTCGGTGTCGACGGGCACGAAAGAGCGGGACCGGGCGAAGGGCAGGGCGGTGCCGCCGAGCGCCTCGACGACCTCGGCGAGGAGATCGCGCGCCACGGTGCTGTGTTCGTAGATGCCGATCCGCAGGCCCGCCAGCGCCTCGTCGCCGAAGGCCGAGACGTAACGCTCGCGGTAGCGGGCAAGGGCCGCGCCATTGGCGTTGGCGGGATCGAGCGGCGGGACGTCGGCCGCGATCGGCGCATCCGCGACTAGGTCCAGCGCCGCGAGGATCGCGGCCTCGTCCGCCTTGGTGATCTCACCGCCGGGGGCATAGAATTTAAGGCCGTTGCGGTCTTCGGGAATGTGGCTGCCGGTGACCATCACCGCCGCGACGCCTTCGCGCAGCGACTCAAGCGCCAAAGCCGGGGTCGGCAGGGCGCCGCAGTCGGTGGACTCGAAACCCGCCTCGCGCGCGGCGGCCAGCACTTGCGCGGCGATGGCCGGACTGCTGGCGCGAAGATCGCGGCCGACGAGAAGCCGGGCCGGCGCGCCGCGTTCGCGCATCACCGCGAGGAAGGCCACCGTGTAGCTTCGGCTGGGCGCTCCCTCGAGATCCCCGACCAGACCGCGAAGGCCACTCGTCCCGAACTTCAGGCTCGTCATGGCCACCGATCCCCCTGCAGGCCCGATCGGCCGCGTGGCGAGAGCGATAGCGCGCGCCGCCAGCGCGCGGAAGGGCCCGGCGGCATCAAGCGTTCGGCAGAGTTAAGGCGCGGGTCGCTCCGAAGGCGGCACCGGCGAGACGGCCTCGTTTGCGGGCTCAGGCGCGGGATCGTAGCGCAGGAGAAAGGTCCAGGCGCTGTAGGCGGCGATGCCGAGCGTGAGGAAGCTCCAGGTCGGATCGCCGCCGAACCATTCGACGCCCGCCCATACGAGGCACACCACGACGATGGCGATCCGCCGCCAGAGCGGACGGAAGAACGGATGGTTTCGATCCTTCATGGCGGCGACCTTCGGCAAAGCAGCAAGGACCCCTGGACGCCAGCGGCCGGTGCGATCGCCCCTTATAGCCTGCGCCCGCCCGCCTGCACCATCGGGCGAGCCAATGCGCGCAATCGTGAAGGGCCGGGCGGCGAGCGTGACGCGGCCCGCCGCCCGGAGCCTCTACTGGAAGAGCTGCAGGGCGTTGCGCAGCGTCATCACGACGCCCCAAAGCAGCGGGATGCCGACGAAGCCCCAGGCGAGGGCGATCTTCAGGGGGCTGGTGGTGTTCGTCTCGGGCGCCATGGTCTCTCTCCGGTTCGCGGCGGGCATCAGGCGCGCACCGGTTCGGCGGGCAGGTGGTGCCTGGCATCCACCGGCGTCATCATCAGGTTGAGCACAAGGCCGACCGCGAGGAGGCCGGCCATGATGTACATGGTGACCGTGTAGGCGTCGGCCTTCGCGACGCCCTGGTCGATCTGGTACTGGCGGATGTAGTTGACGAGCACCGGCCCGGCGACGCCGGCCACCGACCAGGCGGTGAGAAGACGTCCGTGGATGGCGCCGACATAGCGGACCCCGAAGATGTCCTTGAGATAGGCCGGGATCGTCGCGAAGCCGCCGCCATACATCGACATGATCACGGCGTAGAAGGCGACGAAGAGGGCCACCGAGCCCATCCGGCCCGACGACGGCACGAGCGCATAGAGCACGACGCCGAGGGCGAAGAAGATCATGTAGGTGGCGCGCCGGCCGATATAGTCGGAGGTCGAGGCCCAGACGAAGCGTCCGCCCATGTTGAAGAGCGACAGGAGGCCGACGAAGCCGGCCGCGGCCGCCGCCGTGATGACGCCCGGAAACATCTCCTGGATCATCGCCGAGGCCTGGCCGAGCACGCCGATGCCGGCGGTCACGTTGAGGCAGAGAATGCCCCAGAGGAGCCAGAACTGGCGCGTCTTCATCGCCTCGTCGACGTGGACGTTGGCGGCGGTGACGAGGCCCGACGAGGTCGTCTTCGGCACGTAGCCTGCCGGCGCCCAGCCGGGACGCGGCACGCGCACGATGGTGGCGCCGACCATCATGAACAGGAAGTAGACGATGCCGAGCGTCACGAAGGTCTCGAAGACGCCGACGCTGCTGGGCGAGGCAAACCGGCCCATCAGCCAGACCGACAGCGGCGAGGCGATGAAGGCGCCGCCGCCGAAACCCATGATCGCCATCCCCGTCGCCATGCCCGGCCGATCGGGAAACCACGTCATCAGCGTCTTCACCGGCGAGATGTAGCCGAGCCCGAGGCCGGTTCCGCCGAGCACCCCGTAGCCGAGGAAGACGAGCCAGAGCTGGTGCGTGGAAATGCCGATCGCGGCGACGAGGAATCCGCCTCCGAAGAAGGCCGCGGCCGTCGCCATCGTGCGGCGCGGGCCGACCCGCTCGACCCAGGCGCCGCCGAAGGCCGCCGAGAGCCCGAGAAAGACGATGGCGATCGAGAAGATCCAGCCGATGTCGGTCAGCGCCCAGTCGCCCGGTGCCGGCTCGGTGATCCCGAGAAGCTTCGTCATCGGCAGGTTGAAGACGCTGAAGGCGTAGGCCTGCCCGATGCAGAGATGGACGCAGAGCGCGGCCGGGGGAACCATCCAGCGATTGAAGCCGGGCTCCGCGACGGTTCTCTCGCGCGACAGCCAGCCGGCGCGTGTTCCGTCCTGTGTGATCGATGCCAAGATGTAGGTCCTCCCGTTTGGCCGGGACGGTTTCATCTCGGGCGGGAGGTCTCAATGGCGAAACCGGGTCCTGCACATCGACGTGATCGCTTCTCGGCGGAAAAGATCGCGTGCGTGACGGTCTCGCACCGCAGTTCGTGCTGCGGTGCGAGAGGAGTTCGATCTCAGCTGGCGGGAACGGCCACGCGCGACGGCGCGGATGGGGCCTCGCGGGCCGGCGTCTCGCGCGCGGCGACCTCGGCCCCAAGCCGGCGGCGCCAGGCCTCGGAAGCGCGGATCACCGGCTCGGGATCGATCTCGAACGGCGTCGAGAGCAGGCGGCTGGCGCGCACGCGGTCGCCGAGCTTCGGGTCGCCGGTCAGCGAGATGAAGAGAGGCGCCACGAGCAGCGGGATGGCGATCGGGCAGACCCAGAAGAACAGTTCGAAGGCGTAGAAGAAGGTGGTGAACAGGAGCGCCGCACCGGCGATCACCATCCACCACGAGCTCTGGAAGGCCGGCCCGAGCGGCAGGCCCTCGTCGTCGCGGTCGGTCGAGGGCCAGCCGCTGTCGAGGCCGAGCAGGATCTCGGCCACCGCCTTCGACTGGAACATCATCATGATCGGCGCCAGCGCGCTGGTCATCGCCAGTTCCAGCGTCGCGCCCATCAGCACCGTCACCACACCGCCGAAGGTCTGCCCGCGCCGCGAGAAGGCGGTGGAGAAGGCGATGAGGGTCTTGGGCAGGAGGAGCAAAAGGAAGATGCCGAGCAGCAGCAGCAGCGCCTTGCCGGTTTCGGGCTGCGGAAACACCGGAAACAGCGAATCGGCCGGGAAGTAGTTCGGCTGCGGTCCCATGATCGGATCGAGCAGCGAGACGATGAGGAACATCAGCCAGATCGGCGAGGCCGCATAGGCCATGATGCCGGAGATCATCGAGATCCGGCTCCAGAGCTGGATGCGGGGCGCGGGGATCAGCCGTCCGTGCTGCAGATTGCCCTGGCACCAGCGCCGGTCGCGCTTGGCGTATTCGATGAGGTTGGTCGGGGCCTCCTCGAAGGAACCCTGCAGGTCGGGATCGACGCGCACCCGGAAGCCGGAGCGGGCGAGGAGCGCGGCCTCGACGAAGTCGTGCGAGAGGATGTGGCCGCCGAAGGGCGCCTTGCCCGACAGGTTCGGCAGGCCGCAATGATCGGCGAACGCCTTGGTGCGGATGATGGCGTTGTGGCCCCAGAAGGGGCCTTCGCGGCCCTGCAGAGAGGCGATGCCGCGCGAGAAGATCGGCGAGTAGAGCGCCGCCGAGAACTGCAGCGCGCGGCCGAACAGGGTGCGGCGGCCGATGATGAGCGGCTGGGTCTGGAGGAGGGCGAGTTCGGGATCGGCATCCATGCGCGCGACCATTTCGAGCATCGTCTCGGGCCGCATCAGCGAGTCGGCGTCGAGGATCAGCATGTACTCGTAGGCGCCGCCGCTGTTGGTGACGAAGTCGGCGATGTTGCCGGCCTTGCGGCCGGTGTTCTTCGTACGGTTGCGATAGAAGATCTGGCCACCGCATTCGAGCGCTGACGCGACGAGGAAGGTGGCGCGCCGCTCGGCGACGACGCATTCGGGTTTGGTGGAATCCGACAGGACATGGACGTCGAAATTCGACAGGCGGCGGATCGACTGCAGCCCCTCGATCATCGCCGCGACACGGGCCAGCACGGCCTCAGCGTCCTCGTTGTAGACGGGCATCAGGATCGCGGTGCGGCTGGTCGAGCGGCGCGCGGCGGGCTCGGCGGTCCAGCGCACGCCGCGACGCGAGAAGATGCCGACCACCGCGGTGTTGAAGCCCCAGGCGAGCCAGAGACAGCAGACGATGAGGAGAAGCACCTGCACGACATGCAGCCATGTCGTGCCGTTGGCGGTGATCACCACGGCGAAGAGCACGCCGGCGACGACGGCCAGAATGACGGCGGCGATGGCGAAGAACAGTCTACCCAGTGCAATCACGGCCGGTCTCGCTCGGTGGGTCTCATGTCGCCCGCGCCGGTCGGGGCGGGCGATGGCTTGGAAAGGGTCGCGGTCGCCAGCGCGATCAATGCGCGCCGCCGGTTCCGTTCGTCAGGTGCTCGCGCAGGATCGGCTGCACCGGCATCTCGAGCCGCGAGCGCGGCGGCGGCAGCACCAGCTTGCGCAGGAAGGCCAGCGCCTTGCGCTTGCCGAGGCGTGCCGCCTCGATCACCACCTGCGGCTCCGGCCCGGTGCGACCGTCGAAGGCGAGCCGTTCGGCGATCGCCGCCAGCACGTCCTCTTCCGACAGATCCGGGCGTCCGACGAGGGCGCCGACCGGCCGCGTGTCGAAGAACCGGTCCACCGCGTGGCCCGGCTCGGCCGGTTCGGCGAGCGCCACGGAGGCGCCCGGTCCCTGAGGCGGTAGAGTGCGGACCATCACGGGCGGCCGGTCCACTGGTAGAGCCAGGTTTCGCTGACGATGCGCTGGTTGAACGACAGCTTGGCGCGCAGCTCGACCGGCGTCGCGTCGAGCTTCTCGAGTTCGATCGACAGGCGCCAGCCGCCACCCGGCAGGCGCGCGATGCCGCTGTGGACGAGACGCGCCGTCTCCGGCACGTCGACGATCGGCGTGATCACCGCATCGGCGGGCAGGTTGGCGGCGGTACCTCCGGCGAAGTTGATCTCGAAGCGGCGCAGCGCCGTGTCGGCGGTGTCGGCGCCATTGCCGCCGACCCCCGCATAGGTGCCGGCGACGATCGCCTGATGCGTCTGCGCCTCCTCGAGGAAGCCCCAGTGCATCCGGTAGCGGAACTCGAACTGCGAGCCGGCCTTCGGCTTCTCCTCGGGCACCCAGAAGGCGACGATGTTGTCGTTGACCTCCGACTCCGTCGGGATCTCGACGAGCTGCACAAGGCCACGGCCCCAGTCGCCCATCGGCTCGATCATCAGCGAGGGGCGAAGCTCGTAATGGGCCTCGACGTCCTCGTAATGTGAGAAGTCGCGGTCGCGCTGGAGAAGGCCGAACATCTTCGGCGAGGTCTCGCCGAAATAGGATAGGGCGAGCTCGTCCGGGTTCTTCAGGGGGCGCCAGAGCCGCTCGCCGTTGGGGCGCAGCAGGAACAGGCCGTCGCTGTCGTGGACCTCGGGGCGGAAGTCCTCGCGCCCGTTATGGTCGTTCTCGCCGAAATGATACATGCTCGTCAGCGGCGCGACGCCGAGCCGCTCGACCTCGTTGCGGAAGAACAGGCGCGCCACGACGTCGATGATCGTCTGCGTGCCCGGCTTCAGCGTGAAGGAGTAGGCGCCGGCCAGACTCGGGCTGTCGAGCTCGGCGAAGATCTGGATCGTCTCCTCGCCCGGCTGCGGCTTCACGATGTAGAACGAGGTGAAGCGCGGGAACTCCTCGGCCGCGGCAGTGGCGGTGTTGAGGGCAAGGCCCCGGGCGGAAAGCCCGTAGCGGTTGTCCATGCCGAGCGCACGGAAATACGAGGCGCCGAGGAACGAGACGAGCTCGTCGTAGAGGTCGGGCCGGTCGAGCGGAAAGTTCAGGCGGAACCCGGCGACGCCCGGCAGCTGCAGCGACTGGTAGTTCGACGGGTCGAGCGGCGCCAGGAACTCGAAATTCGCGCCCGAGAAGACCTGCGGCTGGAACTGCGTGCCGTTGCCGATGAAGAGCTGCGTCGTGTCCTTGTAGAGGAAGCCCGGGAAATAGGCCTGCATCTGGAAGTTCAGCGCTTCGTTGGCCCAGATCGTCTGGTCGCGGCGATAGAGGATGCGGCGATAGCCGTCGTAGTCGAGATCCTCGATCGGCTGGGGCAGCGTGTCGGTCGGCGGCTGGTAGGCGACCGCGGCGCGGTTGCGCATCGCCGCCGACAGCGCGTCGAAGCTGAAGGCGTTGAGATCGACCGACGTCGGAGGCGGTGCGGCCGGTGGCGGGGCGGCCGGCGCATCGGGCGCCGGCACTGCCGGCGCCGGCGCTGCGGCCGGCTCCTGGGCGCGGGCCTGCGACCACAGGAGCGCAAGGGTCCCGCTCAGGCCGTATTTCAACAGGGTGCGTCGCGAGGGAGGCGATGATCTCATCACGGAAATGGCAGTCTTCTTCCTGTTCGTCGGCGCGCGACCGTGAGCATATGCGAGATGGCCGGACCTGCCTAGCATGCCCGTTCGACCCACCGTGATCGCTCCGGCCGCATCCTTGGAGCGCCGGGAACCCTTCGCCGCTCCCGTGTCGCCTGTCAAAGGTCTTAAGCCGCAGGGAGGCAGCAGAAATGTGACGATCCACCGTCATTTACGGATGGTGCGTCTCCAGTCTGTTGGCTCGAAGCGCGTACGCGCTCTCAAGCGAGCCCACGACGATGCTTTAGCGAAGGCGTCGAAGCTTCGTGGCGAGAAGCCCGTCGGCCTGCTGCAACGCCGCCATCATGCGCTGGTAGTCGTCGGCGACCATCGATGCGGACAGTTCGCCCTCGAGCTTGCTCCAGATGCTGCGGATCTGGAGTTTCATCGCCTCGCCCCCCGGCGTCAGCGACACCATCGTGCGCCGCGCGTCGGCGCTGTTGGAGGCGCGCTGTACGAGGTTCTTCTCGATGAGGCGGTCGAGCATCTTCGAAACGGTGGACGGGCGCACCGCAAGAAGCTCGGCCAGCGCCGAGACGCTGACGGCCTCACCCGGCTCCAGTCGCACGATCAGCTGATCCTGGCCGGGGTGAAGATCGATCTCCACGAGAAGCAGCGCCAGATAGGCGCGCGTGGACTTCGAGATGGAGAGAAGCGAGGGCACGAGACCCCCGCCCGTGTCCGCTGGCGACGCGGAAGCGGTGGCGATATTCTGCACGGCGATGTCCGAGGGGCTGAGGCGTTCGTTCATTCTCATTCTATGCCCGACGCCAGCCGGCATGCGCATTAAACCATTTATAAGCTGGCCAACGATTCTACCTCCAAGCCCTTTGGCGCCAGTGGTTACAGCCTGCGCGGGTGGGTTGCGCGGGGCGTCTCGCTGGCGTCCGCCAGCTTTCAAGCGGGTGCCAGTCTGTGGAACCGTCATAGGTGAGAGCGGCGCGAACCTGAATGCTGAGCGAGGAAGTTGCTACGCGCCGTCGCCCATAGTTTCGAGCACTGACGGCAATCGGGTTCGATGGGTGGAAGGAGCGATGCTTCGCCGTGACCCCGGCCGGACTGTCGGCGGCTCATGATGGAGCACTGTATTCGAAGCGTTGCTGGAAGAGGATGCCCAAAACCGGTCTCGGCTAAGACCTGTGCTGTGGATAAGGGGTTCGCCGCCTCGGCGGCCGCGTCACGGAATATGACGTGCCTCATCCGATTCCGACGCCGTGGCAACTTGCCGCAGGAAGGCCGCAAGCAGGCGATCGCCATCAGGCGTCAGGATCGATTCCGGATGGAATTGGACGCCGAAGGTCGAATGCTGGCGGTGGCGCAGCGCCATGATCTCGCCCTCTCTCGATCGGGCATCCACATGGAGCGCGTTCGCCATCGCCGCCGTCTCGCGAACGATCAGCGAGTGGTAGCGCCCGGCCACCATCGGCTGGGCGAGGCCGGCGAACAGCCCGGCGCCGTCATGGCGAATGTCCGACGCCCGGCCGTGCATCGGCTGGACGGCGCGTTCCACGGAGCCGCCGAAGGCCGCGCCGATGACCTGATGCCCGAGGCAGACGCCGAGGATCGGGAGAACGCCCGAAAAACGCCTGACGACGTCGAGCGAGATGCCGGCTTCAGTGGGGCCGCAGGGGCCGGGCGAGATGACGATCGCCTGCGGGGCCAAAGCGGCGACAGCGTCGCAATCGATCGCGTCGCTGCGCACGACATGGGGCTCGGCGCCGAGCCGCTCCAGGTAGCGCGCGAGGTTGAAGACGAAGCTGTCGTAATTGTCGAGGACGAGAATCATCGACCGGCGGGCACCGGCGGGCGGAAGGCGGCGAGAATCCGCTCGGCCTTCGTCTGCGTCTCCCGGTACTCCGCCGCGCCCTCCGACAGGACCGTGACGCCGCCGCCCGCGGCGAACCGCACGGTTCCCGCCTCGAACGTCACGGTGCGGATGGCGATCGACAGGTCGGCATTCCCCGTCGCCGAGAAGGCGGCGACCGAGCCGCAATAGAGGCCGCGCAGGCGTCCTTCCTCGCGCGCGATCACCATCATCGCCTCGATCTTCGGTGCGCCGGTGATGGAGCCGCCGGGAAAGGTCGCCGCCACGAGCGCGCCCGGCCCGAGATCGGCTTTCAGCCGGCCGGTCACGACGGAGACGAGATGATGGACGCCGGCAAAGCTTTCGAGGCCGCAGAGCGTCGGCACCTCGATGCTGTCGCCCTCGCAGACGCGCGAAAGGTCGTTGCGCGAGAGATCGACGATCATCACGTTCTCGGCGCGGTCCTTCTCCGACACTGCCAGCGCGCGGCCTAGCGCCTCGTCCTCCCGCGGGTCGGCGGATCGGCGCAGCGTGCCCTTGATCGGCCGGGTCTCGACGGCGCGGCCGCGCAGACGCAGGAAGAGTTCGGGCGAACTCGACGCGATCGTGCACCCGGGGCGTTCGAGATAGGCGGCATAGGGCGCCGGGTTCTCGGTTCGCAGGCGCCGGTAGAAGGCGAAGGGGTCGAGGCCGGGCGGGCAGGGGGCCGCGATCTCGCGCGAGACGTTGGCCTGGAAGATGTCGCCGCGCAGGATCGCCTCGCGTACCCGCTCCACCATCGCGGCATAGGCGGGTTCGTCGCGGTCGCTGCGCCAGTCCGGCTCGGGTGTGACTTGCGGGGCGTGCGCCGGCGCCGGGCGCGCCAGTGCCTCGCGGAAGAGGGCAAGGCGCTCCTGCGCCCGGTCGCGGCGATCGCTCCGCGGCGAGGCGGCGTCGAGCGTCGCCGAGAAGCCGGTGGCGACGAGCCGCGCCGATCCGTCCGTGTGGTCGAGGACGAGCGCGGTGTCGTAGAGGCCGAGCGAGACGAGGGTGCGCGTGGGATCGAAGCCGGGGGCCTGCGTCCGCGGTTCGGCCCAATGGCCGGCCTCGTAGTCGATCACGCCGAGAAAGCCGCCGGCGAACGATGGCCAGCCGGGTTCGGGCGCCAGGCGGTAACGGGCGAGGAGCGCGTCGAGGGCTTCGAAGGGAGCGCCCGCCAGCGGTTTGCCGGCAAAGCGCGCGCCGTGTCCGTCGGCCGTGAATTCGGCGCAGGGCGCGGCTGCGAGAATGCTCATACGCCCGTTCGCGCCGCCGGGCACGGCGCTGTCGAGAAAGGCCAGCCCGCCGAGCGCGCGAAGGCGCGCGGCGGCTTCGATCGGATCGGGGCATTCGACGGGTTCGGACCACATGGCCGATCCCATGCCCCAGCCGGGATCGTTCGTCAAAGCGGCGCCGCGGCGCACGGCAGCCCGTGTGCCTGCGGCGACCGGCCTTGCCAGGCTCAGCCGACGCCGGTGGGTCCGTCGATGACGATGCGCACGCGCCGGATGAGGTCCTGGCGGCTGTAGGGCTTGTTGAGGAGTTCGAACTCGCTGCCGCCCGCATCGGAGCGCTCCAGAGACGCCTCGGCATAGCCTGTCGTCAGCAGCACCTTCAGCTTCGGCAGGCGGCGCCGCGCCTCGCGCGCCAGCACCACGCCGTTCATGCCGCCGGGCATCACGAGGTCGGAGAAGAGGAGATCGATCGGCGTGCCCGCATCGATGCGGTTCAGCGCGCCGCCCGGCGTGTTCTCGACGAAGACCGTGTAGCCGTACTCCTCTAGCATGTCGCGGGCGAGCTCGGCGACGTCCTCGCGGTCGTCCACCACGAGCACCGTCTCGGTGCCCGGCCGCTCGCTGGCGCGAACGCGCTGCAGCGACTTGACCTCGTCGCCGAAGGCCATCGGGAACAGGAGCTCGACGCGGGTGCCGCGTCCCTCCTCGGATTCGATCCGCACCGTGCCGCCCGACTGCTTGGCGAAGCCGTAGACCATCGAGAGGCCGAGGCCGGTGCCCTTGCCCTCCTCCTTCGTGGTGAAGAACGGGTCGAGGACGCGCGCCAGCACCTCGCGCGGCATGCCGCTGCCATTGTCGGTGACGGAAACCGAGACGTACCGCCCCGGCGGAAGATGGGCGGCATTGTCGCGGTCGGTGGCGGTGATCTCGGTGTCGCCGGTGCGGATCACCACGGTGCCCCCGCCCGCCGCCGCCATCGCGTCGCGGGCGTTGATGAGGATGTTCAGGAGGGCGACCTCGGCCTGCGTCGGGTCGATCCGGCAGTTGGGCAGGGTCTCGTCGAGTTCGGTGACCACGGTCACCTGCTCGCCGAGCGTTCGCGTCGCCATGTCGCTCATGCCCGAGACGAGCGTGTTGAGATTGACGAGCCGGCCCTGCAGGCGCTGCTTGCGAGCAAACGCCAGGAGTTGCTGCGTCAGCGTCACGGCGCGGCCCGCCGCCGTGCGGACGTTGCCGACGGCCCGGTCGAGCCGGTTGCGGTCGATCTCGGGCTTTTCGAGCCCGTTGGCGATGACCTCCAGATAGCCGGTGACGACCTGTAGCAGGTTGTTGAAGTCGTGGGCGATGCCGCCCGTCAGCTGGCCGAGCGCCTCCATCTTCTGGGCCTGGCGCAGCGCGTCCTCGGCGTCGCGTCGGCGCGAGACGTCGAGCTGCGAGCCGAAGAAATAGACGAGGTTGCCCTGCGGGTCGTAGACCGGCGAGATGAACAGCGCATTCCAGAAGGAGGTGCCGTCCTTGCGGTAGTTCAGGATCTCCGTCGCCATCTCGCGCCGGTGCTTGATCGCCTCGCGCACCTCGTCGACGGTTGCCGGGTCGGTGTCCACGCCCTGCAGGAACCGGCAATTGTGCCCGACGATCTCCTCGCGCGTGTAGCCGGTCATCTGGAGAAACGCCTTGTTGGCGAAGACGATCGGGTTGTCGCTCTGGCGCGGATCGGTGACCGTCATCGGCATGCGCGTCGTCTCGACCGCGGCGAAGAAGATGTCGCTCTGCGTGTCGATCTGCGAAGGCGAGTCCTTCGAAACCGTCGGCCGGGGGCCCTCGAAGGGGATGTTGTCGTCTCGCGCGTCGCTCATGAAAGCCTTGTGATGTCGTTTACTTCCCCGCCGGGAAAGGCCTATGCCTCACCGACACACGAAGGTCCCGAGGAAACCGGGCGTCCTCGCGGACGGCTTCTAGATATGGATGGCATGCGGCGATGACAGGGTCCGAACAAGAGCCGACGCGTTTGGGCAAGGTGCTTCTCGTCGAGGACGATCCGATGATCCGCGCGCTCACCGCCGAATGGATCGAGGACGCCGGCTTCGAGGTGCGCGACGTCGGCGATGGCCAGGAAGCGCTGGGCTGCGTCGAAGAGGGCGAGCACTTCCACGCCGCGATCCTCGACGTCAGCCTGCCGGATATGGACGGATCGGCGCTCGCTGGGCGGTTGCGGGCGGTCCTGCCGGCCTTGCCGGTGCTGTTCGCCACCGGAAACCCTAATCTCCTCGACGGCACCGATGGCCCGCCGACGGGAACCGAGATCCTGCGCAAGCCCTATTCCGCGACCGATCTGCACGCCGCGCTGAAGGGGCTGCTCGCCCCGTCCAGCCTTTAGCCATCTATGGAAAAACTCGGCGAGAAGCGCCGGGTTCGCCGCTCGGCTGCGCCCGCGAAGCCGTTGCGCGTCAGCCGACCACGAGAATGTGCAGCGTCGCCGGGCCGTGGACGCCGATCACCAGGCTTCCCTCGATGTCGGTGGTGCCGCTCGGGCCGGTGACCACCACGAGGTTGCGCGTGCTGGCCAGATCCGCCTCGGCCACCGCGTCCTCGAGATAGGGCACGATCCGCGCGGCGCGCACCGCGACGAGGTGATGCAGCGGCAGGAACGCGTCGAGGATCCCCATCCGCGGCCCCGAGCGCAGGACGAGACTGCCGGTCTCGGCGATGGCGGTCTCGGCGAGCGAGATCGACACGCAGTCGTCCACCGCCTCCACCGGCTGCAGGCCGGAAGCCGCCCAGTCGAGATCCGCGAGATCGGGCACCGGCTGGATCTTCAGCGACGGCGGCAGGCTCAGGCCGGCGAGATGCCGTGCGACGGCCGCCGGCAGGTCGGACAGGTCCGCGATCCGCTCGCTCGAGGCGCCCGGCGGCAGGCGCGTCACCGCGGCGGCGAAGAGATCGGGCAGGTCGCCCGCGGGCAGGACGGGGCGCACGCGCTGGGGTTCGGCGAGAAGTGCAAGCGCCTCGGCCCGGATCGCGGCGGGATCGCCCGCCGGGCCGATCGCCGCCTCGATCGCCGCGAAGATCGTGGCGCGCGCGCTCATCGGCTTTTCTCTCCTCGACCGGCGATCCGCTGGCGCGCCGCTTCGGCCTCCAGGAAGGTCGGGCCGGGCGGGGGCTCGGGCATGTCGCGGTAGCGCGTCCAGCCGGCGCCGAGCGCCGGCAAGGCGTGGATGCGCCCGCGCCCGCGCCCGAGCAGCCGCAGCGCCGTGGCCCCCGACCCCAGGGCCAGCCGGAAGAGGCGCGGCCGCAGCGCGAGGAAGCGCCAGAGCCCGAGCCCGGATCGCATCGCGCGCGGCTCCAGTCCCTCGCGCCAGGATCGTGTGCGCCAGCCCTTGATCAGGGTCGGCAGGGGAATGTCGACCGGGCAGACCTCGCGGCAGCGTCCGTTGAGGGTGCAGGCATGGGCGAGGTCGCGCGTCTGCATCGTCAACCCGTCGAAGACGGGGGTGAGCACCGCGCCCATCGGGCCGGGATAGGTGCCGCCATAGGCGTGGCCGCCGATATGGTTGAAGACCGGGCAGTGGTTCATGCAGGCGCCGCAGCGGATGCAGCGCAGCATCTCGCGCATCTCCTCGCCGGCCAGCATCTCGGTGCGGCCGTTGTCGACGAGGACGATGTGGAACGCGTCGGGCCCGTCGAGGTCCCCGGCGCGTTTCGGCCCGGTGTGGAAGGTCGTGTACTGCGTCAGCGCTGCCCCGGTGGCCGAGCGCACGAGGAGGCGCAGCATCATCGCGGCATGCCCCACCGAGGGCACCAGCTTCTCGATGCCGGCCGTGACGATGTGGACGCGCGGCGGCGTCGTCGTCATCTCGGCATTGCCCTCGTTCGTCACGGTGCAGACCGAGCCGGTGTCGGCGACGAGGAAGTTGGCGCCGGAAATCCCGACATCGGCATCGAGAAAGCGCTGGCGCAGGTGCCGCCGCGCCGAGGTCGCCATGGCCTCGGGCGTCTCGACGGTGTGCGGCGTCGCGTGATGGGCCTTGAACAGCACCGAGATCTGCTCGCGCGTCTTGTGCATGGCGGGCCAGATGATGTGGCTGGGGCGCTCGCCCGCGAGCTGCACGATATGCTCGGCGAGATCGGTCTCGGTGCGCCCGATGCCGGCCTCCTCCAGCGCGTGCGGCAGGCCGATCTCCTCGCCGAGCATGGATTTCGAGCGCGTCACCTCGCGCGCCCCCACGGACCGGCAGATGTCGACGACGATCCGGCAGGCTTCGTCGGCGGTCGAGGCGTAATGCACCACCGCACCGTTCGCCGCCGCATTGCGCTCGAACTCGGCGAGGTAATGGCTGAGATGGGCGACGACATGGTCCTTGATCGCCTTGCCGCGTTCGCGGGCCACCGCGAAATCCGGCCATTGCCCGACGATCGCGGCGCGCTTGGTGCGAGCGGTGCCGGTGGTGCGGTCGATGGCGGTCTTCAGCCAGGCGTCGGCGAGCGCGTCCGTGGTGCGCGCCGTGAAGTCGGGAGCGCCTGCGCCGGGGCGCGGCGGCGCGGTATGGGCGGCGGGGGTCGGCATCGCGCTCACGCCTTTTCGCCGATCGCCGCGCCCGCCAGCCGGCCGGCGATCGCCTCCACCGTGTGGAAGGCGCGCACACGCGAGCCGCGCCGCTGCAGCTTGCCCGACATGTTCATCAGGCAGCCGAGATCGCCGCCCAGCAGAATGTCGGCGCCCGTCGCCTCGATCGTGCGCGCCTTCTCGTCGACGATGGCGTTGGCGATGGCGGGATACTTAACGCAGAACGTGCCGCCGAAGCCGCAGCAGACGTTGGCGTCGGGCAGTGGCACCAGGCTCAACCCCTCGACGCTGCGCATCAGGCGGCGCGGCTGGTCGTGGACGCCGAGTTCCCGAAGGCCCGAGCAGGTGTCGTGATAGGTCGCCGATCCCTCGAAACGCGTCGCGGCGGGCGTGAAGCCCATCACGTCGACGAGGAAGGAGGTGATCTCGTGCGTTCGCGCCGCCAGCGCCTCCGCACGCGCGGCCCATTGCGGATCATGGCGGAACGTCTCGGGATATTCGTGGCGGATCGTGCCGGCGCAGGAGCCGGACGGGGCGACGACGTAGTCGTAGCCCTCCAGCGCCGCGATCTGGTGGCGCGCCATCGCGCGCCCGCCGTCCGCATCGCCGGAATTGAAGGCCGGCTGGCCGCAGCAGGTCTGCGCCAGCGGCACCGACACCTCGCAGCCGGCCTGGATCAGGAGATCGCGCGAGGCCTCGGCGATCGCCGGGCGCATGACGTTGACGAGGCAGGTGACGAACAGCGCGACGCGCGGCGGCGTCCTCGTCTCGGCTTCCATCGCTCGTCCTTCCGAACTCTTGGCTCATGCGGTCGCCCGTTCTGGAACGTGCCGCCGCAGGGCGCAAGGGCGGCCAGCCGCCGCGGCGGGAACGCGCCTGACGGCGATGTCACCGCCGGATTAAATTCGTTCACGAACGATTGAACAGCGCAAGCTCGCATCTACAATCCATCGCAACGCAGGAACCCGCGGCGAATTCGCTGCAATATCATAATGATACCTTATGGTCTGCAACCCATCACGGTCGCGGGTCAGGGGTGTCGTTCGGCCGAAAGTCGACCTTCGATGAGCAGCGAGACCGCGCGGCGTCCCCTGGACGCGCTGAACTTCTTTCTGGCCGACGTGCGGGACGGGCTCGGGCCCTACCTCGCGATCTACCTGATCTCGCAGCAGAACTGGGACGAGGCGAGCATCGGCCTCGTGCTGACGATCGGCGGCATCGCCGGCCTTCTGGCGCAGACGCCGGCCGGCGCCCTCGTCGATCGCACCAAGGCCAAGCGCACGATCCTGGTGGTCGCCGCCATTCTCGTGACCCTGTCGTCGATCGCCCTGCCGCTGCTGCCGAACTTCTCCTTCGTCGCGATCACGCAGGCGATCTCGGGCGGCGCCGGCGCCATCTTCGCGCCGGCCATCGCCGCCGTGACGCTCGGGATCGTCGGCCCGAAGGCCTTCGCCAAGCGGGTCGGCCGCAACGAGGCGTTCAACCATGCGGGCAATGCGGTGGCCGCGACGCTTGCAGGCGTCCTCGCCTATTTCTTCGGACCGATCGTCGTCTTCTGGCTGATGGCGGGTCTCGCCCTCCTCTCGATCCTCGCGACCCTGAAGATCCCCGCCGACGCGATCGACCACGGCGTCGCGCGCGGCCTGAAGAAGGGCGAGGAGGACACGGGGCCGGATGCCGACGCGCCCTCGGGCTTCGCCATGCTGCTGAAATCTCGCCCGCTCCTCATCTTCGCGGCCTGCTGCACGCTCTTCCACTTCGCCAATGCCGCGATGCTGCCGCTCGTCGGCCAGAATCTGGCGCTGCAGCTGCCGGGTCTCGGCACGACGCTGGTGGCCGCCTGCATCGTCGCCGCCCAGCTCGTCATGGTGCCGGTGGCGATGATCGTCGGCGCCAAGGCCGACGTCTGGGGCCGCAAGCCGATCTTCCTCGTCGGCTTCGCCATCCTGCCGCTGCGCGGCTTCCTCTTCACCCTCTCCGACAACGCCTACTGGCTCGTCGGCGTCCAGGTGCTCGACGGCATCGGCGCCGGCATCTTCGGGGCGCTGTTCCCGCTCGTGGTGGCCGATCTCACCCGCGGCACCGGCCGGTTCAACGTCACGCAGGGCGCCATTTCGACGGCGCAGGGCGTCGGCGCCTCGCTGTCGACGGCGGTCGCCGGCTTCATCGTCGTGCAGCTCGGCTACAGCCCGGCCTTCCTGTTTCTCGCCGCGGCGGCCGGCGTCGGCCTTCTCGTCTTCGTCTTCGCCATGCCCGAGACCGCGCATCTCGGCGTCAATGCCAAGGACGGCCCGTCCGCCGGCCGGGACGTGGCGACGCCGGGCGCCGCTTGAAGCCTTCGAGACCTTGAGCGGGACATCGACCATCATGACCGAGCCCTCTACACCCGCTTCGGCCTTGCCCCGCCGCGGTCCTTCCCTCGGTGCGATCCTCGCCGTCGCCGTGCCGCTCGTGCTCCTCGCCGCGCTCGGCCTGGTCTTCCGCGAACCGATCACGAGCGTTCTCGCGGTGACCCCGTGGAGCACGGACGCCGCCGTCGTGATCTTCATCGCGACCTATGCGGTGATCGCCATCGGCAAGCTGCCGGGCACCCGTCTCGACCGCGCCGGGGCGGCGCTGCTCGGCGCCGGCCTGATGGTCGGCGTCGGCGCGATGACGATGGAGGAGGCCTTCGCCGCCATCGACCTCGACACGATCGCGCTGCTGCTCGGCATGATGATCGTGGTGGCGAACCTGCGCATTTCCGGCGTCTTCCGCCTCGTCAACGCCTATGCGGTGTCGAAGGCCCATTCGCCCGCCGTGGTGCTCGTCGCCGTGGTCCTGGCGACGGGGGTGCTCTCGGCCTTTCTCGTCAACGACGCGATCTGCCTCGTGATGACGCCGCTGGTGATCGAGCTGACGAAGGCGCTCGATCGCAATCCCGTTCCCTACCTCCTCGGCGTCGCGCTCGCCGCCAATGTCGGCTCCACCGCGACGATCACCGGCAATCCGCAGAACATGATCATCGGCACGGTGTCGGGCATTCCCTACGGCTCGTTCGCTGCCTCGCTGACGCCGGTCGCGATCGTCGGCCTCGCGATCATCGTCGTGATCGTCGGCATCGCCTACCGCTCGGAATTCCTGACGAAGACGACGCTGCCCGACGTGCGGCTGAAGGCCCATGTCAACAAGCCGCTGGCGATCAAGGCGACGCTTCTGACGCTCGGCATGATCGTCCTGTTCTTTCTCGGCCAGCCGGTGGCCAAGGTCGCGATCATCTGCGGCGGCCTCTTGATGCTGACGCGCCGGGTGAAGCCCTCGCGGGTTTATGCCGAAATCGACGGGGCGCTGCTCATCATGTTCGCCGGGCTCTTCGTCGTGGTCGCCGCGATCGAGCACACGGTGCTGACGCCCGACATCATCCGGCGCGTCTCGTCCTTCAGCCTCGACGACGTCTGGGTGCTGACCGGCGTCACGGCCGTCCTGTCGAACATCGTCTCGAACGTGCCGGCGGTGCTGATCCTGCGGCCCTTCGTCGAGGTGCTGGCCGATCCCACCAAGGCCTGGATCACGGTCGCGATGGCCTCGACGCTGGCCGGCAACTTCACGCTGCTCGGCTCCGTCGCCAACCTCATCGTCGCCGAGCGCGCGGCCGCGAGCAACATCCAGATCGGCTTCTGGACCTATTTCGCGGTGGGCGCGCCCGTCACCCTCCTCACCCTCGCCTTCGGCGCGTGGTTCCTCAGCTGAATTCGTCGCTAGGCGACGGGTTCAGCTGAAAGCCGCAGCCAAAGCGCCAGCTTTGGTGGAGGCCGACCTATCCAAAGCCCGCCACGTCCTCTCACTCCGCCGGCATCGGCAGCGTCAACACCGCCGACAGCCCGCCCTCCGTGGCCCGCCCGAGCACCAGCCGGCCGCCGTAGAGCTCCACGATCTCGGCCGTGATCGGCAGGCCGAAGCCGTGCCCCGCCGTGGTCTCGTCCAGCCGCCGGCCCGGCTGCAGCACGGCCTCGATCTCTGCGGGGGAGAGGCCGGCGCCGTCGTCCCGGATTTCGGCCCGCGCCTCGCGCCCCTCGCGCCGCGTCTCGATGACGACGCGGCCTTTCGCATGGCGGCAGGCATTGTCGAGGAGATTGCCGAGCATCTCGTCGAGATCCTCCGGGTCCACCGCGACGACGAGGCCGGGCGCCAGACCCGTCGCGATCGCCAGCCCCGCGCCGCCGTGGAACTTGGCGAGCATCGCGGCGAGATCCCCGGCATGGGCGGCGAGATCCGTGCGCTGGCGGGCCGGGCCGCCGAGCGCCGCGGAGCGGGCACGGCGCAGGTGATGGCGCACGCGCCGGTCCATCAGGCCGGTGAGGCCCAGAAGCTCGGTGCGCGTGGCGGCGTCCGGCATCCGCTCGGCCGCCGCGGAGAGGGTGGCGAGCGGCGTCTTCAGCCCATGCGCGAGATTGGCGACGTGGAGCCGGGCCTGGCGCAGCGTCGCGGCATCCTGTTCGATCAAGGCGTTCAATTCGTCGGCGAGCGGCGCGAGTTCGGCCGGTTGCGGGCCCTCGATCCGCTCGGTCCGGCCGCTGCGAACGCTCGCCAGCGAGCGGCGCAGGTGCTCGATCGGCAGAAGGCCGAAGCGCACCTGCACGACGATCGCCGCAACGAGCGCGGCGCCGAGCAGCGCCAGCGTTCCGGCGACGGTGAGGGTCGCGTCGCGCAACGGATCGGAGATGGCGGCGCGCGGCGCGCTGACGAGAACGCGCGCCTCGCCGCCGCGGATCGGCACGCTCGCGCTGCGCGTCACCAGCGGCTCGCCCGAAGGGCCGGTGGCGGTGCCGAGCGCATGCGGTGGACCCTCTTCGGGCGGATCCTCGATCGCGCTCAGGGTCCCCTCGCTTAGCGAGCGCGACGCGGCGAGGACGGTGCCGTCGCGCTCCACCTGCCAGTACCAGCCCGAGCGCCGCCGGTCGAAGGGCGGCCCGTCGAGATCGCCGAGGCCGGCGAGCCAGGGCGGCGTGTCGCGCCGGCGCTCGCGCGGGGCCCGCCGGTCGTCGCCGCGTGTCTCGGCCTCGTCGAACCGGCCGCCGCGGCGCCGCTCGTTCATCGGGCGCGCCCCCGGGGGAAGGGGCGGCGCGGCGAGGACGCCGGCGATCGTGGCCACCTGCAGGTCGAGGCGGCTCGTCACCTCGCCGCGCACGAACCGCTCGAGCAAGGTGCCGATGACGAGGCCGGTGACGACGATGGCGGCGAGCACGAACAAGGCGGCCGACAGGACGAGCCGGGCGCGCAGCGAGCGAAAGCGCAGGCGCGGCGGCGGAACATGGGGTGACGGCCCATCGGATGGGGGCACTGTCGGCGGGGCGGGGCGGGTCATCGCGGTGTGCCCTCGGCTGTCAGCCGATAGCCGAGGCCCCGCGAGGTCTCGATCATGGCGTGGCCGATCTTGCGGCGCAGCCGCGCGATGATGACCTCGATCGAGTTGCTGTCGACGTCGGCGTCGCCCTCGTAGACGCGCTCGATGAGATCGGCGCGGGGCACCACGATCTCCTTGCGCAGCATCAGGCAGGACAGCACCCGCCATTCGAGCGCGGTGAGCTTCAGCGGCAGGCCGTCGCGCTCGAACGTGCCGACCTGCGCGTCGAAGCGGATGGGCCCGCAGACGATGTGGGCGTCGCCGTGGCCGCGGGAGCGACGCACGAGCGCGCGCAGCCGCATCACCAGCTCCTCCACCCGGAAGGGCTTGACGAGATAGTCGTCCGCGCCGGCCTTGAAGCCCTCGACCTTGTCGCTCCAGCCGTCGCGCGCGGTGAGGATGAGGACGGGCATGTTGCGCCCTGCCGCGCGCCAGCCCTTCAGCACCTGGATGCCGCCGAGCTTGGGCAGGCCGAGATCGAGGACGGCGGCGTCGAAGAGTTCGGTGTCGCCGAGATGCAGCCCGTCCTCGCCGTCGGCGGCACGGTCCACGGCGAAATGCTCGGCCCGCAGCGCCTGCGCGATCTCGCCGGCAAGGGCGGTGTCGTCTTCGACGAGGAGTACGCGCATGGAGGTTTTCGCTTTCGGTGAGGCGGGCGAGGACGAAAGGTGGCGCTGGGGTGCGCTCTGCCAAGGCGGACGCGGGCCGTTGTCTCGACGTCCGGTCATCCGCCACGGCCGGACGAGATCAGGCGCGCGTCCTGCCCGGCGGACCTAGGCCCGGCGCCTGAACTCAACCTGAACCGCCTCGTTCAGGAGAGGTTCTGGAGGGTCCGCTAGAAGTCCGGTCACCAACGCAAACGACAAGGACACCATTGCGATGACGACCCCCAAGACTTCCACGAAGCGTCGCCTGATGGCGGCCTCCCTCATGGCCCCGCTGCTTCTCTCCTCAGCCTTCGCCTTCGCCCAGGCACCCGCCGCGGCGCCGGCTCCGGCGCCCACCGCCATTGCGGCCCAGCCGGGCCCGGCCGGCGCCCCCCAACTGGAAACCGTGACCGTGAACCAGCTGCGCGACATGAACGCCATCCGCCTCGAGGGCCGCGTCGCCGAGGTCTTCGGCAACCGCTTCGTGCTCGAGGACGCCACCGGCCGCACGCTGGTGACGACCGGTCCGCAGGGCGATCGCGAGGCGCTCGTGAAGGTCGGCGATCAGGTCTCGGTCGAGGGCCGCTACGGCCGCTCCGAGGTTCGCGCCATGGCGCTGACCGTGGCCGGCACCGAGCGCGTGGCGCTGCGCGACATGGATGGTCCCGGCCGCGACGGCCCCGGTCGTGATGGGCCGCGCGGTCCCGGTCGCGATGGTCCGGACGGCGAGCGCGGTCCCCGGGCCGAGCGTGGCCCGGATGGTGAGCGCGGCCCCGGCGGTCCCGGCCGTCACCATGGCCCGCGCGGCGACGAGGAGCGCGGCTCCGGCCCCGACGGCGAGCGCGCCGAGGATCGCGGCGGCTGGAACGGCTGGTTCTCGGGCGGCGTCGACAAGGACGCCGCGGCCAAGACGTTGACCGATGCCGGCTACGCCGACGTGCAGCTGGTCGACACGCTGAAGCATCATGCCGAGTTCACCGCGAAGGACGCGGCCGGCGCGGTCTGGCTCGTCAAGGTCGGCGAGGACAATGCGGTCACCGAGCGCGAGCCCTATCGGGCGCCGATGAGCGAGGAGGCGGCGAAGGCCGCGATCGAGAAACTCGGCTACACCTATGGCGGCGACTTCGACGTTCGCAAGAATCATGTCGAGGCCGATGCCAAAACCGCGGCCGGCCAGTCGGTGCGGGTCGAGATCAATCTCGACGGCACGCTGCGCAAGGAGCGTTTCGACAGCTGAACTCGGCGTCAACCGTTCGGGTCTTGAGAAGGGAAGGCGGGCCGCCAGCGGCCCGCCTTTTCTCGTGGTCGGGGTGGACCGCCGAAGGCCTGCGAAGCGTCCAGCCCGGCTCATGCGCTGTCCGTGGAGCGCCCCATGAGATCCGGCCGACACGCGCGCTGCGGCGTCGGAGCGGATCGACTGGTGGAAGGGAGGTCGGGCGGACGCGAGCGCCCGAAGCGATTCACGGACGGGATGTCTTGGCAACGTCACGAACGCATGCTTAACTTTTCCACAATTCGAACGGAGGCCTAAGAAATGTTCGTCGTGAGAATCGATGGCGGCGATGCCCGCGAGTTTCGTGCCTTTCGCCGGGTCCGCGAGGCGCGGTCCTACGTTCGCGAGGCGCAGCTTGCCGCCTATGGCGAAAGCGACACCCTGATCTTCGACGTGGCCGATACCGACGACGCGGAGATTGCCGTCATCGCGGTGCGCGACGGCCTCGGCGTTCCCGTTCCCGACATGGAGCCCGACGCCGCCGTGATGCTCGCCTCGATGGGCCTCGGGACGGGTCTTCGCATCTAATTCAAAGGGCCGGCTCGCGGGCGTCCGACGGCCAGCGAGACTGGTGGCCGAGGTTTCGTTCGGCACCGCAACACGGCGCGGCGCGGCGTTCGAAGGAACGGCTGCTGCGCTTTCTCGTTTTCATTGGAGGAAACGAGGAAGGAGCCGCATCATGGCAACCGACGCATTCCAGCAAGGCAAACTGGCCTTCGAGCACAACGTCCCGAAATCGGGCTGCGAATATCCCACGGGTTCGACCCTTCGAACCGAGTGGATGGAGGGCTGGACACAGGCCCTGAACGGCCGTCCGTCTCACGACAGCCCTGAAAATCGTGAGACGGCACCGGGCACCCGTCATTGACGGGACTGGCCTCGTCGATCTGAGATTTCCCGCATGATCGCCGCCGCTCGCAATTGCCGGCGGCGGTTTTGCGTGACCTGCGATGGAGCACCGGCCGGCGATCCCGCTTGGAGCGGCGCAGACACAGCAGCCCGTCGCATCGACCAAGGAGTCCGAAAATCGTCCGAGGCCTTTGCGGCCGGATCATCGTTCGCATGCCGCTATGGCACCCCGTCGATGAAACGCGTTCGCGTCGCATCACGAGTGTTGGCCCTAGCGGTTTCGCCGGGGGTTCGATGATTTTCGCGACCCTCGCGTGAGACAGGCAACACATCGTTGCCATGCACCAACGAAAACGGCGGCCACCGCTGGGGTCGCCGCCGCCGTTCGCAAGCGTTCAGTCGGAGGTCAGATCTCCTCGTCGAACCCGCCGCCATCGAAGAAGCCGCCGCCTTCGTCCTCGGCCGCCGTCTCCTCGATCCCGCCTTCCTCGGCCGGGGTCTCGGCCGGTGCTTCCGCCGCCTGCGCGTCGCCCGCGAACATCGAGCCCAGCGCGTTGCCGAGGAGGACGCCGCCCGCGACGCCCATCGCCGTCTGCGCCGCGCCGGCGAGGAAACCGCCGCCGCCGCCACGACCGCCCATCATGCCGCCCGCGCCGCCCATCGGCATCCCGCCGGGCTGGCCATGGGCCGAAGGCTGACCGGGGCGCGCGCCCCAGGCGCCGCCCGCGGCCGCACCGCTCGTCGCTGCCGCCGTGCCGTAGGGCGCCGACGACGGAGCGGCCGGACGAGCGGCGGGCGTGTCGCCGCCGAACATGCGCGAGAGGAACCCGCCGCCGCCCGAGAACGCCTGCGGCCGGGAGGCCTGCTCGCGCAGGGCCTCGATCTCGCGCTGCTGGTTCTCCAGCGCCATTTCCTGCATCACGATGGTCTGCGCCATGAAGTAGGGCGCGCCGGGCTGCTGGCGCACGCGGTCCGAGATGAAGCGCTCGGCGTCCGGGTCACGCTGCGCGCCCTGGCGCTCGACCGTATCGAGCTTGGTGAAGAGGCCTTCGATGGCCTGTCGGTCGTTCGTATCCATTGCCGGATCTCTTTTTCTGATGGGGGATCGCTGGTGCGGGCCGAAGCCCGTCGCTACTCGCGCTCGCCCGTGAAGTTCAGGAGAAGCTGGAAGATGTTGACGAAGTTCAGGAACAGCGAGAACGCCCCGAACACGGCCATCTTCTGGCGCGACTCGGCCGTGAAGTTCTCGGCATACTGTTCCTTGATCGTCTGCGTGTCCCAGGCGGTCAGGCCGACGAAGACGATGATGCCGATCACCGAGACGGCGAACTGCAGCGCCGAGGAGCCGATGAAGATGTTGGCGATCGAGGCGATCACGACGCCGATGAGGCCCATGATCAGGAGCGAGCCCATCTTCGTGAGATCGCGCTTCGTCGTGTAGCCGTAGAGGCTGGTGGCGCCGAACATCGCGGCGGCGATGAAGAACGTGTTGGCGATGCTCGTGCCCGTGAAGACGAGGAACACCGAGGCGAGCGACAGGCCCATGACCGCGCAGAACGCCCAGAACGCCATCTGTGCGGCGCCGGCCGACATCGTCTGGATCTTGAACGAGAAGACCAGCACGAAGGCGAGCGGCGCCAGCATCACCACCCACTTGAGCGGCGAGGAGAAGATCGGCACGTAGAGCGCCGGCGTCGTGCCGACCACGAAGGCGACGAGGCCCGTGACCACGAGGCCGAGGCCCATGTAGTTGAAGACGCGCAGCATGTGCTGGCGCAGGCCCTCGTCGAAGAGGGCGCCGTCGACCGGTGCGGCGCGAACGCCCCAGCCCTGGTGCGGTGTGTTCATCTGGATAACTCCATCTCGTGTGGGGTTGGGAGAGACGAGGCGAACGGGAAAGCCGGTCGCCTTAATAGAGCGAGCGGGCCAGCGTCTCGGCCGTGCGTTCGAGGTCGCGGCGCTCCGCGCCCTCCGTGATGAGCGCATAGGCGACGTCGCCGATCTGCCAGTAGGCGGCGGTGGCGCCGCCCGTGGCGGTGACGCCCGGTGCCGTCACGTCGAAGCGGCCGGGCCGCACGGCAAAGAGCGACAGCGCACCGAAATCGCCGGTCTCCACCGCCATCTCGACGCTCGGGCCGAAGGGCGAGGGGAAGATCTGCACGTCGCGCACCTGCCAGTCATCCGGCAGCGCCGGCATGGCGATGGCGGTGGCCGCGAGGATCTCCGTCGGGTCGAAGCGGGCGACCTCGGGCTGCGAGGTCATCCCGGCGCGAACTTCCGCCGTGCGATGGGCGGCGAGCGCCTCCTCGACGAAGGCCGGGGCGGGCGCGGAGGCGACGCTCTGGCGAATGCCGAGCGGGCCGATCTCGGCATGGGCGAACCAGCCGATCGCGATGAGCGAGGCGAGCGCCGCCGCATGGCGGACGCGGCGCAGGACCGGGCGTCGGCGAAGCCGGCCGTCCAGGCGGCGCGCCGCCTGCGCCGTCGCGGCGCGTCCGAGAAAGGGCGAACCACCGAGCGCGAGGCGCAGGCCATCGCGGTGGCCGAGATCGGCCATCACCCGCGCCGCCTCGTCGGGACGCGCGGCGAGATGGGCGGCGACGGCGACGCGGCGCTCCGGCGTCAACTGGTCGTCGACGAAGGCGACGAGATCGGACTCGAGGATCGGATCGGGTTCAAGAGACATCCGGGCCTCCTCTCGTTTTCAAGGCGATGACGTTGGAGGCGGTGTCTACCTCGCCGTTCTCCGCGGCGCGCAACCGGGCGCGGGCGCGCGACAGGCGCGAGACGAGCGTGCCCTGCGGAATGGCGAGCGCCTCGGCGGCCTCTTCGTAGGACAGTCCCTCGACCACCACGAGATGAAGCGCGGCGCGCTGCTCCTCGGGCAGGGACTCGAACGAGCGGCGAAGCTCGGCGAGCCGCAGCGCGTCTTCCTGGCCACCCGGCATCGAGGTGATCGCGGTGCGGGCGAAGTGGGCGTCGCGCTCGGCTTCCGTGCGCCGGGCGCGCAGGCCGTCGACGAAGCGGTTGTGCAGGATCGACATCAGCCAAGTCCGCAGATTGCGGCCGGGCCGGAACTGGTCCTCGCGCTCGATGGCGCGCAGCAGCGTGTCGTGGACGAGGTCTTCGGCATCCTCGCGGTTGCGCGTCAGCGACAGCGCATAGCGGCGCAACGGACCAAGCTGCGACAGGACATCGGGACGGGGCGAAGACACGCTCATGCCCCGTATACGAATGGCGGCGGATTTCCATCCACCGCCACACCATGTTTTTTCGTCGATCAGCGTCGGCCGCGCTTCGAGCCGCGCGGCCGGGCGGTCAGGCCGCCTTCGTCTTCGGCGATGCCGCCTTCTTCGTCGAACGCGCGGACTTCGCGGCGTCGTCCTCGTCTTCGGCGTCGATATCGAGATCGGCGTCGGCCTCCGCATCGTCGTCGCTCATTGCATCGCCGAGACCTTCGGCGATCTCGGTGAGGCGGGCGTCGGCCGCCTTCTCCTCGGCCAGCGTCTCGGCGAAGAGCGCCGCCGCCTCGTCATGGCCGAGCTTCGTCGCCCAGGTCTTCAGGAGGCCGTAACGGGCGATCTCGTAGTGCTCCACCGCCTGCGCGCAGCCGATGAGAACCTGATCGGCGGCGTCCGTCCCGCCGAACTCCTCCAGATCCTCCTCCATCTCCGAGACGATCCCGGTCATCGCCTCGCAGGTCTTGGCGCGGGCCGGCTTGCCGATGAGTTCGAAGACCTGCGTCAGGCGCTCGACCTGCGTCGCGCTCTCCTCGGCGTGGTCGGTGAAAGCCTGTTTCAGCTCGTCGTCCTGCGCCGTCTTGGCTGCCTTCTTCAGCGCCTTCACCGACTGCTTCTCGGCATAGTAGACGTCCTTCAGGGTCTCGTAGAAGGCGTCCGCGAGGGTCTTTTCCTTGGCCATGTCCGTCGATCTCCAACCCTTGGCGCCACGATCATCCGAGGCGCCGTGATGGGAATGGAAGCCGGCGGGCCTGTGGAGCGTTCCGGGTCTGGACGGCTGGATTTCCATCCACGGCTATCGGTCGCGCGCGATGGGGTTCGACGCGTCGAGGCGGGCGTCAGTCCTCTCCCGGCGTGGCCGGCCAGCGCACCAGCGCCTCGTGCCCGGCGGGCGTCAACTCGTAGAGCCCGCGCGCCGGATTGGCGAACCAGCCGTAGACGTTGCGCTTGAGGATCGCCTGGGCGCGCGCCGACTGTGCCTTGAGGTCGCGTGGCCGGGTCGGTCCGCCCACCATCGCGCGGGCGCAGGCGAGCGCCTCCTGGCGGTAGACGGTCATGATCGGCGCCCGCGTCGAGCCGCCGAGCGCCGGATCGCCCTTGCGGCGGCGATGCTCGTCGACGAGGCGAGAGCGCCGGCGCGGATCGCGGCGCGGGGCCGGCGCGGCGGGGGAGAGAAGAAGATGCACGGCATCGTCCGCGCCCACCGCCAGCAGGCCGAAGCCGAGGCGCCGGCAGAGATTGCGAAAGCGCGGATCGCCCTCGCGGCCCTTGCCTTTCAGCGAAAGCCGCGCGGCCAGCCACACCTCGTCGGCCACGGCCGCCCGCTCGACGCCCTGCAGCACGAGTTCGAGATTGAACTGCAGCTTCAACTCGCAGACCACCGCCACCGGCGACTCGCCTGCGCTCAGCGCCAGAAGATCGCAGCCGCCGATCTCGCCCTTCACCTCGTATCCGAGCCCTTCGAGAAAGCGCTTCACGGGGAGGTAGAGGCTGGTTTCATGCATGGGCGGTTGGGTCCGGCGACGAACGGTTCGCCGGACCTACGGCATTTGGGCGGAGAAGTCAGCGAATGCGCATCCCCGCGCTCGCGTCGTAATGCAGCGGCTTGTCGGATTTCGGCAGCGGCGCGTCGGCGGCGCCGATCGTCACCCCGTTCGGCCAGTCCGGCGGGCAGATCGCGACATAGCGCGCATAGCCGCCGAGCCCGCCGCCGAACTTCGGATACCCGATGGCGATCAGCGCCCCGGTTTCGGGGACCTGGTCCAAGTTGGCGACACCCTCGGCCTGTGCATAGCCGTTGTGCATCAGCCAGTACTCACCCTCGAGCGTCGGCGTGGAATCGGTGTCGAGCGGCTCGTGACCGTGGAAGAGAATCTTGCGCTCCTCGTGCAGGAATTTCAGCGCCGCCAGCGAGACGCCCGGGAAACGCTTCATCTTGGCGAGTTCGGGATCGGGCCAGCGCTTCGACCAGTCGGAGCGCACCATGACCACCGAGCCCTCGGGAATGCGTCCATGCGCCGTCTCCCACGCCTCGATGTCGGCGACCTGCAGGTGATGATTGTCGTCGGCCTTCAACTGCTCGACGATGGAAATGACCACGAGCGGGCGCACCGCATAGGTGGCGGGAAGTTCGTCGATCGCCGGATATTCCGGCGCCCAGTGCGCGGGCGGATCGAGTTGGGTGCCGAGCTGGTCGGTCCTCAGCGTGTACTCGGTCGCCTCGAAGCCATGCTTCTCGTAGGTGTAGGGCTCGCCAGCCTTGGCGTAGCCCTCGATGTCCGAGCCGGCCTTGGCGGGGCCGAACGTTGCCTCGGCAAAGCCCGACCAGACGGGGATGGCGGGCGTGATCGTGTGCGTGAGGTCGACGTATTTGGCCGATTTGAGCGCCGAATTGTAGACGGCCCAGAGCCCGTCGTTCTCGCCCGCCCGGGCTGCGCCCGCGAGCCACGTCCATGCCGCGAGCGCCACCAGCGCTCCCGCCGAAACCCGTGATCCCCTCATCGTCGTTCCCCGTTCGCGAGACGCCCGGTGGCACCGGGCCGATCCCGTCAGAGTTTCGCGAATGCAGGCCGAAGTCGAGGCGGGATCGTCACGGCGGCGAACTTGTCCCAAGGCTTCGGCGGCACCCCCTCAGTAGCCGATCGCCGCGCCCGCCGTGGCGCGGCTGTCGATGGCGCCGAAATAGCGGTCGGTGCCGTTTGGTGAGGGCGTCTTGAGGCTCGGGCCCCCGACGAGGATGCCCGCCGCTTCGCCCCAGATCGGCCAGTCGGGATCCTCGCGCACATCGTAGCCCATGCCTGCGAGAAGGCGGATCGTGTCGGGCGAGAGGGCGCGCGGCTCGATCGTCACGCGGTCGGGCTGCCATTGATGGTGGATGCGCGGCGCGTCGATCGCCTCCTGGATCGTCATTCCGTGCTCGACGACATTGAGGATGGCCTCCAGCGTGATGGTGATGATGCGCGAGCCGCCGGGGCTGCCGATCACCATCACCGGCGCGCCATCCTTCGAGAGGATGGTCGGGCTCATCGAGGAGAGCGGGGTCTTTCGAGGTGCGATCGCGTTCGCCTCGCCCTGCACGAGGCCGTAGAGATTGGGAACGCCGGGCTTCTGCGTGAAATCGTCCATCTCGTTGTTGAGAAGGACGCCCGTGCCCGGCGCCATGACGCGCGCGCCGAAGGAGCCGTTCAGCGTGTAGGTGACGGCCACCGCGTTGCCGTCGCGGTCGATGATCGAATAATGCGTCGTCTCGGTGCTCTCGCCCATGCCGGCGGGCTTGAGGGCGGCCGAGACGCCGGCGCGGTAGGGCGCGATCTTGGCGCGGATCGAGGCGGCGTAGTCGTCCGAGAGAAGCTTTTCGACCGGGTTCTTCACGAAGTCGGGGTCGCCGAGCGCCGAGTTGCGGTCGACGAAGGCGTAGCGCATCGCCTCCACCATCCAGTGGACGGTCTCGGCCGAGCCGAAGCCGGTATAGGCGAGCGGATAGCCTTCGAGGATGTTGAGGATCTCGCAGATGATGACGCCGCCCGAACTCGGCGGGGGCGAACTATCGATGCGGTATCCCTTGTAGTCGCAGGTGACGGGGGCGAGTTCGCGCACCTTGTAGTCGGCAAAATCCTGCGCCTCCAGGATGCCGCCATGGGCGGCGCTCGCCTGGGTGATCGCCGAGGCGGCGGGGCCGCGATAGAAGCCGTCCGCGCCGCGATCGGAGATCGTCTGGAGCGTGCTGGCCAGATCGGTCTGCACCAGCCGCTCGCCGACCCGGTAAGGCTCGCTGCCGTTCTTCAGGAACACGGCGGCCGCGGCCGGGTCCCTGGCCAGATCCGCGTTGCCCGACAGGAAGCTCTCGACGTCGCCGGGCGAAAGCGCGAACCCGTCCCGTGCCAAGGCGATCGCGGGCGCGATCAGTGCCGGACGCTCCTTCGAACCGTAGTGCTCGCGGGCATATTCCAGCCCCGCCACCGAGCCGGGCACGCCGACCGCGAGATAGCCGTCGGTGGAGAGGCCGTCGACCGGATTGCCGTCGGGGCCGAGATACATGTCTTTCGTGGCGCGGCCGGGCGCGCGCTCGCGAAAGTCGAGGAAGGTGGTGCGGCCGTCCTTCAGGCGGATCGTCATGAAGCCGCCGCCGCCGAGATTGCCGGCGGTGGGATAGACGACGGCGAGCGCGTAGCCGACCGCCACCGCCGCATCGACCGCGTTGCCGCCGGACTTCAGGATGTCGACGCCGACCTGGCTCGCCAGCCTCTGCGCCGTCACCACCATGCCGTTCTCGGCGGCCACCGGTGCGGGCGAGGCGGCGAATGCCTGGATCGGCAGCGCGAGCGCGACCGCGACGAGACCGGCCGTGAACCGGGCCGCCATGCGCCGCGTGGTGAGGGATCGGTGGGCCATGGCATCCTCCCGTGGCGCCCGGCCCGAACGTGGGTGGTGCCGGCGCTTGACGCCGAGACTGCGACAGCGGGCGGCGCTTGTCACCCCGTCATGACGAGCGCCGGGACGCGAAACCTCGTTTCAGCCAGACGAAACACGATCGTCCCGGCGCGACATCGCAGCGTAACGGCGGAGGGCGACAAGACCGCCGCATCGAGGGCGGCCGATCCGCCGCCTCGCCCCGAAGGAGAACTCGTCATGATCCGCCCCTTCATCCGCATCCCGATCCTTGCCCGCCTGTCACAAATGCTGCGCCGCACTGAGGACAAGCCGGCCGCGCGCCGCTCGGCGTCGTTGCAGACCCTGAGCAACCACCAGCTCGACGATATCGGCTTGGTGCGCGTTCGCTGCGGTCGGCGCATCGTGCGCACCACCGACTTCGGCTGAGCCCGCCCGGTCAGGCCGCGATGTCGATTGCCCGTTCGCCGCGCACGGCCGCGACGCCGTCGCGGATCACCTCGATCGAAACGGTCCAGCGGCCGGGCGTCAGCGGACGCTTGCGCCCCGCGAAGGCCGAATAGGCCGCCTTGTTGCCGGGCAGCGGCTCGCTCGATCCTTCATAAAAGACCTCGCCCGTCGGTCCGGTCATGCGGAAGGCGATCGTGTCGCCGGCCCGCAGGTTGGCGAACCAGCCCCAGACGATCGACGACGCGCCGCCCGCCTTCGGCGCCGCAGGGCCGCCCTCGACCACGAGGCGGTCATAGTCGACGGCCGCGTCCGACAGGCCGAGATCGAGGATCGCCGTGGTGGAGCGGGCGAGCACCGCCGCCGCGTCCGGCGCGAACAGCGTCGCGGCCTCCGTGGTGTCGGCCACGCACCCCGAGCCGACCGCATGACCGGTGACGGGATCGAGCTTCTCGCCGTTGCGGCGCACCGACAGGTGGACATGGGGGAATTCGGCCATGCCGGAGGCGCCGATCTCGCCGAGCTTCGTGCCTGTCTCGACGCGGTCGCCCGTCTTTACCGCGACGCTGCCGCGGCGCATGTGGCAGTACTGCGTCTCCCAGCCGTTGCCGTGGTCGATCACGACGCCGTTGCCGCATTCGACCTTGGCGACGGCGGCGCGAGCCTCGGGCGTCGAGGCCAGCCGGTCGGGCATGGCGTCGCGCCCGCCCTTCACGGTGCCCGGCGCCGAGGCGACCACCGGCACGCCGCCTGCGACGTCGCGCATCGAGCGCACGCGGATGTCGATTCCGTCATGCCCGTCATAGGTGGCGCCGCCGCAGAACGGGTCGGCGGTCTCGGGGCCGGCGGCCATGTCCGGCAGCTGCTGGACGAAACAGTCGGTGCCGACCGCGCAGGTCACCGGCAGCTCGAATTTCGGGCTCTCCTGCGCCATCGCCGGGGAGGCGAGACCCGCGAGAAGCCCGGCGGCGGCCAGTGCGAGGCGGCGATGATGGGGGCGATGCGTCATGGCGGCGGTCTCCGGCGTCGGTCCTGCCCTGCCGCCTTCCCCCGCGAACCCGCCTTCTTCAAGGCAGGCGGTCATTGACGCGCTCTGTTGCGGTGTGGGGGTCGGTTTCGGCGGGGCGTCGTGGAGGGCACCCTTCCGGTCTCGAAATGTCGATGAAGGGGAACGGACTGCAACCGTTGCGAAGACCGATGCCATCGAGAAGGGCCTGCGCGTGTTTTGTGCAGACGTGAAACGTGAAGCATGCCTGCGACGGATCCGCGCGCCGGCCCCTGTCATGCCCCTCGCTCTTCGGCTAAGCATCCGTCCGCGCTTCCAGAACCGGGATGCGAAAGGGACGGGACATGGTCGCCACCGATATCGCCACGCGGGTCTGGAACCACACGTTCAAGCTCGACCCGATCGTGCGCTCGCTGCTCGACACCGATTTCTACAAGCTCCTGATGCTGCAGATGATCTGGGGCCTACATCGCGAGACGGCGGTGACGTTCCGGCTGATCAACCGCACCAGGACGGTGCGCATCGCCGACGAGATCGACGAAGGAGAGCTGCGCGCCCAGCTCGACCACGCCCGCACGATCCGGTTTTCCAAGCGGGAGATGATCTGGCTCGCCGGCAACAGCTTCTATGGCGAGCGGCAGATCTTTCGCCCCGCCTTTCTCGACTGGCTGCGCGACTTCCAGCTGCCGCCCTACGAACTCAGCCGCCGCGACGGCCAGTACGAGCTGATGTTCTTCGGCCGCTGGACCGACACGATGATGTGGGAGATCCCCGCGCTCGCCATCATCAACGAGCTGCGCTCGCGCTCGGCGATGAAGGATTGCGGCCGCTTCGAACTCGACGTGCTCTATGCCCGTGCCAAGGCCAAGATGTGGGAGAAGGTCGAGCGGCTCGACAAGCTGCCGGCCATCCGCATCTCGGATTTCGGCACCCGCCGGCGCCACTCCTTCCTGTGGCAGCGCTGGTGCGTGGAGGCGCTGAAGGAAAAGCTCGGCAGCCGCTTCCTCGGCTCCTCCAACGTGCTTCTGGCCATGGAGACCGACCTCGAGGCGATCGGCACGAACGCGCACGAACTGCCGATGGTCGCCGCCGCGCTCGCCCGCACCGAGGAGGAGCTGCGCCGCGCACCCTACGAGGTGTTGAAGGAATGGCAGAGCTGGTACGGCGGCAACCTCCTCGTGGTGCTGCCCGACACGTTCGGCACGGCGTCCTTCCTCGAGAACGCCCCGGCCTGGGTCGGCGACTGGACCGGTTTCCGCCCCGATTCGGCGCCCCCGATCGAGGGCGGCGAGGCGATCATGGCGTGGTGGCGCTCCCAGGGCATCGACCCGCGCGAGAAGCTGCTCGTCTTTTCCGACGGCATGGATGTCGGCACCATCGAGGAGACCTACCGCCATTTCGACGGGCGGGTGCGCATGAGCTTCGGCTGGGGCACCAACCTGACGAACGACTTTCGCGGCGTCGCTCCCGAGGAGCGGCCGGGCCTCCATCCGATCTCGCTCGTCTGCAAGGTGATGGATGCCGACGGGCGCCCGGCGGTGAAGCTGTCGGACAATCCGGCCAAGGCGACGGGGACGGCGGCCGAGATCGAACGCTATCGCCGCATCTTCGGCGCCGCGGCGGATATTCCCCGCGACGTCGCGGTTTGAGAAATTCCGACCTTCAAAACCGAGCCGTGATGCGGCAAACCGCTGCGATGAACCCGAGCGGCGTCTTTTGCGACGTCGCATCGTCCCCATCTGACGGGGCGAACCGATCCTCCCCGAAAGGGCCTCCCCCGAAAAGGGCCGCATCATGAACGCCATCGTCCAGCCCGCCGCGATCGATCCCGCCGCGACCGAAAAGGGCGACGCGCCCGCCTTCCCGATCCCCGCCAACGTCTTCGCCGAGACGGTGACGGAGGTGAAGCATTACACCGACTCGCTCTTTAAGTTCCGCATGACGCGGCCGGCGAGCTTCCGCTTCCGCACCGGCGAGTTCGCCATGATCGGCCTGCCCAACGCCGAGAAGCCGGTGTTCCGCGCCTATTCGATCGCCAGCCCGTCCTGGGACGAGGAACTGGAATTCTTCTCGATCAAGGTGCCGAACGGCCCGCTGACCGAGCACCTGCAGAAGATCCAGCCGGGCGACACCGTGCTGATGCGCAAGAAGCCGACGGGCACGCTCGTGCTCGATGCGCTCATTCCAGGTCGCCGCCTCTATCTCTTCTCGACCGGCACCGGCGTCGCGCCCTTCGCCGGCGTCATCCGCGATCCCGAGACCTACGAGAAGTTCGAGCAGGTCATCCTTACCCATACGACCCGCACGCTCGCCGAGCTTCACTATGGCGAGGAGCTGGTCGAGGGGATCCGGACCGACGAGATCCTGTCGGAGATCGTCGGCGACAAGCTGCTCTATCACGGCTCGGCGACGCGCGAGGGCGACCACAAGGGCGAGCGCATCACGACGCTGCTGGAGACCGGCAAGCTCTTCGCCGATCTCGGCCTGCCGCCGATCGACCCGGCCGTCGACCGCGCGATGATCTGCGGCTCGATGGACATGCTGAAGGACACGGCCGCGCTTTGCGAGAAGTTCGGCCTGGAGGAGGGCGCCAACTCCAAGCCCGGCACCTATGTCGTGGAGCGCGCTTTCGTCGATTGATCGAGGCGTTCGCAGCCGCCGGCGCGGCGTCTCGGCCGGTCCGGCGTGCGGGTGGTCTCTGCGATGCGCCTGCTTGTCGCCGCGCTGGCTTTGACGGCGGGCGTGTCCCTCTGATACCTCGGCGGCCAGGGGAACATCCCCGGCGTGTGTCGCCCCAACCGTCGTCCTGCCGGTTCGGCGATCCGCGAGGCCCAAGTCGAGGAGCCCCCGGTTGCAAGCGATCTTCGTCCAGTTCAAGTGCCGCGCCGGCCGGGCCTATGCGGTGGCCGACGCGCTCGTCGAGACCGTCGAGGAGATCTCCGAGGTCTGGTCCACCTCCGGCCATTACGACCTCATCGCCAAGTTCTATCTGCCGGCCGACCGCGACATCGGACATTTCGTCACCGAGCGGCTGCAGACGGTGGACGGGGTGTCCGACACGTTCACCACCGTCGCGTTCAAGGCCTTCGGCCGTGCGTGAGCGCCCGGCCTCGCGCGGGGGTTTTCGCGCATGAGCGCGCGGTGTCGTCTGGCGGCGGCCGTCGCCTCGCCGATCGAGGCGCGCAGCGCACTCGAAGCCGGGGCCGACTATGTTCTGGCACCCGCCCGGCGCGAACGCCCGCAATTCGGCATTCCCGACCGGCTGCGCGACGGCGGCGAGGTCGATCTCCTGTTCGCGGTGGCCGGCGACGAGGCGATGCCCGCCGAGCCGTTGCGGGTGGCGCGCATCCGCAGTGCCGGCGATCTGGCGGTGCTGCGCGGCGGCGACTATGCGGCGGCGTTCCTCGATCCCGAGCGGGCGCTGCTGCGTGCCGTGTCGCTGGAGACGGTGGCGCAGTTCGCGCGGGCCTGCCGCGAGGCGCGCCTCGAATGCTGGCTCGGCGGCTCGCTCGAACTCCCCGACATCCCGCGCCTTCTGGTGGTGCGCCCCGATGCGCTCGTCTTCGAGCGCCTCGACCCCGACGGGCTGGCGGCCGCCCGGCGCATGCTGCATGCCGACCGGCGCTTCGATCCCGCGGCCCCGACCGACCGGATCGTCATGCGCAACTTCGTCCTGCCGCTGATCGTCGGCGCCTATGATTTCGAGCGCGACCGGCCGCAGCGCGTGCGCTTTTCGGTGGATGCCGACGTGCGCCGCGCCCCGCCGGGCGCGCGGGGCGTCGGCGACATCTACTCCTACGATCTTGTGATGGACGCCGTCAGGCGTCTGACCGAGCGCGGTCACACCGACCTCGTGGAGACGCTGGCTGAAGACCTCGCCGCCGATCTCCTCGGCGACGGCCGCGTCGCCCGCGTCATGGTGCGAGTCGAGAAGCTGGATCTCGGGCCGGAATCGGTCGGCATCGAGATCCGACGAGACCGAAACGAGACGCTAATCGATTGAAACTCCTCGCTGTTGCCGCAGTGCAGCGACGTTTCACGGGAACTTTGCAAACCGGCGAAAACTTGTCCAAACTAGGGCTGGCCGTGCGGGATCGCGCTGCCGGCATGCGTTGAGGAGAGCGGACCCATGAAGGACATGCTGATCGTCAAGTTCGGCGGAAGCTCGATCGCGTCGCCGGATCTGCGCAAATGGGTCCAGGCGATCGAGAAGAGCGCGCGGCCGCTGGTGATCGTGCCCGGCGGCGGCCCCTTCGCCAACACGGTGCGCCAGTTCCAGACCCGCATCGGCTACGACAACGACACCGCGCACCGCATGGCGATCCTCGCCATCGAGCAGTTCGGCCACGCGCTCGTCAGCCTCGGCGAGAAGCTCGTCGCCGCCTCGACGCTCGACGCCATCGCGTCGGCGCAGGAGCGCGGTCTCATTCCCGTCTGGATGCCCGCCAAGCTCGTCTTCCGCGCCGAAGAGATCGAGCACACCTGGAGCGTGACGTCCGACAGCCTCGCGGCCTGGCTCGCCAGCCGGATCCCCGGCTCGACCCTCTGCCTCATCAAGCAGATCGACCTTCCCGCCGGCTCCAGCCTGCAGGCGATTTCGGCCGCCGGCGTCGTCGACAGTTCCTTCTCGGCGCTGCTGCATCCCGCGACGCGCGTCTATGTCGCCGGCCCCTCGGATCTGGCGCTCGCGGCACGCCGCCTCGGCGAGGGTGTCGCGCCCGGCCGTGAAGTCGCGTCCGAAGCCCGCAGTCCCGGCTTCGTCGAGGCCGCGCAGTGAGGCCACGGGGCGCTTCCGCCGCATGCTGACGCCGAACGCGCGTTGCCGCTCAGTCCCGTCATGACCGAACTCCTGCGCGAGTTCGACGCGCTATCGAACAACCGCTCGCTCGCCGTGCCGCAGGAGCGGGTGATCGGTCGCCATCAGCGCGCCGACGGAGAGACCGCCGTCGTCTTCGGCCCGGTGGCGCTGCCGTCGGGATCGGCGACGCGCATCCGCCGCCTGCATCAGGCCGGCTCGCTCAAGCTGCGCTTTCCACGCCTGCCGAAACCCGGCGCCGAGGCCATCCTCGTCAATACCTCGGGCGGCCTCACCGGTGGCGATCGCCTGCGCCAGCGCTTCGAGGTCGAACCGGACGGCGATCTGACGGTGACGACGCAGGCCTGCGAGCGCGTCTACCGCTCGCTCGGCGGCGACGCCGAGGTCGCGACGGTGCTCAGGGTGGGGGAGGGCGCGACGCTGCGCTACCTGCCGCAGGAGACCATCCTCTTCGACGGCGGGCGTCTTCGCCGCTCGCTCGATCTGGAGGCTTGCGCCTCCAGCCGCTTCCTTCTCGTGGAGAGCGTCATCCTCGGCCGCGAGGCGATGGGCGAGAGCGTGCGCACGGGCCGCCTTCGCGATCGCTGGCGCATCCGCCGAGATGGCGCCCTCGTCTTCGCCGACGATCTCGACATCGACGCCGACGAGGCGGGTCTCGTCGATGCGCCTTCCGCGCTCGGCCGGCACCGCGCCTTCGCGACGATCGTCTGGCAGAACGGCACACCGGAAGCCGATCTCCCGGCGCTGCGCGCGATCCTCGAAGACCCCGATGGCCGGGTGACGGGCGGCGCCAGTACGGTCGCGCGCCTCGGCGTCGCGCGTCTGGCGGCGCCGAGTTTCCATCTCCTGCGACGCCGTCTCGTTCCCGCGCTCGCGCTTCTAGCGCGGGACGGGCTTCCGCTTGTATGGTCGCTGTGACCCGATTCGGCCCGGACAAGGACGCTTCCCGATGAACCTCACTCCGCGCGAGAAGGACAAGCTGCTCGTCTCCATGGCGGCGATGGTCGCGAGGCGGCGTCTGGAGCGCGGCGTCAAGCTCAACCACCCGGAAGCCATCGCGCTCATCACCGACTTCGTGGTCGAGGGCGCGCGCGACGGGCACTCGGTGGCCCATCTGATGGAGGCCGGCGCGCATGTCGTCGGGCGTCATCAGGTGATGGAAGGCATCGCCGAGATGATCCACGACATCCAGGTCGAGGCGACCTTTCCCGACGGCACCAAGCTGGTGACGGTGCACGAACCGATCCGCTGATCGTCCGAACTTGGCCGGATCCCGGGTCGGTCGCGTCAGTGCGTGACCGCCGCGAGTTCCTCGTTCGAAACCGGCGCAATGAAGCGGAAGGTCCGCGAGGTGCTGGAATAGTAGGCCTGTCCGCTGCGCCCCTCCATCGTCACGTGGCGCGTGAAGAACGGATCGGGCGTGCCGGCGGGCGTTGCGGCCGCGGCCAGCGCGCCGATGGTGATCATCGCTCCCGTCCAGATCGGCTTCATCGCGTGCCCGTGTCCCTGCGTCCGGCCGAACCCGCGATCCCTCATGGGCGACCGGGCGGCTCGTCAGAGCTTCGCTTCTAGCAGGGCAAGGTTTCGTCCGCGTGTCGCGCTGCGGCAGGATTTGTATCGAATTGAATCCGGGGTCGATCGCCGTCGGTCGCGGGCGATGGCGCGGCCTTTGACAGGGGCGCTCCGAGCTTTCATGATCGGGCTCGCGACCCGCATGTTGCCAGGGTCGCAGGACCCATGCGAAGTGCGCTTCGGCGCGACCGATCTCCGGGCGCCTGTCGACCTGAACGAGGGACAACCATGCTGAAACGACTTGCCGCCGCCGCCGCCATCCTCATCGCCGCGACGGCTCCGGCTCTCGCCCATCTCGATCCGGCCGCGCACGGCTCCTTCATGGCGGGTGTCACCCATCCCGTCTTCGGCATGGACCATGTTCTCGCGATGGTCGCGGTCGGTCTCTGGGCCGCCATGATCGGCGGTCGCGCGGTGATCGCCGTTCCCGCAGCCTTCGTCGCTGTCATGCTGGCCGGCTTCGCGCTGGCGCTGACCGGCGTCTCTCTGCCCTTCGTCGAGCCGGCGATCCTCGCCTCGGTGGTGGCGCTCGGCCTCCTCGTCGCGATGGCCGTCCGTCTTCCGGTCGCGGCCTCCGCCGGCATCGTCGGCGTCTTCGCTCTCTTCCACGGCTTTGCCCATGGCGGCGAACTTGGCGGCGCCGGCGCACTTTCCTTTGCGCTCGGTTTCGCCGTCGCGACCGCGATGCTGCATGCGGTCGGTGTCGCGCTCGGGCTGGCGCTCGGCTCGGGCCTCGGTCTCGGCGATAAGGCGGGCCGTCTCGTCTCGCGCCTTGCCGGCGGCGCCACGGCGCTGGCCGGCCTCGCGCTCATGGTGGGCTGAGCCATGATCCCCGGCGAAATCCTGGTGCGGGACGGCGAGATCCTCCTCAATGCCGACGCGCAAGCGATCACTCTCCATGTCGCCAATCGCGGGGACCGGCCGATCCAGGTCGGCTCGCACTATCATTTTGCCGAGACGAACCCGGCGCTCGACTTCGACCGCACGGTGGCGCGGGGCACCCGCCTCGACATCGCCGCCGGCACCGCGGTGCGCTTCGAGCCCGGTCAGTCGCGGGACGTGCGGCTTATTCCCCTCAGCGGCGACCGGATCGTCCACGGCTTCAACGCCAGGGTCTCTGGCGCGCTCTGAGGGCCGCCGCGCCACTCGTCAGACATGAGAAAGGCGCCCGCGAGGCGCCTTTCTCATGTCCCGTTCCTCGTCCTGAGAAGGCACTATGTGCCCTCTCGAACGTCAGTTGCCGTGCGCATCCGGTGTGGCGTTCGGGCCGGCCCGCAGCGCCGAGCGGATCGCGTCGAGATCGACGTTCACGCGGGCCCGCGGAATGTTGTAGAGCGCCGCCGGCCCCGAGCCTGAAATGCTCTGGAAACTCGAGCCCGTTCCCGTTCCGACGCTCGAACTGCCGGAGCTGCCGATCGTCGTGGCCGCGCCGACATTGCCCGAACGGGCTACGGCATCGGCATTGACCGAATCGATCGAGGTCGATCCGGCGGTGGCGCGCTGCTGGGTGGAGGTGGCGCTCGACCCGAGGGCGCCGCCGCTGGAGCCGATCGGGTTGGACGCTCCGCCGAGGCTCGGCGAGGACGAGGAGCCGCCGCCGCTGATGCCGCCGCCGGATGCGCCGCCGATCGACTGGGCGAGGGCCGGCACTGAGAGCACGGCGAAGCCGAGTGCGACGGCGGTGAAAACGGACTTCGTGCGCATTCGGATCTCCTGGAAACGGATCGACGACAATGAAGAGGGCGGTTCGATCTAAGCGATGAACCTTTCGAAACTCTATGGGATCAAACTCGGATCGACGCGTGCCGTTCCCACCGGCGGCAGGCCGGACGCTCGGCATCGATTTCGGCAGAGCCGAACCCGGCGTGCCCGACCGGTTCCGCCCCGGCTCGCTAGCGCCCAGGTGCAGCTTTGTTCGGCACGATCCGCGCTCGCCCGTTCGGCGAGATCGGCCGGGTCACGCCGCTGCGATTGATCACCGAAGGGTCGGAGCGCGCGAAGTCTCCCGCCGTATCGGCTTCGATCGTCGAGCGCCCCTCGGCCGCGCGTAGCCGCGTCTGCGATCCATCGGCATCGGGCCGGGGAATGCGGGGTTTCAGATAGGAGTTGTCGTAGTCGCGCCCGTAGGTCCGTTCTTCCACCGTGTCGCCGAAGACCGGGGCGTTCTGGATGACGAGCGGAGGGCGTGACGGCTTGGAGCCTCCGATCCGTGCGCCCGACATCGAGGAGCCGACCGGCGTTCCCATCGGGCCGGGGTCGAAAGCCTGCGCATTGGCCGCGCCCGCCGCAGCCAAGCTGGTGACGAGGGCCGGGAGGATCGAGCGGAGCATGGGCGTCATCGGGTCCGTCCTTCTCGTGACGATATCTCAGAGCGTAACGCACCGGAGCGCAAAACGTCGCGTCGAGGCGCCCGCGCGGGGGAGACAAGCTTTCGCGATCCGCCTAGTCTCGCCGCAACGCAATACCGACCGTTGCCGCGTCGACCCCGCCGGAGAGGCCCATGCCCGTCTCGATCGCCCGATCCTCCTATGCCGCGATGTACGGACCGACGGTGGGCGACCGCGTGCGGCTCGCCGACACCGACCTCCTGATCGAAGTCGAGCGCGACCTGACGACCTATGGCGAGGAGGTCAAGTTCGGCGGTGGCAAGGTGATCCGCGACGGAATGGGCCAGTCGCAGAAGAGCCGGGCGGAAGGCGCGGTCGACACCGTCATCACCAACGCGTTGATCGTCGATCACACCGGCATCTACAAGGCCGATGTCGGCCTGCGCGGCGGGCGCATCCACGCCATCGGCAAGGCCGGCAACCCCGACACGCAACCCGGCGTCACCATCGTGGTGGGCCCCGGCACCGAGGCGATCGCGGGCGAGGGCAAGATCCTCACCGCCGGCGGCATCGACAGCCACATCCACTTCATCTGCCCGCAGCAGATCGACGAGGCGCTCTATTCCGGCATCACCACGATGGTCGGCGGGGGCACTGGCCCGGCGCACGGCACGCTCGCCACCACCTGCACGCCCGGTCCCTGGCATCTGGCGCGGATGATCCAGTCGCTCGACGCCTTCCCGATGAACTTCGCGCTCTCGGGCAAGGGCAACGCCTCACAGCCGCAGGCGCTGGTCGAGATGGTGAAGGCGGGCGCCGCGGCGCTGAAGCTGCACGAGGACTGGGGCACGACGCCGGCCGCGATCGACTGCTGCCTGACGGTCGCCGACGAATACGACGTGCAGGTGATGATCCACACGGACACGCTGAACGAGTCGGGCTTCGTGGAAAACACCGTCGACGCCATTCGCGGGCGCACCATCCACGCCTTCCACACGGAAGGCGCGGGCGGCGGCCACGCGCCTGATATCATCAAGGTGTGCGGGCTGCCGAACGTCATTCCCGGCTCCACCAACCCGACGCGGCCCTACACGGTGAACACGCTGGAAGAGCATCTCGACATGCTCATGGTCTGCCACCATCTCGACGCCTCGATTCCCGAGGACATCGCGTTTGCCGAATCGCGCATCCGCAAGGAGACGATCGCGGCCGAGGACATCCTCCACGACATCGGCGCCTTCTCGATCATCTCCTCGGACTCGCAGGCCATGGGCCGCGTCGGCGAGGTGGTGATCCGCACCTGGCAGACCGCCGACAAGATGAAGAAGCAGCGCGGCAGCCTGCCCGGCGAACATGGCGACAACGACAATCTGCGGGTGCGCCGCTACGTCGCGAAATACACGATCAACCCCGCGATCGCGCAAGGCCTATCGCGCGAGGTCGGCTCGGTCGAGGTCGGCAAGCGCGCCGATCTCGTGCTCTGGGATCCCGCCTTCTTCGGCGTCAAGCCGGTGATGGTGCTCCTCGGCGGCACGATCGTCGCCGCCCCAATGGGCGATCCCAACGCCTCGATCCCGACCCCGCAGCCCATGCACTACCGGCCGATGTTCGGCGCCTTCGGCAAGGCGGTCGGCGCGTCGGGCATCACCTTCGTCTCGGGCGCGGCGATGGCCAACGGGCTGCGCGACAAACTCGGCGTTGAGAAGAGCTTCGTCGCCGTCGAGAATACTCGCAGCGGCATTTCCAAGGCTTCGATGATCCTCAACGACCTGACGCCGCACATCGAGGTCGATCCCGAAACCTACGAGGTACGCGCCGACGGCGAACTCCTGACCTGCGAGCCCGCCAAGGTCCTGCCGATGGCGCAGCGGTATTTCCTGTTCTAATCTGGCTTCGATGATCGATTCCGGCCGAGGAGAGGCGTGATGACGACCGTGAAATTGCGCATGGCCACCGGTCGCCGCGACGAACCGCCGACGTCTTCCGACGATCGGTATTTCTTCCGCTGGACCGAAGAGCAGGCCGATCTTCTGCGAGCGCGTCGCTTCGACGAGTTGGATACGCCGAACCTGATCGACGAGGTTGAAACATGGGGACGTTCGGTCAAGCGGGAGATTGAATCCCGCATGAAGGTGCTCGTCGTCCACCTGATGGAATGGCGCTTCCAGCCGGAGCGGCGTTCTCGGAGTTGGACGAGCACGATTGCCGAGCACTGCAGCCGGATCCGCCGGGAACTCCGGGACAGTCCGGGCCTGCGGGCTTACCCCGCGACGATCCTGGCAGAGGACTATGCCGTCACGCGTCTCTTGACTGCCGGAGAGACCGATCTGCCGGACGAGCGCTTCCCCGAGGTCTGTCCCTTCACGATCGAGGCGATCCTCGATCCGGGCTTCCAGCCGGACGCGGCATGAGTGATGAGGCCGCGGTCATGACTGGGTGTCGCGGATGCTGCGTCGATCCCATGGCGGTCTTCCTCTCGGATCGATGGATCCAAGATGTGACGCGGGCTGTGAGGGACGCGATGCTTCTGGACTTGTTGAAGCGCAACGCCTCAGACGTCGGGCCAGAGGCACCCAGGTCCTCGCGCTTGTGGCGGTTGAAGCGCTTCGGAACTTTGAATTCTCATCCTATGGGCGTCCCTGGCCCCCCGAGTGTCAGCAGCCCCACAACGGACGGATCGACGTGATCGACGCCCAGACCATCATCGAGCGCGGCGCGCGTGGGGGGGAGATCCCGGCCGACACGATCACGCTCGACGAGCAGCAGCGCCATCGCCGGCGCATGGCGATGGTGTCGGACGGCGGCATCGCCTTCCTGCTCGATCTCGCCGAAGCGCGGCTCCTCCAGCAGGGTGATGCCATCGTCCTGTCGGACGGGCGCCTCGTCGAGGTGCGCGCCAAGCCCGAGCCGCTCTATGGCGTGACCGGCCGGGATGCGGGCCATCTCCTCGCGCTCGCCTGGCATCTCGGCAATCGCCATCTCGCTGCCGATATCACCGAAGGCCGCCTGCTGATCCGGCGCGACCATGTCATCCGCGCGATGCTCGAGGGCCTCGGCGCCACCGTCGAGGAGATCGACGCTCCCTTCGATCCCGCCGGTGGCGCCTATGCCGGGCCGCAGGGGCACGACCACGCCCATGCCCACGCGGCGGATCACGGGACGCATCACCACCACGACCATGACTGAGGCCGACGACGCCCTGCCGGGCGTGTCAGCGAGCGCGGCGGCGCTTTCGACGGGCAGCCTCCTTCGGCTGATGAGCTGGCTCTCCCCGGCCTTTCCGGTCGGTGCCTTCGCCTATTCGCACGGGCTGGAGGCTGCGGTGGCCGACGGGTTGCTGCGAACCGGCGAGGATGTGCGTGGATGGATCGCCGCGCTGCTGCGGCGCGGCAGCGGCTGGAACGACCTCCTGCTCTTGGGCGAGGCGCATCGCGCCGTCGCAGCGGCAGACGAGGCCCGGTTGGCTGAGGCTGCGGACCTCGCCGAGGCGCTGGCGGGCTCGGCCGGGCGGCGCACCGAGACGATCGATCTCGGCGCCGCCTTTGTGCTGGCGTCGCAGCCGTGGCAGGGCGGCACCGCATCCGCCATGCCCTATCCCGTCGCCGTGGGCGCTCTCGCCGCTGCAAGCGGCATCGGGCGAGAGGCCGCGCTCGCCGCCTATGCCCATGCCTTCACCGCGACGCTGGTCAGTGCCGCGGTGCGGCTCGTGCCGCTCGGGCAACGCGATGCGGTCGGCCTTCTCCATGCGCTGGAGCCACTGATCGCGGCGACGGCACGTCGTGCCGCGGCGGGCTCGCTCGACGATCTCGGCTCGGCGGCGATCCTGTCCGAGATCGCCGCGATGCGTCACGAAACCCTCGTCACAAGGCTGTTCCGCACATGAGCGATCCCATGTCCCTCGCCTCGACACGCCGCCGCCACGGGCCCCTGCGGGTCGGCATCGGCGGCCCCGTCGGCTCGGGCAAGACGACCTTGTGCGAGAAGATCTGCGTCGCGGCACGCGCCAGCTGGTCGATCGGCGTCGTCACCAACGACATCTACACGGTGGAGGATGCCGAGGCGCTGGTGCGGCGCCAGGCGCTTGCCGCCGACCGGATCATCGGCGTCGAGACCGGCGGCTGCCCGCACACGGCGATCCGTGAGGACGCCACGCTCAACCTTCGCGCCATCGCCACGCTCAACGAACGCCATCCCGATCTCGATCTCATCCTCGTGGAATCGGGCGGCGACAATCTTGCGGCGACCTTCTCGCCCGATCTCGTGGATCTTTCGATCTACGTGATCTCCGTCTGCCAGGGCGACGACATTCCCCGCAAGGGCGGGCCGGCGATCACCCGGTCCGACCTTCTCGTCGTCAACAAGACGGATCTGGCCCCCTATGTCGGCGCCGATCTCGCACGGATGGCGGATGATGCCGAGCGCGGCCGCAAGGGCCTGCCGACGATCTTCGCCGACCTGTCGCGCCGCGAGGGGCTGGCTGCGATCCTGGAAACGCTGGTGCGTCTCGGCGGCCTGCCGCCCGTGACGCTGGACGCCGCCGCCTGACGGCGCTCAACCGGTGCGGATCGTCCGGTAGGCGACCGTCTCGTAGGGAAAGGTCACCTCGCGAGCGTCCCGCAGTTCAGGCGTCGCCGCGATGAGATCGCGCAGATCCGCCTCGAAGCGCGATCGCTGGAGCGACGGCAGGTTGGCGATGAAGCTGACGGACAGGGTGCGATCGACGATCACCCGCTCGGCCTCGCCGCGCTGGTGGTTGCGCAGGCGCGTCACCTCCAGTGGTCCGAACCCTTCCGCCGGGAAGACCGCGCGCCAGGCGCCGAAGTAGAATCGCGGCGCCGTGCCTTCGTGCGGGCGCATCAACTCGCTCAGCGCGGCGACCCACGGCACGCTCTCGTCGCGAACGTTCCAGACGAGGCCGAGCGAGCCGCCGGGCCTCAGGACGCGGCGGATCTCCGCCAACGCCTCGCGGGTGGCGAACCAGTGGAACGCCTGCGCGCAGACGATGGCATCGGCGCTCGCCTCGGGGAGCGGAATCGCCTGCGCCGAGCCTTCGAGGATGCGCAGGCCCGGATGACGCGCGTTCAGCTGCGCCCGCATCTCGGGGATCGGCTCGATCGCCACGACCTCCGCCCCGGTTTCCAGCAGGCGGCCGGTGAACTTGCCGGTGCCGGCGCCGAGATCCACGGCCAGATGTCCGCTGCCAAGCCCCAACTCATCGCGCAGCCAATCGACGATCCCTGCGGGATATTCGGGGCGCCCCCGCGCATAGGCCTCGGCCTCGGCCCCGAAGCCGATACGAGCCGCCTCGTGAAGATCGGCCGGCGTCGTCATGCCCGTTCCTCCAAAGTGCGGGGCGCGACCGCTCCCGGCCGCGCCCCGACCCGTTAATTCTCCTTCGGCAGGGCGTAGGCGATGACGCTGTCGCCGCGCTTGGTGCCGAGCGAGCCATGGCCGCCGGCGATGGCGAGGACATACTGCCGCCCGTCCGCGCCCTCGTAGCTCATCGGCGTCGCTTGGCCGCCGGCGGGAAGGCGCGCCTTCCAGAGTTCCTCCCCGGTCGTCACGTCATAGCCGCGGATGTAGTAGTCGAGCGTCCCCGACAGGAAGGCGACGCCGCCGGCGGTCATCATCGGGCCGCCGAGATTGGGCACGCCCATGCGGAAGGGCAGGGGAACGGGCGAGGAATCGCGCACCGTGCCGTTCTTGTGCTGCCACGCGACCTCGCCCGTGGTGAGGTCGACACCCGCCACGTAGCCCCAGGGTGGCGACTGGCAGGGCAGGCCGAGCGGCGAGACGAAGGGCTTCAGATCCACCGCGTAAGGCGCCCCGAAGTTCTCGTTGAGAGCCGGCAGGGCCCCCTCCGGCGGCTTGGTGTTGACCACGAGTTCGCTATCGTTGGAGCGCGGCTTCAACGTCGAGACGAAGGCCAGATAGGTGGGTGTCCCGAACATCACGCCGCGGGCGGGATCGACCGCGACCGAGCCCCAGTTGAAGACGCCGAAATTGCCGGGATAGATCAGCGATCCCTGAAGCGAGGGGGGCGTGAAGCGGCCCTCGTAGCGATAGCCATGATAGGCGATGCGGCAGGCGAGCTGGTCGAACATGGTGGCGCCCCACATGTCGCGCTCGCGAAGACGGGGCGGCTCGAAGGACAGGGCGGATTTCGGTTGCGTCGGCGCGGTCTTGTCGGGGCTGACGGCGCCGCCGGGCGCCGGGCGTTCGGTGACGGGCAGGACCGGGTTTCCGTTGCGCCGATCGAGGACGAAGACTTCGCCCTGCTTTGTCGGCTGCACAAGTGCGGGAATGCGCTCGCCGCCGACCACGAGGTCGACGAGGCTCGGCTGCGCCGGCACGTCGTAGTCCCAGAGGTCGTGATGCACGGTCTGGAACACCCAGCGCACCGAGCCGGTGGCGATGTCGAGTGCGACGACCGAGGACGAATAGCGCTCGACATTCTCGGAGCGGTTGGCGCCCCACTGGTCCGGAGGCTGGTTGCCGAGCGGCACGTAGACCATGCCGAGGCCGGTGTCGGCGCTCATGATCGACCAGGAGTTCGGCGAGTTCGGCGTGTAGGTCTGACCGGCCGGCAGGGGCGCCGTCTGCTCGGGATTGCCGGAATCCCAGTTCCAGACGAGCGCGCCGGTGGTGATGTCGAAGGCGCGGATGACGCCGGAGGCTTCCTTCGTCGAGACGTTGTCGAGGACGGTGCCGCCGACGATCGCGAGATTGCCGGAAATCACGGCCGGCGAAGTCGAATAGTACGAGCCGGGATTGACCACGGGCATCCGGTCCCAGAGGTCGATCTGCCCGTCGCCGCCGCCGAAATTGGAGCAGACCGAGCCGGTGGCCGGGTCGAGCGCGATCAGCCGCCCGTCCGCCGTCGGCATGAACAGCTTGGCATCGCAGACGGCACTGGCGGCGGTGGCGGTCGCGACCGGAAGGTTCGGGTCGGCGGGATCGGCTGGCGTCGCCTGTTGCAGGGCGGCAAGCGTGCCAGATGCCGAAAGCTCGGTGGCGGTGCCGGCCGGAGCCACCGGCGGGGCGACCGCAACGGCCGGCTGCGATGCAGACGCCGCAACGGGCTGAGCCGTTCCCCGTGGTGGCTGGTAGGAGAGGCCGCGGCAGGTCAGGTGCTGGAGGGCGAGTTCGCCCTGGATCTTGGGATCGTAGCGCCAGACTTCCTGCCCGGTGGTGGCGTCAAGCGCGATGACGTTCTGATGCGGCGTGCAGAGGTACAGACGCTCGCCGATCTTCAGCGGCGTCACCTCGAACGTTGTCTCGACGGGATCGCCGGGCTGCGGCTTGTCACCGGTTTCGAACTGCCAGGCGACGTCGAGTTGCGCGACATTGGCAGGGGTGATCTGGCCAAGCGGCGAATAGCGCTGGCCGAGTTCGGTGCGCCCGTAAGCGTGCCATTCGCCGGGCGGTACGCCCTCGCCGGTGCCGGGCGCCTGACGGGTGCCGGGCAGCGAGCCCTCGACCCGGTGAAGATCGACGAACCAAGAGGTGAGCGCCACCGCCAGCGCTACGACGAGCGAGCCCGCCAGGATCGCGCCATAGCCGCGCAACGGCGTCGGCGAGACCTCGCGCCCGTCGAGCGCGTCGGCCACCGAGCGACGCCCGAGGGGCCGCGTGACCCAGGGGAGAAGGAGCAGGCCGCCGAGAACGAAGACCACATCGCCGCGTGCGGCGAGCGGCCACCAGTCGAAGCCGACCTCGTAGAGCGCCCAGATCAGCGTGCCGACAACGAGCGCGGCATAGACCGCCAGCGCTTCCGGCTTGCGGCGATAGAGCAGGATCGCGGTGACGAGGAAGAGCACGGACGCGACGATGTAGTAGCGTGAGCCGCCAACGGCTGCGAGCCAGAGACCGCCGACGAGAAGGGCGATGCCGATCACCGCGAGAAGCGCGGCCATGATCAGGGTGGGAAGCCGCTGCTGTCGCGTCATGGCTGTTCCTTCTGTCCGCACGAGCGGTCGATCGGGACACGGGCCGCGACGCCATGCGGCGATGCGGCCTCCTGTCTTCGTGAAGGGAGATGCTGCACCGCGCGGTCTCTTCAACCCGTCGTGAGCGAAGTGCCGCGCCAAAACGTCGCGCAAGCTCTGACGACCCCGGCGGGCAAGGGTTGCTGGTCTTGGGGACGGGCCTTTATTGCGCGGTCCTTAAGACAATCGGGCGCAAACCAATCTCGGGCTCGGATGACGGCGAGGCGGCGTGGGTTCGATCGACGGCAAGACGACGGCGGGAATGACGTCGCCCGATCCGCGCGTTCGGCTCGGTCCGTTCCTCGGCTTCCCGCCTGCCATCGGGGCGCTCTACGAGGTGCAGACCGGAGCGCAGCGGATCCGGATGCTGCGGGCGGTGATCCCGCTCGGGCTCGTCTTCTACAACGCCTACGACGCGACGAACTTCGTCATCGCACGCGACGTGTTCTGGTGGGCCGTCTGGCTGCGGCTCGGGGCGACGGTGGCTGGGCTTGCGATCGTCTGGACGCTGGCGCGCATGACGCCCCGCACTCGCGAGACGATCCTGACGCTGGCGATGGTCGGTGTCTCGGCGATCCCCCTCTTCCTCTTCTGGCTGTCGCGCGAGCCGCTCGGCTCCTATTCCTTCAGCGACTTCTTCCTGACCGTGGTGTTCGGCGCCGTTCTGCTCCAGCTCCGGTTTCCGGCGGCGCTTTTCTACATCGCGCTGTGCCTGGCGATGGCTCTCGCGGCCATCTGGCTGCATCGCGAACTGGAGCCGAACCTTCGCCTCGCCTTCTCGCTGCAGACCGTTTCGGTCTGCTCGTTCCTGCTCGTCGGCAACTGGCTGATGGAGCGAACGCAGCGCAAATCCTTCCTTGAGATCCATGCCCGCACGCTGCAGTCGGACGCGCTGGAAATGGCTCGCCGCGATTTCGCGGCCCTGTCGATGACGGATGCCCTGACCGGGATCGCCAACCGGCGTCAACTCGATCAGGCGCTGGCCGAGGCCGTCGCCGATCTGCAGCAGGGCCGCGCGGACGCGGCGCTCCTGATGATCGATGTCGACCATTTCAAGCGCTACAACGATGCCTACGGGCATCAGGCGGGGGATGCGTGCCTGCGCGAGGTGGCGACGGTGTTGGGTGCGGCGGTCGCCGGCCAGCCCGGCCTCGTCTTCGCCCGCTATGGCGGCGAGGAGTTCGCGGTGCTTCTGCGCGGCCGGCGGACCGGCGAAGCGCTGGCCATGGCCGACGCGCTCCAGTCGGCGCTGGCGGGACGGATGCTGGCGCATGCGCATCGGCCGGACGACAAGGCAGTGGTGACCGCCAGCATCGGCGTCGCCGCGTTCGAGGCGGGCGCGGAGCGATCGGCAGCCGATCTGGTGGCCGCGGCCGATGCCGCGCTCTACGACGCCAAGCGGCTCGGCCGCGATCGTTTCGTCCTCTTCGATCTCGGCGGTGCCGGCGAGTAACGGAGGTCAGGCCGGCAGCGTGATCTCGATCACGTCGCGAACGTGATCTCGATCTCCTCCTCGAACATCACCTCGACGAGGTTGCTGCCCGACCCGCCCCGGTCGACCACGAGAAAATCGGAGCGCTCCTCCAGCGCGACGAGTGGATGATGCCAGGTGCCGCGGTGGTAGGAGACCCCTTGCGCCCCGCTCGCGAGGAAGGCGACGGGGGCGCCCGGCCGGCCGTCCTCGTCGGGCGCCACGACCACGAGATAGGGCCGGCCCTCGAGCGGCATGAAGGCCTGACTGCCGAGCGGATGGCGCTCCAGCATCGCGATCCGTAGCGGCAGTGCGAAGGGCTTGCCCCGAAAGATCGAGATCAGCGCATGGCCGCCGCCCGCCGCGACGTCGACCGGGGCGATGTCGTGGAAGCGCGTGGTGGTGCCGTTGTTGATGAGGCGGATTTCCGAGCAGTTGTCGGGCTCGATCACCTCGCCAAAAGCTCGGAACGCCTCGGCGGTCAGCGGCCGGGCTGCGATCGAGGCGGCGGTCATGGCCGGCGCCCGTTTGGGCGGGAGGAACCGAGCCCGAGCCCGACGAGGGCAACCGGCCCTGTGGCGAAGATCGTCGCCGTGTGACGGCTCATGCGTTGTCTCCGAGAATGGCGGCGATGCGCAGCCGGGCGATCTTTTCCACCTCGCGCGTGGCGGCGGCGAGTTCGGTGGCGGGCTCGTTGTCGATGCGGCGCTCGAAGGCGGCGAGGATAGCCTGCTGGTCGAGGCCGCGCACGGCGATGATGAAGGGAATATCGAAGCGGGCCTGATAGCGGGCGTTGAGATCGGTGAAGCGCGCGAGCTCCTCGGGGGTGAGCTGGTCGAGCCCGGCCGAGCGCTGTTCCGCGTGCGAATCCTGCGTCAGTCCGCCGGCGAGCGCGAGGCGTCCGGCGAGATCGGGATGGGCCTTGAGGATGGCAAGCCGCTCCTGCGCGCTCGCTCGTCGGAACGTCGCCGTCATCGCGCTGGCAAGGCCCGCGGCGGTGTCGTGCGCGGGGCCGAGTTCCCCGTCGAAGGCGCGTTCGGCGATGACCGGCGAGTGCTCGAAGACGCCGCCGAAGAGGTCGAGGAAGACCGCGCGCTCCAGCCGGCTCGGCTGGATCCGCGGGCGATAGGGAAACTCGGCGCGCCAATGGCGGGCGATGTCGGCGCGCGTCGCCACCCAGACGTCGGGCTTGGAACGGACGTAATCAAGGAAGCGCGCGAGCGACGCCGCGCGGCCGGGACGCCCGACGAGCCGGCAATGCAGGCCGACATTCAGCATCTTAGCGCGGCCGGCCTCGCCCTCGGCATAGAGCATGTCGAACGAGTCCTTCAGGTAGGCGAAGAACTGGTCGCCGGAGTTGAACCCCTGGGGTGTGGCGAAGCGCATGTCGTTGGTGTCGAGCGTATAGGGCAGCACGAGCAGCGGCTTGGTGCGCGTCTCCTGCCAGTAGGGCAGGTCGTCGGCATAGGCGTCGGAGGCGTAGAGGAAGTCGCGCTCGGCGGCGAGTTCCAGCGTGTGCTGCGAGGAGCGCCCGGTGTACCAGCCCTCGGGAGGCGCCCCCGTCACCGCCTCGTGGATGGCGATGGCGCGGTCCATGTCGGCGCGCTCGTCCTCGATCGCGTGGTCTCGGTAGTCGATCCATTTCAGCCCATGCGAGGCGATCTCCCAGCCGGCCTCGCCCATGGCCGCGACCTGCTCGGGCGAGCGCTCGAGCGCGGTGGCGACGCCGTAGACCGTGACCGGCATGGCGCGCTCGGTGAACAGGCGCCAGAGCCGCCAGAAGCCGGCGCGCGCGCCGTATTCGTAGATCGACTCCATGTTCATGTGGCGCTGCCCGACCCAGGGAGCGGCGCCGACGATCTCCGACAGGAAGGCCTCGGACGCCTTGTCGCCATGGATCACGGCGTTCTCGCCGCCCTCCTCGTAGTTCACCACGAACTGGACGCAGATCTTCGCCGAACCCGAACCGCCGGGGTTCGGCCAGCGCGGATCGGGCGCGTTGCGTCCATAGCCGAGGAGGTCGCGGGGGTAGGGCGTGGTCATGGGAGAGGCTCCATCGAAAGACTATCGACTTGGGCGCGGCGAGGGTTCGTCGCGCGGCCGAACACTTCAGGCGTTGCGATCCGACAGTCCGAGGATCGAGGCGAGGCGGTCCATCACCTGTTCCAGGATCTCGGCAGGCACCCGGCCGACCCGTTCGGCCTGACGCGCCTCGGCCGCCGTGATCTTGGCAACCCGGACGCGGGAAGGAATAGGCAGGCCGAATGCCAGATGCCGGGGGCCGATCTCGACATCGTCCGGCCAGGGCTCGTGCCCCGCGCCGGTGATCATGACGACCCACAGGAGTTGAAACCGGCCGCCGACCGCGCCGTCCGAGACGACGAGGCCAGGCCGATAGCGGCGTGTGTTCGTCTCGACGAAGGGGAATGGCACCCGGACGATATCGCCGCGCTCAAAGATTGGCGTAGCCCTTCTCGTCCTCTTCGCTGTTCCATTCGGTGAAGGTCACGAATGGATCGTCGAATATGCCTTCGGGAACGCGGGTGAGGACCACACGCCCCTCCTCGTCGATCAGGTACATCAGTTCGTCGCCTTCGCGCAGCTTCAGCGCCTTGCGCACGGCCTGCGGGATGGTGGTCTGTGATTTCGAGCTCAACCGGCTGGTGATCATCGCGCCGCTCCTTCCGCTCGAAGGTAAGAGACTTCCTTACCCCGGGCAAGGCGGCGTCGACCTTGGAACGCCCCCAAGCTTTCCGCTGGACGGGACGGGGCGCGGCGGTGCAATCTCCCTGACCGGATGGTCAAAACAAGTGCTGCGAGGGCCTGATGGCTGAGACGAGTTCCGGATCCGGCCGGCTGACGACGCATGTGCTCGATACCGCGCGGGGCCTGCCCGCCCGCGGCCTCGAACTCGTGCTGCATCGGCTGGTGGACGGGCGCCGCGAACTCGTGGCGCAGGCGCGCACCAATGCCGACGGGCGCTGCGACCGGCCGCTGCTCGACGACGGCGCCTTCCGCTTCGGCACCTACGAGATCCTGTTCCTCTGCGGTCCCTATTTCGACGCCTGCGGGCTTGATCTGCCCGAGCCCAAATTCCTCGACGAGGTGTCGATCCGCTTCGGCATCAGCGAGAACCGGCACTATCACGTGCCGCTGCTCGTCTCGCCCTTCGGCTATTCGACCTATCGGGGGAGCTGAGCCATGGCCCCGATCCGCTTCGTCCTCAACGGCTCCGAGCGCTCCGTCGACGGCTTCGCGCCGACCACCACGGTGCTGCAATATCTGCGCGGCACCGAGCGGCTCGTCGGCACGAAGGAGGGCTGCGCGGAGGGTGATTGCGGCGCCTGCACGGTGATCCTCGAGGAGCCCGATGCGGTTGGCAGCCTTCGCCGGCGCGCCGTCAACGCCTGCATCACCTTCCTGCCGGCGCTGCACGGGCGCGCCGTCGAGACGGTGGAGCATCTGTCGGCCGGCGGTGACCTCGCCCCGATCCAGCGCGAGATGGTGGATCGTCATGCCAGCCAGTGCGGCTTCTGCACGCCGGGTTTCGCGGTGCAGCTTCATGCGGCCTGGCGCGCGGGTTCGCTCACCGACCGGCAGTCGGTGAAGGACGAGATCGCCGGTAATCTCTGCCGCTGCACCGGCTACGGGCCGATCATCGAGGCCGGCGTCGCGGTCGCGGCCCTGCCACGGCCACAGACCCGCGCGGCGGATGCGACGATGGCGGCGCGGCTGACGGATCTGCGCGGATCCGGGACCTTCCGCTACGAGGCGGGGGGCAGGCTCTGGTTCTCGCCGGGCGACGTCGATGCGCTGGCCGATCTCTATGCCGAGCACCCGCAGGCGACGCTGGTGGCCGGGGCCACCGACGTCGGGCTCTGGGTGACGAAGGGGCACCGCGAGTTCGAGGTGATGATCGACGTCTCGCGCGTCGCCGATCTCGCCCATGTCGAGGAGGCGCCGGGTCGTCTCTTCCTCGGCGCGGCCGTGACGCATGCGCAGGCCACCCGGCATCTGGCCACGCTTCATCCCGACCTCGGCGAGGTGATGCGTCGCTTCGCCGGGCCGCAGGTGCGCAATGCCGGCACGGTCGGCGGCAACATCGCCAACGGCTCGCCGATCGGCGATCTGCCGCCCGTGCTCATCGCACTCGGCGCGACGCTCTATCTGCGGCGCGGCGACGAAGCGCGCAGCTTGGCTCTGGAGGATTTCTTCATCGAATACGGTCGGCAGGACCGCGCCCCCGGCGAGTTCGTCGCCGCCGTCGAGGTGCCGGTGATCGAGCCGAACGAGCGATTTGCCGCCTACAAGATCTCCAAGCGCACCGAGAGCGACATCTCGGCGGTACTCGCGGCCTTCAAGCTGCGCTTCGAGGGGCGAACGGTCGTGGCCGCGCGCCTCGCCTTCGGCGGCATGGCGGGCACGCCGAAGCGTGCGCTCAACGCGGAAGCCGCGCTTGTCGGCCGGCCCTTTGACGCCGAGGCCGCCGCGCGCGCGGCCGCCGCGCTGGAGGACGACTTCCAGCCGCTCGACGACCTGCGCGCCTCCGCCGACTACCGCCTGAAGACCGCCGCCAACCTCGTCGAGCGCTTCCGGCTGGAGCTTCTGGGCGGCGTGCCGACGCGCATCGCGGAGGTCGCGTGATGGACGAGACCCGGGTCCAGGATCGCGGCGAGGCCGGCACCGTCTCGCCCGCGAGCCTCGACGAGCGCCCGCCCGCGCGCCAGGCGCGGCTGAAGGGCGGCGTCGGGCAGGGGATACACCATGACAGCGGCGCCAAGCATGTCACCGGCGCGGCCCGCTACATCGACGACGAGCCCGAACTGCCGGGCACGCTGCAGGTCTTCATCGCCATGAGCGCGCACGCCCATGCGCGCATCCGCTCGATGGATCTTCAGTCCGTGCGCGCGGCACCGGGCGTCGCCTGCGTGCTGACGGCTGCCGACATTCCCGGCGTCAACGACTATTCGCCGGTCTTCGGCGACGATCCGATCTTCGCCGTGGATCTCGTCTCCTATGTCGGCCAGCCGCTCTTCGCCGTGGCCGCCGACGACGTGGCCACGGCCCGCAGGGCCGCCAAGCTGGCGACGGTCGACTACGAGGACCTGCCCGCCGCGATCACCATTCCCGAGGCGATCCGATTTGCCGACGACCTCGGCGAGGATCTTCTCAGCCCGCACGAGATGCGGCTCGGCGACGCCGAGGCCGCGCTGGTTGCCGCGCCCCATGTCGTGTCCGGTTCGGTCGAGACGGGGGGGCAGGATCATTTCTACCTCGAAGGGCAGATCGCCACCGCCACGCCCGGCGAGGACGGCGACATGCTGGTGCGCTCCTCGACGCAGCACCCGTCCGAGGTCCAGCACAATGTGGCCAAAGCCCTCGGGCTCGCCGACCATGCGGTGACGGTCGAGGTGCGGCGCATGGGCGGCGGCTTCGGCGGCAAGGAATCGCAGCCGGCGCTCTTCGCCTCGGTCTGCGCGCTCGTCGCGCGCGCCACGGGGCGCCCCGCCAAGTGCCGACTCGACCGCGACGACGACATGGAGATGACCGGCAAGCGCCACGAGATGCGGGCCGAGTACCGCGTCGGCCACGACTCCGCGGGGCGCATCCTCGGCGCCGAGTTCCGCCATGTCGTGCGCTGCGGCTATTCGAAGGATCTCTCGGGCGCCATCGCCGACCGCGCCATGTTCCATGCCGACAACGCCTATCACCTGAAGGCCGCGCGCATCCATTCGCGCCGGCTGAAGACGCACACGGTTTCCAACACCGCCTTTCGCGGCTTCGGCGGCCCGCAGGGCATGGTGGCGATCGAGCGGGCGATCGACCGCATCGCGTTCGACACGGGCCTCGATCCGCTTGACGTGCGCCGGCGCAACTTCTATCCGGCGATGGGATCGGGCAGCTTCGGCAAGACGCCCTATCACCAGTCGGTGGAGGACTGCGTCATCGCCGAGATCGTCGGGGAGCTCGAAACCTCCAGCGATTACCGCGCCCGGCGCGAGGCGGTTCGGGCCTTCAACGCGGAAAGCCCGATCCTCAAGAAGGGGCTGGCGCTGACGCCGGTGAAGTTCGGCATCTCCTTCACCACCAGCCATCTCAACCAGGCCGGCGCGCTCGTTCACGTCTACAAGGACGGCTCGGTCCACCTCAACCACGGCGGCACGGAGATGGGGCAGGGCCTCTTCACCAAGGTCGCGCAGGTGGTGGCCGAGGAGTTCCAGATCGACGTTTCCAACGTCAGGATCACGGCGACCACCACTGCCAAGGTGCCCAACACCTCGGCCACCGCCGCCTCGTCCGGCTCCGACCTCAACGGCATGGCGGCGCAGGCCGCGGCCCGCACCATCAAGACGCGGCTGATCGACTACGCCGTGCAGCGCTACCGGGTGCCGCGCGAGGAGGTCGTGTTCCTGCCCGGCCGGGTGCGGATCGGCGCGGAGGAGAAGCGCTTCTGCGACCTCGTCGGCGAAGCCTATCTCGCCCGCGTCTCGCTCTCCTCCACCGGCTTCTACGCGACGCCCGGCATCACCTACGACCGCGAGAGCGCGAGCGGCAAACCCTTCTACTACTTCGCCTACGGGGCGGCCTGCGCCGAGGTGGTGATCGACACGCTGACCGGCGAGAACCGGCTCCTGCGCGCCGACATCCTCCACGATGTCGGCCAGTCGCTGAACCCGGCGCTCGACCTCGGTCAGATCGAGGGCGGCTTCATCCAGGGTATGGGCTGGTTGACCACCGAAGAGCTCTGGTGGGACAAGGCGGGGCGCTTACGCACCCACGCCCCCTCGACCTACAAGATCCCCACCGCCAACGATCGGCCGGACGACCTGCGCGTGCACCTCTGGGAGAAGGGCCGCAACCCCGCCGCCACGATCTACCGCTCGAAGGCGGTCGGCGAGCCGCCCTTCATGCTGGCGCTCTCGGTCTTTTCAGCGCTGACCGACGCCGTCTGCGCGGCTGGCGACTACCGGCGCTTCCCCGATCTCGACGCGCCCGCCACGCCCGAGCGCCTGCTCGCAGCGGTGGACGCGGTGCGGGGCGGGTGAGGATGGAGACACACGCCCTCATCCCCCTGCCGGGACCTTCTCCCGCAAGCGGGCGAAGGGAACTGCCTCGACGCCGCGCGACCGCGATCGAACATCGCGGAACGCGGTGCGATCCCTCTCCCCCTCGAGGAGAAGGTGCCCGGAGGGCGGATGAGGGCGTCTCCCACCGACGCCCGAAGGCCAACGCGTGAACGCACTCGCCGCCCTTCGCGCCGCACTCGACGCGGGCGAGCCCGCTATCCTAGTCACGGTCGCCGAGGCACGCGGCTCAACACCCCGCGAAGCGGGAGCGTCGATGCTGGTGACCGCCCGGTGCGCCGCGGGAACGGTCGGCGGCGGCGCGCTGGAGATGGAGGGCATCGCCGAGGCGCGGCGCATGCTGGCGAGCGGCGAGGCGGCTTCAAGGCTCGACATCCCGCTCGGACCCGCCATCGGCCAGTGCTGCGGCGGGCGCGTCCTGCTCGATCTCGCGCGCGCCTCGCCGACGCTTCTCGCCACGATCGAAGCCGGCAAGGCCGAGGCGGAAGCCGCCTATCCGACCGTGCTGGTCTTCGGCGCCGGGCATACGGGGCAGGCGCTGGCCCGCGCCCTCGCGCCGCTGCCTCTACGCACCCTCGTGATCGACGGGCGTGCCGATCGCCTCGCGGACCTGCCGGAGGGCACCGCGCGCCGGCGCGCCGCGATCCCGGAAGCGGAAGTGGCCGCGGCGCCTCCCGGCTCGGCCTTCGTGGTGGCGACGCACGATCACGCGCTCGACTTCCTCATCGCGAGCGCAGCCCTTGCCCGGCGCGACGCCACCTATGTCGGGATGATCGGCTCGGCGACGAAGCGCGAAAGCTTCCGGCGGCATTTGGCGAGCGAAGGTCGGGCGGGCGAGATCGAACGGCTGGTGCTGCCGATCGGCGGCTCGGCGATCCGCGACAAGCGGCCCGAGGTGATCGCGGCGCTGGTCGCCGCCGAGCTTCTCGTCACGTTTGCACGCAAGCTTGAGGAAAACCGCTGCACAGGCTTTGCGCCTGTGCAATCTCAGTGCAATAAATCGATGCAGCACCCTCGCCGGACGGAGTCGCATGCCGCCACGTCTTGAACTTCTCCATGTCGGAAAGCGCTTTCCGGGCGTCGTCGCCAACGACGACATCTCGTTCTCCGTCGAGCCCGGCCGCATTCATGCGCTGCTCGGCGAGAACGGGGCCGGCAAGTCGACGCTGGTGAAGATCATCTACGGCGTGCAGTCGGCCGACGAGGGCGAGATCCGCTTCGACGGCGCGCCCGTGCGCATCGGCTCGCCGCGCGAGGCGCGCGCGCTCGGCATCGCCATGGTGTTCCAGCACTTCTGCCTGTTCGAGGCGATGACGGTGCTCGAGAACATCGCGCTCGGCATGGACGAGCCGCCGCCCCGGCGCGAGCTGGAGGCGCGCATCCGCGAGGTGATGACCCAGTACGACCTCGTGCTCGACCCGCATCGCGAGGTGCACACGCTCTCGGTCGGCGAGCGCCAGCGCATCGAGATCGTGCGCGCGCTGCTCGGTCGCCCGAAGCTCCTGATCATGGACGAGCCGACCTCAGTGCTGACGCCGCAGGAAGTGGACGGGCTCTTCGCCGTCCTGCGCAAACTTGCCGCCGACGGCTGCTCCATCCTCTACATCTCGCACAAGCTCGGCGAGATCAAAGCCCTGTGCTCCACCGCCACGATCCTGCGCGGCGGCCGGCTCGTTGGCACCTGCGACCCCGCCGCCGAGACGGCTCGCTCGATGGCCGAACGGATGATCGGCGGTTCGCTAAAGGACCTGTCGCACAAGGCCGGCGGCGCCCATGGCGGCGAGCGTTTCGCGGTGGCGGCCCTGTCGGCCGCGGGCGAGCCGCCCTTCGGCACCAGCCTTCGCGATGTCGCCTTCTCGGTGCGCTCGGGCGAGATCTTCGGTATTGCGGGCGTTGCCGGCAACGGGCAGAACGAGCTGCTGACGGTGCTCTCGGGCGAGAAGACCGCCGGGGTCTCGGGCCGCATCGCGATCGAGGGACACGCGGTGGAGCGTCTCGGCGTCTCCGCCCGGCGACGGCTCGGGCTCGCCTGCGTGCCCGAGGAGCGCAACGGCCACGCCGCCGTGCCGGCGCTCTCGCTCGCCGAGAACGCGATCCTCTCGGCCCGTGCTCGCAAGGGCTTGGCTTCGGGCGGGCTGATCCGCCTCGGCGCCGCTCGCCGTTACGCCGAGAGCGTCATCTCCGCCTTTTCCGTCAAGGCGACGGGCCCGAAGGCCACCGCCGGCAGCCTGTCGGGCGGCAACCTGCAGAAGTTCATCATGGGCCGCGAGATCGGACAGGAGCCGAGCGTCCTCGTCGTCTCGCAGCCGACCTGGGGCGTCGATGCCGGTGCCGCCGGCTTCATCCGGCAGGCGATGATCGATCTCGCTGCGCGCGGCGCGGCGATCGTCGTGGTCAGCCAGGATCTCGACGAACTCCTCGACCTGTGCGACCGCATCGCCGTCATCAACGAGGGCCGCCTGTCGGAAGCGATGGACGTGCAAGGCATCTCGATCGAGCGCGTGGGGCTGCTGATGGGCGGGGTCCACGGCGACGCACCGCACGAGGTTGCGGCCTGATGGCTTGGCGTTTCGAGCCCAGGCGCGAGCCCAGCCGCGCGATGCTCTTCGCGACGCCGGTTCTCGCCGTCGTGCTGACGCTGGTGGTCGGCGCCGTGGTCTTCACCCTCCTTGGTTACGACGGGTTCGGCGCGGTGCGCGAGATCTTCGTCACCCCACTCTTCGACTGGTATCGCTGGCAGGATCTTCTCGTGAAGGCCGCGCCGCTGGCGATCATCGCCGTCGGCCTGTCTGTCGGCTTTCGCGCCAATGTCTGGAACATCGGCGCCGAGGGGCAATACGTCTTCGGCGGCTTGGCGGGCACCGGCATCGCGCTCCTGACGATGGGCGGCGAGGGCGTCTGGATCCTGCCCGCGATGATCGCCGCCGGCGTTGTCGGCGGCATGGCCTGGGCCGCGATCCCCGCCATCCTGCGCACGCGGCTCGGGGTCTCCGAGATCCTTTCCAGCCTGATGCTCAACTACGTCGCGATCCAGACGCTCTACTATCTGATGCGCGGTCCCTGGAAGGATCCGGCCGGCTTCAACTTCCCGCAGACCGCCATGTTCACGATGTCGCAGACCCTGCCAATCGTGGTGCCGGAAACGCTGATCCATCTCGGCATTCCCGTGGCGCTCACGCTGGCGCTCGCCGCCTGGTTCCTCGTGGCGCGCACGGTTGCGGGGTTTCAGGTGCGGGTCGTCGGCCTCAGCCCGCAGGCGGCGCGCTATGGCGGCTTCCAGGAAAACCGCGTCGTCTGGATGGTGCTGCTCTTCGGCGGCGCCTGCGCGGGGCTCGCCGGCATCTTCGAGGCGGCCGGACCGTTCGGCCAGATGGTGCCGTCCTTCCCGACCGGCTACGGCTTCACCGCGATCATCGTCGCCTTTCTCGGCCGCCTGCATCCGCTCGGCATCGTACTCGCCGCACTGGTGCTGGCGCTGACCTATGTCGGCGGCGAGAGCGCGCAGACGACGATCGGCCTGCCCGCTGCCGCCATCGGCGTCTTTCAGGCGATGATGTTGTTCTTCCTGCTCGCGGTGGACATCCTTGTGCGCTACCGGCTTCGGGCCGGCGGGCGTCCGGCCTTGGCCTCGCCGTTGGTTCCCTATGGGCCGCCGACCGTTCCCGCCCATAAAGTCGGCGAGGCGACGGCATGAGCCCGGAATTCACCGTCGCCGTGATCGTCGCGATCGTCACCGCCGCGACGCCCATCCTCATCGCCGCGCTCGGCGAGCTCGTGGTGGAGAAGTCGGGCGTCCTCAATCTCGGCGTCGAGGGCATGATGCTCATCGGCGCCGTCACCGCCTTCGTGGTCTCGGTCACGACAGGCATTCCCGCGCTCGGCGCCATGGCCGCCATGGCGGCGGCGGCTGCCTCGTCGTTGATCTTCGGCTACCTGACGCTGACGCTGACGGCCAATCAGGTGGCGACGGGGCTGGCGCTGACGATCTTCGGTACCGGCGTCTCGGCGCTGGCCGGCGCCTCCTTCGTCGGGATCACCACGCCCGGCTTCACCTCGATCTTTCCGGCCGCACTGGCGAGCGATCCGCTCTGGCGCGTCCTCTTCGGCTATTCGCCGATCGTCTACGCCTCGCTGCTGCTGACGTTCGGGGTCTGGTGGTTCCTCAAGCATTCCAGGGCCGGGCTGATCCTGCGCGCGGTCGGCGAAAACGACGCCTCCGCTCATTCGATCGGCTATCCCGTGCTCAAGGTGCGCTATCTCGCCGTTCTCTTCGGCGGCGCGATGGCCGGTCTCGGCGGCTCGTTCTATTCGCTGGTGCTGACGCCGATGTGGGCCGAACGGCTGACGGCTGGGCGCGGCTGGATCGCCATCGCGCTCGTCGTCTTCGCCTCGTGGCGGCCCGGCCGGCTTCTCGCCGGCGCCTATCTCTTCGGCGCCGTCATCACGCTGGAACTGCAGGCCAAGGCCGCCGGCTGGTCCTTCCTGGCGCCCGAGTTCCTCACCGCTCTTCCCTATCTCGCGACGATCCTCGTGCTCGCCCTCATCTCCGGGCGCACCCGCACGAGGTCGGCGGCGCCGGCCTGCCTCGGCAAGCCCTTCCGCGCCACCGCCTGATCCCCGTTCTGTCGTTCAAGGAGCCATCAATGATCGAGATCACCCGCCGCCGCCTTCTCCTCGGAGCTGCCGCGATCGCCGGCGGCGCCATCCTGGCGTCGACGCCCTTCGGCCATCCGGCCTTCGCGCAGGCGCTCGACCGTCCGGTCAAGGCCGCCTTCGTTTATGTCGGTCCGGTCGGCGACTTCGGCTACTCCTTCGCCCACGACCAGGGCCGCAAGTTCCTCGCCGAGACGCTCGGCGACAAGGTCGTCACCACCTTCGTCGAGAACGTCGCCGAGGGGCCGGACGCCGAGCGCGTCATCCGCAAGCTCGCGCAGGACGGCAACGACATCATCTTCGCCACCTCCTTCGGCTTCATGAACCCGACGCTGAAGGTCGCCAAGCAGTTCCCGAAGGTGAAGTTCGAGCACGCCACCGGCTACCAGACGGCCCCCAACATGGGCATCTACAACGCCCGCTTCTACGAGGGCCGCGCCGTGCTCGGCACCATCGCCGGCCACATGTCGAAGTCCGGCAAGGCCGGCTACGTCGCCTCCTTCCCGATCCCAGAAGTGGTGATGGGCATCAACGCCTTCACGCTCGCCGCGCGCAAGGTGAACCCGGCCTTCGAGACGCAGGTCGTCTGGGTCAACTCCTGGTACGACCCGGCCAAGGAGGCGCAGGCGACCTCGGCGCTGCTCGACCAGGGCGCCGACGTCATCACCCAGCACACGGACTCGCCCGGCCCCCTGCAGGAGGCCGAGAAGCGCGGCGCCATCGCCTTCGGCCAGGCCTGGGACATGCAGAGCTTCGCGCCGAACGCCCACATGACCGCGATCGTCGACAATTGGGGTCCCTATTATGTCAGCCGCGTCGAGGCGGTGGCCGGCGGCTCCTGGAAACAGGACGACGTCTGGCTCGGCATGAAGGAGGGCGAGGTCAAGATGTCCCCCTTCAACGACAAGATGCCGGCCGACGTGAAGGCCGCTGCGCAGAAGGTGGTCGACGAGACGACGGCGGGCACCTACAGCGTCTTCACCGGTCCGATCAAGGATCAGGCCGGCGCCGAGAAGGTGGCGGCCGGCGCCGTCATCCCCGACGCGGACCTCCTGAAGATGGACTGGTACGTGGAAGGCGTGCGGAACTAGTCGGCTTCCGGCGGCTCCGGCTTCCAACTTCCGGCGGTTGGCTTCGGCGGCGGGCGGCGAGCAGTTTCTAGCGGCCGGCAGGCGATCGGCGGATAAGCGTCTCGCCGGTCGTCTGTCGGCACCGATCGATCAGCCGGCGTCGGCAGGGAGCAGGGCTCCGGCAACAACCGTCTCGCGTCAGGCGAGCGGCCTCTGCCCCCTCTCTCGTCATCCCGGGCCTGACCCGGGATCCATGCCGAGACCTTTCCGGTCCGGCACCGGTTCGGTTGACAACGGCGCCGGCGGCATGGATCCCGGCTCGGGGGCCGGGATGACGAAGCGGAGGGGGAGGACCCCTCTTCGGGTACGGATCGGCCGCGATCCCGTGATACGGCGTGGCCGTCCTCACGACGGCCGCTGCCGCCGGCATGGGATCGCCGCCTCCGCGGCGCTTCTGGATCAGTGTCCGCCGCGGAGCGCAGTCGCCTCTTCGGCGGGCACGGCGAACACGACGAAGACTGGGAGCACGTGCGGCGAACCGATGGTCGCCGGACGCACTCCCGGAACAGCCTGCCCTCCCCACCGTCTCCTGAACGGCGGAGGGCCATCGAAGGCGCATCGGATCAACGGCTAAGCGTTCCGCGACAAGGGGGCGGCGCTTCGGAGCACTCCCATGTGGACCTATTTTTCCGAGTGGCTGCAATTCGGCGTGCGCTGGGTGCACGTCATCACCGCGATCGCCTGGATCGGATCGTCCTTCTACTTCATCGCCCTCGATCTCGGGCTCCGCAAGCCGCACGGCACGCCTCTGGTGGGCGTCGGCGGCGAAGCCTGGCAGGTGCATGGCGGCGGCTTCTACCACATCCAGAAATACATGGTCGCCCCGCCGCACATGCCGGAGGACCTCACCTGGTTCAAGTGGGAGGCCTATTCCACCTGGCTCTCGGGCGCCGCGCTTCTCTTCCTCGTCTATTATCTCGGCGCCGATCTCTACCTGATCGACCCGTCCGTCGCGGACCTGCCGGCCTGGGGCGCGGTGCTGATCGGCGTCGCGGGCCTGGCGCTCGGCTGGGTGGTCTACGACGCCATCTGCAAGTCGCCGCTGAAGGGCAACGATTCGGCGCTGCTCGGCGTGCTCTTCCTCTATGTCGTCGCCGCGAGCTTCGTCTTCAGCCAACTCTTCTCAGGGCGCGGCGCGATGCTGCACACCGGCGCGATGATCGCGACGATCATGAGCGCCAACGTCGCCATGCTCATCATTCCCAACCAGAAGATCGTGGTGGCCGACCTCAAGGCCGGACGCACGCCCGACCCGCGCCTCGGCGCGGCCGCCAAGCAGCGTTCGCTGCACAACAACTACCTGACGCTTCCCGTCATCTTCCTCATGCTCTCGAACCACTATCCGCTGGCCTTCGCGACGCAATGGAACTGGGCGATCGCCGGGCTGGTGCTCCTCATCGGTGCCTTCGTGCGCCATTTCTTCAACACGATGCACAAGACCGGGCGCCAGCTCTGGTGGTGCTGGCTGGTGGCCGGCCTGCTGTTTGCCGCCGTCATCACGCTGTCGGGCGCGCCGGGCTGGCGCGCGGTGCCGGGTTCCGAGCCGGCCACGGCCGCCGCCACCGAAAGCCTCGACTTCCCTGCCGATCCGCAGCTGGCGCTGGCGCGCTCCGCGCTGTTCGCAGAAGCGTCCTCGATCGTCCAGTCGCGCTGCTCCATGTGCCATGCCCGCCAGCCGCTCTGGCCCGGCATCGCCCATGCGCCGAAGGCGGTGCTGCTCGAAACCGGCCGCGACATCGTTCTCAACGCCGCGCTCATCGACCGGCAGGCGGTGCGCTCGCACGCCATGCCGCCCGGCAACCTCACCGGGCTGGAGCCGGCCGAGCGGCTGGCGCTGGCGCGCTGGATCCGCTCCGGCGATGCCGTCTACCGTCCCTGACCGCTTCCCGCTAGAGTCCACGCCATGACCTCATCATCGACCGAAGCCGGCGGCACGCTGGCGATCCGCGCGCGCGTCCTCACCTACCACGCCCATCCGCTCAGCGCCGGCGAGGGCGGCTCGCACCGCTATATCGAGGACGGGCTCGTGATCGTGCGCGACGGCCTGATCGAAGCGGTCGGCGAGGCGCATGCCCTTCTGCCGGACCTCGCCGTAGACCTGACGGTCGCCGACTACCGGCCCTTCCTCCTCACCGCCGGCTTCATCGACCCGCATCTGCACCTGCCGCAGACGCAGGTGATCGGCTCCTACGGCACCGAGCTGATGGAATGGCTGGCGCGCTACACCTTCCCCGAAGAGACGCGATACGGCGACCCCGCGGTGGCCGACGCCGCTTCGCGCTTTCTCTTGCACGAGCTGCTGCGCAACGGCACGACCACGGCGGTCGCCTTCTGCACCTCGCATCCGCAATCGGTGGAGAGCTTCTTCACGGAAAGCCAGCGGATGGGCCTGCGGATGGTCGCGGGCAAGGTGATGATGGACCGCCACGCTCCCGAGGCGCTGCTCGACACGCCGCGCCGGGGCTACGACGAATCGAAGGATCTCATCGCCCGCTGGCATGGCAACGGCCGGCTCGCCTACGCGATCTCGCCGCGCTTCGCACCGACATCGAGCGAAGCGCAGCTGGAAGCGACGCAGGCGCTCGCCGCCGAGTATCCGGCGATGCACATCCAGACGCATCTCTCCGAGAATGCCGGCGAGATCGCTTTCGTCGCCGAGCTGTTTCCCTGGTCGAAGGACTACACGCACGTCTACGAGCGTTACGGGCTGGTGCGGCGCAAGGCGCTGTTCGGCCACTGCATCCACCTGTCGGAGCGCGAGCGCGGCGCCCTGGCCGAGGCGGGCGCGACGGCGGTGTTCTGCCCGACCTCCAACCTCTTCCTCGGCTCAGGTCTGTTCGACCGCGACGCGGCGCTGAAGGCCGGTCTTCGCACGGGGATCGCCACCGATATCGGCGGCGGGACGTCCTATTCGATGCTGACCACGGCCGCCGAGGGCTACAAGGTCCTGGCGCTGCGCCAGCAGGCGCTGCCGGGTCACGCGGCCTTCTACATGATGACGGCCGGCAATGCCGAGGCCATCGGCTACGGCGACCGGATCGGGCAGGTCGCGCCGCGCTTCGAGGCCGATTTCGTGGTGCTCGACACCCATGCGACCCCCGCGCTGCGCCAGCGCATGGAGCGCGTCGAAACGCTGGAGGAGGAACTCTTCGTGCTGATGACGATGGGCGACGATCGCTGCGTGGTCTCGACCTATGCGAGCGGGCGCAAGGTCCATGCGCGGGGCATGGGCGGCATTGACCTGCCGTCTCCCGCCCACGCGCCGACAAGCGTAGGCGGTGACTTCACGGGAGCGAGTGCGCCCGAGGTCGAGAGCGTGCAGGCGGCCTGATGGGCCCCGTTCGAGCCCGTGTTCCGCGTCAAAAAGGCGCGTCATGACGGAACGAAGCTTCGCTGCCCCGGCTTATTCCTCCGATGTGCAGGTGCGTCATGGGGGCCGCCGCGCGGGGGAGGGCAGACGATGCGGCTTGTGCGTTTTGGCGAACCGGGGGCTGAAAAGCCGGGATTGATCGACGACGAGTTCCGCCTGCGCGACCTCTCCGGCGAAATCGACGACATTGCCGGTGCCGTCCTGTCGCGAGCCGGCCTCGACAAGCTGCGCGCGCTCGACCCCAAGAGCCTGCCGAAGACAGATCCCAACCAGCGCCTCGGCGCGCCCGTCGGCGGCACGCGCAACTTCATCGCGGTCGGCCTCAACTACGAGGATCATGCGAGAGAGACCGGCGCCGAGCCGCCGAAGGAGCCCGTGCTCTTCTCGAAGGCGACGAGCTCGATCGCCGGCCCGCGCGACGGCATCGTCATCCCCCATGGCTCGACGCAGCTCGACTGGGAAGTCGAGATCGCCATCGTCATCGGTGAGCGCTGCTGGCAGGTCTCGAAGGAAACGGCGATGGATCATGTCGCCGGCTTCTCGCTCTGCCACGACGTCTCCGAGCGCTCCTGGCAGAAAGAGCGCGGCGGCCAGTGGCTGAAGGGCAAGAGCGCGCCGGGCTTCGGTCCGCTCGGCCCTTGGCTGGTGACAGCGGATTTCATCGCCGACGTGCAGAACCTCGATCTCTGGCTCGACGTGAACGGTCGCCGGATGCAGCAGGGCACCACCGCGAACATGATCTTCGACGTGAAGACCATCGTCGCCTACGTTTCCGAGTTCATGGCGCTGGAGCCCGGCGACATCATCACCACCGGCACCCCGGCCGGTGTCGGCGCCGGCATGAAGCCTCCGGTCTTCCTCAAGGACGGCGACATCGTCACGCTCGGCAACGAGCATCTGGGTGAGCAGCGACAGGTCGTTTCCGCCCAGCCCCGCTGATCGCGATCGGGCCGCGCGGGTCGCGAACGGTCGGCAGGTTCGAAACCCGAGCCCGCCGACTGGATAAAGCGATGCCGGCCCCTATTCCTTAAGCCTGCCGGACATGTCCCGTTCGGGGCTCCCCGTCTCGCCACTTGTCTCGATGATCGAAGAAGGTTCGCCCATGGCCCACTCCGAAGCCGCCGCGACCAAGCCGAAGAAGCGCGACTTGGCCGGTACCCCCGCCGTGTCCGAGGCTTCGCTGAAGAGCCTGCGCCAGCTCGCCGCCAACCGCGTCGCCATCGAAGGCGTCGCCCCGATGATCGACGGCGGGCGTTTCGCCGTGAAACGGTCCGAGAACGAGCCGCTGACCGTCGAGGCCGACATCTTCACAGATGGCCACGAGATCATCGCCGCAGCACTGATCACGCGCGGCGCGGGTGAAGAGGCGTGGCAGGAAACACCCTTCGCCTACCTGACGAACGACCGCTGGACGGCGACCGTCGCCTTCGCGCGCCCCGGCCCCTACCGCTATTCCATCATCGCCTGGCGCGACACGTTCGCGACTTGGGCGAGCGACACGAAGAAGAAGCGCGACGCGGGCGTCGACATCGCGCTCGAACTGCGCGAGGGCGCGACGCTCCTCGAAAAGGCCGGCGAGAGCGGTCGCGGCACGAAGGATCAGGGCAAGGCCCTGAAAGCCCTGCGCACCCGGATCGAGAAGCTGGCATCGAAGGGCGATGCGGCAGGCCTCTACGCGGCCTTCGAGGAGAAGGCGACGATCGACCTCCTGCGCGATGTCGGCGTCCGCGAGAATCTGTCGCGCTTCGAGATCGAGGTTCCCGTCTGGGTCGATCGCGAGGCGGCGGCCTTCTCGGCCTGGTACGAACTGGTGCCGCGCTCGCAGTCGGGCGACGTCAATCGCCACGGCACGTTCGACGACGTGATCGCGCGCCTGCCCGACATCCAGGAGATGGGCTTCGACGTCCTCTATTTCCCGCCGATCCACCCGATCGGCCAGTCCAACCGCAAGGGCAAGAACAACTCGGTGACCGCGGTCGCGGGCGAGCCCGGCAGCCCCTACGCGATCGGCTCGGTGGAGGGCGGCCATAAAGACCTGCATCCCGAACTGGGCTCGTTCGCCGACTTCCAGCGGCTGGTGACGCGCGCCGCCGACCACGGGCTGGAGATCGCCATCGACTTCGCCATCCAGTGCTCGCCCGATCACCCCTGGATCAAGCAGCACCCGAACTGGTTCGACTGGCGGCCGGACGGCACGATCAAATATGCCGAGAACCCGCCGAAAAAGTATCAGGATATCGTCAACGTCGACTTCTACCGCGACGGGGCGATCCCCTCGCTCTGGGTGGAGCTGCGCGACATCGTCCTGTTCTGGCTCGCCAAGGGCGTGCGCATCTTCCGCGTCGACAATCCGCACACCAAGCCCTTCCCGTTCTGGGAGTGGATGATCGCGGAAGTGCGCACTGTGGATCCCGGCGCGATCTTCCTCGCCGAAGCCTTCACCCGACCCAAGCTGATGAAGCGGCTCGCCAAGGTCGGCTACAACCAGTCCTATTCCTACTTCACGTGGCGCAACGTGAAATGGGAGCTGCGCCAGTATCTGGAGGAGCTGACGAAGGAGGAGTGCGGCGAGTTCATGCGCCCGAACTTCTTCGTCAACACGCCCGACATCAACCCGCTCTTCCTGCACACGAGCGGGCGCGCCGGCTTCCGCCTGCGCCTCGCGCTGGCGGCGACGCTGGCGGGTAATTACGGCGTCTATTCCGGGTTCGAACTCTGCGAGAGCGAGCCGCTCGTTACCGGCAAGGAAGAGTACAAGGATTCCGAGAAGTACGAGATCCGCGCCTTCGACTGGAAGCGCGAGGGCAATATCCGCGACGACATCGCCTTCTTCAACCGCATCCGCCGCTCCGAGCCGGCGCTGCGCGACTTCCGCAATCTGAAGTTCTTCGAGTTCTGGAACGACAACGTCCTCTACTACGCCAAGCGGACGGCAGACCTCTCTTCCTACATCCTCGTCATGGTGTCGCTCGACCCGCACAATCCACAGGGTGGGCATTTCGAGGTGCCGCTCTGGGAACTGGGCCTGCCCGACACCGGCACGGTGAAGGTTGAGGATCTCGTGTCCGGCCGCCAGTTCGTCTGGGCCGGCAAGGTCCAGCATTGGTGGTTCGAGCCGGACACCGTGCCCTACGCCGTGTTCCGCATTTCGGCTTGAGCCGCCTCGGGCCTCGACAATCCCTCGACACAAGCTTCGCCCGGTCCCCGCAGGGGATCCTCGACGCGAAAGAGACGATCATGAACGAACAGGTTTCCATCCAGTCCAGCGAGCCGACCGGCGGTCCCAACCGCGAGGCGCCGGACTGGTACAAGGACGCGATCATCTATCAGCTGCACGTCAAGACCTTCATGGACTCGAACGGTGACGGGATCGGCGACTTCGCCGGCCTCCTGTCGAAGCTCGACTACGTGAAGGAACTCGGCGTCACCGCGATCTGGATCATGCCGTTCTACCCCTCGCCGCTGCGCGACGACGGCTACGACATCTCCGACTACGAATCGATCAACCCGAACTTCGGCACGATGGAGGATTTCGAGCGGCTGGTGGACGAGGCTCACAAGCGCGGCCTTCGCATCATCACCGAACTCGTCATCAACCACACGTCGGACCAGCATCCCTGGTTCCAGGCGGCCCGCGTCGCGCCGAAGGGCTCGCCGGAGCGCGACTTCTACGTCTGGGCCGACGACGACAAGGGCTACGATCTCACCCGCATCATCTTCCTCGACACCGAGACGTCGAACTGGACGTGGGATCCTGTGGCCGGCCAGTATTTCTGGCATCGGTTCTATTCGCACCAGCCCGACCTCAACTTCGACAATCCAAAGGTGATGGACGAAGTCCTGAAGACGATGCGCTTCTGGCTCGACAAGGGCGTCGACGGGCTGCGGCTCGACGCGATTCCCTATCTCATCGAGCGCGAGGGCACGAACAACGAGAATCTGAAGGAGACGCACGACGTCCTCAAGACGATCCGTGCCGAGATCGATGCGCACTATCCCGACCGGATGCTGCTCGCAGAGGCCAACCAGTGGCCGGAGGACACGCGCCCCTATTTCGGCGAGGGCGACGAATGCCACATGGCGTTCCACTTCCCGCTGATGCCGCGCATGTACATGGCGCTGGCGCAGGAGGACCGGCATCCGATCACCGACATCCTGCGCCAGACGCCGGACATTCCCGCCAACTGCCAGTGGGCGATCTTCCTGCGCAACCATGACGAGCTGACGCTCGAAATGGTGACGGCCGAGGAGCGCGACTATCTCTGGTCGACCTATGCGGCCGACAAGCGCGCCCGCATCAATCTCGGCATCCGCCGGCGTCTCGCCCCGCTGATGGGCAACGACCGCCGCAAGGTCGAGCTTCTGAACGCGCTTCTGATGTCGATGCCCGGTACGCCCGTCGTCTATTACGGCGACGAGATCGGCATGGGCGACAACATCTATCTCGGCGACCGCGACGGCGTGCGCACGCCCATGCAGTGGTCGGCCGACCGCAACGGCGGCTTCTCGCGCGCCGATCCGCAGCGTCTCTACCTGCCCTCGATCCAAGATCCGATCTACGGTTTCCAGGCGATCAACGTCGAGGCGCAGTCGGCCAATCCGGCCTCGTATCTCGCCTGGATGCGGCGTCTGGTGCAGGTGCGCGCCACCCGCGAAACCTTCGGGCGCGGCACGATCTCGTTCCTCTATCCCTCGAACCGCAAGATCCTTGCTTATCTGCGCGAATACGAGGGTGAGCGCATCCTCTGCATCGCCAATCTCTCGGCCTCGGCGCAGGCGGTGGAACTCGATCTTTCGGCCTTCGCCGGCGCGGTGCCGGTGGAGATGCTGGGCCTGTCGGCCTTCCCGACGATCGGCACCAACCCCTACAATCTTTCGCTCCAGGCCTACGGCTTCTTCTGGTTCTCGCTGGGCACGGAAGACACGGTGCGCGAGCGCGCCAACATTCCGCAGCCGCTGCCGGAATTCTCGACGCTCGTCATCACCGGCGACCTGAAGGACACGATTCCCGGCCGCAACCGCCGCGAGATCGAGGCGGTGTTGCCGTCCTTCGTTGGACGCCAGCGCTGGTTCGCGGGCAAGAACGACATGCCGCAGGGCGCCAGCTACCAGATCGTCGGCGGCCCGACGCCGAACTCGCGCAAGCATCTTCTCGGCGAGACGATCATCCGCACCGCCAGCGGCGAACAGCGCTACTTCCTGCCGCTCGCGGCCAAGTGGGGCGAGGAGCATCTGCACTCGACCGCGCCGACGCTGCCCTTCACGCTTGCCAAGATCCGGCTGGGTTCGCAGATCGGCGCCGTGATGGATGCCGCCCGCGATCCTGAGTTCGACAAGCTGATGGTCGATCTCATCGCCAAGGGCGAAACGCTCGACTTCGGCGACCAGCGGATCGTGGTGGAACGCTCGTCGGCCCGGGCCGAGGCGCTGGCGGCCGCAGCCGCGGTGCCGGTGGAGGAGATCTCGCCGCTGAGCGGCGAGCAGTCGAACACCTCGATCACGATCGGCACCGCCGGCATCCTCAAGTTCTACCGGCAGCTGCGCGACGGCACGCAGCCCGAACTTGAGGTCACCAAGTTCCTGACCGAGAAGACGAGCTTCGAGGCCGCGCCCGCGCTGCTGGGCTCCATGGAACTGCACCGCGCCGATGGCAGCCGCTCGGCGGTGGCGGCGCTCTTCGAGCGCATCGAGAATCAGGGCGATGCGTGGACCCGCGTCACCGAGTCGCTTGCCCGCCACCTTCGCGACAACGCCTATGGCGAGGGGTCGGCGACCGCCGAGCCGGCGGAGGAGGGCGCCACGCTCGATCCGTTGCTCATCCTGCAGTTCGATCCCGGCGAGACGATCGGCCGGCGCACGGGCGAAATGCATGCCGCGCTCGCCACCGTCACCGGCGATGCCGACTTCGATCCCGAGGGCTTCGATGCGGCCTCGCTGAACGCGATCGTTGCCGAGGCGAAATCGGAAGCCGCCGCCGCGCTCAACGTCCTGCGTCAGGTCGGGGCCGGCGTCGATCCCCTGCTCGCGGACGACATCGCCGCGCTGACCGGGGCGGGCGAGGCGATCGACCGCTGGTTCGACGGGTTCGCGGCCACCAAACCGTCGAGACAGCGCACGCGCATCCACGGCGACTATCATCTCGGCCAGGTTCTGGTGTCGCGCAACGACGTGGTGATCCTCGACTTCGAGGGTGAGCCGGGCCGTCCGTTGGAGGAGCGCCGCGCCAAGACCTCGCCGTTGCGCGACGTCGCGGGCATGCTGCGCTCCTACGACTATGCCGCCTTCGCCGCGCGCGACAAGGTCGGCCCCGCCGACGAGGCGACGCTGACGCGCATCCGCGAGATGGCGGAAAGCTGGCGCGAGACGACCAGCGCCGGCTTCCTCGCCGCCTGGGAAGCGGCATCGGGCGTCGATCTGTCGGACGAGGGGAACTCGGCGCTTCTGGATCTCTTCCTCCTCCAGAAGGCGTTCTACGAACTGCGCTACGAGGCTGCGATGCGGCCGGCATGGCTGTCGATCCCGCTCCGGGGCATCGTCTCCCTCCTCCAGAAACGACAGGTCCTCGCATGAGCCAGACACCCTCCATCGCTTCCGTCGATCACCGGCTGCACGGGGACGAGGCGGCGGCGCTCAGTGGCGGCCGGCACGAGAACCCGTTCGGCGTTCTCGGCCGGCACCGTGCGGACGGCGGATCGATCGTCCGCGCGTTCCGTCCCGGTGCGGATCGCGCCGAGGTGATCGACGCGAAGGGCGCCGTGCTCGGCACGCTGGAGCCTGGTGGCGCCGAAGGCCTCTTCTCCGGTTTCATCGCCGGTGACATGCCCGTTCATCGCTTCCGCTTCTCCCATGGCGACGTGACCTGGGAAGAGGAGGACACCTACCGCTTCGGTCCGATCATCTCCGACCTCGACGCCTACCTGATGGCCGAGGGCACGCATTACCGGCTCTACGAGAAGCTTGGCGCCCATCCGCGCGAGATGGACGGGGTCGCGGGCGTCGCCTTCGCGGTCTGGGCGCCCGACGCGCGCCGCGTCGCCGTGGTCGGCAACTTCAATGCCTGGGACGGCCGTCGTCACGTGATGCGCAAGCGCATCGAGGCCGGCGTCTTCGAGCTTTTCGTGCCCTCGCTGCCGCGCGGCGAGGTCTACAAGTTCGAGATCATCGGTCCGCACGGCGAGATCCTGCCGCTCAAGGCCGATCCCGCCGGCTTCCGGCAGGAACTCGCGCCGTCCACGGCCTCGATCGTCGATGGTCTGGTCGAGCACGACTGGCAGGACGCCGCCTTCCGCGCCAAGCCCGCCGACTGGCAGGACGCTTCGAAGCCCGTTTCGGTCTACGAGATGCATCTGGGTTCCTGGAAGCGCGGCGACGGCGACAGCTTCCTCGACTACGACGCGCTGGCGCGCGAACTCGTCGCTTATGTCCATGAGATGGGCTTCACCCATGTCGAACTCATGCCGGTGTCCGAGCATCCGTTCTACGGATCCTGGGGCTATCAGCCGATCGGGCTCTTCGCCCCGACCGCGCGCTACGGCACGCCGGACGGGTTCGCGCGTCTGGTCGACGCGCTGCACCAGGCCGATATCGGCGTGCTCCTCGACTGGGTGCCGGGCCACTTCCCGACCGACGTCCACGGGCTCGGCCGCTTTGACGGGACGCCGCTCTACGAGCATGCCGATCCGCGCCGCGGCTTCCACAAGGACTGGAACACGCTGATCTACGACTATGGGCGGACCGAGGTGAAGAACTACCTCGTCGCCAACGGCCTCTACTGGCTCGACCGGTTCCACGTCGACGGTCTGCGCGTCGATGCCGTGGCTTCTATGCTCTATCTCGACTATTCGCGAAACCATGGCGAATGGGAGCCCAACATCCATGGCGGGCGCGAGAACTTGGAGGCGATGGCCTTCCTGAAGGAGACGAACGAGCAGGTCGGCTCGCAGTTTCCCAATGCCACGACCCATGCCGAGGAATCGACGTCCTTCCCGAACGTCTCGCGCCCGACCTATGCCGGGGGCCTCGGATTCCACTTCAAGTGGAACATGGGCTGGATGCACGACACGCTACATTTCATGCAGGAGGACCCGATCAATCGGAAATACCACCTGCACCACATGACGTTCGGAATGGTCTATGCCTATTCCGAGAACTTCATCCTGCCGCTGAGCCACGACGAGGTCGTCTACGGAAAGGGCTCGATCCTCGGCAAGATGCCGGGCGACTGGTGGCAGAAGTTCGCCAACCTTCGTTGCTACTACGGCTTCATGTGGACCCATCCCGGCAAGAAGCTGCTCTTCATGGGCGGCGAGTTCGGGCAGGCCGCAGAGTGGAACCACGACCAGTCCCTCGACTGGCACCTGCTCGATCACCCCGAGCACAAGGGCGTGCAACGCCTCGTGCGCGATCTCAACACGCTCTATCGCGGCGTTCCCGCGCTCTATGAAAACGATTGCGACCCGCAGGGCTTCGAGTGGGTGGACACGTCGAACGTCGATCAGTCGATCCTCGCCTACCTGCGCAAGGACAAGCATGGCGGCGCGGCGCTCGTGGTCTGCAACTTCACGCCCAACGTCCATCACGGCTACCGCATCGGCGTGCCGCATGGCGGGTTCTGGGAGGAGGCACTGAACACGGACGCCGAGATCTATGCCGGCTCGAACGTCGGCAACATGGGCGGCGTCGAGGCCGACGAGATCCACGCCAATGGCCGGTCCTTCTCGCTGTCGGTGACCCTGCCACCTCTGGCGACCGTGGTCTTCACGCCGCGCCGCGCGAAGGCGGAGGTTGTCGAACTCGCCGCTGCGACGAGCGAGAGCGCTCTGGCCGAAGGCGTCGTCTGAGACGTCGAACCTTCGACGCAAGACGGGTCGCCCTTCGGCGGCCCGGCTTGCGATTCAGGCCGCTTTGGCGATGAGAACCGGTTCAAGTTCGACCCGGTTGCGGCCGAGATGCTTGGCCCGGTAGAGCGCGCGGTCCGCGGCAGCCAGGAGAGTGTCGAGGTCCGCGGTGCCGGTGGTCGACTCCGCGACGCCGACGCTGGCGGTAACCGCGAGGTTCAGACCCTTGGAATCGCCGGCCGCCGACGAAAACCGTTGCGAGACTCGCCGCGCGACCGCCTTGGCCTCGTCGCGCCCGATGCCCGGCAGCAAAGCCGCGAATTCCTCGCCGCCCAGACGCGCGACCACGTCGACGGGTCGCAGTTCCGCCTCGGCGACAGCGGCGAACAGCTTGAGCACATCGTCGCCGGTCTGGTGGCCGTAGCGATCGTTGATCGTCTTGAAGTGGTCGAGGTCGAACACGAGCAAGGAAGCGGGTGCGCCGCGCGCCAGAAGCCGTTCCGCCTTGCGAAACAGGGCGCGGCGGTTGGCGAGGCCGGTGAGATAGTCGGTCTGCGACAGTTCGAGAAGGCGCCCCTCGCGCTCCTCCCGCACCAGCGCCATCAGCACCATCGGCGCCGCCACGGAGTAGAGGACGCCCTCGAACATCGTGGCCATCGCCGCGACGGCGAGGACGTCGTGCCCGAAAGCGGCGACCGCGAAGGGCAAGAGAACCGCTCGTGCGACATAGAACAGCCCATGGCCGGCGAAGATCGCGATGGCGACGGGGCACGAGCGCAGCGAGGCGCTCGCCGGGCTGCTCCACAGCAGCGCGGCGCTGAAAAGGCAGGGCAGCGCGACCGCCGCCGCTCCGACATGCAGCCAGAGAATGTCGGGGATCCACGTTCCCAGCACCGCCCAGAGCGCGGCGAGCATCATGATGGCGCCGATCGCCCATCCGGGGCGCTCGCGGCCGTCGAGACGCGCAATGCCGAGGGTCTGTAGCCAGTAGCCGGCGACCATCACGAGGTTCGTCACGGCGGCGCCGAACGGAGCCGGCAGGCTGGTTCGGTTCATCATGGCGAGGCAGCCGAGAGCCAGAACGCTGTAGCTGGCGGCCCAGAGATCGAGCTCCCGGGTGCGCGCCGGAAAGGACCGCCGCTCCCAGAGCGTCATCGCGGCGGCGACGGACAGGGTGCCGATCGCCAGATAGTAGAGGGTGGGAACGTCGATTCGCATCAGCCAGGTCGCTCTTCGGTCGTGCGAGATCGTACAGCTCGATCGCGAATGTTCCTTAAGGAAACCGGCGTTTCTAGCCCGATGGTGAAGAGGCGGCTAACGCCGTTCGGCCTCGCGCGCGACTTCCACCATGTCGACGGAATGGCGGTGCTTCTGCGGGCCGGAGGTGATGAGGAC